>NZ_DASXFO010000035.1:0-119520 GCF_036489515.1 Acidocella sp.
GCCGGCGGATTCCGCCTGCAAATCCTGAATTCGCAGGATTTTTATGCCGTCAATGACCGAGGCGGCAATGCGTCCAGCCTCCCCCGCATCGCCCAGCCGCACACCGGTGAGCAACTGCCGCGAGGCGGCGGCAATATTGGCCAGCACGCCCTCGCCATGCGCCAGCATCGTCGCGGTCTGCGAAAAATCTATTTTTGCCGCCTCAGCCTGTCCTGCCGCGAGATCCTCCGGCGAAAGATTCGCAACCTCCACCAGCCGCTCCGGGCGCGGCTGCGGCGCCAGACTGTCATCGGCCACTGCCGATAGCCCGGCCGGCGCCTGCACAGCAACCGCCTGGGCGGTAACCGGCGGCGGCTCCAAATTATCGAACACCGAAAGATCAAGAGGAGCGGGAGGCAAAGTCTCGGTCATTCAAAAACTCCAACTTCGTGCCTGGAATCTAGCGAAACCCCCGGCACGGGGCAACTGGGGGAGCAAGGTCACGGGGCGTCAGGTTATAGGCGCTAAATAGAAAGATATACATCTCCACGTGATTGCTGAGAAATTCCTGCGGATCTAGAGCAAAATCCGATCATACGGTATCATATGATCGGATAAAATTACTCGCAAAAACAATAAACTAGAGCATTTTCTGCGAACCAATCCGAACATAAAATGCTGACCCTCGAATGGCAGCTACCCGGCCAACACCGGTCATAGCCAGAGTGCCAGCGGCGCTTCCCTAAACGGACAGGGCGGGCGGGAAGCGGACCGGTCGTTTTCAGGCTACCACCAAGAAAAGCGGTCGCCCACGTGCCGGATCGTATCCGCCACCAGCAGGCCAAGCTTAATATGTTTTAATTCAGAAACAATCAGCTCAACCGAAAACCCGTCCCCTTCAGAGCAAACGCTCCTCCTCAAAATCAGGAAAACTTGCCAAAAACAAATCTTGAAATTGGTCCGCTTTAACGCAGGCACTGCACATGTCACTGTGGGTGATAAGACTATTGCTATACCGCAGGGCCGACAGATCCCGTGAACCGAAGCGTCAACCGGTTGCCATCCGCTCCCGTGGCGTAATCGATTTCAGTGGCATACGAGCGAATCAAATGGACCCCCCAGCCACCTGGCTGCATCGTTTCCAGATCCTTCGCCGGCGAGAACGCCGGTACGGTGCGCGGGTCGAACGGCGGCCCATAATCCCTGACCACCGCGACAAGGGTGTCGCCCTGCCGGCCCAACTCGATGTCGATCCGGGGCCCCTCGGCGGTTGTCGAAGTGTAGTTGATCAAATTGTCGACCGCCTCCTCCAGGCACAGTCGTACCGCGTGGGCAAGCTTAGCGGGGATTGCCAACGCCCGCTCCTCCAGGTCAAACCATTCGCCGAAACGTCCTATCTCCCGCCACGCCTGGTACAGCGTCAAATGACCCATAGCGCCGCGTCAGCTTCGGATCGCCGTTATCGCCTCCGCTTCGTCGCGTACGATCGGCAGGAGATCGGTTACGCCGATCGTTTCAAGGACCTGCTCAACATCGGGCTGAGGGCTGAGCAGCAGCAACTTACCGCCGCGGCGCTGCACGGTCTTAGCGCCGATCACCAGGGTACGGATGCCGATCGAGGCGATGAACGTGACGGCCGACATATCGACGATGACATGGCGGTTGGTGCCCGCCGCCACGTTAAAGGGAATGTCGATCTTCGCCGAACCTGCGATGTCGAGGCGGCCATCGAGCACAACCCTGACGGCATCCCAGGAGATCGCGGAGACTTGCATATCCATCGCCTGAACATCCTTCTCTGCAAAGCGGTTTAGCCGAGAACACCAACTTCAGTTGACAGTGGCTTGTCGCATCGCCTCTTCGCGTGTCGCGGCAATCGTCAGCATCTCAAGAAATCCGCCGACCTCGAACAGCTCCAACGTCAATCCCTGCAGGCCGCACAGGACAAGTTTCCCTGCCACCCCCTGAACTTGCCTGTCCACACGGAGCAGACAGCGGAACCCGGCACTCGTCATATGGTCCAGGCGCGCCAGATCGATCACGATCCCTCGGCAGCCCGCCCCGACCAGTTGTTTCAAGCGCTCATCGAGTTCCGGGGCATTACCGCTGTTGACTTGACCGACGACATGCACGACCGCCATGTCCCCGGTCCGCGCTTCCAGTATCTCCATCGCTCAACCTCCATCTCAACGCATAGGGGCCAGTTTCTTGCAGAGCGTCAGGCAATTCCGATCCCCTTGGCGGATAAACCGAACCTCATCCATCAACGAGCGCACGAACAGCAAGCCGGCGCCCCCCAGTTGCCGGTCCGCCCTCGTCCCGGGGGCGAAAGTGGGATCGAAAACTGGCCCGTCATCGACAATTTCCAATTCCACCGCTTCCGGCCGCAGCCTGATACGCAAGCGGATCTCCCGGCTGCCCTCCACCGCGCCCGCCAGGGCATGGTTCACGACGTTGCTCAGCACCTCGTCGAGCACGACCAGCAGTCTTGAGGCCAAATCATTCGGGAGGCCCATGCCAGCGCTGAAATCGTGCAGCCAAGTCGCCGCACGCGCAAACTCTGCCCGGGCATTTACGACCGTCAGCGTTGACTCTTGCCTGATCACGGAAACGTCCATGCCGTTTCTGTTCTTTACTAGTTTATGTTTCCGTTATTTGCTAGCTTATGTTTCGGTTGGTTAATCGTTAATAGCCATCCCAATATCCGCGACATAGCGGCGAGACGGTCAAAAGACGGTGGGGGACGCGTGCGCAAACCCGACACAATCACCTACGGTACGGAGGACAGGCCACCGACGCCGGTGCTGTTGATGCTCTCAACCCAGCAGGTGATGGTGCTGTCGATCTTCCTCCTCGCCCCGGTGCTGCTGACCCGGGCTGCGCACCTACCGCTTGAACAGGCCACCAATTTCATTTCCGTTACCACATTCGCACTCGGCGTTGCCACATTGTTGCAAATCCGGCGTTGGGGCCCGGTCGGCTCCGGCCTGCTGATCACGCCCATTTCCGCCAGCAATTGGCTCCCAGGCTGCCTGATCGCGGTACGGGCAGGCGGCCTGCCGATGGTGTCGGGCTTTCTTTTGGTCGCGGCTCTGGTGGAAATCGTGCTGTCACGCTTATTCCGTGTCCTGCGTGGCTTGCTCCCGGCGGAGCTGTCGGGGCTGGTGGTGTTGGTGACCGGTCTCAGCGTCGCTCAGACAGGTATGAACAATGTGGTCGCCGGCGTCACCATGGGCCATGGCGTCTTTTGGCTACGCTCGCTTCTGGTCTCGGCTGGCACCCTGACGGTGATGGTCGGTTTCACCGTTTGGGCGCGCGGCCCAATCGGTAAGTTCGGCGCTTGCATTGGTCTGGTCGGCGGCTACATGGCAAGCATCGCGCTCGGCCTGGTCGACGCGGCCCCGCTTCACGCGCTGACACAGGCCCCGCTGGTGCGCCTGCCGACCGTCGCCGCGACGTTTCCGTCTTTCGAACGACCGCTATTGTTGCCCGCGCTGATCACCGGGATCGCGATCACGCTCAACTCGATGGGTGCGATGACGGCCGCGCAAAAGCTGAACGATGCCGATTGGCACCGGCAGGATCTGGGCGGTTTGTCGCGCGGCCTGCTCGCGGACGGTCTGGGGGTCGTCGTTTCCGCACTCATTGGCGGCGGCGGTGTCTCCGTGAGCGGCTCCAGCGTCAGCCTCACCGCAGCCGCTCGGGCCACCAGCCGGACCATCGGCTACGCGGCGGCAGCGGGGTTCTTGATTATGTCGCTTGTGCCGCGATTCTCGCTTCTGATGCTCACGATACCGCAACCTGTCGTGGGCGCCGTTCTGGTGTTTCTTTCGTGTTCGTTGATGGTCAGTGGCGTTACGATCATGAGTTCGCGGCTACTCGACATGCGCAAGACGTTTACATTGGGAATCGCGTTCGCTTTCGCCGTGGCGACGCCCGCCTTGGTCCAGGCCGGCGCCATATTGCCGGACTGGATGACGCCTGTGGTTGCCTCACCCCTCCTGGCCTCGGCCCTCGTGGCGATACTGCTCAACCCGGTCCTGCGCCTGGGCATACGCCAGCAAGTCGAGCTGCAAATACCCAAGGGCGGTTTGCCTGACGAAGATGTCGCCAAATTCATCACCCGAGCGGGTGCCGCCTGGGGGGCCCGGCGCGATGTGATCGAACGGGCAAAGGGGCCGATTGCGGAATGCCTCGACACGCTGGTTGACGCTGAACTCGCCAACGGCCCCGGCTGCCTGACGCTGGGATTCAATGAACTACAACTCGACGCTCGGATCTCCTGGCACGGCGCCCCCCTGATCCTGTCAGCCAAACCACCCACGAAAGAAGAGCTTGTGACGGACGATACAGCCGCTGCGCGCATGGCCGGATACCTGATCGGGCACCTGGCCAGCCGCGTGACAAGCCGGATTGTGAATGGGATGCCAGAGGTTCATCTGCGATTCGACCACTGAAAGTAGCCGCTTTTTGAAAAAAGCGGCGCAAAAACTTTTGCTATGCTGGGCCATGGGCGTTGCACCGACAACGCCCATGGCCCAGCATAAATAAAGTTTTTTTGCTACTTTTTGTTCACAAAAAGTAGCCTTCCTTTCGCTTGCCCTATCGCTCCGGCGGCGCGGCCACCGTCAACAAAATAGCTGCGATGTCATCGGATTGCGCGCCGCCGGCCTCGAATGCCCGCACCTTGCCCAGCAACCGCTCCAGCAATCCGATCTCGCTGCGATGAGCGATCGCATCGGCGATCCGCGCCTCGCCGAACAGGCGGAGCGATGGGTCCATGGCCTCCGTGATTCCATCCGTGACAATCAGCAGTTCGTCGCCCGACCCAAGATTCACTGTGGCCGAGCGGTACACCGCGCCCTCCACGAGCCCCAGGGGCGGGCCGCCCGCTTCGTTCAGCCGCTCAACCACCCCGTCGGCGCGGCGTAGAAACGGTGGCACGTGACCAGCTCGGGTATAGACCAGCCGGTTCAGGTATCCGTCGAACGTAGCCACCAGGAGCGTGACGAACATGCATCCGGAATTGCCCGCCGCCAGCGTCGCATTGACGATGCGCGTGGCCTCCTCCGGCGCCCTGAACAGCCGAGGCGCCTCCGGATGGACCATCAGGCCCCTGAATAAAGCGTGGGTGCGCGCCATCATCAGTGCCGCGCCGGCGCCTTTGTTGGCAACATCTCCAAGCAGCAACACGAGAAGCCCATCGCCGATACAGAAGTAGTCGACCAGATCGCCGCCAACTTCCTTCGCGGGCTCAAGCACAACATCGACCGACACACCGCACCGCCCGACCACGCCCTGGAACGCGGGGGGCGCCAAAGCAAGCTGCAGCGTCCGCGCCTCGGAAAGCTCGGCGTGCTTGCGCTCCAGCTCCAGCCTGATGAGCTCCCGCGATGCCACTAATTCGCGATGCGCTTCCGTCAACGCCGCATGGGCCGCTTCGAGCCGGCGGTTCAGCAGCGCCTCCTTCTCCTCAAGCAACGTCATGTCATAGGCTTTTTGCTGCATGCGTCTCGCCGCATCGCGATCCGCGGTCACGTCAACCAGCAGCACCCAGACAGTGCCGCCGTCGAGATGCAGATGAAGATCGGCCGCGCGTCCGCCCAGCAATTCGATCGACGGCACGAGCAGCGGCGTTTCGGCCAGCGGCACCAGCCCTTCAAGAAAGTATAATTGCTCCAACGCCGGTTCGTTCAGGCACAGGCCCGTTAGCCCGTAATGCGCCAGATGCCCGCCGGTGTCGGAAAGCTTCAGATCGGCGTCGATCCGCAGATACGCAACCGAGCGTTCATCATACATCAAAGCCTGCAGACGATCGGCCAGGACCCTCGGCAGATTTTTCATCACTCAGGATGCAAGGCTGACGGCGAGATGCCGGAACGCCTCCTCGACGCCTTCACCCGTGCGCGCACTGGTCGGGCGCGCCCACCAGCCGCTGTCGCGAAGACCGGCCAGGGCCGCGTCGCTGATCTCCCACTGGTCCGTCAGGTCGTACTTGTTCAGCAGCAGCACAAACGGCAATGGTCCATACTCTGTTGTGACCCGCTCGCGCAGTGAAAGCGCGACATCCACGGTGGACGGCCGGGTGCCGTCAGCGACCAGTACATATCCCGCCGCGCCGCGCAGGTAACTCATCCGCAGTGAGGAAATGTCATCCTCTCCCGCGACGTCCCAAAGAATGAGGTTCACTGTCCGGCCTGACACGTCCAAGGCCTTTTTGTCGATCTTGACCCCAACCGTGGTGAGATAGGTCTCGGAAAAAACGCTCTGGACATAGCGCTTCACAAGGCTGGTCTTGCCCACCGAGAAGGCGCCGATCATGCATATCTTTTTCTGCAGCGTCCCGCTCACGATTGCGCTTGCATTTCGATCGTGAAAGAAACCCGCCGGTCGCCCGAACGCGCGGTTTCGGGCGCTCCTTTGTTCTCCAGCGGCTCGAGGGCACCGGCGCCGCGCAGCCCAAGCATTTCCGGGTCGACGCCGTGTTTATTCAGCAACGCGATCACCGCTTCTGCCCGCGCCAGACTTAGCGACAGATTGAACGCCCCCGTACCCGACGCATCCGCGTGCCCCGTCACCATGACTTGTATCGTGAAGTGCCAAGTGGCCGCCAGCGAGGCGAGCCTGTTCAACTCGCTTGCCAGCTGATCCAGCGTTTCATCCTGCCCCGCCGCAGGCAGCGGCTGATTGTAATCGAAGCGGATGACGGTTGCCTGGATCGTATCACTCAGCTTGACGAGCTCTGGGTCTGTGACATTTCGTACCTGAGATAGATCCAGCCTGGGCGCTCCGCTCGGCAGCAGCCGGGCCACCATGCGGGCACGTTCCAGCCACAGGGACGGTGCCGAACCGATCGCCGCGATTGTGTCGCCCTCAACCATCAAAGCGACGCTGGCCGGCGGATCAAGCGATTTCTGCAATCGCTTCAGAACGATCGTCGGATCAAGGGACTCGTACGGCGCCCAATGCGACGTGACCAGCAAGGGATTGAGTCCTGCTTCACTCAGCATATTCAGGGGATTGGCCGCCAGCGGATCGCGCAGGCCGCTGATCACGAACCTGCCGTCACGCTGCCCAGCCTCGGTGATGACGATACCCGGCTGGTCGCGAAGCAAGCCGACGTAGTCCGCCCAATGGGCGTCCCGAGCGGCATCTGCGTTCGTCACCGCCGACAGATCGAAAACGGGCGCACCGGCCGGCATCGTCTCGGCGGCGAGGCGGGCTCGGTCCAGCCAGGCCGACGATGCCGACCCGTTGGCGACGATGCGGTTGCCATTGATCGTGAGTGTCACGCCCGCCGGCGGAGCGAGCGACGCGACCAGTCGCTTCAGGACGATCGGCGCATCAAGCCCCTCATACGGCACCCAGCGGAAAGCAACCTGTCCCGGGACCAAACCTGCCGCGCGCAACAAGGCTTCTGGATCGGCCGCGAGCGGATCGCGAAGCCCTTCAATCAGGTACTTTCCGTCGTGCTGCCCGGTTTCGATGATCACGATACCTGGCTGGGCCTGTAGCCGTGCGACATAGTCGTCCCAGCGCCGCTCGCCCAACCACCAGTGGATACCCCACGCGGCAACGAGCAGAAGGACCACCAGCACGGTCAGGGCCACCAGCCAGGGAAAGCCGGTTCGCGCTTGTAAGGGGGCCTGCTGGCGCTGTGCCACGCACGTCGTCAGATCGGCCTCGACGCCCTCCAGGCCCGTACTGTCGCCGTCGAAGGTCTCCAGCAGCAGGTTGTATTCGCTGTGAATCCGCGACAGCGTGATCGTCAGCACTTCATGCAGGTCTTCCGGCGGATTGCCACGGATCACCGCCACCAGCGTCGCGAATGGCCCTGCTTCCGACCACAGGCGAAGCTCGCCCAAACGCAATGCGTCCAATCCCTGTTGCTCGGCGCCGTGAAAGGAATCCCGGACGAAGTCCTGGATCGCCACAAGCATCGCCGACACAATCTGCGGATCCTGGCTTTCCGCGTTCTCGGCCGCCACATGGGACATCAGCAGCCCGGTGTGGCGATGGATCAGGAACACGTGTTCGACCTGATAGACGAGCGTGTGTTTCAGAACGACTGCTGCAAACGATTGGCCGGAGCGCCAAGCCTCCAGGCGCCACCGCAGCCCACGCCAGGTCAGGCTATGTTTCAGGCTCTCATTAAGCGACTGGAATGTCTTGTCGATCGTCTCGCCGATCGACTTGCTGATGGCCGGCACGATCAGCGGGTACAGGATATTCACCAGCGTCCGCGGATTGCTGCGGATCGAACTCTGCGTGGCCTTTTCCAGGGCCGGCGCCAACGCCAGGCCAAGCTGTCCGTCGCCCGAGGCATGCGCGACGGCAGACGGCAGAACGCGTCCGACCGCCGCGGCGAATTGCGCCGGATCCTCCAGCCGCGACAGTGCCTCGATCTCCGGCCCGAGGAGGACCATGCGCAACTGCGCGAGCCGCGGATCAGCCCGAAGCAGTCCTTCAGACGGCGTGTCGATATCGGGCTTCATGCTCCGGGCAGCTTCGAGCAACAGCTCCGCGAGTGCCTTTCGGTCGATCCCTGTGTCACCGGAGACCGGGTGAAGCAGCTGCTCGAGTATGTCGGGGGATGCGCTCACCGCGCCGTGGCGATCAGGCCGGGGGCCAACCACGTGTCGCGCCGGCACCGTTGCCCGCACCTTTCGGGCCGACATCCTGGTTCAGGCACTTGGCAACCTCGACGAACAGCCCAGCGAGCAGGTTTCGGTCGGTTTTGACGTTGCCCAATTCGGCAAACATTTTCTCGAGCGTGTGCTGGGTATCCTCATTTCGGCGCTTGATTTCATCGCGGAGCGCCTGGGCTTCCTGGGTCAAGCGGTCGGCCGTGTCGCGTTCCAACTGGTTCAATTGGTCCGATATCGACCGGAGACGCTTCTCCAGGCTTTGATGTTGCTCACGCAGCGTCCGATCTGTTTCCTTGTCGGCGTCCGAGCGAACGTCCTTCTCTTCCCGTAGTTGATTGGCGAGAGAGTCTATTTGCTTCTTGGCATTTGACTCGAAGGCGCTGAGATTTCGTGCCGTATCGGCCTCGATCTCCTTGAAGCGCTGATGGAACCGTTCCTCCAGTTTCGAGAAGCGTCGGTCATAGTCCTGCATTTGGTTGCCGAACAGCAGGTCGCGGATTTTGTCCACGCCGACGACCTCAGCGCCCGGAAGTTGGCCGCTGCCCGCTTGGATGGCCTCCATCGGGTTGATCGTCTCCATGCTGGATTTGTCTGTGCCGGTCTTCGGTGTTGCAGTGACCATGACATCGCTCCTCCATTTCTTTTTTTGGAATTCCGGTCTGATTCTAGTCCCTGATAAGTCCCATTACGAGATAATAAAGTGGCTTGGCGGTCTCGAAACCGTCCTCGAGAGAATCCAGGACAACAACCGATCGAACGGAATCGTTCGATCGGATAGAGTTGCACGCTAAAACAAAGACCTAGAGTAGTTTCCCTGAGCCAGAACGAACGGAAAATGCTCTAGTTATTTGCCAAGGTTACGACAACCGCCTGTAGAGATCAATGTGACACCGATATGATGCATGGCTCAGGCGAGATGCTGTGGCAACTTTGAAGTTCCCCCGTTTTCGTGGACGGTCTTTAATAGCTGATGGATGACTGACAGCCGAGGGCGGAGTACGGGCGTATTGGGTTGTAGAAACCTTCGTTGAATGGAAAATGGCCAAGAAGCTGACGGCCGATAAGGCATTCGGACACGAGGACCAGGTTGGCAGGATTCCCCGCAACCTCAGGCTTTGGTGAATTTGGCAACCTGAACGGAAGGCTGCTTCCAAGCACGCCATCGGAGGTGGAGAACGACCGGGATGGGCGCGTAACTGCCAAGCACGAGCGCTGAACGCTAATGGTCGCGATCTTACGAACGATTTGGACGATGCTACCGGGATGGCTACGCGGCGGGTGAGCGTAAACTGGTCAAGAGAGTACGAATCAGCCAAGCGCGTTCGTATTCAAAGGGCAGCTTTTTTCTGGACCGGACGTTGGCGTGAGACGCGCTGAATGACCGGGTCTGGTCGACTCCAGCCGCTGCTGAACCCAGGCCCGCCGAGAACGGCTGAACAGGGGGACAAACCAGACGGTCTGCTCTTGGCAACGCAGGATGGACAAGCGGATATTCCTACGCGCGACCCGACCCGACCCGGTCACTTGGAACCTATGCGGGGCGTCCCAAAAGCGATGGGGTGGACGCCCCCCTGACGGCATCAATGTGCCAAAGTGGAGGTGTTAGATCACCACTGAAGAGGAGGCGTCCATGGGCGAGATTAGCACAGTTGGGCTTGACTTGGCGAAGTCCGTTTTTCAGGTGCATGGGCGGATGAGAAGGGGGGGGTGGTTTTACGCAAGAAGTTGCGACGTGACCGTTTGCTCGCGTTTTTTTTCAGAACTTCCTCTCTGCCTGGTTGCGATGGAAGCATGCGCGAGCGGTCACCATTGGGCGCGGGAGATTGGTAAGTTGGGGCATGAGGTACGGTTGCCGATGCGGACGGACAGAAGTTCGTTGGCACCAGCCGCCCGATGATGCGCGTGGTCGCGGGTTTGGCTCATGATCAAAACTCGCTCCAGTCTTCTGACGTGCCGGCTGGGGCCGGGCGTGGCGCTTCACTCTGGCGTGACAGCATGACGACCTTGCGCGCGGAAGCGGTCACGACGGTGCGCGGCTTCGGCGGCGTCTTGGGCGCAGCCCGCTCTCCTAGCCAACGGATCTGGCCGCTACCGCCGTGGTAAAAGTCCACGCTCGGGTCCGTACGGGGCGTTATCCGCAGCAAGCGCGTGCGCACGACAATCAGCGGCAAGGCCGCTCCCTGTCCGCTGGACCGGGGCAATCGCCAGTTCCGGGCAACTCGTTCCAATCAGCTATGGGGGAGTAATTTTACCTATGCCTCCACCTGGCAGGGTTTTCGTACGTTGCTTTTGCATTGATGTTTTTGCCGGATACATCGTCGGCTGGCGCGTCAGCCGTACCGGGCACACCAGCTTCGTGCTCGATGCCCTGGAACAGGCCCTGTTTCAGCACCGGCCCCGTCGGGGAGGAAAACTCATCCACCACAGCGACCGTGACAGCCGATAGATCTCGGTCAAATACACCGAACGCCTCGCCGAAGCCGGGATCGAACCTTCAATCGGCAGCGTCGGTGATAGCTATGACAACGCCGCGCCAAAACCATTAACGGTCTCTACAGGGCCGAACTCATTCATCGCCGTGGGGCAGGGCGGTCATTCGAGGCCGTCGAAACTGATCGTGTGCGTACGCGATATCCCCTGGATCATCGATAGCATCGAGCGGCTGATCCGTAAAAATGCGTTTCAGCCGTCCACCATCTTCAATTTCCAAACCGGCGGCACCGTCTACACACGGGCCAATGGCGTGGCCGCGCCCGAGGGCATGGTCGGGTACGCCTATGACGCCATCAAGGAAGCTTTTTATGGTGAGGATGCGGACCGCCTGCTGCTGGTGCAGTATGAGACCCTGGTGAGCCACCCCGGCAAGGTTCTTGCCGCCGTCTACGATTTCATCGGCGTGCCGCACTTTGCACATGATTTTAAGAATGTAGCGTTTCATGCCGGTGCGTTCGACGAGCGCGCCGGCACGCCAGGACTGCACGCCGTCCGTCCGGAAGTCCGCGAAAACACCCGGCAGACCATTTTGCCGCCCGACCTGTTCCGCCGCTTCGAGAACCAGGCCTTTTGGCGGGAACCTCAATGCCCCCCCCGCCAGGTCAGAGTGGTCTGACTGAACGGAATCCTGCGCAAACAGCCCATAAGCACAACAGGGACATTTTCATGCCGTTCGCCTGCTCTTTGCGCCTGCCCAACACCGAGGCCGCCACGGCACCGGCGGCCAACCGGACATCACCGGCGGCCAAGCCCAAACACAAGCAACGCACCCAGCCGGCCCTGCTCGTTTCGGTTTCCAGCCTCGCCCTCATCTGCGTCCTGGGCGCTGTCATGGCCCCGGGAAGCGCCACGGCCGCCACAATCGGCACAGCCGGCGGCAACGGCACGGTTGGCTCCACGAGTACGCTTGGCGTGGGCGGCACGGGCGCCGTGACGAGCGGCATCTATGCCAATGGCGGCGGCAGCGGCGGCGGCAGTGGTATGGGTGGGTATGGATCTGCCGGGAAAGGCGCCGATGGCAGCGGCGGCTATGGCGGCTCTGCCGATGCCGGCGCCGGCGGCGGGTCTGCCGGCAATGGCGGCTATGGCGGCGGCGGGGAGGGGGCCGGCGGCGGCGGCGGCGGCCGCGGCTCTTTCGCCAGCTCGGCCTTTACCAATAATGCTAGCATCACGGGTGGTGCCGGCGGCGGCGGTGGCGGCAGCACCTATGGCGAGGGCGGCGGCGGCGGCGGCGGCGGCGGCACGGGTGTTTACGCCGCAAGCGGGTCTCTGGTCACGAACAGCGCATCCGGGGCGATAGCGGGTGGTGCCGGCGCGTATGGCGGCTATGGCGGCCACGGCGGCAACGGCGGCGGCGGCGGCGGCATCTCCGGGTCGGGCTTTACCGTGAAAAATTTGGGCAGCATCGCGGGCGGTGCCGGCGGCGCCGGCGGCTATGGCAGCGGCAGCAGCGGCGGCGGCGGCGGCGGCGGCGCCGGCATTACCGGATCGGGCTTTACCGTGAACAATTCGGGCAGCATCACGGGTGGCAGCGGCGGTGCTGGCGGGGCCGGCATTGTCGGCACCGGCAACGCTACGGTGATCACCAGCGGCGCGATCAGCGGCGGGCTTTCCGGCAATGGCACGGCGCGAGCCGATGCGATTGATTTCAGTGGCGGTGGCAATACGCTGGTGCTGGAAGGGGGCTACAGCTTCACGGGCAATGTGGTGAGTACCAGCGGCAGCACGAATGGCGGCGACACGCTGACCTTGAGCGGCGCGGCCGGTGGCAGTTTCGATCTCGCCCAGGTCCAGGGCTTCACCACTTTCGAGAAGACCGGGACAAGCGACTGGACCGTCAACAATGACACCAGCTTTACCAACACAAACGTTGAAGGCGGTACACTGGAAGTTGGCGATTCAGCCGACGCGGGTACAGTCCTGACCAGCAAGGTCGCGGTTGCCAGCGGTGCCACGCTGGATGGCTACGGCAGCATCGACGGCAATGTCACCAGCGACGGCGTTGTCGCCCCCGGCGACGGGATCGGCACACTGACCATCAACGGCAATTACGTGCAGAACAGCGACGGCACGCTGAGGATCGAAGTCTCCCCCAGCGGGGCGGATGAACTCGTGGTGAATGGCAGCGCCAGCCTGGCGGGCGCCCTCGCCGTGCAGGTGGGTAACGGCATCTACAGCGTCGGCGTCGACTATGACATCCTGAGCGCCACTGACGGTGTCAGCGGCAAATTCTCGACGATCATCACATACAACCCCGCCTTCGCGGCCTACATCACGCCTGAGGTCGCCTACAGCACGGATGGCGTCACCTTGGAACTGACGCCAACGACGGTTCTTGGAGAAGGTCGAGTGATCCGGTTGTCGCCCCATCATCCAACCATCTCCGATGCCTGAAGATAGAAACAACAGAATCAGGAAATAAGACGCGCCGCAATCGGGACTTTTTCAACAGTATCCTTGAATTCCCGTCCAAGTCGCAGGATCATAAAAGCAATAAAACTGAAACGACACTGAGTTTCCATAATATTGATTCTGCGACTATTGGAAGTCTCGCCCCGTTCTCGATCTTCGCCGCGTCTTCCCGATCCTCTCCTTGAGCCGAGGGCCTTCTCCTACGCCGCCCTCACCAGCCCATCGAAAGCTGCGGTCGCCTTCTACGTGCGGGCGTCGTCGTACGCTACTCATCACTGCAGCGCCTGTTGAAATGCTAATGCTAAATGATTTCGCCACAGGTCGCGTCATTGGCATCCGCATCAACTATGAAGACCCGGCGAAACAGGCCGCCGCAACTCGATTGATCGAAAGCGTCGTCGACGCCTCCAATCACATCGATCAGCACCGGATGGAGGCTGCAATCCTAAAACTGGCCGAAGTCATTTTGCCCGACGACCAGGGCGAGGTCCGCGGCACTCTAGCAATGGACAACCTTAAGCTCCGGGACCGGTTCGTCGACGAGACGGGGCCTTTGACCAGCCTCGAGGTGGCGAAGCTGTCTGGATCCAAGGGCACCAACCTTTATGCGACAGCAACACGGTGGAAAAGCGCAAACCGGGTCTTCTCCGTGTCTCACCGTGGACAGGAATACTATCCATCTTTCCAGTTCAAGGACGGTTCACCGCACCCAATGATCAAAAAGGTGCTGGCCGCCCTCCCCGCCTCAATGTCACCCTGGCAGAAGGCTTTCTGGTTCGTGTCGACCAATGGGTGGCTCGGTGACCGGGCGCCGGCCGATATGCTGGATGATGCGGCCGCAGTTGTGGCTGCTGCTGAACACGAAGGCAAAGAGGTCACTGGGTGACATCATCCTTGGTGCCGGCCTACGACATTTCCGGCCTTCCCATCCAAGCCATTCAGGATCGCAGCTCGGACCGAGCTGCATCGTAACCACAGCCCTGCTTTCGGGCCCGCGGCGTTCAACCCTGGGCAGGGCGACATCAGCCGCTTCGCCCTATAGTGGACGGCGCCGGCAACGTCGTCCCGAGCCTCTATGCGGCAACCTCCCGCGAAGCGGCGGCCTTCGAGACAGTCTTCCATGACATCGATCCTCGAGCCAGGTTCAAGACAGTGCGGCAACAGACAATCGAGCTGCGCATGCTCAGCATCATTGCGCCGACCAAAGACCTGGTTCTGTACCCTCTGTTCGCCCCAGATCTGAAGGCGCTCGGCCTGGCCCGGACTGACCTCATCGAGACGTCGAAGGCCACATACCTCCAGACTGCTTTGTGGGCGCAGGCACTCCATGGCGCCCACCCCGGAATCCCACGGCCTGGCCTGGACCTCGCGTCTGTGCGATCCGGAGGTCTGCGTGATCTTCTTTGGCGATCGGGTTTCGCAGGCCGACTTTGAGTCAGTCGCCAGACCGTCCCGATGAACCACCAACTCAAGAAGACGCTCGCCCTCTCAAACCGCGGGATGTCACGAGATGGCATGACGGCCCCCTGCCCCGCGGCGGCCATACAAATCCCCATTTGACGCATCGCCCTTCGATGCATAGGATCTCGACATGAGTAAGACGGTCCCAGCTCGAGAAGTTCCCCGCGTCCATGCTGACCTGACGGATCGCGCCTATTGGGCTGGCAGCATCAAGATGGCGCTCAGCAAGTTCTTCATTCTTCGGACGCTGCATGACGGCCCGGCTCATGGTTACGACATCGCCCGAGCGGTCGAGCGTATTACGAGCGGGTGCTGCTCTCCGAGCGAAGGTGCGTTGTATCCAGCCCTTAGAGAATTCGAGGAAGGCGGCTACGTGACGTCGCGACAGGACACCGTCTCGGGACGCCAACGCAGGGTCTACACGCTCACCGATAAGGGGCGGCATGCGTTTCAGGTTGGGGTCAGTGCCTGGATGGAAGTCACGGACGCTCTCCTTGCCACTCAGGGGATGGCAACCAAGAAGAGCAGCACGCCGTGCGATTGCTGACCCATGCCTTTTATTTTTGCCCGAATACATCGCCCATCAATGCCTAGTCCTTCGATATAGGAGAGAGACAATTGTGACTTCATGCTGTGCTCCCACAGGCCGCTCGGCGTCGAATCGCAAGGTCCTGCTCCGCGACATGCAAACGCTTCCGGTCGCCGTCATTGGCGGCGGTCCGGTCGGATTGGCCGCTGCGGTCCATCTCCTGGCCCGTGGCATTGAGCCGGTTGTCCTGGAATCCGGGCCATCCGTCGGCACGGCGACACGCGCCTGGGGGCATGTCATGATGTTCTCGCAATGGCGCTACAATGTCGACAAAGCCGCTCGCGCGCTTTTGGAACAGCATGGCTGGGCTCCCCCGGATGACGATGCATATCCGACGGGGCGGCAGCTCGCGGAGCAGTATCTCGAACCTTTGGCGGCGTTACCGGAAATCGCGCCACGCATCCGGCTGAACGCGCGGGTCACGGCGATCGCGAGAGCGGGCGTCGGCAAAGTACGGACGACCGCGCGTGAGGCAGCACCCCCCATGGCGCCGCTGAGCTCGAACAGCCCGAAGCCAGCTTGTTCATCGCCGGCATGAAAAGCTATGGCCGTGCCCCCACCTTCCTGCTGGCCACAGGGTACGAACAGGTTCGGTCCATCGCGGCTTATTTGGCAGGTGATATCGAGGCATCGCGGCGCGTCGAACTGGACCTGCCGCAAACAGGCGTGTGCAATTCCAGCCGAGTGCTGGCTGACGAGACATCATGTTGCGGCGAGCCGGCGCCATGCTGCGGCCAGGCTAAGGTCGACATCACCGTAGCCGAGGCCGCCAAATGAGCCAGGTCACAATGAGCAGCGACACGCAGGCAACTGACCCGGCGACGAACCGTCCGCGCCTGGTCGTGGTGTCCAGCGTTGGCATTGCCCAGATCCTGGCCTGGGGCTCTTCCTATTACCTGACCGCGGTGCTGGCGGGACCAATCGCCAAGGATACGGGCTGGGCACGGTCGTGGGTCGTCGGCGCGCTCTCGATCGGCCTGCTGGTTTCGGGGCTCGTTGCCCCCCGGGTCGGGCATCTCATCGATCGTTACGGCGGACGCCCCGTGCTGGCGGCCAGCGCCATCTTGCTTGCCTGCGGCCTGCTCACCTTGGGGCTCGCGCCGACGTTGCCGATATTCGTCGTAGGGTGGATCATTGTCGGGTTCGGCATGGGCACCGGTCTCTATAACCCGGCCTTCTCCACGCTGGCCCAGTTGTATGGGGATCAAGCCCGAGGCGCCATCACCCAAGTCACTTTGTTCGGCGGATTCGCGAGTACGATCTGCTGGCCTTTGAGCGCCCTTCTTGTCGAACATATTGGTTGGCGGGGCGCCTGCCTGGCCTATGCCGCAATCCATATCGCCATCGTGTTGCCGCTCTACCTCTTTGGCTTGCCGCGCGAACAGCGTCGGCCTCCGCAAATCGCCATGAAGGCGAATGCGGCCCGGCCGGGACAGGTAGGGCCCGACCAACGGCTCGCCTTCATCCTGGTGGCCAGCGGGTTCACTCTGGCATCGGTCATCATGACCGTCATCGCGGTCCAGTTGATCACACTGATGCAGGCGCAAGGGCTTGCCTTGGCCGCCGCCGTCGGCTTGGGCGCTTTGTTAGGGCCCTCCCAGGTTGGTGCACGGGTCATGGAGATGGCGTTCGGTCGAAAGGCTCATCCGATCTGGACCCTCGTCGCCTCCACTGTCCTGGTTGCCATCGGGCTCGGCATATTGATCGGTGTTCCCGGGATCTCGGCGGCCGGCATCGTTCTCTATGGCGCGGGCAGCGGCCTGCGGTCGATCGCCACCGGCACTGTTCCTCTGGCTTTGTTCGGCCGCGAGGGATACGCCATTTTGCTCGGGCGCATTGCCATGCCGACGCTGATCGCCCAGGCAGCGGCACCGACAATCGGAATCTGGCTCTTGGGGAGTTTCGGCGCGACCACGACGCTGACGGTCCTGTGCGTCGCCGCAGTTCTGAACATCTTCATGGTGGCCGCGCTTATCCCCTTCGCGCGGCATAAACCTGCGATTGCCGGGTGACAGTGGCAAAGGCGCCGCATGGCCGTCAGCAGCCGGCTGTAGGCGCCCATTCCTGAAATACTTAACCGTCCGGTTTCATCTTCCTACAATTTCTCCGGCAGATTCATGGCCTCGGCCCGTTCGCTGTAGCGATCGGTCAGATAGTCCGCGCGATCACGCAGCAACAATGTGAAGCGGATCAGTTCAGGATCGGATGGACCATCATGAAATCGAGCAGCTCGTCATCGCTCCATCTGGGATCGCCGAGCCCAAGTTCGGCATAGGGCGTGCCCTTCTCACGAAGAAGCGCGCGAACCGGGATGCTTATGGCGGCAATCAGTTCGGCCAGTCGCGCCCGGGTGGGAGGCGTTTTGAGATATTCGATCACCTCCAGCTCAGTGCCGGTCGCCCGGATCATCGCCAGCGTGTTCCGCGACGTGCCACAGTCGGGATTATGGTAGATTGTGACGGTCATAGAACTGCCTTTCTTGTTGCCGAAGCGGTCTGCACCGCCGACCCACGCTCGTACCAACCCTTGCTGCGATTGACGATCGAGACCACGGACAACATCACAGGCACTTCGATCAGAACACCGACGACGGTCGCCAACGCGGCGCCTGAATGAAAGCCGAAAAGGCTGATCGCCGCCGCAACAGCCAGTTCGAAGAAGTTACTGGCGCCGATGAGCGCGGAGGGACCTGCCACGCAGTGCTGCTCGCCTGACATGCGGTTGAGAAAATAAGCCAGGCTGGAGTTGAAGTAGACCTGGATGACGATGGGAATTGCAAGAAGAAAGATCACCGCCGGCTGGGCGATGATCTGCTGCCCCTGAAAGCCGAACAGCAGCACCAGCGTTGCCAGCAGAGCACCGAGCGAGACTGGCTGCAGGACATGGAGCAGACCATCGAGGGCCCCCCGCCCTCCCCGCGCCAGAAAACGCTGGCGCAGGACCTGCGCCAGTATGACGGGAATGACGATGTAAAGGCCGACGGAAAGGGTAAGTGTGGCCCAGGGCACGGTGATGGCCGAGAGACCCAGGAGGAGGCCGACGATCGGGGCGAACGCGACCACCATGATCGCATCGTTCAGCGCGACCTGTGAGAGTGTGAAATGCGGCTCACCTTTGGTGAGGTTCGACCAGACAAAGACCATGGCGGTGCAGGGTGCTGCCGCCAGAATGATGAGACCTGCGATGTATGATTCGATCTGCGCCGCCGGCAGATAGGGGCGGAACAAATAGCCAATGAACAACCAACCGAGCAAAGCCATCGAGAACGGCTTCACCGCCCAGTTGACGACGAGCGTGACGCCAATACCGCGCCAGTGGGCGCCGACCGTCCTCAATGCTGAAAAATCGATCCGCGCGAGCATGGGGATGATCATCAGCCAGATCAGCACGGCGACCGGGATATTGACGTGAGCCACTTCCGCCCCGCCGATGGCGTGGAACACGCTCGGAAAGAGCTGGCCCAAGGCGATGCCTGCCAGAATGCATAGGGCAACCCAGAGGGTCAGGTAACGTTCGAAGCGGGACATCTATCCGTCGGCTTTCGCATGGGAAATCGTCGCCCCGGCCATCCGGCCGATACGGCGTAGCTCCGCGTCGAGGGCCATCTTGCCGATGCTGGCCAGCGGCAGGCTGACGAAGACGCTGATACGGTCACGCAGATACCGAAACGCCTGAATACACGCCGTCAATTTGTCGGTGTCACTGCCCGTAGCCAGCGCCGGATCCGCGATGCCCCAATGGGCGGTCATCGGATGACCCGGCCAAACCGGGCATGTTTCGCCAGCGGCCTCGTCGCAGACGGTGAAGACGAAATCCATTATCGGCGCCTCAGCAACCGCGAACTCGTCCCAGCTCTTTGAGCGCAGCCCCTCTATCGGATAACCGTTGCCCTGCAGCACTTGGATGGCAAATGGATTGACCGTCGGCTGCGGAAAGCTGCCCGCCGAGAAGGCACGGAAGTGCCCTAAGCCCTCCTTGTTCAGGATCGACTCCGCCATGATCGAGCGGGAGCTATTGCCCGTGCAAAGAAACAGGACATTGCAAATACGCTCAGACATCAGCGATCTCCTTGGTTGGGCAGCAAGGGATGAGTTCGGCAACCAAAGGCGCGCATTGCTCCGGGTTTCCGCCGCAGCAATTCGAGACAAGGAACAGCATCAGCTCACGGAACTGCTCCAGATTCGCCCGGTAGACGATCGAACGACTATGCCGCTTGCCCTGCACCAGGCCGGACCGGCTTAGAACGCCTAAATGGGTCGATAGGGTGTTGTGAGGAACATCCAGAAGGCGAGCGATTTCCCCAGCCGCAATGCCGTCTGGCTCGTGGCTGACCAAGAGCCGAAATACATCGAGGCGTGTCGTTTGAGCCAGGGCGCCCAGCGCAGAAATGACGTTTTCATTGTCCACATGTCGATGATAGTCGACTTATGGACGGACAACAAGTCTATTCTGACGGCGCGGATCCCCCGTCGTCCCACCAGCGGTCGCGAGCCGGGCCTGATTCGATGACAACATTTCCGTCGAACGCATTCCCTGGATACGGATACCTTGACGAGCCGAGACGACCGATCCGGGGGACGTCAAATTAACTCAAGCGCGTCATAATCGAATTCGCGCCTATCGTCGGTGCGGTCTCGGTCAGGCTCTAAGGCAAATACGGTGTATCAGATCGTCGGGCTGATCTGAGCGCGAACGTCATTGGCGAGCGGATGCAAGATATCGGGTGAGGCCGCACCGGTGAGACTATAGCCCATGCCATTATGCGCCCAGGAAAACCCCGTTACAGGCCCCTTGACGTAGGGCAGCATTTTCGACGTGTTCATATCGATATTGTCGTACATTTCCCGCACAAGAAGGACGATGCGGATGCCATGATCATTATCGTACATGAGCATCCCCGCCGGGCCCTGCGGTGTCGCCACCAGACTTCCGCCCATGAATCGGAAGCCGGCTTTCGACAGATCAGGCACGACAACCTGGCTATGCAAGCGGGCTGAAATCCAGTTGACGAGATCGGCTCTGTTTGTGGCCTTGATCTGTACAGGGTGCGCATGATCCGGACTGTATACGGAATAAGTATACGCGGCCTCCTGAGCAAGTGCTGCAACGCCGGTGAGCTGAGGCGCCATCGAACCGTGGAACGCCCATCCTCCGACGCCGCCGGTGCCCAAAAGAATGATCGCCGCTGCAGCACTACGCCATAGGGGCATACGTGATGGCCGGTGCCGCGCCGCGATCATTCGTGCGAGGTTGAGCTCGGGCGGGATCGGCTCCTCCGCCATGGGGGCTAGCCTCGCGCGCAGATCATCGCGCTGGCGCCGATAAGCCTCGACCTTTACCGATATCTCTGGATGAAGCTTGAGGTATTGCTCGATTTCATTGCGTCGCGCCGTAGGAAGCGCATCATCCACATACGCGTGAAGGTCTTCTTCCGCGACCGGGCGGCCGTTCATCATTTTATTCTCCGTAAATTGACGGTACCGGAGGGAGGAACACTGGCAACGGGGGTTGCCCCTTCCATCCAGACCAATAACTTTTCACGCGCGCGGGCCAGTCGCGACATCACTGTTCCGATCGGAACACCGAGGACACTTGCAGTCTCGGCGTAGGACAAATCTTCAATCGAGACGAGCAGGATAACGCTGCGGTGCTCTTCCGACAGAGCCTCCAAGCCCTTTAGCAAATCGCGACGGTACAAGCCCTCCTGCTGTGATGGCCCCTGCGCGAATTGAGATTCATCTGCATCTTCGATCGGGGTATGCTCCCCCCTTCTAGATTTCTGGCGCATGGCGTTTACCGCAAGATTATGCAAAATGGTGAATGCCCAGGCGCGCGCATTACCATCGGCGCGGCGTTGGTGCCATCGGCTGATCATGTGTTCCAAGCAGTCTTGCACCAAATCATCCGCCCCTGCCTGATCGCGCACGAGCACGCGCGCGTAACGGCGCAGATGCGGTATCAATGGTTCAACGATGAGGATGATGTCATTTTTCATGGTTGACGCTCAGAGGTCCGTGCGCGTTCCAACTCTCCCCATGCCGTCAAGACAGTGGCCTGAGAGCGGGAACCAACCGGGGAGATTTTGGCATAAACGACACAAATTGTACGCGACACATGATCACCGCTTTTACTGGGATATGCCTAAAAGACGACTCTATGCCCATTTTATTCCCTCGAGAACAAAATATCTCTTTAGCAGGATCAACATGGATGATCGCACGTCAGGGCTAGCAGACCGTCAAAAATACACGCCGCCGGGCGCAGCGGTTTTCCTGTCGATTTCGTGATCAGAAAAAAATACGACCCGGGGAATTATCCGCTGCTGACGCGGTCTATCTCATATCCGGTCATCATAAAGATGTCGCGGACCGTAGGAGAAAAGATCATGCGTAAGCTTATGTTTATGTTGGTTGCAACCGCCGGCATGTTTGGCCCCATCGCGATGGCCCAAGCCGCGGTGAGTGACAATCACATGCCGACGGCCACGGACTCGGCGACGACGACGACGCCCAGCCAGAACTCTTATGAGAGCGCTCGCGTCAACCAGGAACTCATGGCCTTGAATGACGAGGTGCAGAGTCTTGAGCAGCAGAACATGATCGGCACCAGTGAGACCCCTCAATTGGCCGGCGTGATTCCGCACGGCGGCTAACGCGGCCGGTGCTGTTTCAATATTTTTTCGGGGCTAGGGAATAAAGCGGTCGCCGTGGCGTCAGATGAGAACACCGCCACGGCGCCCACTTCCGGCGACTGGCCAACTGAAGGA
The DNA here is from genome assembly GCF_036489515.1 of Acidocella sp. Taxonomy (GTDB): domain Bacteria; phylum Pseudomonadota; class Alphaproteobacteria; order Acetobacterales; family Acetobacteraceae; genus Acidocella. Next base: position 22,349 of record NZ_DASXFO010000035.1, read on the forward strand.
TTTTCAACAAGATGAAGACAGCATTTGGCGTCACGCTTGCCCTCGCCACGGCATTCGCCACGGCATTGTCCAGTGCGGCCTTGGCCGCCCCCCAGCACGTCAGAGTTCGAGGCACAATTGCCTCGGTCAGCTCGACGACTCTCGTTGTCAAAACTGCGGATGGCAAAGACGTCTCCGTGGCGCTGAACGGGAACACGCATTACCTTCAGGTTGCCAAGGCAAGCCTCAATAATATCGAGCCTGGCAGCTATATCGGCACGGCGACGAAATCCGTGGGCCCGCTGATGGTGGCACTGGAAGTCGTGATTTTCCCGCCCTCCATGAAAGGGTCGGGGGAAGGCCATTATGGCTGGGATAAAATCCCGGATACGACGCTCTCCGGCACGGGTGCCACGACCAGCACGATGACCAATGGCAGCGTCACCGCAATGTCAGCGACGCCGTCGGCCGGCGTGAACAGCACAATGACCAACGGAAGCGTTTCGTCCGACATGTCGAAGAACGGTGCCCAGCAGCTTACCGTCACCTACAAGGGTGGAGAACAGCGGATCATCGTGCCCCCGACCGCCCCGATCGTGACATTCCGGCCGGGTACCATGGCCGAACTGACCCCGGATGCACGGGTGTTCATCAATGCCGTTGAGAACGGCTCGACAATTACAGCGGGCGCCGTGGCCGTCGGAATCGGCGGTGCGCAACCGCCAATGTAATTCGATCACCGATCGTCCATAAAACCTGTTTGTTATTTCAGGAGACATCCCATGGTGTCGACGCCCAAACGCGCCCGCCGGCCGGCGCATCCGCTGCCCATCCGTTTGATGCACTGGACGGGCGTCTACGCCATGGCGTGCATGATTCTTAGTGGATTGGTGATCTACAACGCCTCCCCTCTCCTGCCGTTCAGTTTTCCTCGGTGGGCGGGCCTCGGCGGTTGGCTCGGCGGTGCGCTCGCATGGCATCTCAGTGCGATGTGGCTGCTCTTCGCGGATGGCGCGGCGTATCTCATTTATGGTTTCATGTCCGGGCATTTCCGGCGCGATCTTCATCCCCCGACCGTCCCGGAGCTCGCCCTGGACATCCGGGACGCCCTGAAATTTCGTCTCGCGCACCGGATCGGTCATTACAATGCCGTGCAACGTCTGCTTTACGCGGGAATCGTTGTCGTCATGATCGTCGCCGTCTTGACTGGCTTGAGCATCTGGAAGCCCGTTCAATTCGGTTGGCTCACCGGCCTCTTCGGCGGTTATCCAATCGCGCGGGGCATTCATCTGACGATGATGCTGTTGATCGTCGCCTTCATTGTCTTACACGTGACATTGGTGGTGCTCTATCCGCGCACGCTCGTTTCCATGGTCGTGAACGTCGCAGCCGAGCAGGATGAAGCGCCATGAACCGCACAAAACCAGTGGTTACCGCCGCAGAAATTCAAAAGGATCTAATGCCTCTGCGTCGCCGCGGCCTGTTGCGCGGGGGCCTTTCTTTGGGGGCGTTGACGCTCCTCACCGGATGCGACCTTTCCACGCATTCCGGCGTTGACGCGGCGTTAGAAGCCATGCTGCGCTTCGATGATGAAGTGCAGGCAGCCATATTTGGCCAGGACCGTTTGGCGGAAACCTACCCGGCCAGCGCTCTTACAATCCCGTTCCGCTTCAACGCCTATTATCCCGAATGGGAGGTCCCGAACGTCGATCCGAATTGGCACTTGGCGGTGTCAGGTCTGGTTGCCGATAAGACCCCCTGGAGCCTCGCAGCATTGCGCGCCCTTCCGCAAACGAGCCAAATCACGCGGCATATTTGCATCGAGGGCTGGAGTCAGATCGGCCAGTGGAGCGGCATTCCCTTGCAGGTTTTTCTCAAGCGGGTCGGCGCCGATCTTCGCGCGCGTTACGTGAACTTTACCTGTTTCGACGGCTATTCGACCAGCATCGACATGGCGAGCGCGTTGCATCCGCAAACCATCCTGGCGCTGGTCTTCGACAACCAACCTTTGGCCCCGCAATGGGGCGCACCGTTGCGTCTGCGCATCCCCACCAAACTCGGCTTCAAGAGTGCCAAAAACCTGCAATCCATCGAAGTCACCAATCGGTTTCCTGGGGGCTACTGGGAAAACCAAGGATATGATTGGTTTGCGGGCGTGTGAGCCGCAGCGCGGACCGTGATTGCTTGCGACGAAATCTGCCCGTAGGAACCGCCAATGCCTTCTCCGATCTGGCTCATCACCCTCCTTCCCTTGCTCGCGGCTGGGGCCTTCCTGTTCTTCCGTGCCCGGCTGCTGACCCGCTATCCGGCGTTACGCGCAATCCTGACCCATCGCCGCTGGTCCAGGCTCTATGCCTGGCAGCACGGGGCCTTTATCCTCTCCTTCCCGCTGCTGATGCTCACCGGGACGGCGCTTTATTTCGAGGCGTGGCACAGGGCGTTGATTGCCTGGCTATCGCAGATCCAGACCTTTCACTCCTGGTTTGGCCTGGCATTTGCAGCGGTGATTGTGGTGGCGGCTCTGGGCGCGCCGGTCGCGCCGAAACGGCCGCGCTGGTTTGACTGGCTATTGACCGGCTTTCTCACCATGGTCGTGACCTTGAGCGGCGTCGCACTTTGGAAACCCCAGCTCGTACCGGGCAGCTGGGATGCTGTAGCCTTCAGCGTGCATGGCTGGGCCTCCTATGCCTGGCTCGCCTGGATTCTGATCCATGCCGCGCTCCGACTCATCTCATTCCAGGCAAAGCACCCGCTGAACGCGCGCTTCGACTACAGGCGGCGCGAGGTGCTGTTGACCACCGCGGGAATGGCGGTGGTGGGCTCACAGCTGCTGAACTTCGCCGGCCGGCAGATTCAGGACGCAGCCATCGCCGAAGCCGCGCCCACCGGCGCCAGAGGCGCACCGAAAGTGCCGGTTTTCCCCGCTTATTATACCTTCACCGACGCATATCCGGACATCAAGCCTGCCGATTATAGACTGACGGTTGAAGGTCTGGTTGACCACCCTCTAACATTGACGCTCGATGAGATGCAGAAGATCGGGCCGGAGACAGCCAGGCGGAACTTCGTCTGCGTAACCGGCTGGAGCGTATCGAACATCAGCTGGACAGGAGTCAGCCTCGCCACGCTCATGAAACTGGCTGGGGCTCACCCTGAGGCAACTCACATCATTTTCCATTCAGCCGACGGCACCTATGTCGATCAGCTGAGCGTGAAGGACGCGATGTTGCCGGGCATGATGCTCGCTTACCAGATCGACGGGCAGCCTCTGCTGCGCGAGGGCGGTTATCCGGTCCGGCTGATCGTGCCGCCGATGTATGGCTATAAATCCGTTAAATGGGTGAACAGGGTCGTGCTGGCGTCCGATGGCGTTGTCGGCACCTGGGAGCGTTACGGCTATGCGGATGCGGCGTGGCTGCCGGGGCAACAGACCGTTTGAATGAGCTTGGAAATGGTTCGATTCCGGCTGTTGCGTAACGCACCAATGCAACTTGGTGCCGCATGCGCTTCGCCTGACTATGACGGCCGGTGGGAGATGGAAGACAGCTGGCCCGCTTTTTCAATATCGAAGCGCTTAACGTAGCCGCCCTCAATGTGGAATACATGCCGCACCGTCTCATCGAGCAAGAGGGCACCCTTGAGATCATGGACGACCTGATGAACCTCGACGGCAGTGGAGCCGTCCTTTCCTTGGCTGATCTGCATAGGATCGACATGGGGGCTTATGGATGACCATTGCTTGGTCCAGTATTCCCTGACGGCTTCCCTGCCATGAACATGACCCCCGTCCATGCCATTGGCCCAAGCTACATCGTCAGCAAGTGCCGCCAGCACAGCGTCAATATCTCGTGCATTGAAGCCCTCGTAAAGTTTCTTAACCAGTTGCGCATCAGCCGTCATTTTACATCTCCATTTTGGAAGGCGGGGTTGCGTCATACCGGCTCCGCATACACACCGAGACCGATATGCTGGGGGTGGCCGAGAGGCTGAAGGCGGCGGTTTGCTAAACCGTTATACGTTGTCGAGGCGTATCGTGGGCTCGAATCCCATCTCCCCCGCCATTGCCCTAACCGTGCATAATTCTTGAATTACAAAAACGGCTGTGAAAGGATGGCGGTCTGCACATATCGAATGGGATTTCGGTAGATGATCTTCGGCGGCTGCCTCTGCGGCACTGTGCGTTACCAGACCGCAGCTTCACCACTTGCCGCGGGGCTTTGCTGGTGCCGCGTCTGCCAATACATAGCAGCAGGGAATGCCACCGCGAACATCTGTTTTCCGGTCGGCGGCTTGGAGATCACCGGCACCATGACAGATTACATCAGTACCGCCGACAGCGGCAACGTCATGCACCGGCGGTTCTGCCCGGTCTGCGGCACGCACCTGTTCACCGCGTCCGAAGCACGGCCGGCGCTGCTATTCGCGCGAGCCGGCACGCTGGACGACCCAGAAATCATGAAGCCTGCGGCGACGATCTGGACCGCCAGCGCCCCGGCTTGGGCGTGTATCGACAAGAGCATTCCAAAATTTGACCACCAGCCGCCTCCGATTCCTTAAAGAATCGCCAGAATCAACCTGTCAAACTTCGCAATGGACGCCACACAAAGGCTAGCCAGAATCGCCCCTTCTCGGGCCGTGTGTACTTAATCCTCCCATCAAATCAGATATATTTTGACCTCTTCTCAGCTTGGCCATACGCGCTCGACACACTGGTATAATAAATAATCAGAAAAAATGTTTAATATAACAAATTCAAACAAATTTATTTATTGATTGTCTGCGTCTATGTTCGCTCCAGGATAAAGGAGCCGCACCCAATGTTCAAAATCGTCCGACCCTTCACACATCACGACCATCCGAGAGAAATTGTCCGCCAGTTCACCCCGAACTGGTTCACCGCGACGATGGGCACCGGTGCCACCGCCCTGGTCATCAACCAGTTTCCCCTTCACATCCCTGCTCTGCACGAAATCGCCGCATCGCTTTGGCAAGCCAACATCGTGCTGTTCGCGGCTTTGACCCTGCTTTTTGTCGCGCGCTGGATCTTTTTTCCTGATGGCGCGGCAAGAACCCTCAGCCATGCCGTCACACCCATGGCTCTCGGCGCCATCCCGATGGGCCTCGCCACCATCGTCAACGGCTACATCGCCTTCGGCATCCCCCGTTACGGGAGCGAAGCCGTGGTGATCGCACAGACCCTATGGTGGATCGACACTGCGCTGGCCGTCGGCGTCGGTCTTCTGGTCCCGTTCCTGATGTTCACGCGCCAGCAGCATCGCATGGAGACCATGACCGGCGTCTGGCTTCTGCCGGTGGTGGCCTGCGAGGTGGCGGCAGCCAGCGGCGGCCTGTTGGCGCCGCATCTGGCGAACAGCGTCGCCGCCGCGCATCTGCTGTTCACCTCGTACCTGCTGTGGTCATTCTCCGTCCCGCTCGCCCTGAGTATCCTGGTCGTCCTGTTCCTGCGGCTGGCCCTGCATAAACTGCCGAAACGCGACGCCGCGGTCTCCACCTGGCTGGCTTTGGGCCCGCTGGGCACCGGCGCGCTTGGCCTGCTGGTCCTGGGGCATGACGCCCCCGCCATTCTCGGCGCCGTCGGCATGGGCGATATCGGCACCGTCGCCCGCGGCATTGGCCTGATCGGCGGGCTCGTCCTCTGGGGCTACGGCGCCTGGTGGCTCACGATGGCGGTTGCAACCACCCTCACCTATTTGCGCCATGGCCTGCCCTTCAACCTCGGCTGGTGGGGCTTCACCTTCCCCCTGGGCGTCTTCACCCTGGCAACGCTGACCCTCGGCGCACAAACCGGCATGACGGTGTTCACGATCATCGGCGCCGGCCTGTCGGTCGTACTCGCCGCCCTCTGGGTAACCGTCGCCACCCAGACCCTGATCGGCGCTTATCACGGCCATCTGTTCGCCGATCCAGGCCTCGCCGGTGGCACCGCGCCGCAGGCGGCACCGGCTCACCCGGCAGGGCTGAACACCGCCAGCCCCAACTGAAACAGGACATGCTTCAAGGCGGGTCGGCTATGCGGCCCGCCTCAGCAAGCCAGAACCTATCGTCAGACATACGAGGGCGAACCTCATGGAACTATCCCGTCGCGATTGGTTCGGCCAGTATCGCGTCATGCATGTCACCTCTCCCACGGAGCCGATCCACTCGCGCGGCGGTTGTTTCGTCCAGTTGTAGCCATGCCGGGCGCGTTGGAATCCGTAGTTGAATAGGTCCAGCATGTAGCCAGGGTCGAACGGGGCAGGAAGTTCCTCGGTGAAATCCGAGCCGATATAGGCAAGATTGTACGCGACGTCGTCATCTTGTGTGGTGTTGTAGATGCGCTCGATGTCGTTATAGCCGCTGGCGGCAATCATGGTGGATATGGCGCGGCCGGCAATGCCGAGTGTGCGGCGCCTCACGGAAGACCAGTCGGGGTCGAGCCGGGCGTTACGGATGATATAGGCGTCGATCTCCGGGACAAGTTTGCCTTGCTCGATGCGCTCGCGTCGATCCTTCGTGATCGAACGCGGATAGAGGAAAGCCTGCGAGAAAGCGCCGCCGTCCACATGCATCTCCTGGTACGGCACCGTCCACGGTGACGTTGATCATGGTTGGCGGGAACGCGCCAGGAATCGCGGCGGAGGCGAGCAGCAAACGGCGAATAATGTCCAGCGCGCGCGGATCTTTGCTGGTGGCGATGGCGCCGATGTTCCAGGTCACCGCCAACTGGGCATCGAGGTCTGTCGTGCCGATCAGCAATAGTCGCCCCCTTAGATAGGCTCGGGCGATCGCTGTCTGCATGTCGGTGGTGACGTAGCGTGAAATAACCTTGTATAGTGGCGCATTGTCGGCCATCGCATCGCTGAAGAGGACGCCGGAGATGAGGTTGCGTTGAGTCAGCACATTGGCTGGCTTGAGTCCCGTATAGACCTGACGCAGTTGCGGGTCGTAGGAAGATCCGAGGAACGCGAAAGGGGCGGTTAGAGCGCCGGTGCTGACGCCGGTCACCAGTTCGAAGACAGGGCGCGTGCCAGTTTCAGTCCAGCCGCACAACAGCCCCGCGCCGAAGGCCCCGTCTTCACCTCCCCCAGACACTGCCAAGAGCTCGATCTGTGGCGGCATCTGATCTGGCGCAAGGCCGAGGGTCTTTTCGCGGCGCCGCAGAGCAGCCAGAAACTCCGCGTATAATGCATCTGTCCCGTAGGTTGGGTAGAAGCGTGCATTGGGCAGCCCCAGCACGCTGGCACGGGTTGTCTGACCGAGCGGCACGGCGGGCCCCCGCGTCGGCGTGGCGCAACCGGGGAGGAGCGGCGCGACGCTCGCACCTGCAGCCACGCGAAGGATGCGCCGCCGGGAAAGGGTATGAAAACGTTTCTCCATCGACGCGTCCTCATCATTTTTTTGAATTTTTGACCGCGTGTTCTATCGGTAGACGACCAAGTGCCGTCGAAAGTTCTGGACCGGCTCGTCATCGGTGCCCGTCTAGGCGTGTTTGGCTCACGTGCTGGGTAAAAAGTGTAGGCGGCTTTTCGGTTGTGGAGCAAGCGTTTGGCCGCATCGCCAGATGCTGCACCGGGATGGCCTGCACACTTGTTTAATGGTGCTTCACCTGTCGGAAAGTCGAGGGCACATGGGAACGTTGCTGATAACAGGGGGAACACGCGGCATCGGGCGGGCGACCGCGCTGCTTGCGGCTGCGAAAGGATGGGCGGTTGCGGTCACCTACCTGGGAGACCAGAAAGCGGCGTTGGACACCGTTGCGGCCATTGAAGCGGAAGGCGGTCGCGCCGTCGCTGTGCAAGGAGATGTTTCTATCGAAGGCGACGTGCTTCGTCTCTTCGAGACGGCACAAGCCAGGCTCGGTCTGCTTGGCGGCGTGGTCGTCAATGCCGGGATCGTGGCGCCATCGATGCCTCTCGCCGATATGAGCGCCGAGCGCCTGCGGCGCATGTTCGACGTCAACGTACTAGGCGCCTATCTCTCGGCGCGCGAGGCGGCCAGACGCCTGTCCCACAGCCGTGGCGGACCGGGCGGCGCGATCGTGCTTGTCTCCTCGGCCGCCTCCCGGCTGGGATCGCCCTTCGAATATGTCGACTATGCAGGATCAAAGGCGGCGCTCGACACACTCGCCATCGGTCTCGCGAAGGAACTGGGCAAGGACGGCGTCCGGGTCAACGCTGTCAGGCCGGGCCTGATCGACACGGACATCCATGCAAGCGGAGGCCAGCCTGATCGCGCCCAGCGACTTGGCAGCGGAACGCCTATGGGGCGTCCAGGACGCCCCGAAGAGGTCGCTGCCGCCATCGTCTGGCTGTTGAGTGATGAGGCGTCCTACACGACCGGTGCCATCCTGGACGTCGCCGGTGGACGCTAGCGGCGTGCCCCTTCTCAGCCTTGGGTCGCCGGGGGGCGAGAGCTCCCACCGGCTTGCTCCGGAAACGCTGGAAAATTTGTTGCGAAAACGATACCTTGGGTTGTAAAGTGTGGATCAAAGCGACGTCAGCGTCCTTTGCCACCCCCGAAAACTTGGCCTCAAAGATGGGGAGTTCCTGCAGTTCAGCGGCGGATTTTCGCTCCAAAAGGCGCCTAACACAGACGGACCGCATCACAGTGCCCAACACAACTTTGTCGATATCCGTTGGCGGTTTCAGGATCACCACCCCGCCTTTCTGGCTCGTGGTTACGCTGCCGCTGGGCTATTTTGCGGCCGGTTGGCTTTCGATTTCATATTTTGGTGTCGACACCCCGATCTGGGTGTCGAACGCCTTCGCGGTGACGGCCTTGCTGCGCAACAAACGCTCCACCTGGCCGGTTCTGCTGCTCCTCGCCGCCATCGCCGATTTCGCCGTGATCGAATTATTCCAAGGCGGCCCGCGCATAGCACCGGGCGTCGCCGCCTGCGATGTCTCCGAAATCCTGCTCGTGGCGCTCTTGTCCAGCATTGGCGGCGTGCCGCGGACCGACAACATCTGGTCGCTCGCCAAGCTTGCACTGGCCTGTTTGCTGGTGCCGACCATGAACGCGGCAATCGGGGCCGAATTGCTCATCATCGCCTATGGCGCCCCTTTTTTCGTGAGCTGGAAAACCTGGTATTTGGCCGAGATCTGCGGCCTGCTGACCGTCGTCCCGTTGCTGCTGAGCTGGACCGAGCGCGGCCTGCGCGGGAATCGTTCGCCGCGCGCGCTGACGGAGACCATTCTCCTCGCCGGGCTTGTCGCCGTGATCGGCTATATCGACTTCACCGATCCCTTGCCGGGGCTGTTCTTCGCCTTCCCGTTCCTGCTCCTCGCGGCGTTCAGCGGCCGGCTGCTCGGCGCCACCACGGCCACAGCCGCCCTGACGACGGTCGCGATCTGGATCACCTTCACGGGGCATGGGCCGATCGCGGCCTATGCCGGCGCCGACACCGTCACGAAGGTCGAGGTTTTACAACTTTACATCGCGATGGTCCTGCTCGCGACTTTGCCCGTTGCCGCCATTCTGGAGCAGCGCGAGACACTCGCGGCGCAGTTGCGGGAGACCACCAAAACCGCCGAGGCCGCGGCACGGGCCAAATCGGAATTCATGGCGGTCATGAGCCACGAGATCCGTACCCCCATGACGGCGGTTCTCGGCATGGCGGACTTGCTCGCGAATGATGACCTCTCTGCAAAAAAAGCGAAAGAATATGTCGAAGCCATTCAAAGCTCAGGCCGGCATCTGCTCGCGCTGATCAATGACATTCTCGACTTTTCCCGTGCCGATCAGAAAAAGCTTGATCTGGAAACCATCGATTTCGACCTGCGCGAAGTTCTGGAGCAGGTGCGCTCGCTCCTGACGCCCCAGGCGGCCGAACGCGGATTGGAACTGCGCTTTGAACACGACGGCCAGTTACCCCACATGCTCCGGGGGGATCCGACGCGGATCAAGCAGGTGCTGGTCAATCTGGTCGGTAACGGGATCAAATTCACGCCACGGGGCCATGTCACGGTCGCGATTCACCGTCGTGTGGCAAGCCATGGACGGGATCTGTTTCGCTTCGAGGTGCGCGATACCGGCATCGGCATCCCAGAGACCAAGCAAGGAGTCCTGTTTAACGCCTTTAGTCAGATGGACTCCTCAACGACCCGTCGATACGGCGGCAGCGGGCTCGGCCTGGCGATTTCCAAGAAGCTGGTCGAAGCGATGGGCGGAGAGATCGGTGTCGAGAGTCGGCCGAGCATGGGCAGCCTGTTCTGGTTCGACCTCCCTCTGGCGCAGGGCGACATCACTGCCCCTCAGGCGGCCGAACAGCACGTGCTAATTCCCAGCCGGCCGCGACATGTGCTGCTGGTGGAAGATGTGGAACTCAACCAGGTGCTCGTCGCCGATATGCTGCGCTCGTATGGCCACAAGGTTACAATCGCCGAGAATGGTGAGGAAGCGATCACGCTCGCCGCGCGCGGACCGTTCGATCTGGTGCTGATGGACGTGCAGATGCCGGTCATGGATGGGGTCGAGGCAGCCCGCCAGATCAGAAGGCTGCCGCCGCCGGCCAGCGCGGTGCCGATCCTGGCCTTGAGCGCCAATGTCATGCCGGAGGATCGCGCACGCTATCTGGCGGCGGGCATGAACGGCGCGCTCACCAAGCCGATCGACTGGCCGCAATTGTTCGAAGCCCTGGCAAAGTACGGCGCCGAAACCCAGGAAGATAAGAAAGCGGCCGCTTTTTAAAAAAAGCGGCGCAAAAATTTTTATTTATGCTGGGCCATGGGCGGTGTCGGCGACAACGCCCATGGCCCAGCATAAATAAAGTTTTTTGCTGCTTTTGTTCACAAAAAGTAGCCTTCCCTTCTCATCCCTTCCTCACAACACAGCCATCGCCGCTCCCGCTTCACGGGAAGGGGATTTTGTTGCAAATGTTCCTGGTGTTCATCATCAGCGAAAGATCTCATCGTGGCGCCTGACCTCAGCTTTGCACATATTCCAAATGCCGCTGCCGTGCCGGCGGCGCAGCGGGCCTCTTTGCTGGAGAATCCCGGCTTCGGGACCTTGTTCACCGACCATATGGTTGTCATCGAGTACACTGAGGGCGTCGGCTGGCATGACGCCAGGATCCAGCCGCGTGAGACGATCGCCCTGCATCCGGCGGCCGCCGTGCTGCATTATGCCCAGGAAATTTTCGAGGGGTTGAAGGCCTATCGCACGCAATCCGGCGAGATCGCGATGTTCCGCCCCACGGCGAATGCCCAGCGCTTCCAGGCGTCAGCCGACCGCCTGGCGATGCCGCACCTGCCGCAGGAACTGTTCATGCAGTCCCTGGAACAGCTGATCAGCGTCGACCGCGAATGGGTGCCGAACGATCCTAACAAGAGCCTGTATCTGCGCCCGTTCATGTTCGCCAACGAGGCGTTTCTGGGCGTGCGGCCGGCCAAGACCTATCTGTATGTCGTCATCGCCTCTCCGGTCGGCGGCTATTTCAAGGGCGGCGCCGAGGCGGTTTCCGTCTGGGTGAGCGAGCGTTACAGCCGCGCCGCCGCGGGTGGCACCGGGGCCGCGAAATGCGGCGGCAACTACGCCGCGAGCCTGCAGGCGCAGAGCGAGGCCTCCGCGAATGACTGCGCCCAGGTGGCGTTCCTCGACGCCGCCGAGCATCGCTGGCTCGAGGAAATGGGCGGCATGAACATGTTCTTCGTGTTCGATGACGGCTCGATGCTGACGCCGCCGCTGGGCGGCACCATCCTCCCCGGCATCACCCGCGACTCCATCATCACCCTCGCCCGCGACGCCGGCATCACGGTGCGCGAGGAGCGCTACGCCTTCCAGCAATGGCGCGAGGATACGGCGAGCGGCCGGCTGCGCGAAGCCTTCGCCTGCGGCACCGCCGCCGTGGTCACACCGATCGGCAAGGTGAAGTTCACCGGTGGCGAGATGCAGATCGGCGATGGCGCGCATGCCGGACCCACGACGAAAATGCTCAAGGAGTCCCTGGTGAACATCCAGCGCGGCCAAGCCAAGGATCCGCACGGCTGGGTACACCGCGTGGCCTGAGAAGAAAGCGGCGCAAAAATTTTTGCTATGCTGGGCCCTGGGCGTTGTCAGCGACAAGGCCCATGGCCCAGATTTATAAAGTTTTTTTGCTACTTTTTGTTCACAAAAAGTAGCCTTTCTTCCTTCCTGCCCGGATGGCGTTGAAAAACGCCATGATCGCGAATTCCAGCCACTTCCCATACACCGGTTGGTTGTGGTCTAAGCGCATTTTAATGACATCCTTCCGCCATCTGCTCGGCATCGAGGGCCTCAACCCCGTCGCCGTAACCTCGCTGCTCGACCTCGCGGAGAGCTATGTGCTGCTCAACCGTTCCGGCAAGACCCAACGGGACCTGCTGCGGGGGCGCACCCTCATCAACCTGTTCTTCGAGGATTCGACGCGCACCCGGACCAGCTTCGAGCTGGCCGGCAAGCGGCTCGGGGCTGACGTGATCAACATGTCGGTCTCGACCTCCTCGGTGACCAAGGGCGAGACGCTGCTGGACACCGCGGCGACACTGAACGCGATGAATTGCGACCTGCTGGTGGTGCGCCACAACCGCTCCGGCGCCCCGGCGCTGCTGGCGCAGAAGGTCGACGCGGCGGTCATCAATGCCGGTGACGGCACGCACGAGCACCCGACCCAGGCGCTGCTGGATGCCCTCACCATCCGCCGCAACAAGGGCCGCATCTCCGGCCTCACCATCGCCATCTGCGGCGACATCGCGCATTCCCGGGTTGCCCGCTCGAACATTCTGCTCCTCACCATGATGGGCAATTTCGTCCGTCTCGTCGGTCCGCCGACGCTGATCCCGCCGGGCATCGATGCCGCCGGCGTGACGGTGCATACCGACATGGAGGAAGGCCTCAAAGGGGCCGACATCGTCATGGCGCTGCGCCTGCAGAAGGAGCGCATGGATGGCGGCTTGGTCCCCAGCGCCCGCGAATTCTTCGCCTATTACGGGCTCGACCGCCGCAAGCTGGGCTTTGCCAAGCCGGACGCGCTGGTGATGCATCCCGGCCCGATGAATCGCGGCGTGGAGATCGACAGCGACGTCGCCGACGACGCGGCGCGCTCGGTGATCAAGGAACAGGTGGAAATGGGCGTTGCCGTCCGCATGGCCGTACTCGATACTCTGGCGCGGGGGTACAATTGATCCTTTTCCGTAAAATCAGGTTCTTGGACGAAACCGCTCAGTCTCTGCTTGAGGGCGAACTGCTGGTGCGGGATGGCAGCATCGCCGATTTCGGGACCTCGCTCGGCGTGCCGGACGGCGCGGAAATCATCGAGGCCGAGGGCGCGGTGCTGTGCCCGGGGCTGGTCGATCTGCGCGCCTCGCTCGGCGAGCCGGGCTTTGAATATCGTGAGACCATCGCCAGCGCCGCCCTCGCCGCTTCGGCGGGCGGCATCACCACCATCGCCGTGCTGCCTGACAGCAAGCCGGCGCTCGACGACCCGGCGCTGGTGCGCCAGATCGTGCTGCGCGGCGTGGAAACCGGCTCGGTCACGCTGCTGCCCTATGGCGCCGCGACGCGCGGCTGCCGCGGCGCGGAGCTGGCGGAATACGGCCTCCTCCGGGATGCCGGCGCGATCGCCTTCACCGACGGGACCAAAAATATCGCCTCCTCGCGGCTGATGCGCCGCGCGCTGGCCTATGCCAGCGGGTTTGGCCTGCGCATCGTGCAGCATGCCGAGGACGTGGAACTGGCCAACGGCGGCGCCGCGACCGAGGGCGCGCGCGCCAGCTGGATGGGCCTGCCCGGCATCCCCGCCGCCGCGGAAGCCATCGCCGTGGCGCGCGACATCCGCCTCGCCGCCCTGACCGGCGGTGCGGTGCATTTCGCCCACATCACCACCGCGGAATCCCTCGACCTGATCCGGAAAGCCAAGGATCAGGGGAGCAAAATCACCTGCGATACCGCGCCGCCCTATTTCGACCTGAACGAAACCGCGATCGGCGATTACCGCACCTATTTGAAACTTTCACCGCCGCTGCGGGGCGAGGAAGACCGGCTGGCCGTGCTCGCCGCCCTGGCCGACGGCACGATCGACGCCATCGCCTCCGACCACCAGCCGCGCGACGCCGACGACAAGCGCCTGCCCTTCGCCGATGCCGCACCGGGCGGCGCCGGTCTCGCCACACTGCTCGGCGTGACGCTGGCGCAGGTTCAGTCGGGGCATTTGTCCCTGGCCCAGGCGTTGGCGCTGCTGACCTCCAAGCCCGCCGCCTGGCTGGGCCTGGACGCCGGCAAAATCGCCAAGGGCAAGCCTGCGGATTTGTGCCTGTTCCACCCCGACCGGTCCTGGCGCGTCACCGCCGGGCAGTTGCCCGGCAAGGCGCAGAACACGCCGTTCGACGGCAGGGCGCTGGAAGGCGTGGTGCTCGGCACCTGGAAAGCCGGAAGCCGGGTCTTCGGATGATCTTCTGGTCCCTCCTCCTTTTCGGGTATCTTTGCGGGTCCATCCCTTTTGGCCTGGTGCTGACGCGCGCGGCCGGGTTGGGGGACATTCGCGACATCGGCTCGGGCAATATCGGCGCGACCAATGTGCTGCGCACCGGCAACAAAAAAATCGCCGCCGCCACCTTGCTCCTGGACGGGGCGAAGGGGGCTATCCCGGTGCTGGTGGCGGCATCGTTCGGCCAGACGGTGATGCTGTGCACCGGTCTCGCCGCACTGCTCGGCCATCTTTTCCCGATCTGGCTGCGGTTCAAGGGCGGCAAAGGGGTCGCGACCGGCCTTGGCGTCCTGCTCGGCGCATTTCTGCCGGTGGGGCTGATCTCCTGCGCCGCATGGCTGTCGATGGCTCGGTTAAGCCGTTATTCCTCGCTCTCCGCATTCACCGCCTTCGCCGTCGCGCCGCTGGCCGCCTTGGTGTTCGGGCGCTGGCATTTGGCGGTACTGGCCGCGATCATCGCCGTTCTGGTCGTCTGGAAACACCGCGAGAACATTTCCCGGCTGCGCGCCGGCAGCGAACCGCGCATCGGCAAAAAGGCTTGAAAAAGCGGCGCAAAAATTTTTGCTATGCTGGGCCATGGGCTGTGTCACCGACAACGCCCATGGCCCAGCATAGCAAAGTTTTTTTGCTTCTTTTTGTTCACAAAAAGAAGCCTTCTCCTTGATTGCTTAAGCGAAAGGCTGAAACCGAGCCCATGAGCGATTTTGACCGTCTGCGTCTGATCCGAACGGAGAGCGTGGGACCAGTCACTTATCGGCGGCTGATGGCGCGCTTTGCGACGCCGCGGGAGGCGCTGGCAGCGCTGCCCGACCTCGCCCGCGCCGGCGGCCGGGCCACGGCCCCGGCGATTCCCTCGGAAGCAGCGGTGGAAGCCGAACTCCGCGCCCTGCAGCGCATGGGGGGTAGACTCTTGTTCCTCGATGGTCCGGACTATCCCCCTTTCCTGGCGCAACTGCCCGACGCCCCCCCGGCGATTGCGGTGCTGGGCGGCGCAAAAATACTTTCCGACCGGGCGGTGGGTGTGGTCGGGGCGCGCAATGCCTCGGCCAACGGTATGCGCCTCGCGGAGATTCTCGGCGCGGAGCTGGCGGCGACGCTGGTGGTGGTCTCCGGCCTTGCGCGCGGCGTCGACGCCGCCGCCCATACCGGTGCGTTGCGGGCGGGCAAGACCGTCGCCGTCATCGCCGGCGGGCTCGACGTCGCCTACCCGCCGGAACATGCCGCCCTGCAGGCGCGCATCGCTGAACAGGGCGCGGTGGTGGCGGAAGCCCCGCTCGGCACCGCGCCGGTCGCCAAACATTTTCCCAAGCGCAACCGCATCATCGCCGGGCTGGTGCTGGGGCTGGTGGTGATCGAGGCGGCGGCGCGCTCCGGCTCGCTGCTCACCGCGCGCCTCGCCAATGAGGCCGGGCGGGAGCTGTTCGGCGTGCCCGGCTCGCCGCTCGACCCGCGCTCCGCGGGGGCCAACGACCTCATCCGCCAGGGCGCGCATCTGACCGAATCGGCCGCCGACGTGCTGGCCAACCTGCCCGATTTTCCGGGCCGCGAGGGCCTGTCGCGCGACCCGATGTTTCAGCGGATTTCTGCGCCCGGTTTCGCTGAATCGTCCCCCCGCGTTTCGGGGAAGGCGACAAAGCCGACGAGGTGGAACTGGCCCGCGCCCGCCGCCTGATCCCGGATCTGATCGGTGCCGATCCGGTCGCAGTTGACGAGATCGCACGGCGCTGCCAACTGTCCTTGACCGCCATAACGGCGGTCCTGCTTGAACTAGAACTCGCGGGAAGGGTGGAAACCCTTGCCGGTAACCGGGTGGCACGCCACGTAGACCCATGATCGGAAACGGTTTTTGACTGATATCGTCATTGTCGAGTCCCCGTCCAAAGCCAAGACAATCAACAAGTATCTGGGCGACTCATATAAAGTATTGGCTTCGTTCGGCCATGTGCGCGACTTGCCGGCGAAAGACGGCTCGGTCCTCCCCGACGAGGATTTCACCATGCTCTGGGAAGCCGATGAGCGCGGCCAGAAGCATATGGGTGAGATCGCCCGGGCGCTGAAAGGTGCCGGCACGCTCTATCTGGCGACCGACCCGGATCGCGAGGGCGAGGCGATTTCCTGGCATGTGCGCGCCATGCTGGAGGACAAGAACGCCCTCAAGGGCGTCAACGTGCTGCGCGTCACCTTCAACGAAATCACCAAATCGGCGGTGAAGGCGGCGATGGCCGCCCCCCGCGCGCTCGACCAGCCGCTGATCGAGGCCTATCTCGCCCGCCGCGCGCTGGATTACCTGGTCGGCTTCACCCTCTCTCCGGTGCTGTGGCGCAAGCTGCCCGGCAGCCGCTCCGCCGGGCGCGTGCAGTCCGTGGCGCTGCGGCTGATCTGCGAGCGCGAAGCCGAGATCGAGGTTTTTCGCCCACGCGAGTACTGGACCATCGAAGCCGGCATGGTAACGCCCTCGGGCGCGCCCTTCCCGGCCCGGCTGACGCATTACCAGGGCAAGAAGCTCGATCAGTTCGACCTCAACGACGAGGCCAAGGCGCTGGCCGCCCGGGCCGCGGTCGAGGCCGGGAATTTCACGGTTGCCCAGGTCGAGAAAAAACGCACCCGCCGCAACCCGCCGCCGCCTTTCATCACCTCCACGCTCCAGCAGGAGGCGAGCCGCAAACTCGGGTTCTCCTCGCAGCAGACCATGCGCCTGGCGCAGCAGCTCTATGAAGGCGTGGAAATCGGCGGCGAGACGGTCGGCCTGATCACCTATATGCGAACCGATGGCGTGCAGCTTGCCAAGGAGGCCGTCACCGCCTTGCGCGCGCAGATCAAGTCCGACTTCGGACCGGATTATGTGCCCGTAGCCCCCCGCGAATATGTCTCCAAGGCCAAGAATGCCCAGGAAGCGCATGAGGCGATCCGCCCCACCGACGCCTCGCTCAAACCCGAGCGCGTGGCGCGTATGCTCAACGCCGAGCAGGCGCGGCTCTATGAGCTGATCTACAAGCGGGCCATGGCCTGCCAGATGCAGGCGGCGGAGCTGGACCAGACCAGCGTCGACATGACCGACGGCAAGGGCCAGACCCTGCGCGCCACCGGCTCGGTGCTGGCGTTCGACGGGTTTCTGCGCCTCTACCGCGAGGACCTGGATGAACCGGCGGAGGATGATGACGCGCGGCTGCTGCCGCCGATCGGCAAGAATGACCCGCTGAAAACCGCCAAGGTCGAGGCCAACCAGCATTTCACCCAGCCGCCGCCGCGCTATTCCGAGGCCTCGCTGGTGAAGAAGATGGAGGAGCTCGGCATCGGCCGGCCCTCCACCTATGCCTCGATCCTGACCGTGCTGCGCGACCGCAACTATGTGCGCCTGGAGGCGCGGCGCTTCATCCCCGAGGATCGCGGCCGCCTCGTCACAGCCTTCCTCACCAGCTTCTTTGCGCGCTACGTCGATACTGGCTTCACCGCCAATCTCGAGGAACAGCTCGACGAGATCGCCGAGGGCAATGCGCGCTGGCGCGACGTGCTGCGCGCCTTCTGGAGCGATTTCTCGGAGGCCGTGGCGCAGACCAAGGAGCTGAAAATCTCCGACGTAATCGACGCGCTCGACGCCGATCTCGGCCCGCATTTCTTCCCCGCCCGTGAGGACGGGTCCGACCCGCGCGCCTGCCCGGCCTGCGGCACCGGCCGCATCGGGCTGAAGCTCGGGCGCTTCGGCAGCTTCATCGGCTGCTCGAATTATCCCACTTGCCAGTACACGCGGAAACTGGCGGTGGACGGCGGCGACACCCCGGATGACTCGCTGAAGGACGGCATGCGCCTGCTCGGCCAACATCCGGAGACCGGCGAGGACATCGCCCTCAAGCGCGGCCCGTACGGGCTGTATGTGCAGCAGGGCGAGCCCGACCTGGCCGACAAGAAGGCCAAGCCCAAGCGCGCCTCGCTGACGCGCGGCATGACCCCGGAAACGCTGAGCCTGGACGACGCGCTCGGGCTGTTATCCCTCCCGCGCCTGGTCGGCCTGCATCCGGAGACGGGGCAGAAAATCGAGGCGGCGGTGGGGCGGTTCGGGCCGTACGTGAAAATGGGCGCGATCTTCGCCTCGCTCGACCGCGACGACGACGTGCTGCATATCGGCCTGAACCGGGCCATGGACCTGATCGGCAAGAAGCAGGATTCGATCCGCAGCCTCGGCGAGCACCCCAAGGACAAGGAGCCGGTGGTGGCACGCAAGGGCCGCTTCGGTCCCTATGCGCAATGGGGCAATGTGGTCGCCAATCTGCCGAAGGGCACCGAACTCACTGAGGTGACACTCGACGAGGCGGTGGCGCTGCTGGCGGAAAAAGGCAAGGTGATGGCGCCACGCGGCCGCAAGGGGGCCAAAAAGCCCGCCGCCAAGGCCAAGACCAAGGCCGCCCCGGCGGTCAAGGCGGCCGCGCTGAAACCCAAAGCCCGCCCGGCGGCGAAAAAAGCCGCCACCCCGGCTAAGCCCAAGGCCAAGCCGGCCGCCAAAGCGAAGGCCAAAGCTGCTCAGTGAAGCAGCCGCTTTTTGAAAAAAGCGGCGCAAAAACTTTTATGATGCTGGGCCTGAGGCGGTGTCCGCGACAACGCCCATGGCCCAGCATTAACAAAGTTTTTTTGCTACTTTTTGTTCACAAAAAGTAGCCTTCCCTTGCGTATCTAGATGGGTCTGCTGCTTCTCTAGATGGGTCTGCGCGCGGCTTCCTTCTCGGTGCCGGCGCTCTCGGTGGCGGGTTCAACGATCTTCTTCGTGAATTTGCCGCTACTCTGCAGGCTGTCATGCGCCGCTTCGGCGCTCTTGTCGGCCACGGTCTGGACGGCTTTTTTGGTGTCCCGGAGCGATTCCTCGGCCGCCTCGGTCAGCAGCTGCGTCGCCTCGGTGAAGCCGCCGCGCAATTCCTCGGTGACTTCCCGCATCATGGTGATCATGCGGTCGAATTCCTGAAACGCCCCATCGGCGCGCGCCCCATTCTCACTCCGTGAGTTGAAGCGGGACATGCGGTTCGCCAGCACGTCCTGGCCGAATTGCATCTCCAGCCGCGCCGCCGACATCATGCTGTGCAGCATTCGTTCCTGTGCGCGCAGCACCCTGAGGCCGGTCAGCTGCCAGTTCCGCACGAAAGTCTCGGGCGTTACCGCCAAAATCGCGCGGGTTCGTTCATGCGCGGCTTCGTGTCTTGAAGTTTCCATGCTTGTTTCTCCTCCACGGGTGACATGACTATACGCATCGCGGGGGCCGACGGATAATGAAGATTGTTGTCCTAAAGAACCATTTAACGAAACAGCCATGCGCTGGTGAGGTCCTGAACGAACAATTATACGACAATCCCCCGCCCCTTTTATCATCACGCACGACGTCAGGCTGGACGTTGCACCGCGCGGCCGCTCGCTTGAGCCATGCTGTCGCTCGTGCCAACGAGATTAGAGCGCCAACAAGGTCAGCGCATGATTGGGGTGGCACGATCATGCTCTAGGCTGCCGGCAACCGCAACCAAAATCGGGACAGGAGCGACACCATGAGCATACCGATCACCCTTGGTGCCGCCGGTGTTCTGGAACTGATTTATGGCGTCCTGACCTGCCGGGTTTTCGTCGTGCGCTTTCGCAGCCGCATCATGCTGGGGGATGGCAGCGGATCGGGCGGGGAAAAACTTCTGATCGCGGTGCGCACGCATGCGAATTTTGCCGAATACGTGCCGCTGATCCTGCTCCTGCTCGGCGCCGCGGAGTTGCAGCATGCCAGCCAGCCGCTGCGGTGCTGATCCTCGCCCGCGTCCTCCACCCGATCGGCATGGCCTTGCCGGCGCCGAACCTGTTCCGAGCCGGCGGCGCGACGCTGACCCTCGCGGTACTGGTCGCCGCCAGCCTCACGGCCGTCGCCCTCGCGTTCTAGATGATCCCGCCTTGCAGGAGCCGGTGGCTCACAAATCATTCCTCCAGCAAAATTTTTTGAACAAACCGTGAACATTTTATCTGGGCGTTACGGCCCCTGCGCCGCACGAGTCGCGCCGCCGCCGCCGCTTTGCCGGCCCGGAAGCATGGGGGCGGATCACGCATCGGGTGCTGAGCAGGGTTTCGCCTCTTGCAGTGCCGGTGCTGACGGGAATCGGCCGCGCACGGGTTTTTAGCGGCGCGGCGCGGTGTTTTTGTTAGTCGAAATAGATGCTGTGGTAGCAGAAGCCAGGTTGAAAACCCCTGCTGGACAAAAATTTATTCGTAGCCCTGAAGGGCAGAATATGCTTGTTCACCGGCCATGACCGCTGCACCGATTCACTTTCGTGATGAACGATTGATGCTCGACCCCGCAGGTGCCGCCTTCTGGCCAGCCAAACGGGTGCTCATCGTTGCCGACCTGTATTTCGAGAGACCCAGAGCGCTCGCCGCGCGCGGCGCCCTGCCGCCCTCCGACACGCGCGCGACACTGGAGCGACTGAACCGCCTGGTGCGGCTGTACCGGCCGAAAAAGGTCATCGTCCTGGGCGACAGCTTTCGCGGCCGTGACGCCACCCGGCTGAGCCAGGACGACCTCTCGCGCCTCGAGGCGATGGCCCGTGAGGCGCAGTTCATCTGGATCACCGGCAACCAGGAGGCCACCCCGACCGGCATGCCGGGGATGTCGGTGGCGCAGTATCGCGAAGGCCCGTTCACCTTCCGCCATCAGGCCGCCTCCGTCCTCGGCCCGCGCGAGATCGAGATTTCCGGCCATTTCCATCCCAAGGCCAGCATCGAGGCCCGCGCCAAGCGCGTCAGCCGCCCCTGCTTCGTCACCGATGCGGCGCGGCTGATGATGCCCGCTTTCGGCGCCTATACCGGCGGGCTGGACGTGCATGACGCGGCGATCTCCCGGCTGTTCCCGCGCGGCCTGCGCGTGTTCCTGCTCGGCCAGGATCAGCTCTTCTCCTTCGCCCTGGAACAACTCGGCCGCATGGCCGAGGTGGCATGACCTCAAGCGCCGTCTGGTGCCGTGCCCAGCGGATAAAACCATGATTCCCGCCGGCGTTCCCTTGCGCGTGGTCGGCGATGTGCACGGCGATGCACGGGCTTTCGCGCTGGCCGCCGAGACCGACCGCTACATCGTGCAATTGGGCGACCTGGTGGATGACGGGCCGGACACGCCCGGCGCCCTGGCCATCATGTTCCGGCTGATCGACGAGCAGCGCGGCATGTTCCTGCTCGGCAACCACGATTTCAAGCTGGCGCGCGGCCTGCTCGGGCATCATGTGAGTGGTGCTGCCGTGGAGCGCAGCCTGGGCGAACTGCCGCTTGCCATGCACCGGCGGACCCTGCAGGAAATCATGAATGCCCCAGCCTGGGTGGCGACGCCGCGGGCCTTGTTCGTGCATGGCGGGTTTCACCCGGCGATGCGCCGCCAGGCCTCCCCGTCCTTCCCGATGCGTCGTCCGGACCCGCTGGTGGCGCGCGCGCTGTTCGGCCAGACCACCGGCCGCGCCACCGAAGCCGGCCGGCCGGAACGCCTGCTGGACTGGATCGATGACATTCCCGCCGGGATCACGGTGTATTGCGGCCATGACCGCCGCAGCCAGGACGGACGCCCCTATATCCGCGACAACGAAGCCGGCGGACGCACCGTGTTCCTGGACACCGGCGCCGGCAAGGGCGGGCATTTGTCGTGGTTGGATATTGATCCGGTCTGATGAAAGGAAGAAAGCAGCCGCTTTTTAAAAAAAGCGGCGCAAAAATTTTTGTTACGCTGGGCCATGGGCGGTGTCGCCGACAACGCCCATGGCCCAGCATAGCAAAGTTTTTTTGCTACTTTTTGTTCACAAAAAGTAGTCTTTCCTTCCTACCGAATAAACGGATTGCTCTGCCGCTCCGCACCGATCGTGGAGGCCGCGCCATGGCCGCAGATGAAGGTGAAATCATCCGGCAGGACCATCAGCTTTTCCTTGATCGACGCGATCAGCGCCGCGGAATCACCGTAGGGGAAGTCGGTGCGGCCGACCGAGTTGCGGAACAGCACGTCGCCGAAAATGCCGAAATTCAGGGCGCGGCTTACGAACACCATGTGCCCCGGCGTATGACCCGGGCAGTGCAGCACCGCGAATTCCGTGCCGCCGATGGTGATGACCTCCCCCTCCGCGAGCCAGGCATCTGGTGTGCAGTTTTCGGCCGCAAAACCGAAAGAATCCGCCTGCACCTTGATGCCGCGGAGTAGGAAATCGTCCTGCTCACCCGGCCCGGTGATTTTCACGCCGAGCTTTTCAGAAAGTTCCTGGGCGCCGCCGGCATGGTCGAGATGGCCGTGGGTGAGGAAAATATCCGTCACCCGCACGCCTTCCTGTGCGATGGCGGCGACGATCGTCGCGACGTCGCCGCCGGGATCGATCACCGCCGCGTCCTTGGTCTCGCTGTCCCAGATCAGCGCGCAATTCTGCTGGAACGGGGTGACCGGGATCAGCTTGACCTGCAGGGTCATTTCGCCAGGGCCTCTATCGCCGCCATTATGCCGCCTTTGCTGTGCGGCATGCCGACCTCGCCCATGGCGATCTCCACCGTCGCCAGCGTGCCGAGGATCATCGCCTCGTTGAGGTCGCCCATATGGCCGATGCGGAACACCCTTCCGTTGAGCTCGCCGAGCCCGCCGCCGGTGGAAACGTTGTAGCGGTCGAGCAGCACCTTGCGCAGCGCGTCCGCATCATGCCCCTCCGGCACCTCGAAGGTTGTGACGGAATCCGAATAACGGTTCGGGTCGCGGCAATAGAGTGTCGGCCCCTGGTTGCCGCCCCAGACGCGCCCCGCCGCGCGCACCGCCTCAGCCAGGCGATGATGGCGCGCCCAGACATTTTCGATGCCTTCCAGCTCCAGCAGGCGCACCGATTCCGCCAGGCCGAAGAACGGCACGATCGGCGCGGAGCCGGTGAAGCTGCGGAAGCGCCGCGCCAGCATCGCCGTCCAGTCGAAATAGAAGCGCGGCAGGGTCGCCTTTTTATGCGCCTCCAGCGCCTTCGGGCCGACCGCGCTGAACGCCATGCCGGTCGGCAGCATCAGCCCTTTCTGGCTGCCGCCCACCACCACGTCGACGCCCCATTCATCCATCTTGAAGGCGAAGCAGCCGAGCGAGGAGATGGTGTCGCACAGATACAGCGCCGGATGTTTTACCTCATCGAGCACCGCGCGGATTTCCCGCAGCGGCAGCACGACGCTGGTCGACGTCTCGTTGTGCACGACGCAGACGGCCTTGATCTCATGCGCCTTGTCGGCTTCCAGACGTGCCTGGAGGGCGGAAAGTTTTACGCCCTCATGCCAGTCGACGTCGAGCTTCTCGACGTCGATGCCATGGGCGCGCGAAAGGGCGGCCCAGGTGCCGGAGAAGTAGCCGCCACCGATCATCAGAACCTTGTCTCCGGCGGAGAACAGGTTGACCATCGACGCTTCCCAGCCGGCATGGCCGGAACCGGCATAGAAAAAGACTTCATGTTCCGTGAACAGAATGCGCTTCAGCCCGGCACGGGCCTGGTCGTAGATTTCCAGGAAGTCGGCTTCCATGAAATCCAGGCTGTTGCGGTCCATCGCCCGCAGCACCGAATCCGGAATGTTGGTCGGTCCCGGATTGGCGAAGAAATGCCGGCCCGGCTTGCGGCCCGGCGCCGCACGCTCGGTCATTTTGTTCACTGGTTCCATCACTCCCATTCGATCGTTCCTGGTGGCTTGCTGGTGATGTCGTAGGTGACGCGGTTGATGCCGCGTACTTCGTTGACGATGCGGTTCGACACGCGCGAGAGAAACGCCATCTCGAACGGATAGACGTCCGCGGTCATGCCGTCGGTGCTGGTCACGGCACGCAGCGCGCACACCTTGTCATAGGTGCGACCGTCACCCATCACGCCGACCGATTTCACCGGCAGCAGCACGGCGAAGGCCTGCCAGATGGCATCGTACAGCCCGGCGGCGCGGATCTCTTCCAGATAGATCGCGTCGGCCTTCTGCAGCACCGCCACCGCTTCGCGCGTCACCGCGCCGAGCACGCGGATGGCGAGGCCCGGGCCGGGGAACGGATGGCGGCCGACGATGGTCTCCGGCAGGCCGAGCTCGCGCCCCAGCGCGCGTACCTCATCCTTGAAGAGTTCGCGCAGCGGCTCGACGAGTTTGAGCTTCATATAGGCCGGCAGGCCGCCGACATTATGGTGCGACTTGATGGTGACGCTCGGGCCGCCCAGCGCGCTGACGGATTCGATCACGTCCGGATACAGCGTGCCCTGGGCAAGGAAATCCGCGCCGCCGAGTTTTTTCGCTTCCTGATCGAACACGTCGATGAAGAGCTTGCCGATGATCTTGCGCTTCTGCTCCGGGTCGGTGACGCCGTCGAGTTCGCCGAGGAACAGGTCAGACGCGTCGCGGTGCACGAGCGTGATGTTGAACTGGTCGCGGAACACCCGCACCACCTCGTCCGCCTCACCCGTACGCAGCAGGCCGTGATCGACGAAAATGCAGGTGAGCTGGTCGCCGATCGCCTCATGGATCAGCGCCGCCGCGACCGAGGAATCGACGCCGCCGGACAGGCCGCAGATCACCTTGCCGCTGCCGACCTGGGCGCGAATCTTTTGCACCTCCGCCTGGCGGAACCCGGCCATGGTCCAGTCGCCCTTGAGGCCGCAGACTTTGTGGGTGAAATTTTTCAAAAGCTGCGCGCCGTGCGGCGTGTGCACCACTTCCGGGTGGAACATCAGCCCGTAAAACTTCCGGGCATCGTCGGCAATGATGGCGTAAGGCGCGCCCTCGGAGACCGCCACGGTGCGAAAGCCCGGCGGCGGTGCGGAAATATGGTCGCCATGGCTCATCCACACCTGCTCGCGCGCGCCCGGCGTCCAGGTGCCCTCGAACAACGCGCAATTCTCGACGACGTCGATATGCGCGCGGCCGAACTCGCGGATCTCCGCGCCCTGCGCTGCACCGCCCAGTTGCACGCACATCGTCATCTGCCCGTAGCAGATGCCGAGCACCGGCACGCCCATCTGGAACACATCATCCGGGGCGCGCGGCGAGCCTTCATCGGCGACGCTGGCCGGACCGCCGGAGAGGATGATGCCCTTAGGCCCAAACGCTGCAATGCGCGCCGGATCGGCGTTGAAAGGCAGGATTTCACAGTAGACGCCGCTCTCGCGGACACGGCGCGCGATCAGCTGCGTGACCTGGCTGCCGAAATCGAGAATCAGGATTTTATCTTCGCTCATGACGCGTGCTAGCGCATCAGGCGTCGACATCCAACAGGGTTTCGATCGGATCCCAGGAATAGGCGACCTGCGGTATTTCGTCGCCGCCGACATTGGTCACGCTGGTAGCGATGCATTTGCCGCCGAGGCGCTGGTAAAAGAAGCCTGCGGGGTTTTCCCGCAATACCCAGGCATAGGCCGAGCGGCAGCCGAGCCCGGCCAGGAAGTTTCCCGAAGCCCGCAGCAAGGTGCGGCCGATCCCCTGGTTCTGCCAGTCATCCATCACATACAGCGTCTCCACCTCGCCCTCGCCCAGCCGGTCGCTGCGGCTGCGCCGGGCCGAGGTGAAGCCCACCAGCGCGGGCTCGGCATTGTCACTGGCATTGATCGCCACATGCATGCCCAGCCCCATGCGGATCGACCGGTCATATTGAGCGGCGAGCCGGGTGACGGAGAGACGTTCGAGAAATTCGTCCGGCAGCAGCCCCGCATAGGCGCTGCGCCAGGTCGCAACATGAACCGCCGCGATGCCGGGAGCGTCCCGAGCCCGTGCGCGGCGGATCGAAATCACGCAAGCCGCTCCAACACCGCGGCGAAAAACCCATCGGTGTTATGCCGGCGCGGAGAGAGGCGCAGATGCGGTCCGCGCAGCTCCTCGGGCGCCTCGATGGGCAACTGCCTGTAGGTTGGATACTTGGCCAAAAACGCCTCCACCTGAGCCTCGTTCTCATCATTGAGCAAAGAGCAGGTCGCGTAAATAAGTTTGCCGCCGGGTTTCGTTAATTTTTGCGCATGGTCGAGAATTGCCGCCTGCTTGGCGATCAATTCGTTGAGATCGTCCTCACGCAGGCGCAGCCGTGCATCCGGGTTGCGCCTCCAGGTGCCGGTGCCGGTGCAGGGCGCGTCGACCAGCACGCGGTCGAATTTTTGTTCCTGGCGCTTCACCCATTTGTCGCCGGCCGCCAGCAGATGCGATTCCACGTTGTGCACCCCGGCACGGCGCAGCCGCTTGATGGCGCCGTCCAGCCGGGGGGCCGAGACGTCACAGGCGACGATATGACCCTTGTTGCCCATGGTCATGGCGATCGCCAGCGTCTTGCCGCCGGCCCCCGCGCAGAAATCCACGACGCGCATGCCGGGCTGCGCATCGACCAGCAGCGCGATCAACTGGCTGCCCTCGTCCTGGATTTCCACCAGACCGTCCTGGAACGATTTGCCCTGAGTGACGGATTGCCGCCCGGCAAGGCGCAGCCCCCAGGGGCTGAACGGGGTCGGTTGAGCCGGCAGCCCTTCCCGGGCCAGCGCCAGCATCGCCGCTTCGCGCGTGGTTTTCAGGGCGTTGATGCGCAGGTCCAGCGTCGCCGGGCCGCCCAAAGCGGTCATTTCCGCTTCCAGCGTTGGCCCGAACTGGGCGCGCAGCTTCGGCAGGATCCAGTCCGGGATCTCGTGCTTGACCGCCTCCGGCATGTTCGGATGCTCCAGCGTCCGGCCGGCGAATTTGTCCAGAACCGCCATCTCCTCCGGCGTCACCGCCGGCGGGCCATAGCGGCCGGAGGTGAAGGCCATGGCGATCTTGTGCGGCGTCATGCCGGTGAACAGCGCCTGCACCGCCAGCAGCAGCCGCGGCGTCTCCGGCGCCTCGAAATGGTTCAGCCACCAGCCCAGATGGCGCCGCGCCCGCAACACGCCCCACACCAGGGTGCTCACCTGCCGCCGGTCGCCGCCGCCGATGAAGCGGCGGGTGCGGAAAAAATGATTCGCCACGGCATCGGCGGGGCGAGGATCAACCTCGATCTCCGCCAACAGATCGATCGCAGCGGCCAGTTGTCCGGCAGGGGTCATTTTATGAATTCCAAAAGTAAGGCTACTTTTTGTGAACAAAAAGTAGCAAATAAACTTTATGAATCTGGGCCATGGGCGTTGTCGGTGACAACGCCCATGGCCCAGAGGAGTAAAAATTTTTGCGCCGCTTTTTTTAAAAAGCGGCTGCTTTCTTCATCATTCCTGGCGGTAATTCGGCGCTTCGCGGGTGATCGCGACGTCGTGCACATGGCTCTCACGCAGGCCCGCCCCGGTGATGCGGCGGAATTTCGCGTCGGTCTGCAGCGCGGAAATGTTGGCGCAGCCGGTATAGCCCATGCCGGCGCGCAAGCCGCCCACCAGCTGGTGCACCACCGCCGCCATCGGCCCCTTATAGCCCACGCGGCCCTCGACCCCTTCCGGCACCAGCTTCAGCGTATCCTTGATCTCCTGCTGGAAATAGCGGTCCGCCGAGCCACGCGCCATCGCGCCCAGGCTGCCCATGCCGCGATAGGATTTGTAGCTGCGGCCTTGATACAGGAAGACTTCGCCGGGCGCTTCGTCGGTGCCGGCCAGCATCGAGCCGACCATCACCGCATCGGCTCCGGCGGCCAGCGCCTTCACCAGGTCGCCCGAGGCGCGAATGCCGCCATCGGCGATCGCCGGCACGCCGCGGGCACGGCAGGCGGCGGCGGTTTCCAGCACGGCGGAGAATTGCGGCACGCCGACGCCGGCCACCACGCGGGTGGTGCAGATGCTGCCCGGGCCGATGCCGACTTTCACCGCATCCGCCCCGGCATCGATCAGCGCCAACGCCCCTTCAGGCGTGGCCACGTTGCCGGCGATGATCTGCACCGCGTTGGACTCACGCTTGATGCGTTCGACCGCGCGCAGCACGCCGTCGGAATGGCCGTGCGCGGTATCGACCACGACCACATCCGCACCGGCTTCGACCAGGGCGGCGGCGCGCTCGATGCCGTCGGCACCGACCCCGGTCGCGGCGGCCACGCGCAGGCGGCCCAGCTCGTCCTTGTTGGCGAGCGGATGCGCCTGGGCCTTGTCCATGTCCTTCACGGTCATCAGCCCGACGCAGCGGTAATCCTCATCGACCACCAGCAGCTTTTCCAGCCGGCGCTTGTGCAGCAGCGCCCGCGCCTCCTCGGCCGAGACGCCGGTGGTGACGGTGGCGAGATTGTCCCGCGTCATCAGGTGGGAAATCGTCATGTTCGGGTCGGTCGCGAAGC
Organism: Acidocella sp.; assembly: GCF_036489515.1. Lineage (GTDB taxonomy): Bacteria > Pseudomonadota > Alphaproteobacteria > Acetobacterales > Acetobacteraceae > Acidocella. The sequence continues at coordinate 50,992 of NZ_DASXFO010000035.1, forward strand.
GCACGTCACGATGGGTGAGAATGCCCACCAACCGTCCGTCCCGCTCCACCACCGGAAAGCCGCTGATATTGTGTTGCGCCATCAGCGCGCGCGCATCGGCCAGGGTCTGGTCGGGGAAGATCGTCAGCGGGTTCACCACCATGCCGCTCTCGAATTTCTTCACCCGGCGCACCTGTGCGGCCTGCTCGACGATGGTGAAGTTTTTGTGGATCACGCCGATGCCGCCCTGCTGCGCCATGGCGATGGCCATCGCCGCCTCGGTCACCGTGTCCATCGCCGCCGAGACCAGCGGAATGTTCAGCGAAATGGTGCGCGTCAGACGTGTGCCGGTGCGCACCGTGGTGGGCAGAACCTGTGAATAGGAGGGGACCAGCAGCACATCGTCAAAGGCCAGAGCCTCGGAAATCCGGTCGCTGAAATCGGTTTTTGCAGAAGTATCGATCGCCATGGCCCCGCGCTTTCAATAAAAAGACCTTGGCGGCCCTCATTAAGCGCGGCGGCGGCGGGGCGCAATAGCGCGAGGAAGCAACTCAAGGCAGCAAAAAGGGAAGGCTACTTTTTGTGAACAAAAAGTAGCAAAAAAACTTTGTTATGCTCGGCCATGGGCGTAGTCGGCGACACAGCCCATGACCCAGCATAATAAAAGTTTTTGCGCCGCTTTGGCTCGAAAAGCGGCTTCTTACTCCGCGCCGCGGAACCCCGTGGCGACGACGTACATTTCCTTCGAATCCTTGCGGCTGGCGGGCGGCTTGGCGTGACGCACGTTGCGGAAGCGCAGTTTCAGCGTGTTCAGCATGTCGCGTTCCGCCCCGCCCTGGAACAGTTTCGCCACGAACGCGCCCCCCGGCGCCAGAATGTCGCAGGCGAAGGCCAGCGCCGCCTCGGCCAGGGCCATGATGCGGATATGATCCGTGGCGACATGGCCGGTGGTATTCGGCGCCATGTCGGAGAGCACGAGGTCGGCTTTGCCGCCGAGCATTTCGGTCAGCCGGGCGTCCATCCCCTCTTCCATGAAATCGCCCTGAATAAACTCTGCCCCCTCGACGGGGATGATCGCCAGCAGGTCGATGCCGATCACCTTCGCGGCCCCGCGCTGCAACGCCACCTGGCTCCAGCCGCCGGGGGCGGCGCCGAGATCGACCACCAGCGCGTTTTTGCCGATGAGCTTATATTTATCGTCGAGCTCCAGCATCTTGAACGCCGCGCGCGAGCGGTAGCCGGCCGACTTGGCCGCCGCCACATAGGGGTCGTTCAGCTGCCGGTTCAGCCAGCGCTGCGACGACGTGCTGAGCTTGCTCGCACGCTTCAGCCGCACCGCCTCGCGGCGCGGCGGCAGAAAAGTACTATCCGTCATGCCAGGCGGAACCCCCGCCGCACCGGGCGCGAAGCCCGCATCAATCGCATCAACATACCCTCACGCAATCCCCGATCCGCCACAATGAGCTGGGGCACCTGCCACAATTCATGGATCGCCGCAAAGATCGCGCAGCCCGGCAGTACGAAATTCACCCGGTCGGCGCCGATGCAGGGGTGCCGCCGCAACCCCTCGCGCCCCAGCGCCCGCGCCTCGGCCAACGCCGCATCCACCGCCGGCCGCGTCAGGCTCAGCCCGTCCACCAGGCCGCGCCGGTAGCGGTCGAGCCGCAGCGACACCCCGGCCAGCGTGGTGACCGTGCCGCTGGTGCCGACCATCATCACCCCGCCCTGGCGGATCTCCTGGCCGATGCGGTGCACCGCCTCGAACGATCGCAGCATGTCGGTAATGTCCGACACCACGCTCCCGAAGCCTTCCTCGGTATAGCAGGCCTCGGCGCAGCGCTCGGACAGCGTGACCACGCCCACGGGCAACGACAGATAGCCGACCAGCTCCGGCGCCGCGCCGTCGCAATTCACCCGCACCCAGGCAATCTCGGTCGAGCCGCCGCCAATGTCGAACAGGACCGCGCGCCGTCCGCCCTGGCAGATCAGCGAGGCGCAGCTTTCCACCGCCAGCTCCGCCTCTTCCCGCGGGTTGATGATTTCCAGCGGCAGGCCGGTTTTCCGCCGCGCGAGATCGATGAATTCCGAGCCATTTTCCGCTTGGCGGCAGGCCTCCGTGGCGATGGCCCGCAAGGCCAGGGGGCCAGCGCCCGAATCGCTCCAGCGTTTCGCCCGCTCGGCGCAGATGCTGAGGCTGGCGATGGCCCGCTCCATCGCCACCGGGGAGAGCCGCCCGGTCTCGTAGAGACCCTCCCCCAACCTGACGACTCGGGAAAAACTATCCAGTACCTGAAAACCATGACTGGCCGGCGTCCCCACCAGCATACGGCAGTTGTTCGTCCCCAAATCGATGCCGCCGAAGACCGGACGCCGGTAAGAGCGTCGGGACTCGGCGGAAGACGCAGGCGGCGTTGGCAGCGGGTTGGACATAAAACCACTATAGTCGCGTCCGGGCGGGAATGAGCAAGCCAGAAACGGTCCGGAACGCCTGGCTAGGGATAAATTTATGACGATCCGGTAGCATTGGGCAGTTGCCCTCCGCCGCGAGCGATGCTAGGTGAGCGCCGCACCGCTGCTGGGGGATAGTTTAGCGGTAGAACACCTGGCTCTGACCCGGGTAGCCTTGGTTCGAATCCAGGTCCCCCAGCCATCTCACAAAATTTTGTTGAGATTTCAAAGACTTCAGTACAATCAAGGGCTTACCTCTTCTCTCGTGGTACGAAAGAGTGGTACGGATGGCCCTAAAAATGATCGAACCAACTCGACACTCGAAGAGCGGCGTTCACCGCATCCGGCTGACAATCCCGACAGAGCTAAGGGCGACCGCAAAGCACCTATATGGTGTCGGGGCTGAGTTCACAGCCAATCTGGGCACGAAGGATCGGCGCGAAGCCATAGCGCGCGCACCGGCAGGCTTGGCCGACCTCCGAGCAAAACTTGAGCTTACCCGAGCCCTGCATGCTGAAGGGCCAAAGGCGCTGTCCCACCGAGAGGCCCGTGCGATTGCTGGTGAGTGGTACCGGGCGGCCGTCGGGCTGAATGAGGACGACCCCGGGCCTTATGAGGGGGTGGGAAATTGAGCGGTTCGTAACACGCTCACCTCCGTCCGTTTTGGTTATTAAACGTTTTGTGCGTAGTGTCCGAAAAACTGTCAACCAATTGTATCGGACACATTCGGCGTATGTCTTGGACGTCCGATAGGGGCATGCCCCAGCCGAACACGACCCGAGGGCGTTAGGATGGTCTTCGATGCAAAGTGATGGTTCACGACGGTCGCGAGGCGAGCACAAACACCACCGGCGCACCGATTGCGTCACATCATCGCAAACCGACACGACAACACGATCGCGTAACGTGACGATGAGGCCAAACAAGCCGCCGCGCAGACAGAAAAACGCTGCAAGATAGCGATGGGTACCGGATAGCAATCCGTAAGCATTTCAAAACCCGGATAAAGCGTTGTTGTTGTAATTGCCCCACGTAGAGCGAGACGAAATTCCCAGGCTTCAATCCAGCGCCCCCCCTGGCGAGGGAGAATTTGCGTTTCGGTCACGGAAATCGGCGCAACCTGTTGCGCATTCAAAATAGAGATGGTTTAAATGCTGAGTTTTCTAAGGTATCATTTCGAATCCAGCTTTAAACCACGGGAATAACAAACAGCCAAAAGGTTATGTTTACAATGGACGCCGGAATAACAAACAAGTTAGGCAGGCTTCTTAACTCCCCGACCGCCACAAAGGGGAGCCAAAAGAGTAACTTTCGTGTCTTCACAGCTAAACTCGCGACCATGATATTTTTGGCAATAACATTGCAGAGCTGTGTCCCGTACATGGTTATGAGCTCGATGGATCACGACCATTATTCCGACTATGTTACAAGAACAGAACAGATCAACTATGAACGCCAAAAAGCGAACCTTCAACCCGTACCAATCATGACTTTTGAACAGTGGAAAGGAGGTGGCCTGGCCCCCTAGAAGTACTGATCAACGCCAAGATGGACGGATGATCACGAGACGAAAACCGCGACGATGAAACGTCGCGGCGCACCAGACAGAAAACAGCCAGACTAATTTGCAACCACCGGGTATGCATCCGGAAGTATTCCAAAATTCTTCTAATCTGTTGTTTTTATTATTAACATTCCTGCTTGCGACATTGATGGGCTGCCCCCGGAATTTCCGCCTACCGGGCGCTCCCCTCCTCGCGTGCCCTCGCAGACACGCCCAGCACCTTGCTGACGCCGCTGAGTTGGCCGGCTCCGGCGCTTGGCGCTCGTCGAGCTCACGGTGTCTGGCAGATGGATAGCAGAACATGCTATTGACAGGGGCTTAATATCTAAGTGTTATTTAATCTATCAACACTAAGAGGCCAAGATGCGTTTCACTAAGTATGTCGGTTTTTTTGCGATTTCCGGTTTTGCCGTACTCACTGCTTGCCAGCAGCCCGGCGCGGACCTGGCGGCTAACGTGTACCAAGCGGACCAGGTGAATCAGTCTCAGGACGCCAAAATCATCAATATTCTCTCGCTTTCCCCGGCTAGGGTCGAGGTCAGCAATGCCCAAAATCAGCACGCGGCGCAGGTCGTCGGCGGGCTTTTGGGCGCTGTCGGCGGCGGTTTTCTGGGCGGTAATGTCGGGAACGGCAGCGCCGGCAATGTCGTAGGCGGCGCGGCTTTGGGAGGTGTCGGCGGCGCTGCGGCTGGCTCGCTCGTCCCTGGGCAGGTTTTGGTTAGTGGCGTGACGATTGGCTATACTGAAGCGGGTGCGCTGCATACGTCCACGCAGGTTGGTGAAATGTGCCAGTTCCAGATGGGTCAGGCTATGGTCGTTACCACGCAGGCAAACGAAACCCGCGTCCAGCCGAATGCCGTTTGCCCAACTAAGTCCGCCAGCAACGGCTAAAATATCGGCTTAACTTTAAAAACGGATTGACCATGAAAGTTCTTGCGACCGCTTTAGTTTTCACCGCCCTAGCTGGGGCTTGTTATGCTCAAGAAAGCCAAGCCGAATTGAATGGCGGGCTGGCCGCGATGAGTGCCGCACAGAGCCAGAATCAGGCGGCGGCTGAAGCGGCGCAAGAAGCCCAGGAACAGGCGCAGGCGCAGGCGCAAGCGCAGTATGAGGCGCGTCAAGCAGCATTTGAGCGGCGGGCCGAAGCGCGGCAGGCTGCGGTTGATGCTGCGGCTGCGGCTGATAAGACTCGGGACCAGAAATTCCAGGATCAAGAGCGCGAAATCGCTATCGAACAACAGCAGATTCAGCTGGAAAAAGAGCAAACAGACGCGAACCGTGAAAATGATATCGTTAGCGCGCAGCTGCGGGGCGAAAACGCCCAAAGCAATGTCACGCAATCGGAGGCGGATGCAAACCGTATTCTAGCTCAAGGTCAGGCAACGTCCGAGGTTGACAGGGCGCAAGGCGCGCAAACGCTGGATAGTGATGTGGGCGCGGCAGCTGTCACCAGCTCGCAAGGTACGGCGACGTTGGACGCGGACAAGGGAAAGGCTGCTCTCACCGACTCACAAGGTGCGGCGACGTTGGACGCGGACAGAGGCAAGGCTGCCGAGAAAAAGGCTAGCGGTATCTTGGGAAGCGGGATCGGAGGAAACAGCTAACTAAACGTTTTTAAGTGTAAGCCATACTGATATTTTTCTCAGTATGGCTTACCTGTTTTTTGCGGGGAGATCGCAAAAGCGGCGTCCTGGGGATTCCGAATGGCCACTGGCCACCTAGCATCGTCTTAGTCCGGCCGCCGTCTCCACCCTGCACAGGCACTTCCGGCTGCGACGAAACTTACCCACAACGCTCGTCGTACTGATGCCAAACAGCATTACGACAAACGCAAGATCACAAAATCAAAATGCGATGACGAAGCACGGCGCGCGCCAAGATAAAACTTAGCGCCGATCAGCGAGGTACGGGGTAGTAATCCGAAAGCATTCCAAAGGTCGGCTAAAGGTCGTTGTTTCTAATTCTCGTAGCCCAGCTTCTGGCGCGACGAACCTGCCGTCGAAAATCTGACCCACCGGGGTACTCTTGTGTAAGGTCACCGAATAGGTGACACAAAAGCGACACAGGGAAGCAAAAACCCTAGAAATTTCCTTGTTGTGCCGTCGATTGCGTCGTTTCCCTCACCCGGCACCATTTCCCCTGCCCGGCGAGACGATTAGGCCGATAACCACGCTCACGCCTCACGGAAACATCGTTGCGAGCGTTGCAATCGAATTTGCAAGGCGACGGCAGGGTGCAAGCAATGGGGCAGCCCTATTCTACTCTTGTCGAGGTGGCCGTAGGAGTGGGACGAAGCAGGCTGAGTTTGTCTTGGTAAGGCTTTGATTTAATTGACGTCTTTGCTGAGCGGCCCGTGTCAAAGTCCCCCAGCCAAATCTCTGATGTGCCGATTTGCCAAAAAAGACAGCAGACGTTCCCTTCTTCGAGGGTTTTGGGTGCGGGCTTTTTCGCCCCTCCTTCCATGAGCAATTTCCCGTTCCAGGCGCCCTGCCATCGGCGTGTGGTCTGCATGCGTCACGGTACGTTCTGCAGCACCGACGCGCCATGGAGTTCCGTCGTCTCGACATTGAACTTTATGCGCCAGACGAGCAGCGGGCCCATCAGCATAACGGCGATGGAGGCGAGGAAGACGATGGTCCAGTTTCCCCCCGTGGCGTCCAACAGCCAGCCGACGACCAGCGGTGACACGGCGCCAGCGATCGCGAAGCCGGTATTCACCATCGCCGTCGACGTCGCCGCGTGGGATGGCAGGACCTCCATGCCGAGCATCCAGATCGAGGGATCCGCCAGCTCAATCATGAAATAGGCAAGCGCCAGGAACGCCGTATCGATCACCAGGTTGACGCTGAATAGAAGTGGCAGGATGCACAGCGTCGCACCCAGGAACGAAACGATGACGATGTCGCGCCGGCCGCGACGCGCGCTACCGGTGCGCGTCAGCCACCAATCCGTGGCAAAACCGCCGGATACCATGCCGAAGACGCCGCCGATCAGGACCAGCGTCGAGAGTGCGGCTACATGCTTCAGGTTGAGCCCGTGGGCATGGGTGAAATAGAGCGGTATCCAGCTCAGGAGAAACCATGAGAACCAACCGTAGCAGAACGAGACGGCCGTCACCGGCCACACACGACGAAAGAACTCCGGCCACACCATCGGCGGCGAGTCCAGGACCGGCACTGTTCCCGCCGCCTCCGCGCCATGCCCCAGTTTTTCGAGTTCGCCGGTCGTGATGCCGGGATGCAGACGCGGATCATCGCGCAAATAGGCCCAGATGACGATGGTCACCAGAATGCTGACGCCGCCGAGAATCAGAAACGCGGAACGCCAGGAAAATGTGAGAATCAATACGGTGACGGCGCCGGGCGTTATCGCGGCCCCGAGGCGCCCGAAGCCGTGCAGGACGCCCTGGGCGGTGCCCCGCCTGGCTCTGGGAATCCAGCGCCCGATCACCGACGAGGAAATCGGGTATACCGCGGCCTCGCCCATGCCCAGCAGGAAGCGCGCGCAAACCAGCGTCGGCAAGCCGCCGGCCAAGCCGGTGAAAATCGTTCCGGCGGCCCAGATCAGACCGCAGATCGTAAGGCCCAGCCGAGAGCCGATGATATCTCCCAGCCTGCCGCCGACCAGCATGAAGCCTGCGTAGGCGATCGACAATGACGAGAAAGCGACGCCCAGCGAGATGTTCGTCAAACCCATCTCATGCTGAATGAGCGGCGCCGCGATCGCCATGTTTGTCCGATCCACATACATGACCACGGCATTCAAGCAGAGCAAGCCGAAGATTATTGTGGTAACCGACGGTTTCTTGTGTGTTGACACGACGTTTCCTGTTTTTTTTATGCTTGGCTTTTAGCGAAGCTGGGCGTCGTCGAGAGGCATGTCACGTCGCCATGAAAAACTCCCGCAACTTGGCATAGGTTTCATCGGGGCATTCTTCCTGCACATAATGCCCCGATGGCACCGTGGTGGCGCGAACGATGTTAGTCGCATAGTGCGACCAGATCTCCCGCGCATCGTGATTGCGGCCGACGCCGCCTTTGGCGCCCCAAAGAAGCATTGTCGGGCACGACACCTTTCGGCCTGCTTCGAAATCTTCGGTGTCCATCGCGAGGTCGATGCCGACCGTCGCGCGGTAATCCTCGCACATGCCGTGGACCGTCTCGGGATTCTTGATGCAGCGGATATATTCGGCGAGCGCCTCGGGGTCGAAGAAGCTCGTGCCTTGCTCGGTCTTCGACAGTTTGCGCCGGATGTAGAATTCGGGATCGGCCCCGATCATGGTTTCCGGCAGCGGAAACGGCTGGATCATGAAAAACCAGTGCCAGGAGAAGGTTCCCCAGCGCAGGGTCACGTTGTTGAGCAGGTGGTGCTGCGGCAGCATGTCGACGAAGGCCGCCCTCAAAACCCGATCCTCGTGATCGAGACACATGCGGTGCAGCACGCGCGCGCCGCGGTCATGGCCGGCGGCATGGAATTTCTCGAAGCCGAGCGCCTGCATCACCTCGACCTGATCTCGTGCCATCGCCCGGAACGAGTATGCCGCATGGTCGTCGCCGCCTGCCGGTTTGGAGCTGTCGCCATAGCCTCGCAGGTCCGGGCACACGACAGTGAATTCTTCCGCCAGCCGGGGCGCGACCTTGTTCCAGGACAGATGCGTGAAGGGGTTGCCGTGCATCAGCAGCAAAGGCGGTCCGCTGCCGCCATGGCGCAGGACGATCTCCGCACCGCTTACCTTGATGATGTCTTTCTTGAATCCGCTGAGTAGTGTCATTCGTTTCCTCAACTCTTGGACGGTTGGTGCTCCAGCCCTACCCTGCGCGAGGGGATTTTGTCCATCAAAATCGTCGACGATTTACGATCATCAATCAGCAATACAGGCTTTGACGGCCCCGGATTTGGTGGTAACGAATTCGCCATCAAGAGGAACCGTATCGTGTTTGCAGTGCCTGCTTTGACCGATGCCTTGCGTGCCCGGAAGGAAACTTCGCTCGCGGTGATCATCCGTGAGGAGATCGCGCGCATGATCGAATCCGGTGCGCTGTTGCCCGGCGCCTGGGTCAACGAGGCGGAGCTGGCGGCTCAATTCGGTGTCAGCCGTGGCCCGGTGCGCGAAGCCTGCCGCGGCCTCGAGCAGCACGGCCTGCTGAACTTCGTCGTGAATCGGGGCGCCTTCGTCCGGCAGATCGACATCGCAGAGGCCGCCGAGCTGTATGACATCCGCTCCGCACTCTTCAGCCTCGCGGGTCGCAGTCTCGCCCCCGTCATCTCCGATGCCGGCCTCGCGAAGCTCGACACGCTGGTGGTCGCCATGGATGAGGCCGCAGCGCACGGGGATCTGGAAACCTATTATCCGCTGAACCTGCAGTTCCACCGCGCGATCCTGGAACTTTGCGGTAACCAGCGCCTGTTGACGGCCTATCAGAACTGCGTCCGGGAGCTCCATCTGTTCCGTCGCCACGCTCTCGTCACGCGGGAGCGGATGTCGCACTCCAACGCGGAGCATAAGGCGATCGTGGAGGCTCTGCGCAACCGCAACGCGAGAAAAGTCTCCCGGCTCATGGAGGCCCATGTCCTGCAAGCCAAGGAGAGGGTCTGCCACGCCGCGCCGTGAAAACCCGCTGAAGACAGAGGCCCTGCATTGACCTCTGGTCGATCATGGGCCATTTTTTCGATCCGAAGAAGCTTCAACTCCAGTGCTTAACGAGGCTGTGTGGGTTGTCGGCTTCGCGCTTCGACGCCAGCCGGTCTCGGGTCGGAGACTTCGAGGCCCGTTTATTCTGGACATTCAGCGAAGGCCGGCGGTATTCCTCAGAATCTACATGGGGAACGTAAAATGTCACAATCAACAAGACATCCGGCACGTGACCATCACCATCAGGCAGCCGCTTATCACCACGCTGCCGCGCATCATCACCACCAGGCCGAGCATCATCACGCGCTTGGCGAGCATGAAGAAGCCAAGAAGCACGCAACTGCGGCTCACGAACACAGCGAGTTGGCTCACAAACACACCACGACCGCTCACACGCATTCTCATAAGTAATTAGCCGCATTTGGCGAATGAGCCACCGCGCCCGAGTTGAGGGGCGCGGTGGTATTAAGCCCGCTGAGACGGTGCCGGACGATCGGCAAAAAGGCGTCCGGCCCCGCCCACTGAGGATGCCCTCCCCTCCGCCGGCACGCTACGATTTTCCCGCTCAGCAAGCTCCTTCCGACCAGGCAAACCCCACGCTCGAACAACGAGCCGGCGTGGGGCGATGGCGTGTCCAAGCCGGGCGCCCCTCTTTGCGTGGCCACAACCAGCAGATAGACTTTACGCGAGCGTATATGGAATCGACGGAGGTACCGTGCTTCACGCCTATGCCTGCCACGGCGGCAAACTGACGCAGGTCGTCGAGCCGGAATCCGACGATCACCTGCGCGATGCGGTCTGGTTCGACATCGAGTCGCCGACTCCGGAGGAGATCGCCGATCTCACGCGCCTCACCGGACTTTCCATCCCTGCCGAGGCCGATCTGGCGGAGATCGAGAGTTCGAGCCGGCTTTCCTCTGAAGCCGCGCCGACCGGTGCCGTGCTGACCCTCTCCATGCCGCTGGTCTACCGGCCAGCCGAGGGGGGCCATAGCGCCCCGCTCGGTATCGTGCTCGCCCCCGAACGTTTGATCACAGTCCGCTTCGCCCCCAGCCTGGTATTCCAGAATTTCGCCAGCCAGCCGCATGAGCCCGCCGAGCCGCGGAGCGCGGACATACTGGTGGGGCTTTTCGAGGCGCTGGTCGACCGCCAGGCGGATGCGCTCGAGCAGATGCGCAGTGAGATCGACCGAATGTCCCACCATATCTTCCACCTGAAGCTCGATGCGGCCGGCAAGCTCGAAGGCGCGCGGCGGCGCCAGCAGGAGAACGATCTGCGCGCGATGGTCACGACACTGGGACGGCTCTACGATTCGATCTCACTGATACGGGATTCGCAGCTCGGGATCGCCCGCATCGTCCCCTATATCGGGACCTCCGCGGCGTGGGTGCCAAAGAGCATGGCCGCGCGGCTGAAGACCGTTGGGCAGGATGTCAGCTCGCTGAACGAATTCATCACGCACCTGACCGACAAGGTGCAGTTCATGCTCGACGCCGTGCTGGGGCTGATCAATATCTCTCAGAACGATCTGATGAAGGTGCTGACCATCGTCTCGGTGATCGGCATCCCACCGACGCTGGTGGCCGGGATCTACGGCATGAACTTCGTCAACATCCCAGAACTGCATTGGAGCTTCGGCTATTGGTACGGGCTCGCCGTGATCGCCGTGACCGGGGTCGCGCCGCTCTTCTGGTTCCGACGGAAGGGCTGGCTGTAGCACCGGCATCGGTAGCTTCTTTCCTGGGCCCCAAAAGCCGGCTTCTCCGCGCTCCGGTGCGTTCGATGCAGGTCGTTGTGCGGCGCGAATTGCATGCTAACATGTTTGCAACGGAGGGCGTTCAGGGGACTCCTTAAGGAAGGCATTTTATGACTCTTCTAGTGAATAAAACGATGGGACCGAAAGAAGCCCGTACACTTCGCCTACACGTGAACGACAACGTGCTGGTCGCGCTCGATCGACTGAACCCGGGGATTTCCATCGAGGGCGTCATCGTCGGGGCGTCCATCCCACGCGGGCACAAGGTGGCGGTGGCCCCCATCGCGGAGGGCGAGCCGATCCGGAAATTCGGCCAGATCATCGGCTTCGCCACATGCCCGATCGCGCCGGGCGCATGGGTGCACGAGCACAACGTCGCCATGCACGATTTCACGCGCGATTATCGTTTCGCTGAAGAGGCACGGCCACAGGAGCTTCTGCCGGATGCCGCGCGGGCAACCTTCCAGGGTTTTCGCCGGGCCGACGGGCGCGCGGGCGCGCGGAACTATATTGGCATCCTGACCTCGGTGAATTGCGCGGCGACCGCCGCGCGGCACATCGCGCGTGCCGTGGAGAAGGCCGGTCTGCTCGAGCAATTTCCGGGCGTGGACGGCATCATCCCCCTGGTCCACGGCACAGGCTGCGGCATGTCGAGCAAGGGCGAGAGTTTCGAGACCCTCAAGCGCACCCAATGGGGTTATGCGGCGAACCCGAATATGGCGGCGGTGCTGATCGTCGGGCTCGGTTGCGAGGTGTTCCAGATCGCGCGCATGAAGGAGGAATACGGGCTCACGGAGAGCGACGTGTTCCGCTCCTTGACGATCCAGGAAGAGGGAGGCACCCGCAAGGCCATCGAGGCCGGGCTCGCCGCCATGCGGGACATGCTGCCGAAAGCCGCAAATAGTGAACGCGAGACGATCCCCGCCTCCGAGCTGACCCTGGCACTCCAATGCGGCGGGTCAGATGGGCATTCCGGTATCACCGCCAATCCGGCGCTCGGCGTCGCTGCCGATATCCTCGTCAGCCATGGCGGCACGGCGATCCTCTCGGAAACCCCGGAGATCTATGGCGCGGAGCATCTCCTCACCCGCCGCGCCGAAACCAGGGAGTTGGGCGAGAAGCTCGTCTCCATGATCCGCTGGTGGGAGGATTACACGTCTCGCAACGATGGCGAGATGAACAACAACCCCTCCCCTGGCAACAAGGCGGGCGGGCTGACCACAATCCTGGAGAAATCCTTGGGCGCGGTGGCCAAGGGCGGCACCTCCACGCTCCGTGGCGTCTACCGTTATGCGGAAAAAATCGACCGTAAGGGCTTCGTCTTCATGGACACGCCCGGCTTCGATCCGGTCTCCGCGACCGGCCAGGTGGCTGGTGGTGCGAACGTGCTCTGCTTCACCACCGGCCGCGGTTCCGCCTATGGCTGCAAGCCCACCCCCTCGATCAAGCTCGCCACAACCAGCGACATGTTCCGCCACATGGTGGAGGACATGGACATCAATTGCGGCGACGTGCTGGACGGCGTGTCTCTCGAGAAAAAGGGCGAGGAGATCTTTGCCAAGATCCTGAATGTCGCCTCCGGCGAGCGCACAAAATCCGAGGAACTCGGATATGGGGACGCCGAATTCGTCCCCTGGCAGATCGGCGCGACGATGTGAGGAAAGGTCATTGCCGAGCGTAGAACGGATGTCCCGCGTCGACACGTTCAAAAAATAAAAGCTGGCGACATAAGCCGGCATAAAAAGAAATAGGGAGCGTAAGATGTCAAAAAGATGGTACGTGATCGCACTGCTCTTCATCGTGGGCGCGATCAACTATATCGATCGCGCGGCAATGTCGATCGTTGCGCCGATCGCTTCAAAAGCCCTGGCGTTGAGTCCATCACAGCTCGGCATTATCTTCAGTGCGTTCTTTGTTGGATACTCGGTGTTCTGCTTCGTCGGGGGATATGTCTCCGACCATATTGGACCAAAACGCGTTTTTACCATCGCCGTGACCGTATGGTCGGTCTTCTGCGCACTGACAGGGGCGGCAGGTGGCTTTGCCTCGCTCCTGATCATCCGCGTGTTATTCGGCTTCGGCGAGGGGCCATTCGCGTCGACCGGCAGCAAGATGGTCAATAACTGGTTCGGCGTCACCGAGCGGGGACGCGCGGTCGGTCTCGTCAATGCGGGTAATCCGATCGGCGGTGCGATTGCCGGGCCGCTCGTTGGGCTGCTGGCACTAACGATCAGCTGGCGCTGGACTTTCGTCATTGTCGGCTTTCTGGGGATCGCGTGGGTGGGCGTCTGGGCCTTCACGGTGCCCGATAAGAGAACGCCAGACATCATCCCGAAAAATACAACGGTCGAGAGTGTGCTGGGAAGGGAAGCCGCCCCGGACTCTATATGGACCTATATCCGCCAGCCGATCATCCTGCTGACCGCCTTTGCCTTTTTTGGATGGAATTACATTCTCTATTTCTTCCTTTCCTGGTTTCCGTCCTACCTTACGATGGCGCACGGACTCAGTATCCACAGCATGAGCATCGTGACCGTTATTCCGTGGCTGGCGGGATTTATCGGTCTGGCATCCGGTGGGTTCTTCATCGATTGGATGGTGATCCGCACCGGCAATGCGCTCAAGGCGCGAAAAATCGTTCTCGTATCGGGCCTGCTCATTTCTGCCGTGTGCGTTGGGATCGGCGGTGTGGTCACAGGGGCTGTCAGTGCGGTCGTTCTGATGACAGTGGCCATCTTTTGTCTCTACCTGACGGCGCCGGCTTACTGGACGATCATCCAGGACGTGGTGCCGTCACCACGCGTTGGCGGCGTCACCGGTTTTGTCCATTTCCTCGCGAACACCTCGGGCATCTTCGGCCCAGCAATCGCAGGGTACATTGTTCAGTATGGCGGTGGCTTCACATCGGCATTTCTGCTCGCCGGAGGCATTGGCATTGCCGGGGCGATGGGGGTTGGCTTGTTCGGCCGTACCGCGCGGGTCCCGTCACCACAAGCCGCAGTTTGAATCGTATCCAGAAGCATGTGTGAGGCAAAGCGATGTCAGAGATAAGATGGAAGCAACGGCCGGATGGATCGAATTGGGGCGATTTCGGCCCGGATGATCAGCGGGGACGCCTCAACCTCCTGACACCGGAGCGGGTGGTACGGGCGGTTGCCGAAGTGAAGACCGGGCATACCTTCTGCCTCAGCCTGCCGCTGGAATTGCCGGGCGGAAACCTTCTGAACGCGAACCGGCATCCGCCGGTGCGGCAGGTGACCCGGCGCAAGCAAGGCCATCCGAACGTCAACTACCCGTTCTCTCTTGAGCATCCTAGCTTTGTGGACATGGTGTGCGACGATGCGGTCACGCTCTATACGCAATATTCCACACAATGGGATGCGCTCGCTCATATAGGCCAGAGCTTCGATGCGAATGGCGACGGTATTCCAGAACCAGTCTACTACAATGGCTATCGCGGCGGTGTTGACATACTTGGTCCCGATGAGGGCGGACCGACGGCGAAGGCGCTGGGTATCGAGGCCATGGCGGAAACATGCGTGCAAGGACGCGGCGTTCTTGTTGATCTGCACGCGCGCTATAAAGCCCAACGCAAGCTGGTTGGTTACGACGATTTGATGGAGATCCTAAATCAGGACGGCATCACCATAGAGGAAGGCGACATGCTCTGCCTTCATACGGGATTCGCCGAGGCAGTGCTTGCCATGCGAGACAATCCTGACCCGGAAATCCTCCACAAGGGCTACGCGGTGCTCGATGGGCGCGACGAGCGGTTGCTGCAATGGATCGACAAGAGCGGCATCGCGGTTCTGATCGCGGACAATTACGCGGTGGAACAAATCCAGGGGCCGATTGAGGGATGCGCACATTGTGCGACGATGCCGCTGCACCAGGCATGCCTGTTCCGCCTCGGTATCCATCTCGGCGAGTTGTGGTACCTGACGCCGCTCGCCCGCTGGTTGAAGGCGCATGGGCGCCACCGGTTTTTGCTGACGGCGCCGCCCCTGCGATTAACGGGTTCCTTCGGGTCTCCGGTGACGCCCGTAGCGACCGTGTGAAATTGAATTGTCCCAACGCTTCCGGGGCAGTAATTCCATACACACGAGTGCCGCAAGCGGCGAACTGTCTATGAACGGAGATGACTGATGATGCGCCTGGCCTGCATCGGAGAATGCATGGTGGAACTGCGTGAGGAGACCGAAGGCCGCTTTGTGAGAGGCTTCGGCGGTGACACGCTCAATACCGCGATTTACCTGGCCCGTCTCGGCATGCAAGTCGATTACGTGACGGCGCTCGGCGACGATCCTTGGAGCCAGGAAATGGCAGCTTCCTGGCAGGCCGAGGGGGTCGGCACCGATCTCGTGATCCATTGCGCCGGGGCGATGCCCGGGCTTTACGTGATCCAGACGGATCCGCGCGGCGAGCGCCGCTTTCTCTATTGGCGGGACAGCGCCGCGGCCCGCCGGCTTTTCGCCCTGCCCGAGACCGACGCGCTGGTCCGCAAGCTCACGGAGCGCCGCCTGATTTATTACTCGGGTGTCAGCCTCTCGCTTTATGGCAACTCCGGCCGGGCACGGCTTTTCGAAACACTGGAGGCGGCGCGTGCACAGGGCGCGACCATTGCCTTCGACACGAATTTCCGCCGGCGTGGCTGGCCGGACCGCGAAGAAGCACAAGCGGCCTATGAAGCGGCACTCGGTTCCGCCGATCTCGTCTTCGCCTCGGTCGAAGATCTGGAGATGCTCTACGACACCGCGTGGCCGGGCGCGCTCGCGGCGACCACGGCCGAGGCGGAGCTTGTCCTGAAGCTCCCGGATCTATCCTGCCGTGTCCGCTTGCCTGATGGCAAAGAGGTGCAGGTGGGCACGAGGCCCGTGGCGCGCGTCGTCGATACCACGGCGGCGGGGGACAGTTTCGCCGCCGGCTATATCGCGGCGCGTGTCCGGGGGGCGGCACCGCATGAGGCTGCCGCGGCCGGGCATCGCCTGGCTGGCACGGTCGTTGGCTATCCCGGCGCGATCATTCCGCGCCAAGCCATGCCGAAAGCCGCGTAACCAAGCGCCCTGCCCTGCCTCGTCTCCGGTGCTCATTCGCCGGCTAACGGGCGCTCACGGACAACCGGGACCGCAGCTTCGGCCGTTTCGGCGCGCGGCTGGCGGACGAAGATGGCGACGCCGAGCGCGCCGAGCACGGCGATCCCTCCGGTCAGCACGAAGGCGCTGGTGAAGGTTCCCGATGCCTGGACGAGGAAGCCTGTCGCCATCGGGGCGACGATGCCGGCGAGGTTCGCGATCAGGTGCACGAACCCGCTCACAGCGCCGATGCGGCCGTCCTCCACCGTGTCGAGGACAATCGCCCAGTACGTGCTGGCGGTGAGATACATGAAGAACACGGAGGTGGCCATGAGGGTGACGACCATCGCGATGCTGGCCGCGATTCCGGTCAATGCCACGCAGACAGCGGCGATCGCGAGGCTTGTTACGAGGCTCGAAGCTGCTATCTCAAAACTCGATCGCTATCACCTCGTGATCCTCGACGATATTTCATATGTCACAAAGGATCAGGCCGAAACTTCCGTCCTCTTCGAGCTGATCAGCCGCCGCTACGAACATCGTTCAATCCTAATCACCGCAAATCAGGCTTTTGGTGAATGGAATAAAATTTTTCCTGACCAGGCTATGACCCTCGCAGCCGTGGATCGCCTCGTTCACCACGCCACCATCATGGAAATGAATGTCGAAAGCTACCGCCGGCGCGCCGCGCTCGATAACAAACGAACCAGAGGGCGGCCAGCAGCACATCAGACAATCAATACAGTTATAGAAACTGAACAGGTTGATTGACGCGCCGCGACAATCAACGCGAATTATCCCTTGCATTCAATCGCCGACCAGATATCCTTCCGCCATCGCGGTCAGATTTTCTCATCCTGATTGACGGTTTTTCTCATCCAGATTGTCGCGCTACACGTGAATACGTTCTTCGGGCCAATCTTATCGGAGGCAAATCCGCCAACGAAGCAGAACAGCGCATAGCCGAAGAAGAAGCTGCTGAACACGATGCCTAGCTGCGCCGGATCGAGATGCAGATCCTTCGAGATCAGCGGAGCCGCGACGGACAGTGCAGCACGATCGAGATAGCTGATGCCGCCCCCCACGAACAAGGTGAGCACAATGAACCAGCGCAAGCGTGCGAACATGACGTTCCTCCAACATGCGCCGGCTCTTTGTCCGGTCGCGTTCCCGATCTGCCGGTTGTTAAGCGGCGAAGCTCTTGCCTCGCCGCTTAGGTGGCACGGTTAGGCCGCCGCGGGGCGTCCGCCGGTGTCGCGCATCAGGATCTGCTGGTGGTCGCCGGTTATCTGCGCGTGGAAGGCGAGCGCTGCGGGCGAGAGGTCCGCATCCGGCGCCTGCTCGGGAATGAAATTGTGGAACGCATCGACGCCGCGGACGAGCGTCGCGCTGTCATGCGTGCCGACGACCTGGCGGACATGGGTCGGCAGGTAGCGGATGGCAAAGCCGATGCGCCGCTTGGCCGACGGGTTAGGGTCGGAACCGTGGATCAGCCGCACATGATGGAGCGACATTTCGCCCGGGTGCAGCACGAGCATCCTGGCTTGCGCCTCATCGACATCGACTGCGATCTCCTGGCCGCGCGAGAGCAGATTGCTTTCGGCGAAGGTATCGCGATGGGGGACCTGATCGCCGAGATGCGTATCGGGAACAACGCGCATCGCGCCGTTCTCCGCCGAGCTTTCCGAAAGCGCAACCCAGGCGGTGACGATGTCCGCCGGATCGAGCCCCCAATAGGTCGAATCCTGATGCCAGGAGACGTATCCGGGATCGTTTGCTTCCTTGATGAAGAAACTCGAGCCCCAGCATAGAATATTTGGTCCGATGACGTCTTCGACGGCATCGAGGATCGCGTCGTTGCGGATCAGGCTGTCGAGCCAGGTGAAGAGTAGATGGCTCTTGTGCCGCAGCGGGCCCTTGAGCCTTCCGTGCTGGGTCTCGTGTGTTTCGAGATGGCCCCGCGCGGCCGCCGCCTCGTCCGTGCTCAGGACGCGGATCGGTGCGTAGTAACCATGTTCGCGATAAAATTCGACCGCGTCAGCTGTTAGTTTTTTCATGTGGCGTTCCTCCGTCCCGGGGGCGCTTCGTGCGTCCCACTTTCTTTGGTGGGTATTTAGTTTTATATGTAAAAGCGCATGCCAAAAAATGTCAACATAAATCACCCACCCGGCGCGGTTTCAGACGTCAGTCCCCCGATGGCGCCTCAACGCGGGGACGCCAAGCCGGGTCCCAGACAGCAGGCGGCAGCGATGTCGCCTGTCCGCGCGGAGGTCAGCGGCCGCGATGGCGGCGCGCCGGCGCTGGAGAAGGGGCTCGACCTGCTTGAGGCATTGGCGGCAGAGCCGGGAGGCATCACGCAGAAGGATCTCGCCGCTCTTGTCGGCAAGTCGGTCAACGAGATCTTCCGCATGCTCGGCGTGCTGGAGCGCCGAGGCTATATCGCGCGCGATGCCAAAACCGGCGCCTACAGCCTCACCCTGCGCCTGTTTCAACTCGCACTGCATCACCCGCCGACGCGGCGGCTGCAGCATGTCGCATTGCCCATCATGGAAATGCTTGCGGCAGAAACCGGGCTCTCCTGCCATCTCAGCATGCCGACGCAGGACGGACAATTCCTCATCGTCGCCGAAGCGGAGCCGCCGCTGCCTATGGGCTGGGTGGTGAAGCTCGGCGCGGTATTTCCCTTCACCATGCAATACGCTTCCGCCCGCGTGCTCGCTGCGTTCCAAAACGGCCCAAGGCGACAGGAGATGGCGCTCCACCTCGCCGCCAACAGCAAACAACCGAAGACGAAGGTCCTCTCGCGCCTCGATACGATCGCTGCATCCGGTCATGACATGGCGGCGAGCGAGCTCGCGATTGGCCTCACCGATCTCAGCTGCCCGGTTCTGGACGAGCACGGCCATGCGGTCGCGGCCTTGACACTGCCCTTCCTGCCGCGGCTCAGGGCCAAGGCAAAAGCGATCGACATGCTGCCGGCGCTGCGTGCGGCGGCGGCGGAGATGTCGGCACGGATCGGCGGCGCTTCAGGCCAGCATTTTAGGTAGAAGAAAGCAGCCGCTTTTTAAAAAAAACGGCGCAAAAACTTTTGTTATGCTGGGTCATGGGCGGTGTCGGCGACAACGCCCATGACCCAGCATAACAAAAATTTTTTTGCTTCTTTTTGTTCACAAAAAGAAGATAGACTAACAACAAGACGGAGGAACGTGCCATGCAGACGCTCGCGGTCTATCAGTCACTTTGGGCCATGGAACGACGACGCCCCGACAAGCTCGAATGGTCGCTCGACGAGCAACTCCGCATGATACGTGATGCCGGCTTCGATGGCGCGGGCGTTCGCTTCGTCGATCCGGTTTTTGCGCGGACCGTCACGCGTTTCCTGAAGGATCATGGCCTCACCTGGCAGGCCCAATGCTATCCGCGCACGGTCGACGATCTTGCGCGCGTTCTCGATCTCGTGGCCGAACTCGGCGCCGACCACGTCAACCTGCAGCCGGACGTGCGGCCGTATCGGCTGGAAGATTGCATTCCTTATATCGAAGGCTGGCGCCGCCTGGCGGAATCGGCAGGCGTGCCGGTCTATATCGAGACGCACCGCGACCGCATGACCACCGATCTCATCTTCACGCTGCATCTCCTCGACTGCTTTCCGGATCTGCGCCTCACCGCCGATCTGTCGCATTATCTGATCGGGCGCGAGTTTGCCTGGCCCATTGCGGAGGAGAACCATGGGCTCATGCATCGCATTCTCGATCGTGCGTGGGCGTTCCACGGTCGTGTGGCCAGCCGTGAACAGGTGCAGATCCCGCTTGGCTTTCCTCACCACCAAGATTGGGTGGAGCTCTTCATGGACTGGTGGGCGTATGGATTCCGCTCCTGGCGCAGCCGCGCGGCCAAGGATGCGCGTCTGACATTCCTCTGCGAGCTCGGCCCGCCGCCCTACGCCATTACCGGCGCGGACGGCTACGAGCTTTCGGACCGCTGGGAGGAATCACGACAACTGATGACGCGCATCCGCGCCCTCTGGGCTGAGACCGCCTGAACGGACCGCAGGAGCTTGCACCGGAAGGTGTGGGCTCCTGCGCAACGCGATCATCTCGATTTGTCGACCCGTGCCTCCGCATAGACGCGCGGCATCTCCTCCAGAGAATGGCTCCGGGGACGGACGAGCAGTGTCAGAAGACCACCAACGACACCGAAAACGGCAAGCATGGTGAAAGCCGTGGTGAACGAGCCCGTTTCCTCGCGCACCCAGCCGACCAAGGTCGGCCCGATGAAGCCGCCGAAAAGATTGCCAACGCCGCCGACGAAGGCGATCGCCGGAATCGCCATGTCCCGCGGCAGGATCTCCGTGAGGAACGTGAAGATCAGCGGCAGATACATATAGAGGAACAGCCCCATGAAGGTGAACACGCCGATTTCGAGCGCAATGGAGGCACTGCCAAAATAAGCTCCGACCCAGAGCAACGTGCCGATTGCAATCATCGGCAAGCCCGCATGGTATCGCCGCTCGCGGTTTCGGTCCGAGCTTTGGGTAATCGCAATCACCCCGATCGTGCTTGCGATATAGGGAAGCGCAGACAACAACCCGATACTGCCGATATCGAGCTTGCTCGCGGCCTTGATCGCGCTAGGGAACCAGAGACCAAAGCCATAGCTGACCATGTTGACGAACGAAAACGCACCGAGCAGAAGCCAGACACTCGGTTCGCGGAGCATATCGCGCCACGTCCCGCGATGATGGCTGCGCAGCTCCGCTTGTTCCGCCTCCAGAGCCCGCGAAAGCGCCGTTCTCTCCGCGGCGTCAAGCCAGGGCGCGTCTTGCAGTCTGCGTGGTACCGTCCGCGCCCAGACGAAGGCCCAGATCCAAGCCGGCAGTCCTTCAAGCACGAACATGAGATGCCAGCTCGCATAGCTCAGTATCAGCCCCGAAACCGGGCCCGCGATCAGCGCACCAACGGGGATGCAGAGATTCCACAACCCGAAAGCGCGCGCGCGTTCGGGGGCGATGAACCACTGTGCCAGCAGCATGGATACCGAAGTCCATACCGGTCCTTCAGCTGCACCGAGCAAGAACCGCATCACCAACAATTCGTGGTAGTTCTGGACCAGGCCGGTGCCCATTGCGAAGGCACCCCATGCGATCAGGGCGCCGAGAATCACCTGGCGCCCACCAAAACGCGGCGCAAGCCAGCCCGCCGCAAGAAAAGTGATCAGATAGCCCCAGAAAAAAATACCGCCGGCGAGCCCCGCCTGTGTCGGCGAGAGATGGAGATCGCGCGATATGCTCGGAAGCGCGAGCCCGATATTGATGCGATCGAAAAAAGCGATGGTGTAGACAAGGAATACCACGGGAATAAGGCGCACCCAGCGTACACGGCTATCGAGCGCCGAGAGTTTTTCGGACATTGCGCGTTTCCTCCGCATTGTTTTTCTTGTTTCGGGAACGTCATCATGCGCTAAGACTACTTTTTGTGAACAAAAAGTAGCAAAAAAACTTTATTAATCTGGGTCATGGGCGTTATCGCCGACAACGCCCATAGCCCAGCATAAACACAAGTTTTTGCGCCGCTTTTTTCAAAAAGCGGCTGCTTTCTTCTAAGCTGCGGTCTTCTTCCTGAAATAGCTGTTCTCGATGGCGCCGAGCTGCGTCTCGTAGATCGAACCTTCCCGGCTCGGCGGCGGCAAGGGCATGCGCGCCGGCACCGGCGCGAGGCGCGGCTCAATTGTGGGCCCGGAACCGGTGATCAGCCGGGAATCGAACTCCGCCAGGTCAGACACGCCCTTGAGCGGCCACGCATCCTTTGCCGCCACCTCGTAGAGCAGCAGGTTGCGCGGACGGTCGGAGACGTTTTGCGCGGAGCCGTGCAGCGTGCGCACATGATGGAACGACATTGAACCAGCGCGGCCCACGATCGGTACCGCGCGCGCGATCTCGGCTTCGATCTCCGCAGGCGCGATCGCCCCGCAGAACCGTCCGTCACTGCCGTGGTGGCTCCAAACCGGCCCCTTATGCGTGCCGGGCACGCAGAGAAGCGGTCCGTTCTCGACCGTCGTGTCGTCGAGCATGACGCCGATCGCGAGGATGTCGTCATTCGTATGGGGGTAGAAAGCCCAGTCCTGATGCCACTCGACAGGTGAGCCATAGCGCGCGGATTTCATGTTCAGCTTGGAGCCGTACAGCCGCACATCCGGCCCGATCAGCGCCTGCAGGATGGAGACAACCTGCGGCAGGCGCACGAGCTGGTCGAACAATTTGTGCACCTTATGCGGCGTCTTGATGCGCCTGACTTTCGGTTCGGCTCGGGTATGGCCCGGCTCGAGGTCGTAGACCTCGTTATGCGCATCGACATCCGCCGCCCCTGCGACGATTTCGGCGATCACGCCACGCATTTCGGCCAAAGTCGGCGCATCGAGCACATCCGGCACGACAACGAAGCCGTCGGCCCGATATGTCTGCACCATATCATCGGTGATCATGTTTTATTTCCTCCCATTATTCTTCAGGTTCGATCCCGCGAAGGCGGTGAAATAATGATTTCGGCTGCCAGACATTCCATCGCAGGCCGTGGAAGCGCGCCCCAACCAAATGGTAGCGCTAACATGGCAATGATAGCGCTACCATTTGGTCAAAGTCTACAATTTTTTGGCTATGTGCTATGCCGAATGGGTGTCCTCTTATACCCCCTGCCCCCCGTCCCAGACCCGCCTGTTGGATGTCGCCGAACGCGCCGGCGTGTCCGTGATCACGGTCAGCCGGGCGCTCCGCACCCCTGCCAAGGTGGCGCCGGAGACGCGCGCGCGCATCGAGGCCGCGGTCGCGAGCCTTGGCTATGTGCCGAACCTCGTCGCCGGCGCACTGGCGTCCGCCCGCACCCGCACGGTTGGCATCCTCGTCCCTACGGTCTCGAGTTCGATCTTTGCCACGACGATCAACGGCCTGACCGACGCGTTGGAATCCGAGGGATACTCCATCGTCCTCGCGCAATCCGGCTATGAAGCCGCGCGTGAGGTTGCAGCACTCGCGGCCCTTCTCGGCCGCCGGCCTGAGGGCATTGTCATGGTCGGCTCGCCGATGACGGATGCCGCCCGCATCATGCTGGAAGCGGCGCAGGATCGTGGGACGATGGTCGTGGAAACCTGGGATCTCCCCGAGCGGCCAATCGGCAGCGTCGTCGGGTTCGACAACCGCGCCGTGGGCAACGCCGTCGCGGCCCGCTTCGCCGCTGCAGGTCACCAGCGCCTCGCCTTTGTCGGCGGCGATGATGACCGGGCCTCAGCCCGCTTTCACGGTTTTGCGGAAACCGCCGCTCGCCTTGGCCAGGCACCCCCGCTACGGATCCAGTTGCCCGCACCCAGTGCAATGGCCGACGCCGTCGCAGCGTATAACGCGGCCCATGGCCCCGAAAGCCTGTCGCGTGCGGATGCGATCTTCGCCGCAACCGATGTTCACGCCTTCGGCCTCCTGAGCGCCGCGCTGCGCCACGGCCGCCGCGTGCCGGAAGACACGGCCCTGGTCGGGCTCGGCGACTTGGAGATGGCCCGCTTCAGCATCCCGTCACTAACGACGGTGCGCATCGACGGCGCCAGGATGGGCCAGGCCGCCGCTTCCCTCATCCTCGAGGGGGTGCGGCGGCCTTCGCACGATTATGCCCCCAAACGGATCGATCTCGGTTTCGAGCTCATCGTGCGGGAGAGCGGGTAGGAAGAAAGCAGCCGCTTTTTGAAAAAAGCGGCGCAAAAACTTTTGTTATGCTGGGTCATGGGCGGTGTCGGTGACAACGCCTATGGCCCAGCATTAAGTTTGCTCAGCTCATCACGCCGATCTGCCAGGGCACGAACTCGTAGCGGCCGACGCCGAGCTGTTCGCTCTTCGATTTCTCCCCCGATGCGGTCCGCAGCAACAGTTCAAAAATCCGCTGGCCCATCTCCTGCAGGCTCGCCGTGCCGTCGAGGATCTCGCCGCAATTCAGGTCCATATCCTCCTCCAGCCGGCGGAACATCGGCGAATTGGTCGCGAGCTTTACCGACGGTGTGGGCTTGCAGCCGAACATCGAGCCGCGGCCGGTGGTGAAGGCGATGAGATTCGCCCCGCCGGCCACCTGGCCCGTGGCGGAAACCGGGTCGAAGCCGGGCGTGTCCATGAACACCAGCCCCTTCGCCTTCACCGGTTCGGCGTATTTGTACACTTCCATCAGCGGTCCGGTGCCGCCCTTCATCGACGAGCCGAGCGATTTTTCGAAAATATTGGCCAGGCCCCCCATCTGGTTGCCGGGGCTGACCACACCGTTGATCTGCGTGTCGCGGCCTTTGTTGTAGTCGTCCTTCCACCAGCGGATGCGCTCGATCAGCTTCTCGCCCACCTCACGGCTCACCGCGCGGCGGGTCAGCGTGTGCTCCACGCCATAGATTTCCGGCGTTTCGGACAGGATGGCCGTGCCGCCATGGCGCACCAGCAGATCCATCGCCGCCCCCAGCGCCGGGTTGGCGGTGATGGAGGAGAACCCGTCCGAGCCGCCGCATTGCAGGCCGACGACCAGATGGCTGGCAGAGACTGTCTGCCGCTGTACCTGGTTTGCCTCGGGAAGCAGCGCCTTCACCGCCTCGATCGCCGCCTCGATGGTTTTGCGCGTGCCGCCGGTCTCCTGCATCGTGAAGGTCTTCAGATACGGCCCCACCGCCATGCCCTGCTCGGCCATCAGCCCGGCGATCTGGTGCCGTTCGCAGCCCAGCCCGATGATCAGCGCCGCGGCCAGGTTCGGATGCCGCACATAGCCCGCGGTGGTCCGGCGCAGCAGGGACATCGGCTCGCCCGTCATCTCCATGCCGCAGCCGATACCGTGGCTGAACGCCACCACGCCATCGACATTGGGATAGTCAGCCAGCCGCTCCGCCGTAAAATAATCGGCGACCGCATGCACCACGGTGGCCGAGCAATTCACCGTGGACATCACGCCGATATAGTTGCGCGTGCCGACCCGCCCATCCGGCCGCACGATGCCCTGGAAGGTCGCGCGTTCGGCCTCAGCAACCATCTCCACCGCGCGGTAATCGGCGCCGTAGGCGTAGTCGCGGTCGAAATCGGAAAACACGGTGTTGTGGCTGTGCACCAGCGCGCCGGGCGGAATGTCGTCCTGCGCAAAGCCGATCGTCACGTTGTATTTGCGGATCGGCTCGCCTTTGGCGATCAAACGCGTCGCGATCTTGTAACCGGCTTGCACGGCTTCCCGGCAGGTCACGCCCTCTTCGGGAATGTTAGTGCCTTCCGTCAGCGGGACCCGGGCGACGACGACATTGTCAGTGGGATTCAAGCGGACGACGGCACCGGTGATGCGCTTTGCGGAGAGATCGATCATAGTCATGGAAATTCCCTTTTGCGTTTTTTGACCGCCTGGCCAGCGGTGGTGAAAGAGCGATGAATGTAAACGTCTACATCAGCGATATTGGTGGGGCGCCGGCTTCCAGGTCCGCCAAAAATCGGGATCGTGGCAGATCACGAGGTCGCCGTCGAGAAATTCCGAGAGCATTTTCAGGCGCTGAATGGAGGCGATCGCGTCTTCAAAATTATGTGCGTTGCCGGGCGGAACGGCGGGGTCGAGGTTCGCGGGGCAGAGCATGGAATCGCCCGTGAAGATCATGCTGCGGCCCGATGGCAGGCGGACGATGAGTGACTGGTGGCCCGGCGTGTGACCCGGCGTGGCGAGCGTCGCAACGCCGGGCTTGATGACGGTGTCGCCCTTGAGAAACTCATAGGCGACGCCGCATTCGAAATAGGGACGCGAATAGAGCCGGCCCACGAATGGATCCGGGGAACAGGCGAAGCGGTGTTCTGCAGCCTGGGCGTAGAAGCGGGCGTGCGGAAAGAGCCCGTTGCCGCCTGAGTGATCCCAATGGAAATGGCTGTTGACGACGATCTTCACGTCCTCCGGCGTGCGGCCCAGCTCGGCGAGGCGATGGCGGAGATCGTCCTCAGCTGTCTGGCGGACGATGGAGTTATGATAGGGCTTGGCTGAGGCGCCACCCTGCCCTTCCCGCTCACGGGGCAGCATGCCGGTGTCGAATAGAATATGCTCACCGTCCTGCATTTCGATGAAGCCGACGGTGACAGGGACATGGACGATCTGTCCCGCGCCAGCCCTGTAGGTGAGGATCGATTGATCGTTCTGAAGCGTGCCAACGTTGAAGAGCGACACGCTCGCGACGAGAGTTTCCGTTGTTGTTCCGATATCCTTGTCGGCCATTTTAACGTCACTTTCCTGTAGGTGTCAGACCAGATGCGCCGTTGACCGCGCCGCCGCGATGGGCGCCGCCTGGGCCTCGCGGATGAGGGAGATGAGGAGGCTCGAGAGCACGAGGCAGATGCCCATTGTGATCAGGCCGGAACCGAAATTACCGCTGAGCCCACGGACATAGCCGACGAGATAGGGGCCCGCGAAAGCGCCGAGCACGCCGATGCCGTTCATGATCCCCATGACCGTACCGAGCACCCCGCCTGACACGATGTCAGCAGGTATCGACCACAGCACCGGCTGCGAACCATAGAGCATGGCGCCGGCTGCGGTGATCAGCAGCATGTTCGCGAGCAGGCCATTGCCCGCGTAGGTCAGGCCCGCAGCCGCAAGACAGAGGCCGGAGAGCAGGATCGGCACTGCGGTGTAGAAGCGGCGGTTCAGCGTACGGTCGGAGAGTGACGTCAGAATCGGCATCACGACGATCGCCGCGGCGAATGGGATCGCCGAGAGCCAGCCCACATCCACCTGACTCAGCGACTTGTCCTGGTGCAGCACGCTCGGCAGCCAGATCACGAAGCCTAGGAAGCCGACATTCCAGAGGAAGACCGCCGCGCAGTACAAGAGGACGGGGCGACGACGCAGTTCGGCGCCGACGCTGGACGTGGCAATGGAGGCTTGTGGCAGCGCCGGAACGGTGGCGGATGGTTCTTCAAGCTTGGCCAGGATCGCGTCACGCTCTGAGGGGGTGAGCCAGCGCGCCTTGCGTGGAGAGTCGGCGACGCCCCAGAGCCAGACGAGGACCCAGACGATCGGGAAGATGCCCTCGACGATAAACAGCATCCGCCAGGAGTTGTGGCTCAACACGAGACCCGCGATCGGTCCGTTCAGCATGGCGGCTAGCGGGTAGGAAAGCTGCCACACGCCGTTAGCACGGGCCCGTTCCGAGGGAGCGAACCAGTTGCGCACGAAAAGCAGCATGGTCGGGAAGATCCCGCCTTCGAGCAGCCCGAGTGCAAAACGGACGGCCACAAGCTGCCCCGGCGTTTGAATAAAAGCCTGCAGCAATTCCGTGACGCCCCAAAGCACCAGTAGCCAGGCGATCAGCGCTTTGCCGTGACCACGATCCGCAAGCCAACCGCCGGCTGTCTGACTAACGCCGTAGCCCAGGAAAAGTACGCCCGAGGCGAAGCCGAGAATGGCCGGGCTAAAATGCAGTTCCTTGCCCATCAAAGGAATCGCAAAGCCGATGTTGGTGCGATCCATGAAAGCGATGATGTATGTCAGCATCATCACAGGCAGCAGGCGTATCCAAGGCTTAGCCATCATATCCTCCGCTGTATTTTTCTTTCGTTGATCCCGATATCGGGACCGCCGGCCTGAGCGCGCCGATAGTACAGCAGGCAAATAAGAATAAAATTACGTTTTGCTTCGTTCAGACAATAGTTTTTTTATGGTGTTCGTGTGCAAGTAGAAGAAAGCGGCCGCTTTTTAAAAAAGCGGCGCAAAAATTTTTGCGCTACGCTGGGTCATGGGCTTTGTCACCGACAACGCCCATGACCCAGCGTAGCAAAGTTTTTTTGCTACTTTTTGTTCACAAAAAGTAGTCTTCCTTACTGCTCACCGCACGCGCTCGACCTTTCCAATCACAAACAGGTACGAGCAGGTCGAAAGCAGCGCCATGCCGCCGATGAAGGAGAGCGCCGGTGCAAAATTGCCGCCTCGAACGAGAAAGCCGATCACCAGCGGGACGATGATGCCCATGCTCGTTCCGACAAAATTGAACGCACCGCTGGCCCGGCCGACCAGATTGACCGGCGCGATCGAGGAGACGAGCGACCAGGAAATGGCGCTCAGCCCACTGCCGAAAAACGCGACCGTCATGAAGCCGATGATGAGCGCGGGGCTCTGCACGAAATTCGCGCCGATGATGGATGTCGCGAGGATGAGGCCGGTGACGATCGGTGCCTTTCGCGCGAAGCTGAGCGAATAGCCGCGCCTGAGCAGGCCGTCCGACAGGAAGCCCGAGAGCAGCACACCGCAATAGGCGGCGATGAAAGGCAGGGTGGCGAGAAACCCGACCTTCAGGAAGGCGATATGCCGGTAACGGACCAGATAGATCGGGAACCATGTGAGAAAGAACCAATTTGCCGCCGTCTCGCCGCTATGGGCGAGGAGCAAGCCCCAGAGCTTGCGATTGCGGAAGGCGCGCGCGGCTGGCACGGCGTCGGCTTCGGGTCCGTCCTCCGTCTGCTTCTGTGTCCACGCAACCTGGCCGCCTCCCGCGCGGATCAGGCTGAGCTCTTCAGCGTTCGCGTGCTGCGAGTCGATCGGGTCCCGATAGAGTTGCCTAAAGCAGAATGCCCAGACGATGCCGATCGAACCGATCATGATGAACATCGCACGCCAGCCGAAATGTTCCGTCACGAAGGCCAAGATGGGTGTGCAGAATGCCAGCCCGACATATTGGCCGGAGACGAATACGCCGACGCCGCGCGCGCGCTCGTTCTCCGGAAGCCAGGCTGTGACGATCCTGTTGTTCATCGGAAAGGACGGCGCTTCAGCGCCGCCGAGCCCCATACGCAAAAGGAACAGCTGCAGCAGCGAGCTGGAAAATCCGAGCATCAGCTGCATCGCCGACCACACGGCGATGATCGCCGGATACAGAAGCCGCGGCCGCACCCGGTCGACGAGCATCGATCCGGGGATCTGCAGCGGAGAATACGCCCAGGCGAAGGCCGAGAAGACGAGGCCCATCTGCACCGAACTCAGATCCATGCCACGCCTGATGAACGGTGCGGCGATCGCAAGGCTGGCGCGGTCGAGATAGCCGATCACGACTGTGACGAAGATCAGCACCACCATGAACGCACGCACCCGTGTCGGTCGCGCAGTCTGCGCTGGCAAACTCAAATCTTTAGGCATTTTTTAGGATCGACTTCCGTGATGTCTTATCGGGAAACCGCGGCTGACCTGTGCCGCTTCATCTCCCACTCCTCAGCCAGATAATATTATCTGACAATCCCTACGGGTCCAATAACGTTTGAAGGCAAGCGCAAGGAAGGCTACTTTTTGTGGACAAAAAGTAGCAAAAATTTTTTATGCTGGGCCATGGGCGTTGTCGCCGACACAGCCCATGGCCCAGCATAAAAAATTTTTGCGCCGCTTTTTTTAAAAAGCGGCTACTTTCTTCTCTCTAATCGGGCTCGGCGATGGTAACGCGCAGCCCATCCAGCGCCTCGGTTATGCGGATCCGACAGCTGAGCCGCGACTCGTCCGTGACCGTGCGTAGGGAATCCAGCAAATCCAACTCGTCCTCGCTCGGCGGTGGCAATCGCTCCGCCCAGGCGAGATCGACGATGACATGGCAGGTTCCGCAAGCCAGAGAGCCGTTGCACTGGCCCCACAACGGCAGGCCGGCGTCGCGGGCGATGTGCATGAGATCGTCGTTGTCTGCCCCGTCGATCCGGTGCTCGACCCCGTCAGGGGCGGTGATGAACAGCGTTGGCATAGTCACTTAGTCCTATGAAGCCCAGTTAAATTCAGCGGCGACGAAGATGACCGCCTGCCCGCCACTCGACCAGCCCGGAGAACGCATATGTGATCGCCGTGACGAGGCCGAAGGCGGTTGCCGCGACAAGTAATGTCGCGTCGTGCCGACCGGGCTTAGGACAATAGAGAGCCTCCTTTGGGGACTTACCGCCCCCCAAAGGTCAGTGTTTGACTTCAGAAATCAAAAACCACTTCGGCCCGGCCGAGACCGGCGAATTCGACCGCACAACGGTCGCCGGGGTTGAGAAAGCGCAACCCTGTCCAGCTTCCTGTCGTCACCAATTGCCCAGCTTTTACGCCGGTTCCTTCGCGCATCATGTTGACGAGAGCGACCGCAACACCCAGCGGATCGCCGGTCGGATGTCCGCCTTCGCGGTCCACCACCGGCTCGTCGTTTACAAACAGGGTCACGCGCAGGGATTGCATTTCCAGGTGCGACCAGTCCGCGATCTCAGCGCCAGGCACTAGCGCGCCATTGATATTTCGATCCGCCAGTTGTTCCAGAGGCGGCTTGGCGCGCGGCTCACGATACCGGCTGGACACCACTTCTATGGCCGGCAATGCAACGAGGGCCTCAGCGACCTCCTCCCGCGTATACGGCGTGCCTCGTGCCGGCAGGTCGCGCGTGAATCGAAACGCGACCTCACCTTCAACGCCGAGATGCGGCACCTCGGCGGTCGGAAGCCGTGCAGGGCTTTGCCGGATCATATGCGCATAAATCAGGCCGCGCGTCGGCTCCTTGTCCAGTGGCGCCGTCGCCTTGAAGGCGCCGACAGGTGTTCCGGTCAGCGCCACGACACGATCCTGGATGGCGTGGGCCTCGGTGACCGACGCCGGCGCCACGGGCAGAGCCTCCAGTTGCGTCCCGCTGCGCTCGGCCTCGGCAAGCGCCGCGGCAGCCGAGGCGATTTCTTGTTCTGTCATAACGCGGGATTCCTTCTAATGGTCGGCGCAGATCATGTCGCTGCTTTTAGTTTGTTCTTTTGGAGGAAAGTAGCCGCTTTTTGAAAAAAGCGGCGCAAAAACTTTTTGTTATGCTGGGCCATAAGCGTTGTCAGCGCCAACGCCCATGGCCCGGCATAGCAAAGTTTTTTTGCTTCTTTTTGTTCACAAAAAGAAGCCTTCCCTTTCACTTGCCGAATCGCCTCCCGCTTCCTTTCGTTTGATGCAGATCATTGCGCTTCTGTCGCCGGGATGTTTGGGTTTTCGGCCACTGTGAGGAAGTGCAGCCATGCGCAAGCGTTCTCTTAACGGAATCGCGTTCGCGGCCATGATCGCGGCTCTGGGTCTCGGCACCCAGGCCAGAGCTCAGATGTTGGGTAACGGCCAGTACGGGCCTATCCCCGGGACGACGGGGCGCGATTACGGGGGGACGACGGGCAATAGCGAATCTAGCCCCAGGACGACGGGGAACGGCGGATATGGGACCAATTCCGGCACGGCGGGCACCGGCGCTGGGTCGGCCCCCGCGACGACCGGCAATACCGGTTATGGGTCCAGCCTCGGTAATTTCGGGCCAGGCTCCAATGGGTATGGGCCCAGCCTCGGCAATTTTGGGCCCAACGCCGGGACCAGCGCGCAGCCTTAGGGCGCCGGCGATTTCGGGGCTACTGGGTCAGCGCGTTGTACAGCCAGGCCACCATCGGCGAGACGACCAGGCCAATGACCAGGCCGACGGCCAAGGCGCCGCCCACATAGGCCTTCTGCCGCCTCACGTCCGCCTGCATGGCGACGATCTCGGCGAGCTTTCTGCGTTCCTCGCCCAGAAGTTTTATCGCACTGCGGCTCTCTGAAACGGCGTCATGGATCGTCGTGGTGCTGTAGCCTAGCCGCGCCAACCCCTCGCTCAGCCCGTCTTTCTGGCCATCGATCTTCCAGCTCAGCTCGCGCACCGCCGTGGCCAGATCGGCCAAACGGCGGCGGCTGTTGGTTGTGGTCATGTCATCGGGGATGACCGGTCCCGCGGCCGTTGGCGCGCTGGATGTTCCAACCGGGTTGTTCTGTGTTGTCGCCGTCATGGATTACCCCTACGCGTGAGCCAAAATCGAACCGAATTTTCATGCTCCATGACAGAAGAACAGTCATGGAGCATGCATCTGGATGCTACCTGAAGTTGTTAACCAGAGCCCGATGAAATGAATTCAGATCGGTATGTCAAGAATCCTTCCGCACAAGCAGATATAATGTGGCGTTAGAGCAATATGCGTTTCGCCGGAAGCAGAAAGTTCCGTGTCAACGCAAGAATTTTTCCAGGAGGGCTCGCGCAGAAATAAGCGCAAGGGAAGGCTACTTTTTGTGAACGAAAAGTAGCAAAAAAACTTTGTTATGCTGGGCCATGGGCGCTGTCAGCGACATCGCCTCCGGCCCAGCATAACAAGAGTTTTTGCGCCGCTTTTTTTAAAAAGCGGCTGCTTTCTTCTACTCTGCGGCAGCCGCCTCCATCACCTCGCCGGACAGGTCCTCGAGCGAGCGGCCGGCGGTTTCCGGGATCAGGGTCAGCGTCAGGATGGCGCCGACGATCGAGAGCCCGGCGAGAATTGCGATCGCTGCTTCCTCACCCAGTTTCATGAACACGAGCGGGAAGACGAAGGCGCTGAGCGAGGCGCCGAGCCGGCCGCCCACCACCGTGATGCTCTGCGCCACGGTGCGAATGCGCGTCGGTGCCAGTTCGACGCCGAGGATGCCCGAGCCGCTCACCATGCTCGGCCCCATGATCAGCATGTTGAAGGCGCCGAAAATCACCAGGCCGAGTACCGCGTTGTGCATGATGTCGCGATGCAGGACCGCGAACAGGATGAGCACCAGCGCCGCACCGATATAGCCCCAAATCATCACCGGCTTACGGCCGAAGCGGTCGAGGAGAAAAAATGTGCCGATCAGGACCGCCGGCATGATGAAACCAAGATCCATGAGCAGCGTGAAGCTCGCCGGGGTGATGCCGAGCCCCTTGGCGATCAGCGACGGCCCGAACAGCACGGTCGAGTAGATCACGATGTCGAACACGAACCACAGCAGCGCTGCGGCGAAAATCTGTCCCGCATGGGCGCGGAACACGGTCATGAAGCTGCGGCGGTCGACGGGCGGCACTGCCTGGGCGCGGCCGGTCACGGTCACGGTCACGGCGCGGGCGGCTTCGGTGTCACCTTCCATGCGCGCCAGATAGCGCGTGGTCTCGGGCATCTGCCGGCGCAGATAGAGCACGGAGAGCGCCGGCAGCGCGCCGGCAGCCAGCACGATCCGCCAGGTCAGGCCGGGCGCCACGCCACAGGCGTGCAGCACCAGCAGCAGCAGCCCGGCGACCGCACCGCCCATCCACCAGGTGACCGAGAAACCGAAGCCGATCGACCGGCCGCGATCGGCCCGGTTGGCGTGCTCGGCCATGATCGTCGGCGACAGCACATAGTCCGCGCCGACGCCGATCCCGAGGATAAAGCGTATGGCGATCAGCCACATGAGATTGGGGGCGAAAATTTGCGCCACGGCGGCGATCGTCATGATCGCCACGTCGAGGCCATAAAACGTCTTCCGCCCGCGCTGGCCCAGAAAGCCGAAAATCAAAGCGCCCAGGGCGGCACCCAGCAGGGCGGAACCGGCGAGCAGCGCGCCATCCAGGCCGCCGATATGCCCGACGCCGAAAGAGGCGAGCACCAGCGGCAGCACCACGCCGATCGACGCGAGGTCATATCCGTCCGTGAACACGCCCATCCCGGTGGTGAAGACGGCGCGCCAGTGAAACCCCTTGAACGGCTGATCGTCGAGCGGCTTGAATCCAGAGTGCGGCATAATGGCTCCTTGTAAGGGCGCCGCTTTTAGGGGGTGACCGCTCTCATTTGATGACAGTTCAGTTGCAACACAGCTACGGTTCCATGAATAACCGATGGCGTTACAAAGACTTTTTGGCTGCGCATAAATTTCCCCTTCGTCCCAAATGCCGCTATGCTACGGGCCGGGCGGAGATGATCGTCCGCGCGGCTTGCTCCGGCGCGGGTTCCGCGTAAAAGGCTGGCTGTGACTCAATTCTATCACCCTGAAGACGACAGCGCCGCGGCCGCGATTGCCGGCATCGGCGACGAGCTTTCCCTCTTCGACGACTGGATGGACCGCTACCAGTTCATCATCGAGCTCGGCCGCAAGCTGCCCCCCTTCCCCGCAGAATGGCAGGACGAGGCGCATAAGGTGCAGGGCTGCCAGAGCCAAGTCTGGCTGGCGGCGGAGCGCAGCAACGGGAAATTCTATTTCACAGGCGCGTCGGACGCGGCCATCGTCTCCGGCCTCGTGGCGCTGGTACTGCGCGTCTATTCCGGGCGCGAACGCGAGGAAATTCTCGGCACCTCGGCCAGGTTCCTGAATGATCTGGGCCTCATCGGCGCGCTCTCCACCAATCGCGGCAATGGCGTTGCAGCGATGGTCGAGCGCATCCAGGCCCTCGCCAAGGCCGGATAGCAGAGAAAGAAAGCAGCCGCTTTTTAAAAAAAGCGGCGCAAAAACTTCTACTATGCTGGGCCTGAGGCTGTGGCGGCGCCCACGCCCATGACCCAGATCAACAAAGTTTTTTTGCTACTTTTTGTTCACAAAAAGTAGCCTTCCCTTCACATCCTACGCGCCCGCGAGCCGGCGGCGGTTGGCGCGGACCTTGCGGCGATAGAGCTGCATCACCTCACCCGCGCCAAGATCCTCTTTACCGCCGAGTGCTGCTTGCATCATCAGCTGGCCGCTTTCGACCAGGGTATCGAGCTTTTCCGAGACCATCAGCGTGGCCTCCTTCTGCCCCCCCGGCCCGCCTTGTGCTAATTTGGTCAGCCGCAGGCCGATCACCTGCTGTGCTTCGACCGCCAGCATCGCGCCCTGAAAAGCGATATTGGCTAGCGCGAGAGTTGGCCAGGGCAGCAGCGGCTTGAGCTTTGCCA
This sequence comes from Acidocella sp., assembly GCF_036489515.1. Classification (GTDB taxonomy): domain Bacteria; phylum Pseudomonadota; class Alphaproteobacteria; order Acetobacterales; family Acetobacteraceae; genus Acidocella. The sequence continues at coordinate 86,131 of NZ_DASXFO010000035.1, forward strand.
TTGTCGGTCCTTCATTTTTCATCTTGTGCAATGCAACATAAGCCTTAACTGCCATGCCGCAAGTTCACTATCGAGCGATCAGCTCCGCCTGCCGCGCGAGTCTGCCGAGGGTTTCCGCGCCGGGGCCGGAGGGCAATGCCGGCCGTGGGCGATGATTGTTTGAAAGACAATCCTCTAGCCAGCGTTGCCATGCCTCCCAGAGCGGCCGGTCGGCGGCCGGAATGGCGGGACGGTCGAGCGAGAGCACGGAAAGCCGTCCTGCCATGCGCCGCAGCGCCGTAACCACCACCGCGCCGTGTTGGAGCGCCGGGTCCTGCCGCCGATGCGGCTCCAGCAGCGCGCGCGACAGGGCCGCTTCCAGATTATTGCTGGCCAGGCCCGCGGCGCGACGTGGCGCCGCCGGCGCCGGCTGCTCCTCCAGCAGCGCCGCGAACACCGCATGGACATAAGCGACATGAGCACGGATGGCGGTGGCGATGCCGGTTTCCAGCCGTGCCCCCTCAAATCCCGGCCAGAGCAGCAAATTCCCGAGGACCGCCAGCCCGCCCCCCAGCAACGTGTAGGCGACCCGGGACGCGGCGATGGTCAGCTCGTCGTTGCCGGGGCTTAGCTGCTCGATCAGCAGAACGACCATCGGCGTGAGCACGGCGGTGAAGGCGGTGTAGCTGACCGAACGGATCGCGAAGGCGAAGATGGTCAGCGGCAGCATGGTGAAGGCCAGCTCCATCGGCGTTTTGCTGATCAGCCCGATCCCCGCCGCCACCAGCCCGCCCAGCGCCGTGCCCACCACCCGCTCTGCCGAGCGCAGCCAGGTGGCCGAGAAATAGGGCTGCAGGCAGAGAATCAGGGTGAAGGTCGTCCAGTGCGCAAACGGGCTGCCATCGAACATCGTCCAGGTTAAGACCGGCGTGGCGACGACGGCGGCGCGCGAGGCATGGCGCAGAGCCAGCGAGGAGGTGGAAAAATTCTGCCGCAGCGGGGCGAACACGCGCTGTGAGAGCGGTGGCGGCGCCATCACCGAGCCGGGCTCTGGTCGCGCCGTGTAGCGCGTCGCCACGATCAGCACGGTCAGGTTTTCCGTCATGGCCTGCATGACATGGCGTGCCTCGGACGCCTCCGGCAGGCGCTCCAGCTCGGCCCGCAGGCGCTGCAGGCTGGCCTGCTTCTTGGCCGTGTCGAGCGGCTGGTCCGCCTCGATCTCGGGGCCGATCGTCGCCAGCCAGGCGGCGATCAGCCGCACCGGCCGCGCCGCTTCGCCGCGACAGCCGGCGTCGCTCTCCAGAATGTCGGAAAGCGCGATCAGCGCCTCAAAAATCTGCTCCAGGGTCTGCAAGCGCACGGTAAGCTGCGCGCCGCGTGGCGTGACCAGGCCGCGGCCGCGGAACGTCTCGACGGCGACGGTGCGCGCGGTCTCCATCGCCTCGCGTACATTGCGCCGGTGCTGCGCCGCATGCGCTTCGAAGGCGGCGGTATTTTCATCCGCATGCGCCAGGGCGGCCAGCTCTTTGGTGAGTTGCGCCAGCCGTAGACAGACCTCGGCGACTGCCCGGCGCGAGGGCGCGTAGGGGTGCAGCCGCCAGATCACCAGCGTCAGAAGCACCGCCCAGGCGGATCCGGCGCCGAAATTCAGGCCCGCGAATGCCGCTTGGTGCAGGCTGGTGAGCGGCGTGCCGACCGACAGCACGATGACGACCGAGAGCAGGTTGCCGACCTGCATCCCGCTCTGGCCGTAGACCCGCATATAGCTGGTCGCGAAAATCATCAGCCCGGCGGTCAGGGCGGAAATCCAGATTCCCTCGCCGCGGAGCCAACCGAACGCCGCATAGGCAATGCTGCTGAAAATTGCGAAGGCGATCACCGCCGGGGCGCGCTTCGCAATCGTGCCCCCAGGGTCGGCGAAACAGGTGAGCAGCGCGCCCAGTGCGGCCAGCCGGAAATGCGGCAGGCTGAAAGCCTGCGCCACGATCAGCATGGCGGCGACCGCGATGCCGGCGCGCGTGCCCTCGGCGAGCGACACCGCACGCGGATTGAGGGCGATGGGCAGGTCGCGCAGCTTCATGCCAAAAATGCCTGGTTCATGCCCTTACCGTCATTGTAAGCAGCCGCTTTTTGAAAAAAGCGGCGCAAAAACTTTTGTTATGCTGGGCCATGGGCTTTGTCAGCGCAAACGCCCATGACCCAAACTAACAAAGTTTTTTTGCTACTTTTTGTTCACAAAAAGTAGCCTTACTTTGCTGATTCCAACTATCAGCCCGCCTCATCGCCGAACTTGCCGGATTTCGGAAACCCATTCGGCGGCAGGCGGCCAGCCTGGGCGCGGCTGCCGAGCCATTCGGTTAGTTTGGACTCGGTGCGCGTGTTCTGGCCGAGGCGCCAGGTCAGGCCCTGGGCGAGCGTGAAAATCTTCACATCGGCGATGCTGCCATCCTTGTATTTCTGCAGCTGCACGCCCGCCCCTTTCGGCATCTCCGGCACTTCGGCCAAGGGGAAGACCAGCAGCTTGCGGTTCTGGCCGATGATCGCGACATGGTCGCCTTTGACCGGCACGCAGGAATGCCATTCCTCGCCCGGCTTCAGGGTGAGGATCTGCCGTCCGGCGCGGCGCTCGGAAACCAGTTCCGCACCCGGCACGACGAAGCCCCGGCCGGAGGTGGAGGCGACCAGATATTTGCCGAGCATGTCGGGCAGGAACAGGCGCAGGATGCCATCCTCGTTAGCCAGCTCGATCATCAGCCGGATCGCCTGGCCGTCACCGCGGCCGCGCGGAATGTCAGAGGCCTTGATGGTGTAAACGCGGCCATTGGTGGCGAGCAACGCGATTCGGTCGGTCGATTCGCAGCGCAGCAGGAAGGCGAGATGGTCGCCCTCCTTGAACTTCAGCTCCGCATCGGCGGCGAGATGGCCTTTCTGCGCGCGGATCCAGCCTTTCTGGCTGAGAATCACGGTGATCGCCTCGCGCTCGACCAGTGCCTCGGCGACGATCTCCACGACCGGTGCTGCGGCGCTGATCTGCGTGCGCCTTGCGCCGAGCGGCCCCGAACCGAATTTTTCACGCACCTCGGCGATCTCGCCGGAAATCTTCTCCCAGCGCTTGCCCTCGTCCTTCAGCAGCGCGTTCAGGGATTTCTGCTCCGCGCTCAGTTTCTTGTGCTCGTTGCGGATTTCCATCTCCTCGAGGCGGCGCAGCGAGCGCAGCCGCATGTTAAGGATCGCCTCGGCCTGCAGCTCGGTGAGGGTGAACGTCTTCATCAGCGCCGGCTTCGGCTCGTCCTCGGTGCGGATGATGCGGATCACCTCGTCGAGGTTGAGGAACACCGCGAGATAGCCCTCAAGAATTTCCAGGCGCCGGGCAATGGCGTCAAGCCGATGATTGGAGCGCCGGACCAGCACCTCGTGGCGATGGTCGAGCCAGCAGCGCAGCAGGTCGCGCAGACCCATCACGCGCGGGGTGCGGCCGTCCGCCAGCACGTTCATGTTCATCGCGAAACGCGATTCCAGCGTGGTCGCGCGGAACAGCGAGGCCATCAGCATGTCAGCATCCACGGTGCGGGATTTCGGCTCCAGCACCAGGCGGATGGTCTCGGCGCTCTCGTCGCGGATATCGCCCAGCAGCGGCAGCTTCTTCTCCGACAACAGCAGCGCGATCTGCTCGACCAGCCGGGATTTCTGCACCTGATACGGGATTTCCGTGACCACGATCACCCAAGTGCCGTTCTTTTGCGCCTCCTTCCCCCAGCGGGCGCGCGTGCGCAAAGATCCGCGGCCTGTCTCGTAGGCGTTCAGGATGGTGGCGTCGTCCTCGACCAGTTCGCCGCCGGTGGGAAAATCCGGGCCGCGCAGATGTTTGAGCAGCGCGGGCGTGTCGGCCTCGGGATGGGCGATGAGATGCATCGCCGCGGCGCAGATTTCGCCGGCATTATGGGGCGGAATGGAGGTCGCCATGCCCACCGCGATGCCGCTCGCGCCGTTCGCCAGCAGGTTCGGAAAGGCGCCCGGCAGCACCACCGGCTCGCTCTCCTCGCCATCGTAGGTCGCACGAAAATCGACCGTGTTCTCATCGATGCCGCGGAGAAGAAACTCGGCGATCTCGGTGAGGCGCGATTCGGTGTAGCGCATCGCCGCCGCGTTATCGCCGTCGATGTTGCCGAAATTGCCTTGGCCCTCGATCAGCGGATAGCGCGAGGCAAAATCCTGGGCGAGCCGCACCAGCGCTTCATAGATCGAGGAATCGCCGTGCGGGTGGAATTTACCCATCACGTCGCCGACCACGCGGGCGCATTTCTTGAAGCCCGAGCGCGGGTCCAGCTTCAGCTGGTGCATGGCGTAGATGAGCCGGCGATGCACCGGCTTCAGCCCATCGCGCGCATCCGGGAGCGAGCGCGACATGATGGTGGAGAGCGCATAGGCCAAGTAACGTTCCGAAAGCGCGCTGCTGAGGGGCGCTTCCTCGATGCGGCCGCTGATATCATCCGGCATGTTTCTGCTCCTGCTTCTGCGCCGCGAGGCGATCCGAAAGCTGGTCATAAAGACGCGCGCGCGCCGTTGGAAGGGGGCGGTGGCGGCTGCCGAACACGTCGCGTGTAAGAAAATGCCCGGTCAGGCGCAGCCCGGCGAGCGCATCGGCCAGGTCCGGCTCGGTGTCGTCCAGCAGAAAATCCGGCAGTTTCAGCAGCCGGTCCACCCATTCCCCGGCCTGCGAGAGGGTCACGGCGCGGCTAGTGCGGGGCGAGACATAGGCCAGCCGGTCATTGCCCCCGGCGCTTACGGAAAAATCCAGGCCGAAGCCAAGCTCGCGCAGCAGATCGAGCTCCCAGCGCACCAGAGCGGGCAGCGGGTGCCCCGGAATATTGATGCCCGCCAGCAGCCTTGTGAGGCCGGCGAAGACATCCCCATGCGGCTCGCGCTCCGGCAGCGCCCCGGCGGCGAGCGCGCAGGCAGCCTCGAGGATCGCCAGATTTTCGGCGCTCTGCATCGCCAAAGCAGCACCAGGGTGGACCAGTTCGCCGGTGATCGCGCCAAGCTGCTCGGCCAGCCGCGCCACCCAGCGCGCCGAGAGCAGGTTGCCCTTCTGCCAGATCGCGATCCGGCGCCGCGACGCCCCGCCTTTGGCGAGGCCGCGCCAAACGCCAAGCGGCGTCAGCACGCAAACCAGCAGATCACCCTCGCCATAGGGGGCGGTCTCCAACACGATGGCGGGTTCCTGCCACTCCATGCGGTTAGAAGGAAGGACTTCTTTTTGTGAACAAAAAGAAGCAAAAAAACTTTATTAATCTGGGCCTTGGGCTTTGTCGCTGACACCGCCCATGGCCCAGCGGAGCAAAAATTTTTGCGCCGCTTTTTTTAAAAAGCGGCCACTTCCTTGTCTGATTGAACGCCATCATGCCTACCCGAGAAACGTGGCGGTGATTTCCGCGGCGGCTTCTTCGTGATCCTCGCTTTCGGCCATTTCGGCAGTGACGATCACTTCGCAGGAGCCGCGATGATCGCGCAGCACCATCGCCACGGTCCGCTTTTCCGCGCCCTGCAGCACCACTGTCATTTCCCCCAGTTTTTGCCCCGCGGCGATAATCTGGATGGCGCAGCGTACTACCGATTTCTCAGATATTCCACGAACTACGGCATGTAATTCTTTGTAATTATAGCATTCATGGGAGAAAAAAACCGTTGCGGGCGCGCCCGAACGGTTGGGGGTGAGGCGGAAGCCGTGCGACCCGAACGCGGCAAACTGTCCCGTGCCGACATGGGCGAAGCGCAAGGGGCGCAGAATGCCACCCGGCGCGAAAACCGGCACGGCACGCGGCAGCTTCGGCACGATCATGGCCTCGCGCGGGCGGAGCAGCACGTAATCGCCGGAAAGGGTCCGGCTGTATTGCCCTTCGGGAAAGCAGCTTGCGGTCGTGAGGGGCAGAAGTTTTCCACCTGTCTCCACCGCGATCAGCCGTGTCGCCAGTGACCAGGGGGCGCGGAGCAAAGTTTTTGACGCCGCATCGGGGGTGATAATGGCAAGATGTGGCGCGCCGCATTGGCGCTCCCGCAGGAACTCCCCAACGGAACGTGCCTGAATCGGCCCCGCCGGGTCCTCGACCAGCCCAGGCTTTCTGTCTGTTCCGACCCGGTCGGCGCAGGAATAACGCCCGGCCACCGTGCTCAGGGCGCAAAAATGCAAGGAGATGTTGGGATAGGGCAGCGTGTTGAGTTTCAGCACCCGCCGCACCGCCGGGTCCGGCTCGACCGCCATGACTTTGGCGTCTGGAAATTCTTCCGCGAGGGCGGCGCTGCGGTAGCCGGCGCCCGCGCCTATTTCCAGGATCGTCTGCGGCGAAAACGGGATGTTCAGTCCGCGCCCGGACAAGGCGTTTTGGGCGGACCAGACGTCATCGGTCCCGGCGCGCAGCCAGATCGGGGCTCTGCGCCCCTCCAGCGTCACGGGCACCAGGCCCATGACACCGGACACGGCAGCGGCCAGTCGCAGAGCGACACAATCAGCCAGTCGCAGAGCGACAGAATCGGCCAGTCGCGGAGCGACACAATCAGCCAGTAGCGCGGCCCCGGAGGGGGCCGAGGGACTGGCCGCTTCGCTCACTTCAACGCGGCTTTGGCCGTTTCCGCCAGATAGCCGGCGGCAATCGGCAGAAGCGCGTCGTTATAGTCGAAGTTCGCATTGTGCAGCCCGGCCGAAGGGCCGTTGCCGATCCAGGCATAGGCGCCGGGCACGCGCTCGATGAAATAGCCGAAATCCTCGGCGCCCATCGTCGGCTTCATGTCGTGCCGTACCGCCAACCCGATGCCGGAAGCAACGCCGGCGGCGAGTTCGGCCTCGGCCTTATGGTTGAAGGTCGGCGAGAGATAATTGCCGAATTCGACTTCTGCTTTCAGCCCGAAGGCGGCGGCGGTGTGTTCGGCTACCGCGCGCATGCGCTCCTGGAGGAAATCCATCGTTGCACGGCTGTGCGCGCGATAGGTGCCGCCGATGCTCGCGGTTTCGGGAATCTGGTTGAAGGCCTCGGCGCCCTGCATCCGGGTGACGGAGATCACCGTCGGCTCCAGCGGCTCGACATTGCGGGCGACGATGGCGTTCAGCGCCACGATCAGATGTGCTGCCCCCTGCACCGGGTCGGCGGTGAGATGCGGCATCGCCGCGTGGCCGGCATGGCCGGTGAGCGTGATGGTGAAATTGCCGGAAGCGGCCATGCTCGGCCCATGATGCAGCATCACCGTCCCGGTCTCGAGATTCGGCCAGTTATGGTAGCCGAAGATGCGCTCCATCGGGAAGCGCTCGAACAGCCCGTCATTGATCATGGAGAGCGCGCCGCGATAGCCTTCCTCGGCCGGCTGGAACACGAGATGCACGGTGCCGGACCAGTTGTTGTCGTCCAGCAGCAGTTTCGCCGCTCCCAGCAGCGACGTGGTGTGGCCGTCATGACCGCAGGCATGCATCACGCCCGGGGTTTTCGAGGCATAGGGCTTGCCGGTGGTCTCGGTGATCGCCAACGCGTCCATGTCGGCGCGCAGGCCGACCGAGCGGTTGGAGCTGCCGCGCGTGATCGTCGCCACCACGCCGTGGCCGCCGATATTGGCGGTGTGGGGAATCCCCATCTCCCGCAGTTTCTCACACACGAAGGCGGCGGTGGCGGATTCCTGCAGCGACAGTTCCGGGTGGGCGTGCAGATGATGTCGCCAGGCGGTCAGTGTTTCGGCGAGGTCGAAAGGCATGGCAGATACCCCTTAAAAATGGCAAAGCGCATAGTCGAGCGTTTGCCGGCTTTTGTCGAGGCGCGTCAGGCGGCGGAGGCCTCGGCCATGGCGATGTAGTTGATCGACATGTCCCTTGTGATTGCAAAACGCCGCTTGAGCGGCGAGAACGACATGCCCGCATTATCGGCCAGACGTAGCCCGGCGCTCCGGCAGAGCCGGCCGAGCTCCGCCGGCGTGATGAAACGCTGCCAGTCATGCGTGCCGACGGGCAGCAGGCGGAGCACGTATTCCGCGCCGAATTTCGCCACCAGATAGGATTTCCCCGTGCGGTTCAGGGTGGAGATGAACAGCAGCCCGCCTGGTTCAAGCAGCCCGGCAAGGGTGGCGACGAAGGCGGCCGGGTCGGCGACATGCTCGATGATCTCCAGCGCCGTGATCACCGCATATTTGCGTCCCTCGGCGTGGAGGGCCTCGGCGGTGCCGGCGCGGTAGGCGAGGCTGAGCCCCCTGCCCTCGGCATGCGCCTGCGCCGCGGCGATGGCTTCTGTTCCGGCATCCAGCCCCAGCACGTCGCAGCCGGCTTCGGCCAGCGACTCGGAGAGCAGCCCGGCGCCGCATCCCACATCCAGCACTTTCACCGAAGTACTGCCGAATTTCTGTCGAATCCGTTCCAGAATCCATCCCGCGCGGCAGGGATTCATCATATGCAGCGGCTGCATCGGGCCGGTCGGGTCCCACCAGCGCGCCGCCAGCGCATCGAAGCGGGCGATTTCCTCAGGTCTGACCGAATCATTTTGCATCGCGCCGCACTCCATCATCATGCGCTTGGTCGGAGAAAGAAAGCAGCCGCTTTTTGAAAAAAGCGGCGCAAAAACTTTTGTTGTGCTGGGTTATGGGCTTTGTCGGGGACAACGCCTCAGGCCCAGCATAAAAAAGTTTTTTTGCTTCTTTTTGTTCACAAAAAGAAGTCTTCCCTTTCTCTCGGCAGAACAACCCCTATCGCTCTGTTGCGCCGCCAAACATTCAGGCTGTATGTGACGCCCTTGCCGGTTTTCCACAAGGGATAGGTGAATGGCGCGTATCGTGATGAAATTTGGCGGCACCTCCGTCGCCGATCTGGACCGTATCCGCAATGTCGCGGCGCGGGTGAAGGCCGAGGTCGATCAGGGCAACGAAGTGGCCGTGGTCGTCTCCGCCATGGCCGGCACGACCAACCAGTTGGTCGACTGGTGCCAGAAGCTCTCGCCGCTGTTCGACGCCCGCGAATACGACGCCGTGGTGGCGACCGGCGAGCAGGTGACGGCGGGGCTGACCGCGATCGCGCTGCAGAATGTCGGCGTCGACGCGCGCAGCTGGATGGGCTGGCAGGTCTCCGTGGAAACCGACGGTCAGCACGGCAAGGCGCGCATCGCCTCGATCGAGGGCGACGAGCTGATCCAGCGCATGAAGAGCGGGCAGATCCCGGTGATCGCCGGCTTCCAGGGCATCGGCCCGGATAACCGCGTCACCACGCTCGGCCGCGGCGGCTCGGACACCTCGGCGGTGGCCCTGGCGGCGGCGCTGCAGGCGGATCGCTGCGACATCTACACCGATGTCGACGGCGTCTACACCACCGACCCGCGGATCGTGCCGAACGCGCGCAAGCTTGCTAAGATCACATATGAGGAGATGCTGGAGCTCGCCTCGGTCGGCGCGAAGGTGCTGCAGACCCGCTCCGTCGAGCTGGCGATGAAAGAGCGCGTGCGGGTGCAGGTGCTCTCCAGCTTCAAGGATGTCCCCGGAACTCTGGTTGTTGATGAGGAAGAAGTCGTGGAACAGGAAATCGTCGCTGGCATCGCTTATTCGCGGGACGAGGCGAAAATCACCGTGCGCCGGGTGCCGGACCGTCCGGGCATCGCCGCTGCCATTTTCGTGCCACTGTCCGAGGCGCATATCAATGTCGATATGATCGTCCAGAACCTCGCCGCGGATGGCACAACCGATATGACCTTCACCGTCGGCAAGACCGATTTCCCCCGCGCCGTGCAGGTGCTGGAGACGGCCCGCCAGGGGATCGGCTACGCGGAAATCGCCTCCGACCACAATGTCGCGAAGATTTCCGTGGTCGGTGTCGGCATGCGCAGCCATGCCGGCGTGGCCGGCACGATGTTCCGCACCCTGGCCGAGCGCGGCATCAACATCCAGGTGATCTCCACCAGCGAGATCAAGGTGAGCGTGCTGGTGGCAGCCGAGTATACCGAGCTGGCGGTGCGCGCGCTGCACACGGCGTATGAACTCGATGCTTGATCTTCTGGTCCCGGCCGAGCAGCGCCTCGCGGCGCTGCAACGGCGCGGTGCGGCCTTCCTCGGCACCGAGCTGGCGATCCTGGGCGGGGCGATGAGCTGGGTGAGCGAGCGCAACCTCGTCGCCGCCATCTCCAACGCCGGCGGCTTCGGCGTGATCGCCTGCGGCGCCATGACGCCGGACCTGCTGGCGGCGGAAATCGCCGGCACCCAGGCGCTGACGCAAAAGCCGTTCGGCGTGAACCTGATCACCATGCATCCTGCCCTTGACGAGCTGGTGCAGGTCTGCCTGCGCGCGAAGGTCGGGCATATCGTGTTCGCGGGCGGTATTCCGCCGGGCCCGGCGATCCGCGCCGCCAAGGATGGCGGGGCCAAGGTCGTTGCCTTCGCCCCCGCTTTGGTGCTGGCCAAGCGCTTCATGAAATCCGGCGTCGACGCGCTGGTGATCGAGGGCTCCGAGGCCGGCGGGCATATCGGCCCGGTGTCGCTCACCGTCCTGGCGCAGGAGATCCTGCCGCATATCCGTGACGTGCCGGTCTTCGTCGCCGGCGGCATCGGCCGGGGCGAGACGATACTGAGTTACCTCGAGCTGGGCGCTTCCGGGGCGCAGCTCGGCACCCGCTTCGCGGCCTCCGCCGAGAGCATCGCGCACGCCAATTTCAAAAAGGCCTTCGTGCGCGCCAGCGCCCGTGACGCGATCCCCTCGATCCAGCTGGACGAGCGTTTTGCGGTGATCCCGGTGCGCGGTCTCGTCAATGAGGGGACCAAGCGCTTCCTCGCGCATCAGGCCGAAGTGGTGCAGAAATTCCAGTCCGGCGCGCTCGACAAGACCGCGGCGCAGCTGGAGATCGAGCATTTCTGGGCCGGGGCGCTGCGGCGTGCCGTGATCGACGGCGATGTGGAAAACGGCTCGGTGATGGCCGGCCAGTCGGTCGGCATGGTCACATCGGTGCAGAGCGTGGCGGAGATTCTGGCCGAACTGAAAGCCCAGGCGGTCGCCGCCTTGGTGGCACGTGCCGCAGGACCTTGAGAGCATAGCCAAGCCGCTGCGGCGGCGGCGCAAGCCGAAATTCGGCAGTACCAGGCAGCTTTTCGCGCGCCTGCGGGAGGCACTTGCTTCCGGCCATGCCGGCCTGCCGGACATTGCCGAGCTGGTAGCGCAGGGCCTGCCGGCCGATGCCAGTGTGATTTATGTGGCGCGCGCCGGCGAAGTGCTGGAGATGGCCGCCACCTACGGGTTGAACGTGAGCGCCGTCGGCCGCACCCGGTTACGGGTCGGCGAGGGCATCGTCGGCATGGTCGCCGCCTCGGGCGATCCGCTGAACCTGGCCGACGCACAGAACCATCCGCGCTACGTCTACCGCGCCGAGGTCGGCGAAGAGAACATGTCCGCGATGCTGGCGATGCCGGTGAAGCGCGCCGGGCGGATCCTGGGCGTGATCGGGGTGATGTCGCACGAGGCAAGGCAGTACGCGCCGGTCGAGGTCGAGGCGGTGGCGACCGTGGCCATGCTGCTGGCGGAAATCCTGGTGCAGGCCGGGGCCACGGAGCTGCCGGAAGAAGGATTTTCTGGCTCTCTGCCGCGCCGCTATGCCGGGCACGGCCTGGCGCCGGGCATCGCCCGCGGCGCGATCCTCGTCTATGGCGCGACGCCGCCAATTGCGCGGCTGCTGACCGATGACCCGGCCACCGAGCTGGAACGGCTGGACCTGGCGGTGGAAGCCGCGAACAAGAGCCTGGACGGGCTAATCTCCGCCTCGCTGCCGGGCGGCAATGCGCCGCGCGAGGTGCTGGAAGCCTATCGCATGGTGGCGCAATCCTCCGGCTGGCTGACCCAGGTGCGTCAGGCGATCAATGACGGCCTCACCGCAGAGACCGCCGTGGACAAGGTGGCGCGCAACCTGCGCGAACGGATGCGGCGCATCGCCGACCCGTATCTGCGCGAGCGGCTGGCCGATATCGAGGATATGGTGAACCGGCTGATGGTGGCGCTCGGCGGCATGGCGCCGAAGCCTGAATGCGCCGAAGGCAACATTCTGCTGGTGCGCCGGCTCGGGCCGGCGGACCTGCTGGATTGGCATGCGCGCGGGATCGCCGGCGTGGCGATCGAGGAGGCGAGCCCCTCCGGCCATGCGGCGATCCTGGCGCGCGCCCTGGGCCTGCCGGCGCTGGCGGTGGATCGAGGTGCTGTGGAAGCGGCCACCAGCGGGGAGGAAGCGCTGCTCGACGCCGAGGGCGAGACACTGATCCTGCGCCCGGAGCCGGAGGTGATCCAGGTGTATGAGCGGGCGCTGCAGGTGCGCAGCGTGCGCGCCGCCGAGCTTGCGACCTATCGCGACCGCCCGTCGATCACCAAGGACGGCACCGCGATTTCCTTGATGATGAATGTCGGCCTGGCGCTGGAGCTGGACCAGCTGGAGCGCAACGGGGCCGAAGGGATCGGCCTGTACCGCACGGAAATCGCCGCTTTGGCGGCAGGCGGCGTCCCCGACGTGGCGGGGCAGGCCGCGGAATATTCGCGGGTTCTGGATCGCGCCCGCGGCAAGAAGGTGCAGTTCCGCACGCTCGATCTCGGCGCCGACAAGCTGCTCCCGGGGGAGGCCGCCGCCGATGAGGAAAACCCGGCGATGGGCTGGCGCTCCATTCGCGTCGGCCTGGACCGGCCGGCGATCCTGCGCCGGCAGCTGCGGGCGTTGCTGCTGGGGGCGCAAGGGCGCCCGCTCTCCATCATGTTTCCGATGGTGGCCACGGTCGAGGAGTTCCGCGCCGCGCGCGACCTGCTGGAGGCCGAGATCGCCCGCGTCCGCCCGGCCCCGGCGGAGATCGAGGTCGGCACGATGATCGAGGTGCCCTCACTGCTGTTCCAGCTGCCGGGCTTGCTGGCGGAGGCGGATTTCGTCTCGGTCGGCACCAACGACCTGATGCAGTTTCTGTTCGCCGCCGATCGCGGCACGCCGGGACTGGCGGACCGCTACGACCCGCTTTCTGCGCCGGTGCTGGAACTGATCGAGCAGCTGGTCGTCGCCTGCCGACAGGCGGGCGTGCCGCTTTCGATCTGCGGCGAGGCCGCAGGGGGGCCATTGGAGGCGCTGGCCTTCGCGGCGGTGGGCGTGACCCGGCTGTCAATGTCAGGTAATGCGATTTTACCGGTCAAAGCCCTGCTGGTGGAGGCGGATCTGAACGCGCTGCGGCCGATTTTGCGTGAACTCCGCCGTGCCGGGGCCGCCGGCGGCAGCATCCGCGAGCCGCTCGCCGCCTGGGCCCGCGAACATAATTTGCCGGTCTGATATGTGCCGCAGCCCTACCCCCGGTAGCGCGCGACGGCTGAGCAGTATAGAAAGCGCAACAAGATGCCGAACGATTCACTGCAAAACGAGATGATCGACCAAGACCATGTTTCTCACCCTCCCGCAGCCTCTGGGGCGGCGCAGGTGGGGGATGGATTGCGTGAGGTGCGCGAACGGCTGGGCTGGAAGCTCGTCGATGTCGCCGCGGCGCTGCGTATCCGCCTGCCCTATCTTGAAGCGATCGAGCGCGGCGACCTCGCCGCCTTGCCCGGCCCGGCCTATCAGACCGGCTTCGTGCGCTCCTACGCGCAGATACTGGGGCTCGATTCCGAGGAGATTCTGCGCCGCTTCCGGGCTGAAGGGCTCGGCCGGGCGCCCAAGGCGGAGCTGACCTTCCTGGCCCCCGTCCCCGATCGCGGCGTGCCCACCGGGGCGATCGCGCTGGTCGGCGTGGTTGTGGTGCTGATCGGCTACGGGGTCTGGTATCATTATACCGCGCATGAGCGCCGTCTGGCGGCGGCGGTGCCGAGCGTGCCGGCCGAGCTGGCGCCACTCGCGATCCCGCCAAAGTTTTCTGCTCCGCCCAAGCCTGTGGCCGCGCCCACCCCTGTTCCGCCCGCTCCAGCCGCTATTGCCACACCAGCGCCGCAACCGGCCACACCGCTAACAGCGACACCGGCCGCACCGCTAACAACGGCACCGGCACCAGCGGCGCCGCCTATGCCAGCCGCCGTGGCGGCAAACCAGCCGCCGGCACCGGCAACGCCCGGCGTGGTGGCGCCACCGGTCCCGGACGCAGCGGTTCAGGGCGAGGCCATTCTCGCCACCGCCGACAGCTGGATCGAAGTGCGCGACGCTTCCGGCACCATCCTGTTCAGCAAGGTGCTGCGCGCCGGGCAAAGCTGGCCGGTGCCGCAGGAAGCCGGCCTGACCCTGACCTCCGGTAATGCCGGTGGCACGGAGATTACCCGGAACGGCACGCCCGGCGCGCCGCTGGGGGCTCCCGGTGTGGTCCTGCATCATTATAGTCTCACGCCTCCTGCCGCCCAAGGCGCGGCTTCCGCGACCCATTAATGGAGTTTCCATGAACTACCGCGAATACCAGCAGGTCGACCGTCGCAAGAGCCGGCAGATCAGCGTCGGCAACGTGAAGGTCGGCGGCGACGCCCCGGTTTCAGTGCAGACCATGACCAACACCCTGACCACCGACGTCGAGGCGACGGTGGCGCAGGTCCTGCGCGCCGAGGCGGCGGGCGTGGACATCGTCCGCATTTCCTGCCCGGATGAGGAGAGCACCGCGGCGCTGAAGGAGATCGTGAAGCGGGTGAATGTGCCGGTCGTGGCCGACATCCATTTTCACTACAAGCGCGGCATCGAGGCCGCCGAGGCGGGTGCGGCCTGCCTGCGCATCAATCCCGGCAATATCGGCAGCCCGGAGCGCGTGCGCGAAGTGATCAAGGCGGCGCGCGACCATAACTGCTCGATGCGCATCGGCGTGAATGCCGGCTCGCTGGAGAAGCACCTGCTGGAGAAATACGGCGAGCCGAACCCCGAGGCGCTCGTGGAATCCGCCCTGGAACACGCAAAGATCCTCCAGGACCACGATTTCCACGAATTCAAGATCAGCGTGAAGGCGTCGGACGTGTTCATGGCGGTCGCCGCCTACCAGCAGCTCGCGGATGTCTGCGACCACCCGCTGCATATCGGCATCACCGAGGCGGGCAGCAGGCGCGCCGGCACGGTGAAATCCTCCATCGGCCTGGGCTCGCTGCTCTGGGCCGGCATCGGTGACACCATGCGCGTCTCGCTCTCCGCCGAGCCGGAAGAAGAAGTGCTGGTCGGCTGGGATATCCTGAAGTCGCTCGGCATCCGCCATCGCGGCGTGCGCATCATTTCCTGCCCGTCCTGCGCCCGCCAGGGGTTCAACGTCATCAAGACGGTCGAGACCCTGGAAGAGCGCCTGGCGCATATCCAGACGCCGATCACCCTCTCGATCATCGGCTGCGTGGTGAACGGCCCCGGCGAGGCGCTGATGACCGATCTCGGCCTGACCGGCGGCGGCGGCGGACGGCACATGATCTATTCGGCCGGCAAGACCGACCACACCATCGACGGCGCGGACATGGTCTCGCACATCATCGACCTGGTGGAAGCCAAGGCGGCCCAGCTCAAGGCCGCCGAGGACGCCGCTAAGGCGGCTGTGGCGTAAGGAAGTAGCCGCTTTTTAAAAAAAGCGGCGCAAAAATTTTTGTTATGCTGGGCCATGGGCGTTGTCACCGACAATGCCCATGGCCCAGCGCTTTTCTCCTGGCACTCACTGCCGTTTTCTACTCGAAAGTTCTCTCTCTTTATGGCTCCTGCACTGCAACCCGTCCGCGGCACCCGTGATCTCATTGGGGAGGATGCCGCGCGTTACGCCCATGTAGTGGCGACGGCGCGGCGGGTGAGCGCGCTCTATGGCTTCGCCGAATGGCAGACGCCGATTTTCGAGGACACGCGCGTGTTCTCCCGCACGCTCGGCGAGACTTCCGACGTCGTGACCAAGGAGATGTACACGTTCGAGGATCGCGGCGGGGATTCCGTGACGCTGCGGCCCGAGGGCACGGCCGGTGTGTGCCGCGCGTTGATCACCAACGGCCTGACGCAGACCTTGCCGCAAAAGGTTTTCTACGCCGGCCCGATGTTCCGCTATGAGCGGCCGCAGAAAGGCCGCTACCGGCAGTTTCACCAGATCGGCATCGAGCTGCTGGGGCCGAGCGTGCCGCTCGCGGATGCCGAGGTGATCGCCGCCGGCTGGCAGATCTTGAACGAACTCGGCATTGCGCAGGACGTGGTGCTGAACATCAACACGCTGGGCGATGC
Organism: Acidocella sp.; assembly: GCF_036489515.1. Classification (GTDB taxonomy): domain Bacteria; phylum Pseudomonadota; class Alphaproteobacteria; order Acetobacterales; family Acetobacteraceae; genus Acidocella. The sequence continues at coordinate 102,258 of NZ_DASXFO010000035.1, forward strand.
CGAGAGCCGCGCCAATTACCGCGCCGCGCTGGTGGAGTATTTCACCCGGCACGAAGCCTCGCTCTCGGCCGACAGCAAGATGCGGCTGGACAAAAATCCGTTGCGGATTCTCGATTCGAAGGATGAAGGCGACCAGGCTCTGGTGGTGGATGCGCCGGTGATCTACGCACATCTCACTGAATCGGCTGCCGCGTTCTACAACGAGCTGAAAGCGGCGCTCACCGCCTTCGGCGTGCTGTTCACCGAAAATCCGCGCATCGTGCGTGGGCTCGATTATTATAATCACACCGCGTTTGAGTTCGTGACCACGGCGCTGGGCGCGCAGGGCACGGTGCTCGCCGGCGGGCGTTATGATGGGCTGGTCGAGCAGATGGGCGGCCCTAACGTGGCCGGCATCGGCTGGGGTGCGGGCATCGAGCGCCTTTCCATGCTGATCGCGGCGCCCGGCCAGGCTTCTGTTCCGGTGGCGGTGATCCCGATGAACGACAGTTTTTCCGGTCCTGCCTTGGACGTTTTGAAGTCGTTGCGCGAAGCTGGCGTGTCGGCGGAAACCGCCTATTCCGGCAACGCGAAGAAACGCCTGGAGCGCGCGAACAAGTCCGGCGCCAAGTTCGCAGTGCTGGTCGGCGAAGACATCAAGCTGAAGAATCTTGCGGACGGGGCGCAACAGGACGTGGCGCTGGCCGATTTGCCCGGCCTTCTGCTACAATGACAATTTTTGGGGTCTGGGGCCTCCCGGCCCCAGCGGGTCGAGGGCAGAGCCCTCGCCTTCACTTGGCTGTCTTGAAATGAACAACATCGACCAGAAACTAGACCGCATTCTCGCCCGCGCGGAGGAGCTGCGTTTCATGCTCTCCGGCACGCTGAGCGGTGATGCCTTTGTCAAAGCCTCCAAGGAGCTTGCGGAGATCGAGCCGATCGAGACGCGAATCGCCGAGCTGCGCGCTGCCGAGCAGGCGCGCCGCGAGGCCGAGGCGATGCTGGCGGATCCGGAAATGAAGGAGCTGGCCGCGGCCGAGCTGGAAAGTCTTCGGCAGCTTCTGCCGGAGCTGGAAATGTCGGTGCGCCTGGCGCTGCTGCCCAGGGATGAGGCGGACGATCGCTCCGGGATTCTCGAAATCCGCCCCGCGGCCGGCGGCGACGAGGCCGGGCTGTTCGCGGCGGAACTGTTTCAGGCCTACCAGAAATATGCCGGCCTGCATGGCTGGCGCTTCGAGGTTCTGGAATACGGCGAGAGCGAGCTGGGGGGGCTGAAGGAAGGCATCGCGGAAATCACCGGCAAGTCGGTTTTCGCCAAGCTGAAATTCGAGTCCGGCGTGCACCGCGTGCAGCGCGTGCCGGCGACCGAGACGCAGGGGCGCATCCACACATCCACCGTCACCGTCGCGGTGCTGCCGGAGGCGCAAGAGGTGGATGTGGACGTGAACGAGGGCGATCTGCGCATCGACGTGTACCGTGCCTCCGGCGCCGGCGGGCAGCACGTGAACAAGACGGAATCCGCCGTGCGCATCACGCATCTTCCCACCGGCATTGTGGTGGCGATGCAGGAGGAGCGCAGCCAGCACAAGAACCGCGCCAAGGCCATGAAAATTCTGCGCTCGCGCATCTATGAGCAGCAGCGTTCGAGCCTGAACGCCACGCGCGCCGCTGACCGCAAGTCCCAGGTCGGCACCGGCGACCGCTCGGAACGCATCCGCACCTATAACTTTCCGCAAGGGCGGGTGACGGACCACCGCATCAATCTCACGCTGCACAAGATCGACCGGGTGATGCTGGGCGAGATGGACGACATCATCGACGCGCTGATCGCCGAGGACCAGGCGGCGCGGCTCGCGGCGGACACTTGATTTCGGCGCGTGCCGCTCTGATGCTGATCACGGAGCGGCTCGCGGCGGCGGGGCTCGAGGAGCCGCGGCGCGAGGCCCGTATATTGCTGGCCGCGGCCGAGGGGGTGAGCGCCGCCGGGCTGTTGGCGCTGAACGAGGTGGACGAGGCGAATTTCGCGCCGTTGCTGCAAAGGCGCGAGGCGCGCGAGCCGATGGCCTATATTCTCGGCCGGCGTGAATTCTGGGGGCTGGATTTTGCCGTCTCGCCCGCGACCCTGATCCCCCGGCCCGATAGCGAAACACTGATCGAAGCGGTGCTCGCCGCCGGCGTAAAGCCCCGGACCGTGCTCGATCTGGGCACCGGGACCGGCTGCCTGCTCCTCGCGGCCCTGCACGAGTTTCCGCAAGCGTTCGGGGTCGGAGTCGATCTTTCTCCCGACGCGGCGGCGCTGGCGCGGGCCAATGCGGCGGCGCTGGGCATGGCCGAGCGGGCGGTGTTTCTGGCCGGCAACTGGGACGCGGCGCTGGCCCAAAAGTTTGATCTGGTGCTCTCCAACCCGCCTTATATCGAGGCCGCCGACGTCCCTCAGCTGATGCCGGAAGTGGCGCGCTACGAGCCACTCTCGGCCCTGGCCGGCGGGGCGGACGGGCTGGACGCCTACCGCGCCATCATCGCCGCCCTGCCCCGCCTGCTGCCCCCGGACGGGCTGGCGGTGCTTGAACTGGGCGCCGGGCAAGCCATATCAGTGGCGCGGCTGGCGGTGGAGCAGAAATTTTCCTGCAGCACGCGGCGGGACCTTGATGGCATCGAACGGGCAGCGCTCTTGACCCGTTGTAAATAGGCCATTGGCAGAACGCGAATATCGGTCTAAGCACGTGCTGCGGGCGAATTAGCCTCGAGTCTCGGCGGTGGTCGAGACCTGCTTGGGTTTGGTGGTGCTGGCGCACCCCGCCGCGCAAAGCAATCTTACGAGGATAGACGAGAAGCAATGAACATGAAGCGCATGCGTGGTCGCAACCATCGCCCGAATGGCGGTGGCGGCGGTGGTGGTGGTGGCGGCGGGTTCCGCAACCAGCAAAACGGCATCCCGCTGAACCGCAATCATGTATTCGACAGTTCCGGTCCGGAAATGCGGGTGCGCGGCACGGCCCAGCAGCTCTATGACAAGTACCAGCAGATGGCCCGCGACGCCTCCAGCAATGGCGACCGCGTGACCGGCGAGGCGTATTATCAGCACGCCGAGCATTATTTCCGCATCATCAGCGCCATCAACCAGGCGCAGGGCCTGCAAAATCCGCCGGCCGGGCAGCAGAACGCCCCCCAGGAGCGCGGTTTTGGCGGCCAGGCCAATAGCCATTCCGCCGAGCAGCGTCGCGAGCCGCAGACCGACCTGCTGGAAGCCGGCGAAACGCGGCCGCAGGAGCCACGGCCCCCGCAGGAATTCCGCGCCGACAACCGCGACAATCGTGAGCCGCGGGAGAATCGGGAGCCTCGCCGCTTCGAGCAGCGCGGTTTCGAGCCGCGTCAGCGCCCGGAACGCCCGGAGCGCAACGAACCGCGCTTCCGCCCGGAAAATGTCGTCGATGCGCGCATCGATATCAGCTCGGCGCTGGAAGCCGAACTGGCGGCGGCAACCGCCGAACCTGCTGGTCTTGGCGAGCAGCCGTCCCTGCCCGGCACGCTGGCAGCCCCGGCTCCTGCTCCCGCTCCCGAAGCGCCGCGCGCCATCCCCATCATGCGCAACGCACCGCCGGCCGAGGCAGCCCCTGAAGCCGCCCCGCCTCCGGCAGCAGCCGCCGTGCCGGAAACCCCGGCCCCGCGCGTGCCGCGCCCTCGTGGCCGCCCGCGCATCGTGCGGCCGGAGCCGGAAGCCGTTAAGGCCGAGGAGTAAGAAGCCCCTTCACCGTGGCAGCCAGGCGGTCGAGATCGGCCTCCTGGTGCGCGGCGGTGAAGGTGAAGCGTAGCCGCGCCGTGCCTTCCGGCACCGTCGGCGGGCGTATGGCGGTGACGAGGAATCCCGCCGCCTGCAATTGTTGTGAGATTTTCAGCGCCTCGGGCGCGCCGCCGACGATCAGCGGCACGATGGGGCTGGCCGCTTCGGGCAGATCCAAAGCCGCCGTGAAGCGCCGGGCCAGCGCCAGAGGGCGAGCCGCGTAATCGGGATTGGCCGCAATAAAATCCAGCGCCGCGATCGCCGCCGCCACGGTGCCGGGCGGCAGGCCGGTGGTGTAGACGAAGCTGCGCGCGCGGTTGCGCAGCAGGGCCACGACATTTTCGCTGGCGCAGATATAGCCGCCATAGCCGCCGATGGCTTTTGAGAGCGTGCCCATCTGCAGCGGCACGCGCGCGGCCCCTTCCGGCTTCGGCAGGACACCGAGGCCATGGGCGTCATCGGTCATCAGCCAGGCATCATGCGCCTCCGCCAGATCGGCCAGGGCCGCCACCGGCGCCAGGTCGCCATCCATGGAAAACACGGAGTCCGTGGCCATCATCGCCCGGCCATGGTTGCGACGATGCGCCACCAGCAACTCCGCCAGATGCGCCATGTCGTTGTGGCGGAAGGTGATGACCCTGGCGGCGGAAAGCTTGGCGCCGGCCCAGATGCAGGCATGCGCCAGCTCGTCGACAAAGATCACATCCGCGTTCCCGATCAGGGCCGGGATGATGCCGCTATTGGCGAGATAGCCGGCCCCGAACACCAGCGCATCCGTGGTGCCCTTGGCGGCGGCGAGCCGTGCTTCCAGCTCCGCATAGAGCGGATGGTTGCCGGTCACGAGGCGCGAGGCGCCCGAGCCGACGCCATAACGCCGCGTCGCCGCCACCGCAGCCTCGATTACGGCGGGATGCACCGAGAGGCTGAGATAGTCGTTGCAGGAAAAAGAAATCAGGGTTTTCCCCCCACGCTCGACCAGCGGGTGCCGCGTGCGTGAGGTAACCTGTAATTCGCGCCGGAGAGCACGCTGTTCGAGCGCGCTGAGCTTTTCGGCGGCGAATTGTTCGAGTGAGTTCATGGCAACCTCGCCGACTTGAAGAAAGCGGCGCAAAAACTTTTGGCTATGCTGGGCCTGAGGCGTCGTCGGCGACAGCGCCCATGACCCAGCATAAATAAAGTTTTTTTGCTACTTTTTGTTCACAAAAAGTAGTCTTTCCTTCGCTTGAGGGGCCTAGCGCGGCGACAACACCATAACCATCTGCCGGTTTTCCATTTTCGGCATTTGCTCGACCTTGGTCTCCACATCCATATCGGCGCGGATCCGCTCGAGCACTTTCACGCCCAGCTCCTGGTGGGCCATTTCACGGCCGCGGAAGCGCAGCGTGACCTTCACCTTGTCGCCCTCGCCGATGAAGGTCTTCATGGCGCGCAGCTTCACCTGGTAATCGTTCTCATCGATGTTCGGGCGAACCTTCACTTCCTTGATTTCGACGACCTTCTGCTTCTTCCGCGCCTCGTTCTTCTTCTTCTGCTGTTCGTACTTGAACTTGCCGTAATCGAGGATTTTCGCAACCGGGGGTTCGGCGTTCGGGCTGATCTCGACCAGGTCGAGGCCGACGGCGAAGGCCCGTGCGATGGCGTCGCGGGTGGCCACCACCCCTTGCATCTCACCATCCTGGTCGATCAGACGGACCTGCGGAATTCTGATTTCATCGTTGACCCGGGGCCCGTCGCGGAGGGGCGGCGTGGGTGGCGCTGGCGGTCTGGCTATGGAAAATCTCCTGCAAATGTTTGAGCGTATCGGCTTAGTCGAAAATCATGAGCGATTGCAATCGTCACGATGCATAGCTGTCAAAAGCCCTGAATTTTACTCCCTCCGGCGCGCGGCGCCGGGGGGAGTAAAATGATTCAGCGGCGTAGATCGGGCGGGGTTGCCTCCGCCTTTAGCAGCGCCACCGCCTCGGCCAAAGGCAGAACTTCCTGCGTCGCCCCGCCGAGCCGGCGAATCGCCACGGTGCGCTCCTCGGCTTCCTTGCGGCCGACGACCAGGATGTTCGGCACGTGGTGCAGGCTGTGCTCGCGGATTTTCGCCTGGATTTTCTGGTTGGAGATATCGAGCTCGGTGGTGAGCCCGGCGGCGCGCAGGGCTTCGGCCACTTCGGCGGCGTAATCATCGGCGTCCGAGACGATCGTCGCCACGGCGGCCTGCACCGGCGCCAGCCAGAGCGGGAAGCGCCCGGCATAGTTTTCGATGAGAATACCGAGGAAACGCTCGAAACTGCCGATGATGGCACGATGCAGCATCACCGGGCGGGCGCGGGTGGATTCGGCGGTGACATATTCTGCGTCCAGCCGCTCAGGGAGAACATAATCCACCTGCAGCGTGCCGCACTGCCAATCACGGCCGATCGCGTCGCGCAGCACGAATTCCAGTTTCGGGCCATAGAAGGCGCCCTCCCCCGGGTTCAGCGTGTAGGGCAGCCCCGCCGCCTCGCAAGCGCCTTTGAGCGCGGTCTCGGCGCGGTCCCAGTCTTCGTCGGAACCTGCCCGCTCGGCCGGCCGGTCGGAGAATTTCACCGCGAAACTCTCGAAGCCGAAGTCCTTGTAGACGGAGTCGAGGAGTTCGACGAAGCGCACCGTCTCGGAAACGATCTGGTCATCCGTGCAGAAGATATGCGCGTCGTCCTGCGTGAAGGCGCGCACGCGCATGATGCCGTGCAGCGCGCCGGACGGCTCGTAGCGGTGGCAGGCGCCGAACTCGGCCATGCGCAACGGCAGTTGCCGATACGAGCGCAGGCCCTGCTTGAAAATCTGCACATGGCAGGGGCAGTTCATCGGCTTCAGCGCCAGGGTCGTCTCTTCGTCCACCACCTCGGCGATGAACATGTTCTTCCGGTATTTGTCCCAATGGCCTGACTCTTCCCAGAGGCGGCGGTCGACGAGCTGGGGCGTACGCACCTCCTCATAGCCGGACTGCTCCAGGCGGCGGCGGATATAGGCTTCCACCGTGCGGTAGAGCTTCCAGCCCTTCTGATGCCAGAAGATCGAGCCGACGGCTTCCTCCTGGATATGGAACAGGTCCATCTCCTTGCCGATGCGGCGATGGTCGCGGCGCTCTGCCTCCTCGAGCTGGTGCAGATAGGCGTCCAGCTCCTTCTGGTCGCGCCAGGCGGTGCCGTAGATGCGGCTCAGCATCGGGTTGCGGTGATCGCCGCGCCAATAGGCGCCGGCGGTTTTTTGCAACTTGAAGGCGGTGCCAATATCGCCGGTGCCGCGCATATGCGGGCCGCGGCACAAATCGAGCCATTCGCCCTGGCGGTAGATGGTGATGGTCTGGTCCGCCGGCAGATCGCGGATCAGCTCAGCCTTGAACCGCTCGCCGCGCGCTTCAAAAAACGCGATGGCCTCGTCGCGGTCCCACTCTTCGCGCGTAAAGGGGGCGTTGGCGGCGATGATCTCCTTCATCTTCGCCTCGATCGCCGGCAGATCGTCGGGGGTGAACGGCTCGTTGCGATAAAAATCGTAGTAAAAACCGTTCTCGATGGCCGGGCCGATGGTCACCTGCGTGCCCGGATAGAGCGCCTGCACCGCCTCGGCCAGCACATGCGCGGTGTCGTGGCGGATGAAGTCCAGCGCCACCTCGTCCTTGCGGGTGATGAACTTGACCGACGCGTCTTCGGCGATCTCCCGCGAGAGATCCTGCAACTGCCCGTTCACTTCCATGGCCAGGGCGGCGCGCGCCAGGCCCGGGCCGATCGCGGCGGCGATGGTCGTGCCCGTGACCGTACCGTCGAAAGAGCGGATGGAACCGTCGGGCAGTGTGATTGCGGGCATTGGTCTCTCTTCTAGGTAATAAAAAGTCTGGGCGTTATGGCAGGGCGGCGCGGACTTGCGCAACCGGAAGATCGGCAAGATGCGGCGCGCGCAGAATCACCGGCCAGCCGCCGTCAGGATAGCGCGGGGCGGTCAGTTTCGGGTCGCTGGCGCCGGAGAACAGTACCACCGATTGCGTGCCCAGGGCGGCGGCCAGGTGCATCGGCCCGGTATCGTTGCCGATCGCGAGTTGAGCACGGGCCATGACGGCGGCAAGTTCCAGCAGGCTGGTGCGCCCGGTCAGGTTGATCCCGCCGATTTCTGCCGCCATTTTCTGCTCTTCGGCAGACCCTCCGACCACCGCCACTTGCATATCGAGGCTCTTGCACAACTCGGCGAAATTCTCCGTGGGCCAACGTTTCTCCGGCCGGTGCGGTGCCGCACCCGGCACCAGCACCGCATAGCGTTCCGGCAAGCCGAATTTCGAAATATCCGCCTTGGCCCAGGACAGGTCCGGGACCGGAAGGTCAAAAATCCCGGCAGCGTGAAGCTGCCCCTCCAGCCGCTCGCGCGAGTGCAGGAACACGCGGTTCGGGTCGGCATGCGGCAGCGAGCAGCCGGCTGCGATGCCCGACCAGGAAGGCCGGCCGGCCAGGACATAATAACGCGAGCTGCGCCCCGAGGTTTGCAGGTCGTAGACCAGATCGAAACCGCGCAATTGCCGCCGCAACCGGAGCAGGCCCGAAACATTCCAGAATTTGGGGCGACGGTCGATTTCCACATGATCGAACCAGCCAGAGGCACGGGCCAGCGGCGCGAACGGGGATGTCGTCAGCAGGGTGATCCGTGCCCCCGGATGGGCGGCGCGGATCGCCGCCATGGCGGGAAAGGCCAGCACGAAATCACCCATGGCGCTGAGCTTGATGACGAGGATTGCCATAGGCTAGGTCAAGCGAAGGGAAGGACTACTTTTTGTGAACAAAAAGTAGCAAAAAAACTTTATGAATCTGGGCCACGGGCTATGTCCCCGCCAACGCCCATAGCCCAGCATAAAAAAAGTTTTTGCGCCGCTTTTTTCAAAAATCGGCTGCTTTCTTTTTGTTTGTTTCACGTCAGAAGCTCCGCATACACGTCGAGCACGGCATTCTGCATTGCCGCCACCGAGTAATGTTCCGCCACATGCGCACGGGCATGGCGGCCCCAGGTCACGCGGTCATCGGAGGGCATGTCCAATGCGGCATCCAGGATGGCAGCCAGGGCCTCCACGTCCCCTGGCGGGACCAGAAACCCGGTCTCGCCGGAAATGATGGTTTCACGCGCGCCTCCATGGTCGGTGGCGATGACGATCCGCCCCATCGCCTGGGCCTCGATGATGGTGCGGCCAAAGGCTTCCGGGTCGGTGGAGGCGTTCACCACCACGTCGGCCAGCATCATCGCCGCCGGGATCTCCTCGGTATGACCGACCAGCCGCAGCCGGTCGGCGACACCGAGCCGCTTGCCCAGATCCATCAGTTCCGCCGCGTAGTCGAGCCGCCCCTGCGCGCTGCCGGCGAGGATCACCACCGCGTCGCGATGCCGCATTTTCGCCAGCGCCTGGATGAGGATTTTCTGCCCCTTCCAGGTGGTCAGCCGGCCGGGAAGCAAAATCACCGGATCGGCGAGATTCACCGCCCAGTCCCGCGCCAGCCGATACAGCACCTCGGCGGACATCACGGTCGGGTCAAATTTGTCCAGGTTCACGCCGCCATGAATGACGCGCAATGCCTGCTCGTCGGTGCCGTAGCGGGTGCGGATCAGCCCGGCGATGAAATGGCTCACCGCGATCACCCGGTCGCCTCTCGCCATCACCGCGTTGTAGCGCCTCTTCAGCGTGGATTTTTCGCCATAACTGCCGTGATAGGTGGTGACGAAGGGCGTGCCGGTGGCCTGTGTCGCCCACCAGGCGGACCAGGCCGGGGCGCGGGAATGCGCGTGCACCAGTTGGACGTCGCGCTGGGCGATGAGTTTTTTCAGCCGCCTGGCATTGCGGCGCATCTTGAACGGCGATTTCGTGTCCAGGGGCATCTCGACGATTTCCGCCCCGGCCCGGCGCGCGACGGCGCTGAGCACCCCGCCCGCGCAGGCGATCAAAACCTTGTGGCCGGTCGCATGGATCGCCTCGGCGATCTCGATCACCACGCGCTCGGCGCCGCCGGTGTCGAGTTTCGGCAGTACCTGGAGAATCGTGATGGGTCGCTCAATCATGGCGGGGGCGCTATCACGTATTTGCTTGCCAGGGGAGATTGAAGTGAAGACCTATCGCGTTCCGGATGTGGCACTGGAGTATGAATTTCTCGAGGGGCGCGGCCCGGTGGTGGTGTTCTGCCCCGGTTTCGCCTCGGATATGGGCGGCACCAAGGCGATGCGGCTATGGGCGCAGGCCCAAAAGCTGGGCCAGGCGATGCTGCGCTTCGACTATGCCGGCCACGGCGCCTCCGGCGGCCAGTTCACCGACGGCTGCATTGGCGACTGGACGGCGGATGCGGCCCATGTGATCGCCACCGTGGTGCCGGGCCGGGAGGTGCTGCTGGTCGGCTCCTCGATGGGCGGCTGGATCGCGCTGCTGCTCGCCCGGGCCTTAAAGACCCGCGTGGCGGCGCTGTTGCTGATCGCCCCTGCCCCGGATTTCACCGAATTGCTGATGAAGCCGGCGCTCACCCCGGACCAGCAGGAGGCTCTGCAACGCGACGGGCTGATCCTGACACCCAGCGAATATGGCGCCCCGACGCCGATCACCGCAAAACTTCTGGAAGATGGCGCGAATTACCTGCTACTCGACGCGCCGATTCCCATCGCCTGCCCGGTCCACATCCTGCACGGGATGAAGGATCCGGACGTGCCGTGGGAGCTGAGCCTGCGCCTGACCGAACGTCTCGAAACGCCTGATGTGCGGCTGATCTATGTGAAGGACGGCGACCACCGTCTCTCGCGCGAGGCTGATCTTGTGCTGCTGGAGCAGACTGCCGCCGCGCTACTTAAGTAAGAAGCCGCTTTTAAAAAAGCGGCGCAAAAATTTTTGTTATGCTGGGTCTGGGGCGTTGTCGGCGACGACGCCTCCTTCCTCTTCCTTTATTGCCCTTAGCCCTTCGCGATAGGTCGGGTAGCGCCAGGTCAGGCCCAGCCTGGCCTTGGTTTTGGCGCTGGCGACCTTGCGGTTCTCGGACCAAAAACTGCGCGCCAGCGGCGACATTTTTGCCACTGCCTCGACGTAAGGCACCGGGTCGGGCGGTGCGACTCCGAGCAGCCTCGCCGCCTCCACCACCACGTCGGCGCTGGAGGCCGGCTCGTCATCACAGAAATTGAATATTTGCACGCCGGGTGGGGCGTTGCGCCGCATCGCCACCAGCACGCCGTAGGCGATGTCGTCGCGATGGATGCGCCCGAACAGATGGTCCGGCTTGACCACACGCCGCGCCGTGCCCGCGCGCAGGTCGTCGAACATCGAGCGGCCGGGCCCGTAAATGCCGCCGAGACGAAAAATATCCACGGCAACGGGAAATATCCGCCACGCCTCCTCGGCCTGGACCCGGCGCTGTGTGCGTTCCGAGCCGGGTGCGGGCAGCGTGTCCTCATCGACCCAGCCGCCGTTTTGGTCGCCATAGATTCCGGTGGTGGAAAAATAGCCGATCCAACGCAGGTTTTTCGCGGCGCGAATGGAATCCGCATGGCGCCCCAGCACCGGATCGCCCGCCTCGCCGGGTGCAGCGGTGACGAGCAGATGCGTGGCCTTGGCGATGGCGGCTTCCGCCCCCTCGAACGGGATGAGCTGGATATCTTGCACCGGCATTTTCGTGGCGGGATCGCGCGAGGTCACAGTCACGGCAAACCCGGCCTCGCGCGCGGCCCGAGCAACGGCGGTGCCGGAATAGCCAAAACCGAAAATCAGCAGATCAGACATGCCAAACTCCCGAAAGAAAGTAGCCGCTTTTTGAAAAAAGCGGCGCAAAAACTTCTTTTATGCTGGGCCATGGGCGATGTCCTCGACAACGCCCATGGCCCAGCATAACAAAGTTTTTTTGCTTCTTTTTGTTCACAAAAAGAAGTCTTCCTTTAAAAATCCAGATCCGCGTAATGCGGCGGCGGGGCCATGCCGTTCACGCGGTCGGCCAGGACCGCGCGGAAGGACGGGCGGGATTTCATGCGCGCGTACCAATCCTTGGCGGCCGGTGCGACAGACCAGTCGACATCGCCGATGAAGTCGATCGAGGAGAGCATTGCCGCGGCGGCGAAATCCGCCAGCGAGAGGTTCGCCCCGGCGAGCCACTGCCGGTGCTCGGCCAGCCAGTCGATATACAGCATATGCTGCTTGAGGTTGGTGTAACCCGCCCGCAAGGCGCTGCCATCCGGCGCGCCCAGCCGCAGCGCCTGCTTCATGGTCTTTTCCCAGAGCAGGTTGCGCGACACCTCGGCGGCGAATTTCTGGTCGAACCAGGCCACCAGCCGGCGCGTCTCCACGCGCTCGGCGATGGTGCGGCCGAGCAGCGCCGAGTCGGGATAGGCCTCGTCGAGATATTCGCAGATCGCGTTCGAATCTGGAACGACCAGGCCGTTATTGTCGATCAGAGTCGGCACCGTGCAGGCCGGATTCATCTCCAGATATTCCGGGCGCCGGTCCCAGACTTTCTCCACGCGTAGTTCGAAAGGCAAACGTTTTTCCGCCAGAACCAGGCGGACTTTGCGCGCATAGGGGGAGAGCGGCAGATGATACAGGATTCGCATGGGGGCTTTATGCCAAAAGAGCGCTCCCACCGAAAGTGAGACAGCTCTAAGAAGGAAGAAAGCAACAGGGCCACAGGCCTTGTCACCGACAAAGCCCATGGCCCAAATTAACAAAGTTTTTTTGCTACTTTTTGTTCACAAAAAGTAGCCTTTCTTTTTACTTCGCCTTCAGGCGCGGATTTCCGCCTTCTCCTCATTCAGCGGCGCCGCCAGATAGTTGACGTATTCCTTCGGCACGATCTGCCAGAAATGCGGCAGCTCGCGCGACCAGTCGTTCAACATGCTGGCGGCGTAACGGCTTTCGGTTTCCGTCGCATGACGCTGGATTAAGGTTTTCAGCGTCTCTTCCCAGTAAGGTGTGGCGACACGCTGCCACAGCACCGTATCCGCGTTCACCCGCAGCTCGAATTTCCGCTCCGGATCATAAACGAACGCGACGCCGCCGGTGAAGCCGGCGCCGAAATTATCGCCCACCTCGCCCAGCACCACCACGGTGCCGCCGGTCATGTATTCGCAGCCATTGGAGCCGATGCCCTCGACCACCGTGACCGCGCCGGAATTGCGCACGGCGAAGCGCTCGCCGGCCCGGCCCGCCGCGAACAGCGCGCCCGAGGTCGCGCCATAGAGCACGGTGTTGCCGATGATGGTGTTCTCGTTGCTCTTCAGCTTCGAGGACGGCACTGGCCGCACCACGATGGTGGCGCCGGAGAGGCCCTTGCCGACATAGTCGTTGGCATCGCCGAACACTTCCAGCTTCAGCCCGTGCACGCCGAAGGCGCCGAGCGACTGGCCGGCGGAGCCGCGCAGCCGTACCGTCACATGGTCCGGCTGCAGCTTCGCCTTGCGGTACTTCGCGACGATCTGCGACGAGAACTTCGTGCCGATCGCGCGATGCGTGTTGCGGATGGCGTATTGCAGCTGCATCTTCTCGCCATTGGCGAAGAACGGCGCCGCATCCTCGATCATCTGCGCGTCCAGCGTCTCCGGCACCTCGTTGCGGCCTTCCAGCGTGCAATAGCGGGCATGCGGGCCGGGGTCGGCCTGGGCGAGAATCGGGTTGAGATCGAGATCGTCGAGATAGTCCGCGCCGCGGCTGACCTGGTGCAGCAGGTCGGTGCGGCCGATCACCTCGTTGAGCGAGCGGAAGCCGAGCGAGGCGAGAATGCCGCGCACGTCATCGGCGATGAAGGAGAACAGGTTGATGACCTTCTCCGGCGAGCCGTCGAATTTCTGCCGCAGCGCCTCGTCCTGCGTGCACACGCCCACCGGGCAGGTGTTGGAGTGGCACTGGCGGACCATGATGCAGCCCATCGCCACCAGCGAGGCGGTGCCGATGCCGAATTCCTCGGCGCCGAGCATGGCGGCGATCACCACGTCGCGGCCGGTCTTGATGCCGCCATCGGTACGCAGCTTCACGGTATGACGCAGGCGGTTGAGCATCAGCACCTGATGCGCCTCGGAGAGGCCGAGCTCCCACGGCATGCCGGCATATTTCACCGAGCTCTGCGGCGAGGCGCCGGTGCCGCCGACATGGCCGGAGATCAGGATCGCATCCGCCTTGGCCTTCGCAACACCGGCGGCGATGGTGCCGATGCCGGAGCGCGAGACCAGCTTCACGCACACGCTGGCGCGCGGGTTGATCTGCTTGAGGTCATAGATCAGCTGCGCCAGATCCTCGATCGAATAGATGTCGTGATGCGGCGGCGGGGAGATCAGCGTGACCCCCGGGGTGGAGTGGCGCAGTTTGGCGATCAGCCCGGTCACCTTGAAGCCCGGCAGCTGCCCGCCCTCGCCCGGCTTGGCGCCCTGGGCGATCTTGATTTCGATCTCCTTGCAGGCGTTCAGATATTCCGCCGTCACGCCGAACCGGCCGGAGGCGATCTGCTTGATCGCCGAGGCGGCGTTGTCGCCGTTCGGCCGCGGCTCGGAGCGGGCCGGGTCCTCGCCACCCTCGCCGGAATCGGAGCGCGCGCCGATGCGGTTCATGGCGATGGAGAGCGTCTCATGCGCCTCCGGGCTCAGCGCGCCGAGCGAAATGCCCGGGGCCAGCAGCTTCTTGCGGATCTCGGTGATGCTCTCGACCTCGTCGATCGAGACCGGGGTGCGGCCCTCGGCGCGGAAATCCAGCAGGTCACGCAGCGCCACGGGCGGCTGCTTGCGCACCATCTCCGCATAGCGCTTGTACATCTGGAAGCTGTTGGAGGCGACGGCGCTCTGCAGCAGATGGATCGCGTTATTGTCAAAGGCGTGCGTCTCACCGGCACGGCGCAGCCGGTACATGCCGCCGATTTCCAGCGGCACGACATTGCCGCTCCAGGCCAGTTTATGCTGCTCCAGCACCTTCTGCGCGATGCCGGGCAGGCCGATGCCGGAGATGCGCGAGGCCATGCCGGGAAAGAACTCGCCCACCAGCGTGCGCGACAGGCCGATCGCCTCGAAATTATAACCGCCACGATAGGAGGCGATCACAGAGATGCCGAGCTTGCTCATGACCTTGAGCAGGCCCTTATCCACTGCCTTTTTGTAGCGGCCGACGCAATCCTTCAACGACAGCTTGCCGAACAGGCCGCGCGCATGGCGGTCGGCGATGCTTTCCTGGGCGAGATAGGCGTTGATGGTGGTGGCGCCCACGCCGACCAGCACGGCGAAATAATGCACATCCATGCATTCCGCGGTGCGCACGTTCAGGCTGGTGAAGGTGCGCAGGGATTGCCGAACCAGATGCGTGTGCACGGCCCCGGTGGCGAGGATCATCGGGATCGGCGCGCGCTCCGGGCTCATCGCCTCATCGGTCAGGATCACATGGGTGCAGCCGATGCGCACGCCCTCCTCCGCCTCGCGGCGGATGCGCTCGATGGCGCGGCGCAGGCCGCCCTCGCCGTTCACAACCTTGAAGGTGCAGTCGACGACGCAGGCATTCTTGCCCATGGTGCGGCGCATCGCCTCGAACTCGGCGGTGGACAGAACCGGGGAGTTCAGCTGCAGCAGGTCGCACTGCTCGGAATCCTCGTCCAGCACGTTGCCGAGATTGCCGAGCCGCGTCTTCAGCGACATCACGCGGGTTTCGCGCAGGCTGTCGATGGCCGGGTTGGTGACCTGCGAAAAACTCTGGCGGAAGAAATGGTGCAGGCCGCGATATTTCGCCGAGAGCACGGCGAGCGGCGTGTCGTCGCCCATCGAGCCGATCGCCTCGTTGGCATCCTCGACCATCGGATGCAGCAGCAGCTCCAGCTCTTCCATCGTGTAGCCGACCGCGAGCTGGTGGCGGCGCAGCGCCTCGGCGTCGAACAGCACCGGCTCCGGCGCATCGGTCTTGACGATACGGTCGATCACCGTGATGCGCTTCACCCAGGCACCGAAATCCTGGCGCGCGGCCAGCATGTCCTTGATTTCCTGGTCGTGGTAGAATTTCGCCGCGTTGAGATCGACACCGATGGTCTGGCCCGGGCCGACATGCCCCTTCTCGATGATGCTGTCCTCGTCGAACTTCACCATGCCGGCCTCGGAGCCGACGATCAGCAGGTCCTGCGTGGTGACCGAGTAGCGCAGCGGGCGCAGCCCGTTGCGGTCCAGCCCGGCGATGACCCAATTGCCGTCGGTGGCGGCGATCGCCGCCGGCCCGTCCCAGGGCTCCATGACCGCGTTGCAGTACAGGAACAGGTCCTGATGCGTCTTCGGCATGGTGGCGTCGCTGCCGATCGAGGGCGGGATCATCAGCGTCTTGGCCATCGGCGCGTCGCGCCCGGCGCGCACCAGCAGCTCGAACACGTTGTCCAAGGAAGCCGTATCGGAGCCGCCGGCCTGCACGACCGGCTTCACGTCTTCCAGGAAATCGTCCAGCCCCTCGGCGGCGAGCCGCGTCTCGTGGCTCTTCATCCAGTTGATGTTGCCGGCGACGGTGTTGATCTCGCCGTTATGCGCCAGCATGCGGAAGGGCTGCGCCAGCCGCCAGGTGGGGAAGGTGTTGGTGGAATAACGCTGGTGATAGATGGCGAAGCGCGAAACGAAACGCTCATCCATGAGGTCGGGATAGAAATCCGCGAGGTTCGCCGCCAGGAACATGCCCTTGTAGATGATCGAGCGGCAGGACAGCGAGCAGAGATAGAGTTCCGGGATCTGTGCGGCGATCGCCGCCCTCTCGATCTTGCGGCGGATGATGTAGAGCTCGCGCTCGAACACCTCCTCGGACACGCCGCGCGGGTTCCAGATCATGATCTGTTCGATCTCGGGGCGCGTGGCATTGGCTTTCTCGCCGATGCACTCGAAGTGAATCGGCACCTGCCGCCAGCCATAGATGCGGTAGCCGAAGCTGAGGATCTCCGCCTCGACGATCTGCCGGCAGCGTTCCTGCGCGGAGAGATCGGTTTTCGGCAGGAACACCATGCCGACCGCGATCGGGCCTTCGCGCAGGCGGTCGCCGCCGCAGCGCACTTCCTCGGCGAAGAAATTGCGTGGAATTTCGATATGGATGCCGGCACCATCGCCGGTCTTGCCATCGGCATCGACCGCGCCGCGATGCCAGACCGCCTTCAGCGCATCGATGCCGGCCTGCACCACGTCGCGGCGCTTCTTGCCGTCGAGCGCCGCCACAAGGCCGACGCCGCACGCATCGTGCTCCTGCGCCGGATTGTAGGTGTCCTTGAGGATTTCCGTATTACGTGCCCAGGAGGCGAGAAATTCGGAAGCGGTTTCGTTGGTCATGCTAATTACTCCGCGGCCTGGGCCAGGGTCTGCGCCTGGATGAAATCATGAATGGCGGTGGCGGCATCGCGCCCGTCGCGGATCGCCCAGACGACGAGGGAGGCGCCCCGCACGATGTCGCCAGCGGCGAACACGCCGGGCAGGCTGGTCATAAACGTCTTCGGCTGCACTTTCAGGGTGCCCCAGCCGGTCAGCTTGAGTTCCGGTTCGTTGAAGGCGCCCGGCATGTCT
>NZ_DASXFO010000061.1:0-18646 GCF_036489515.1 Acidocella sp.
GAGTATTCGAAACCCAGGAGGCAATCGTCGAAGCCTGCTGCAGCGCTTGGAACAGCCTGGTGGCGCAGCCAGATAAAATAACCTCAATCGCAACACGGAGCTGGGCAAAACAGGTCAATGCTTAACGCCGTTGGTATTAGCGTCCGCGGACGTGGGAAATGCGTGCTGGATAGGGCTTTCATCGCGGTCTCCTCAGCTCGATACGCGTTCCGATAGGCCGGCCGGTTGGGGCTCGAGGCAGCCGCGCGCCTGCAGTTCCTCGCGGATGATCTTCTTGGTGATCTTGCCGTAGGCCGATTTCGGCAACTCGTCCCAGAAGAACACGCGCCGGGGCAGTTTGTAGCGCGCCACCTTGCTCTCGACCCAGGCCAGCACCGCCGCTTCGTCGAGTGCCGCACCGGCGCGGGGCACCACCACCGCGACGCCGATCTCGCCCCAGACGCGGTCGGGCACGCCGAGGATCGCGACCTCTGCGATCGCCGGATGGCTCAGCAGTTTCTCCTCGATCTCGCGCGGATAGACGTTGGAGCCGCCGGAAATATACATGTCCGAGGCGCGGCCGGTTATGAACAGGAAATCTTCCCGGTCCATGTGGCCGAGATCCCCAGTCCGGAACCAGCCGTTGCGGAAGGCTTTGGCATTGGCCTCGGGGTTGTTGTAGTAGCCGGCGAAGACCGCGAGGCCGCAGACGCAGATTTCGCCGGTCTCGCCGGGTTCGAGTTCATGCCCGGCTTCGTCCTGGATGGAAATTTGCATCGCCGTGCGCGCGAAGCCGCAGGTGCCGATCCGCGAGGCCGGGCCGTCCTCGGGATTGTGCAGGGCAGGGGGCAGAACGGTGATGTTGCCGGTCACTTCGCCGAGCCCGAAATACTGGACGAGCACCGCGCCGAGTTTTCGCAACGCGTGTTTCTGATCCTCGCGATACATCGGTGCGCCCGCATAGATCACGTAGCGCAGCGAGGAATGATCGTACGCATCGACGGAGGCATGCTCGGTGAGCAGCTTCACGATGGTCGGCACGGTGAACATGTTGGTGATGCGCCAGCGTTCGACCAGCGACCACATCTCCGCCGGATCGAGCCGGTCGCTCGCCGGCAGCACCGTCTTCACCGCGCGTGCCACCTGTACGAGCTGGTGGATGCCCGCACCATGGGAGAGCGGGGCGACCACGAGGGACGCATCCGCCTCCGTGGTGCCGGGCATCAGATCGCAGAGGTGGTTGGTGACGACGAAGCCCATCTGCCCATGCGTGAGGATTCCTGCTTTCGGCCTGCCGGTGGTGCCCGAGGTGAAGAAGAACCAGCAGGGATCGTCGTGCTCGACATCGGCTTGCGTCGGGGGGCTGTCGCGGTGGGCGGCGACGAGCGCGTCATACTCCGCGCCGAACTCCGCGGCACCGATGGCGATGATCAGGTGCAAGTCCGGCGCCGCCTCGCGCGCCGCGGCGACATGGCCTGCGAATTCGCTCTGGCAGATCATCACCGTGGCCCCGCTGGAAGCGGCGAGATAGGCGACCTCTGAAGGCGTCTGCCGGAAATTGGTCGGCACCCAGACGGCGCCGAGCCGGAAGCAGGCGAACATCGATTCGAAGAGCTGATGGCAATTGCGCGACTGCACCAGAATGCGATCGCCTTTCACGACACCGCGCGCGGCGAGGGCTGCGACCATGCCGTCGACCCGACGGTCGAGCTCGGCCCAGCTGAGTTCGAGATCGCCCCAGACGAAGCCGATCTCTTCGCCATGGCGACGTGCTGCCTGGCGCAGGAAATGCGCGAGATTCATCACGCGCCGGCTGCAAGGGCTGATGCCGCCGCGGGGTGCGGCGCTCACCGCTGGCGCTCCAGGATCGAGACGTAGTTGGCGACCGCGGCGCCGCCCATGTTGAACACGCCGCCGAGCTCGGCGCGTGGCAGCTGCATCGCGCCGGCGCTGCCGGTGAGCTGCATCGCGGCGATCACATGCATCGAGACGCCGGTCGCGCCCACCGGATGGCCCTTTGCCTTCAGCCCGCCCGAGCGATTGACCGGCAGCTTGCCGTCCGGCGTGGTCAGCCCGTCAAGTGCCACGCGCGCGCCCTGTCCGTGTGGTGCCAGGCCCATCGCCTCGTATTCGATTAGCTCGGCGATGGTGAAGCAATCATGCGTCTCGACGAAGGAAAGATCGTCGAGCGTGAGGTGCGCGTGCCCGAGTGCCGCGGCCCAGGCGGTGGCGGCACCTTCGAACCGCGTCGGGTCACGGCGCGAGAGCGGCAAATAGTCGTTGACCTGCACGGCGGCGCGAAAGCGAACGGATTTGCCGAGTGCGGCAGCGGTCTCCTCATCGGCCAGGATCAGCGCCGCGGCACCGTCGCTGACCAGGGAACAATCGGTGCGCTTCAGCGGCCCCGCGACATAGGGGTTTTTCTCCGAGGCTTTGCGGCAGAAGGCGTAGCCGAGATCGCGGCGCATCTGCGCATAGGGATTGTCGACGCCGTTCTTGTGGTTCTTCGCCGCGATCGTGGCGAGGGCATCGGACTGGTCGCCGAAGCGCTGGAAATAGGTCTCGGCGATCCGCCCGAACACGCCGGCGAAGCCGCCGGGAATATCGCCCTCCTCGCGCCGGTAGGAGGCGGCGAGAAGATTGTCGCCCACCTGCGCACCGGACACGGCGGTCATTTTCTCGACGCCGATCACCAGCGCCAGCCGCCCGCGCCCCGCAGCGATGAAATCGCGCGCGCCATAGACCGCGGCGGAGCCTGACGCGCAGGCATTCTCAAAGCGCGTCGCGGGCTTGAAACGCAGGTCGGGCACGCTCTGGATCGCGAGCGAGCTCGGGAAATCCTGTCGGCTGAACCCATTGTTGAAATGGCCGACAAACACGCCATCGATCTCGGCGGGCGCCACGCTTGCGTCGCGAATCGCCGCTTCCGCGACGCGCTCGATGAGGCGCTCCGCGTCGGGCTCGTCGAGCTTGCCGAATTGGGTATGCGCCCATCCGACGATGCATGCTTCTGTCATGGTTTCCTGCTCCTCATCGAAACGGTTAGTGGTTCATTGAATTCTGGCGCGCCCGCGCGGCAATATTGGTGGCCCCGGCGGGACGCTCGAGGCGTTCGGCGAGGCGTTCGGCCTCGCTGTGCAGAAGGGCGACGAGTTGCGCGCAGCGCGCCGGTTGCAGGCGCTGGTCGATGGCGGCGATCGAGAGTGCGCCTTCGCATTGTCCCGCGCGGTTGACGACCGCGACACCGACCGCCCAGCTGCCGGCATAGAGCTGGCCCGGATTGAACGCATAGACGTTCGCGCGGGCGAGCGCGGTCTGTTCACGGAGCCGTTCGGGCGGAAAACCCGGATAGCGCGCCAGAAGATCCGGCGTGTTGTGCTGGATAATCGCCTCCGCTTCGGCCGGCGGCAGCGCCGCGAGGATCGCGAGGCTGCCGGCGCCGACACCGAGCGGGTGGCGATCGCCGGCCTGCAGCACATAGGAGCGGATCGGGAAGGCGCCTTCCTGGCGATGCAGGCAGATGCCGTACCAGTCGCGGCGCACGGTGAGGAAGGCGGTGTCCTCGGACGCCGTGGCGAGGCGCGAGAGGCTCGGCAGCGCGGCCCTGTGGATGCCGTAGCGCTCATGCGCGAGCGTGCCGATCACGAAGGATTCGGGGCCGAGATGATAGAGTTTCGTGACACCGTCCTGCGCCAGGAAGCCCTGCCGTTCGAGGGCCTGCAGCAGCCGATGGACGGTGGGCTTGGTCAAGCCGGATTGCTGCACGAGCTCACTCAGCCTGATGCCGCGCCCCGCGCGTGTGGCGACGAGTCGCAGCAGGCCGAGCGCGCGGTCGAGACTTTGGGTGCCTGGGGCATCGTCCTTGGACACGTCCGTTTTCCCTCGCCGCATCGTCATTATTTATCTTGGCATTTAAATTTTAGCTTGGCATCTGGTATCGGTATTTTTTATTGGTCCAGAATATGGCCCCAAACTTTACGGGCAATATACGCTTTACAATGAATAAGTCTAGGACCTATAGGTTTGTCGCAAATAATTTGAGGAAATAAAAAAACGATGTCCACTATATGGACTTATTTTGCAATAATTGTCAGATAATGTTTCGGGCTGCCTTATCCGGTTGCCTGGAGGCGATCCGCGAGCAATAATCTTCTAACAAGTCGTCTAGAGGGAACGTTCCATGTCAAAAATCACGCGCCGGACCATGTTGGCCGGGGGCGCCGCACTGCCGCTTGTCGCGATCCGCACAGGCAAGGCCGATGCTGCGCAATTTTCCTACAAATTCGCGACCAATCTGCCGGCGGTCCATCCGCTCAACGTGCGCATCGGCGAGGCCTTGGCGAAGATCAAGACCGAGAGCGACGGCCGCCTGGATATCACGCTCTTTCCGAACAGCGAGCTCGGCACTGACCCGGTGATGCTGAGCCAGGTGCGCTCCGGCGCGCTCCAGTTCTTCACCCTCTCGCCGCTGATCCTCTCGACACTGGTGCCGCTCTCGGCGATCAACGGGGTGGGCTTCGCTTTCAAGGATTCCACGCAGGCCTTCAGCGCCATGGACGGGCAGCTCGGGGCATTCGTGCGCACGGCGATCGCAGCGCGCGGGCTGATCGCCTTTGAGAAGATCTTCGACAACGGCTTCCGCCAGATCACCACCGGAAACCATCCGATCCGCACGCCCGATGATCTGCACGCGCTGCGCATCCGTGTTCCGCCCGCGGCGCTCTGGACCTCGATGTTTAGCGATTTCGGTGCGTCGCCCACGACGATCAGCTTCAACGAGGTCTACACGTCGTTGCAGACCAAGATCGTCGATGGGCAGGAAAATCCGCTCGCCATCGTCAGCTCGGCGAAGCTCTACGAGGTGCAGAAATACTGTTCACTCACCAACCATATGTGGGACGGCTTCTGGACGCTCGCGAACCCGGCTGCGTTCAAGCGGCTGCCGGCGGATCTGCAGGCCCTCGCCGAACGGGAACTCAACGCCGCAGCCCTCCGGCAACGTGGCGATGTCGCCTCGCTCAACGCCACTCTGCAAACCAGCCTGAGCGCGCAGGGGCTCGCCTTCAACGATACCGATCCCGCGCAATTCCGCGCCGCGCTCACGCACGCCGGCTTCTATTCCTCCTGGAAGGGCAAGTTCGGCGACCAGGCCTGGAGCCTTCTTGAGGGTTACACGGGCGCGCTGGGGTGAGCACGTCCTATGGGGCGGAGACGCAGGTGACGCCGTTGCAGCGGCGTCATGCGGTGCTCAAGATCGTCGAGCACTTCCTGCGCCGCGCGGTCGAGGTGCCGGCCGCGTTGCTGGTGCTGGCCGAGATCGTCATTCTCTCGGCCGGCGTGTTCGCGCGTTTCGTGCTGAACGCGCCGCTGGTCTGGTCGGACGAACTCGCGGGGATTCTATTCCTCTGGCTGGCGATGCTCGGCTCCGTCATCGCGCTGCAGCGCGGCCAGCATATGCGCATGACCGCGCTGGTGAACGCGGTGCCGCCGCGCGTCGCGCAATGCCTGCAGACGGTGGCGATCGGCACGACCGCTTTGTTCCTCGCGCTGATCCTGCCGCAGGCCGCGGACTACGCACAGGGACAGGCGTTCATCACCTCGCCGGCGCTGGGCCTCTCCGACATGATCCGCACCAGCGCGCTGCCGGCGGGGGCGGGGCTGATGCTGCTCTTCGCGCTGATCCAGCTTGCGCGCAGCGACTGGCGCGATCTTGCCGTCACCGCAGCACTCCTCGCCGTGGTGGCCGCGTTGCTCTGGCTCGGCCAGGATGCGCTGGCGGCGATAGGCAACTGGAATCTGCTGGTCTTTTTCGTGGCGCTGCTCGCTTGTGGCGTGCTCGCCGGGGTTCCGGTCGGCTTCGCCTTCGGCCTTGCCACCTTCGCCTATATCGTCACGCTCGCACCCGCGCCGCCCAGCGTGATGCTCGGCACGATGGATCAGGGCATGAGTTCGCTGATCCTGCTCGCGGTGCCGCTCTTCGTCTTTCTCGGCGGGCTGATCGAGATGACCGGCATGGCGCAGGCGATGGTCGCCTTTCTTGCTTCATTGCTTGGCTCGGTGCGCGGCGGTCTCAGCTATGTGCTGCTCGGCGCGATCTACCTGGTGGCCGGCATCTCGGGCTCCAAGGCGGCGGACATGGCGGCGGTCGCCCCGGTGCTGTTCCCCGAGATGAAGAAGCGCGGCATGGACGAAGGCGAGATGGTTTCAGTGCTCGCCAGCGCCGCGGCGATGAGCGAAACCATCCCGCCCTCGATCGTGCTGATCGCGATCGGCTCGGCGACCGGCGTTTCCATCGCAGCCTTGTTCGCCGGCGGCTTGCTGCCGGCCCTGGTGCTCGCGCTGGCCCTCGGCGCGATCGCCTGGTTCCGCTCGGCGGATGACGATGTCGCGCACGCCGAGCGTTTCACCCGCGCTGTGAAGTTGCGCCGTTTCTGGGTGGCACTGCCGGCGCTGGCACTGCCCTTCCTGATCCGTTCGGCCGTGGTCATGGGCGTCGCCACCGCGACCGAGGTCTCGACCATCGGTATCGCCTATGCGGTCGTGGCCGGGCTGCTGATCTATCGCAAATTCGACTGGCGGCGCGTCTATCCGATGTTGGTCGATACCGCTTCGCTCTCGGGCGCGATTCTGTTCATCATCGGTGCCGCCAGCGCGATGGGCTGGGCGCTGACGCAGTCCGGCTTCTCGCAAAGCCTAAGTGCTGCGATGGAGGCGGTGCCCGGCGGGCGGTTCGGTTTCCTGGCGGTCTCGGTGCTCGCCTTCATCGTCCTGGGCAGCGTGCTCGAAGGCATTCCCGCGATCGTGCTGTTCGGCCCGCTGCTGTTCCCGATCGCGGCGGCGGTTGGCGTCAACGAAGTGCATTATGCGATCGTGGTCGTGCTTGCGATGGGCATCGGCCTGTTCTCGCCGCCTTTCGGGGTCGGTTACTACGCGGCCTGCGCGATCGGCCGGGTCAACCCGGATGCCGGGCTGCGCAGGATCTGGCCCTACATGATCGCGCTGCTGATCGGCATCGTGGTGGTCGCCGCTTTTCCCTTTCTATCGGTTGGGTTTTTGGGAGGTAAATAAAATGGGTGCACGTTTGAGCGGCAAGATCGCGCTGGTCACTGGCGGTCTGTCCGGTATCGGGGCGGCGATCGCGCAGCGCTTCGTCGAAGAAGGGGCGAGCGTCGTCGCGGCCGATCTCGCGGCCGAGGCGACCAGCCTCGCCGACGGGCCGCTTGCGCCCTACCGCGCCGACATCTCTAACCCTGAGAGCGTGCAGGCCCTGGTCGATGCGATTCTCGCGCGCCATGGGCGGCTCGATTGCGTGGTGAATTCCGCCGGCATCGGCAAGGACGTTCCGTTCCTCGACACGTCGCTCGAATTGTTCGACCGGATCGTCGCGGTCAATCTGCGCGGGACCTTCATCGTCGGCCAGGCCGCGGCGCGTGCGATGCGCGGGACCGGCGGCGCCATCGTCAACATCGCCAGCGTCTCGGGCGTCGCCGGCAATGTCGGCCGCTCCGCCTATGGCGCCTCGAAGGGCGGCGTGGTGCTGCTGAGCAAGGTGATGGCGGTGGACCTCGCGGCCGACGGCATCCGCGTCAATGTGCTGGCGCCTGGCCCGGTGGATACCCCGTTGGTCGCAGAGATGCATTCCGCGGAAATTCGAGGGCGCTGGGTGGAGCGTACACCGCTTCGCCGCTACGCGCAGCCGGAGGAGATGGCGGGTGCGGCGGTTTTCCTGTGCTCCGGTGACGCGAGTTACATCACCGGCCATGTGCTGGCTGTCGATGGCGGGTTCCTGGGTGCCGGGCTGCCGGCTGCATAGAAAGGTGCCGCTTTTTAAAAAAAGCGGCGCAAAAACTTTTGTTATGCTGGGCCTGTGGCGCTGACACTGCACGGGCCCAAAGGCGCAGAAAACTACTTTTTGTTCACAAAAAGTAGCCTTTCTTCCTCGTTACTGCCCGGGGGCGGCGGGCATGTTGGAAAGGTCTGCTTCAACCACGGCAAGTTTTGCTTTGGTCAACCGTCCTCCCGACATGACGGCGATCTGGGACAGGCTCATGTCATCAAACAGAATGTAGCTTCGACTGGCCATTAATCCGGGCAAGTCATGAACCAGGATCGCCTTGCCTTGCTTGTTCTCGGCTATTTGGTGCAGCGGCGTGTCCAATGAAAACGCATGAATAGGTGCCGAGATATGGCTGTTTGCTCCCACGTCAGGAATCGATTTTGGTTGGCTACATGCCAACAAAATGGCAGGGCCGAGCACTACAAAAGCCATGGAACCGCAGCGGAGCGATCGGGACACTGATAAAACCCTCCCGAGCACGAGCTCCTGAGAGCTGTCATGAGATTATGTCAGGAATGAATGGCGTTTAGCATGCCCTCGCCATAAATCCTACTATAAAACGAGGATTTTCCGCTAACCGGGAGTGCATGACGAAAAATTTCAGCGACGGCCAGAATAAACCGAGAGCAACAGAAGTCTTAGGAAGACGTTAATCGCAGGAGTCTTCCCATGGATGATCGTAACCTTGCGTCTCACACCCTATCGCGCCGCCGCACCCTGGCTTGCGCGGGATGGATCGGCACCGGCATGCTGTGGTCTGTGGTCGGTGGCGTACCCCGCACAATCGGTCTGATCGGCAGCGCGCAAGCCGCTGACATGGCCCCCTCAGCCGGCAATTTCACGTTTCTGCAGATGAGTGACAGTCATATCGGATTTAAGGCTGGGCCTTACCAGGATGTGACCGGCACGCTGCAGGCGGCGATCAACCAGGCGAAATCGCTGCAAGCGGCGCCGGCTTTCATGCTGCATACCGGCGATATCAGCCACCTTGCGAAGGTGCCGGAATTCGACACCGCCGATCAGATCAACGCGACGTCGGGGCTGGAGATCTATCATGTGCCCGGCGAACACGACATGCTCGATCCGGGCAAGAAACTCTACCTCGCCCGCTACGGCAAAAACACCAAAGGCGATGGCTGGTACAGTTTCGACAGTCATGGTGTCCACTTTGTCGGGCTCGTCAACGTTGTGCATAACGGGCCGGATGGCCAGTGGCTGCTGGGACCGGAACAGATCGCTTGGCTGGCGGATGACCTGCGCGGGCAGAGCGCCTCCACGCCGGTTGTCGTGTTCGCGCATATTCCCCTCTGGACCATCTATGCCGCCTGGGGATGGGGCACGGGGGATGCGCCGGCGGCGCTGGCGTTGCTGCGTCGCTTTGGGTCGGTGACGATCCTCAACGGACATATCCATCAAATCATGCAGAAAACGGAAGGGAATATGGCCTTCCATACGGCACGGTCGACGGCGTTTCCGCAACCAAAACCAGGTACGCCGCCGCATGAGGGGCCGCTGCTGAATGTTCCGGCGGGTGAGGTCGGCACGTATCTGGTATCACGAAAATTGCCTATCGCGAGACCGATACGCGGCTCGCGGTCACCGATGACACGCTCAGCACATAGGGAGGCGCGCCATGCTGAAACGTTTTCTCGTTCTCACGACCCTGCTTGCCGCGGGCAGCGCGAGTTACGCTTATGCGGCAACCGCCACCGTGACGATCGATAACTATACTTTTTCCCCGGCAACGATCACGGTGCATCCGGGGGACAAAGTCACATGGACCAACCAGGATTCCGTTCCCCATACCGCCACTGCGCTCGACGGAAAAAGCTTCGATTCCGGCGCGATCGACCCGAATGCAAGCTGGAGTTTCGTGTTTCAAAAGGTGGGCATTTATCATTATCGTTGTGCCATCCATCCGGACATGCGAGGAGAGGTGGACGTACAATAGTTCACTGTCCCAGGCTCCATCAAACATGAGGCAGGCACCGGCTGATGAACGGATGGACCGGTTTCGCGCGCTGGCATTGCCGCTGCTGGGGAGATTTCATCGTCTGGCGATCGGCCTGACCGGAAACCAGCAGCGCGCGGAGGATCTGGTGCAAGACACGATGCTGCGCGCATGGCGCTACTTCGATACCTATCAAGGTGATGATTTTCGGGCCTGGATGGCCGTGATCATGCGCAACCTGTACCGCTCTAAAGCAGCGCCGGCTGCGCTTTCCACCGACAGTGAATGGTTTTCCGAGGTTGCCGATTTGTTACCGAATCCCGAACAGGAAGTGCTCGCGCGGGATCGCGCGCAACGCCTCCGTCATCTCATCGATACTCTGCCGGAAACGTTACGGGAAACTTTGGTGACGCGCGAGTTCGGCGGTCTCTCTTACACGCAGATCGCGCTCGCTCTGTCCGTGCCGGTGGGAACCGTAATGTCGCGTCTGTCACGTGCCAGAAATGATCTGCGTGCCGCCTGGATGGCCGCGCATGATGGAGATGTCTCGTGATCTGCGAAGACAGGCTCGAGCCTATCAACGCCTTGCTCGATGGCGAGTTGGGGCCGCCGGATGCCGCTTTGTTGGCCGCGCATCTGGCAGACTGCCCCTCCTGCCGCAAATTGCTGGCCGAACTCGGCCAGCTTCGCAATGACCTCTCACAGCTGATACCGGAGCGCGACGCGCCGTCCCGATTGCAGGCGAAGATCGAGGCGGCGCTGGATGCGCAAGCAGTTGTCCGGTCGCCGGTCGCGAACAAGCTGATGCATGTCGCCTCAAGGATGCCGATCATGGGCCGGCGCGGTCAGCGTCTTGGCTGGGCCGCGGCGGCCCTCGTGATTGCGGCGATGACGGCGGCGCTGTTGGCGCCACGTCATAATGAAACGGTTGATTTTGCAGGGGTCCGCGACGCCGTGCTGCGGAGCTCGGTGTCGGAAAGTAGCGTGGCGGCCGAACCGGCCCCGGTGATCGCCGGGTTTCAACTGGTGGCGGCGCGGCGCGATCTGGTAGCCGGCCATGTCGCGCAAGTCCTGCAGTATTTGCGCTCGGGGAAGACAATCACCTTGTGCATCTGGGCGGCCAATGGCGAGCCGGCGCATGTGGTCAAAAATGCAACTTATCGCGGCATGGTGATCCGCTACTGGAATGACGGCGATCGTGAATATTGGGCCGCCAGCGCCAGGCCCGGGCTGGGTTTGGATATGTTGGTCGCGCGTTTAACCAAGGGCTGAGTTTTTCGCCGGCGGCCGGTCCGATGGTTGATTTTTTAACAAAGATCCAGCACAGGAAACAGCGATAGGATGGTGGTCCGCCCCGCCAGTATCTGCATAGGAAGACACGCAATTGCCTTATTCTGTTGTGCTGCGGTCCGTTGTGCGTGCCCTATGCCGACTGCGAGACCGCAAGGCGGCGGTGGCATTGATCATCGCTCTTTCAGCCCCTCTATTGATCGCGGCGACCGGCCTCGCGGTGGATGTCGGCTATTGGTACGAGCAGCAGGAGGGGCTGCAATCGGCGGTGGATGCCGCGGCACTCGCCGCAGCGACAGCGGCTGAAAAATACAGCGTCGACAGCACCAACATGGCGGAGCCGTTCGCCGTGGCTGCGGCCAACAACGCGACAAACGGGCAGTTTGCCTTTACGCCGCCCGCGAGCGCGGGCACGACCACTGCCACGCCCCTCACGCTGACCTCCAGCAAAGTCACGGTGAATGGCGCCGCGAGCACGCAATGGGTGGCGAGCGCGACCATACCGCGCCGCAGCTTCTTCTCCGCGGTGGGCGGCATCGGGTTCCTGGGGGTTCCGATCGGCCAGCAATCGGCAAGCGCCTCGGCAGACTTGGTGTTGCCTTCGAGCCCGGCCTGCCTGATCGCGACCCAAGGCGCGATATCGCTCAGCGGTGCCGCGAGCGTGATCGGCACGAATTGCGGCATCTCCTCGAACGAGGAGACGGGCTGCAGCATGTCGGCAACCGGTTCGGGCAAGATCATCGGCACCGAGGTGGCGACCGAGGCGAACTGCGTCAGCGTGAGCGGCGCCGGCTATATCGGCACCAGCGCCAGCGCCACCCCCTCTGATTCCTCGTCCACGGTCACCTTGAACGCGCCCGCGGCGACCGACCCGCTCGCCGACATGAACCCAACCGATAGCGCCGCGGCCGGCATGTCGATCTGGAACCCGGGCTGGACGACGCCCTCCGCGCCGGTTGAGGCCGCCAGCCCGGTGACCCCGGATTTGGGCTTCAATACATGGAGCGCGGAAGGGGTGGGGGATTGCCTCGTGCTCGGAGATTTTAACGCCGGGTGCGAACTCGATCCGAATTATCTCACCGGCATGAGCGGCTTCGGCGTTGCCTCGCTGCTCCTCAACGAAGGGACCACCACCGGAACCACCTTCATCACCGGCGGTTTCAGCGGCCAGTCGAATAAGACAACCACGCTGAACGGGGATGACTACTACATCAATGGCGGGATGGACGTAA
This sequence comes from Acidocella sp., assembly GCF_036489515.1. Lineage (GTDB taxonomy): Bacteria > Pseudomonadota > Alphaproteobacteria > Acetobacterales > Acetobacteraceae > Acidocella. The sequence continues at coordinate 12,290 of NZ_DASXFO010000061.1, forward strand.
CCTCGGACACAGCGCTCACCATCGGCAGCAGCGCCCAGACCAGCCCGATCACCATGGTGGTGAACGGCGGCACCGTTATGAACAACGGTTCCGCCACGCTTGACCCCGGTACGTATTATCTCAACGGCGCGATGTCTGGCAGCAGCTACACGGGTTGGGGGCTCTCAACCGATATCTCGTCTTCCCTCGCCCTCGAAGGCCCCACTTATTATGTGAACGGCGGCATCGGGATCACCAATGGCGGCCCGCAGATGACGCTCAGTTCCGGCCTCTACGAGCTCACAAGCTATGCCGGCAATTCCAATTCCGAAAACTCGGGTGACGCCGGGGCGTTCTACGCCGGGCAAGGCACCTATGTGTTCGGCAATCCGGTCTCCTCAGACGCCACTCCCGCGCCGAACACCTATTTTTTCGACGGCGGGCTCACCATCAGCGGCGGCGCCCGCTCCGTCGTGTTCAACCCCGGCATTTATTACATCCGCAACGGCAATCTCGACATCGGGTCCGGTCCCACAGTCACCGGCAACGGGGTGACTTTCGTGCTCGAGGGCAACGCCGGTTTCACCATCGACGCCGGGGCCTCTGTCTCTCTTTCAGCGCCCTCCAGCAATTGCGTCGCTCCCGCCAATTTCCCCAATCCTTCTTATGAAGGCTCTGCGGCCCCTTACGACGGCACGGATGGCGAGGGCATTTGCGGCGTGTTGATCTATCAGTCCCGCGGCGACACGACCGCCGATAGCGTCACCGAGGGCGCCTCCGGCGCCTTCGCTGGCGCGATCTATGCCCCTAATGCGCCGCTGACGGTTTCCGGTGGCGCTTCCATGACCATCTCCACCTCCGGCCTCCCCGGGCTCGAAGTCGCCTCGGTGACGGATAGCGGCAGCGGCGCCATCAATCTCACCGAGACATCGAGCAGCGGGAGCGACAGCGGGTCGACCAGCACCGGCGCGATGCTTGTGCAGTAGGCGCGCTATCTCCATGTCAAAATCCCCGTTCAGGCCCGAAAAGCAGGGCGTGTTCACAGGTTGCGGCGCTGTGCTGGCATTCGCCCGAGCGCGGCGGGCGGCTGCTGCCGTGGAGTTCGCGATCTGCAGCGTGGCGCTGCTCCTGTTCATTTTTGGCATCCTCAATTTAGGCCTGCTCGGCCTGTCCTTGTCGGCGCTCGCGCGGGGGGTTCAGAGCGCCGCCCGCGCCGCCGCCGTCTTTACCTCAGCCCAATATGCCAATACCGGCGCATTTACCTGTCCATCCCCCGGCAACATCGTCACCGACTTCAACAACGCGGCCGGGCCCGCGCTGCCGAGTGCCGGCGATGCCAGCGGCAGCAATCCGCTGGTCACGGTCACTTGGACAAATAATGGCACCAATAATCAAGCGGGGGACCCACCAGGTCTCTACCTCACGCTCACGGGCAGCTACCGATGGTCTCCGATCGGCTTTAACGGGCTGTTTCCGAGCATCCCGCTCACCATTACGACCGTCACCACCGTGATGGGATCCCAAAACCAGACCACCGCATGCGCCAGCTCCAACGGTTAGCCGGGATCCTGCGGCGCCGGGCCGCGCGGAGCGGGCGCGGCAACGTCTCGATTGAATTCGCTTTGGTGTCGGTCTTCATCCTGCTGCCGTTGTTCGCCGGTGGGACGGATTTTGTCCTCATCATGTCGGCCCAGGCCCAGCTCAGGACCGCGTTCCAGGCGCTCGATTACTTTGCCTGGACCAATCCCGGCAATGCGACCAATCTGACCGAGGCGGGTTACATTATCAGCCTCATCAACCGGCAGTCAGACTACCAGGTCACGCTCCCCACGACGCTCTCGAGCGGCGGCGCCAATGGCGGGATTTCCTATGGCTGCTTTACCCCGCCGATAAGCTCCAGCGCGGCGATCACCTATCAGGCGACCACCTGCTCATCCGCGCAAACCCAGCAGACTCTTGTGACGTATCAGGTCACGACGCGTGTTTTTCTGCCCATACCGCTGCCGGGCATTTTATCGTCACCTTACCGGTTGAGCGTCAGCGGCAAGATCCAGGTCCAGTAGCGGAGAGTAAGGAAGCCTACTTTTTGTGAACAAAAAGTAGCAAAAAAACTTTGTTATGCTGGGTCATGGGCGTTGTCGGTGACAACGCCCATGACCCAGCATAACGCAAAAGTTTTTGCGCCGCTTTTTTCAAAAAGCGGCTGCTTGAACTTTCTTGATTGGATCGCGATCATAACGGTCTGTTTCCCAAAGTTTTGATTTGCTTTAACAAATTACGATATAGTAACATGTTTTTTGTGCGATAACAGTGGTTGAGCATGAAAAAATTTATACAAAAATATACGTCAAAAATTTTTTTTCTGACAAAAAATCTGTGTTCTGAAACAAAAGCGGACACGGCCGTCGAGTTCGCGATCATCGGCGCGGCTTTTTTTTTGTTTATTTTCGGTATTTTTGTGATCTCGATCGACATGTTCTGGCAGATGACGCTGGATGACGCCGTTCGCAACGCGACGCGGCAGGTACAGATCGGCAATGTCACGACGGGTTCGGCGTTCGTCACCGCCGTCTGCGGGGAATTTGGCCTCGTCGCGCCGAACTGTGCGGGCACATTGCAATATTCGGTCCAAGGCGGCGCGTATTTCGGCACGGGCGGGATCACTACGACGAGCTTCAGTTCCTCCGGAAACTTGGCTTCGCCGCAAACATTCACCGGGGTCACGGCAACGTCGGCCGGCGCGCCGGTGTTGCTGAGTGTGCAGGTTGCCTACCCAATTCCCTTCAAAGTTCTCTCCGTGCCGGGGGGCGTGGCCACGGAAAACGGCACGCCGTCGCTTTATTCCGCCGTCGCCACGGAGATGGAACCATGAAGATTGCGCACTTCACCTTGCCGATCCTGAAGGACCGGCGCAGCATCGCCGCGGTCGAATTCGCCTTGGTGATGCCGATTCTTCTGGTTTTGTTTATCGGCACGATTGAAATCCTAACCCTCTATCGGACGGAAGCGAAGTTGAATGCGATGACGATCAACGTCGCGCAAATGGTGGCGGTCCAAAACCAGGCAACGACCAATGGCATTTCGAGCGTGCCGGCCACCGGCACGTCCGAGGCCTCGCTCCAGAATATCTGCCAGGGCGCGCTGCTGGGATTGGCACCGTTTCCGGGTAGCGGCATGACCCTCAAAATCGCTGGCGTGACCTTGGAATCCAGCCCGCAAGGCGCGCCTACGACGTCCAAGGCCTACAGCACCGGCCGATCCTACGATGTCTGGGAAGGCGATTTTTCGGTGTCGGGGAGCAGCTGCAGCGCCACCAGCTCGTCGAGCACCTCGGCGATTGGCGCCAGCAACGCCGAGACGCTGGCCACGACATCGCCGCCGAGCACCAGTGGCACTGTGGGAACGGCCGGTTTGCTGGCAGTCCCGTGCGACAATGCCATCATCGTCCAGGCGTCGCTGACCTATCCGGGCATTTTGGGCGTGATTCTTCATAGCCGCCCCACTTTCACGCAAGCGGCCTATACGCGCTGGCGCTACGCAGGAACGCAAGAGGAACTGCAATGTTCCGGGACTGCCTGCTTTGCCAGCAATGCGACAACGCAGGTTTGTAACAATACCAATACGGCTAATTAGCAGGACCGGGGTCATGGCATTCATCCTCAAACGACTGCTTCGAGACCGGCGCGCGGCCACCGCGGTGGCGCTGGCGATCATGACTGTCCCGCTGCTCATCGCCGCCGGCGCCGCGGTGGATTTCTCGCGGGTCGCCTCGGCGCGGGCCTTGCTGCAGGCCTCGACGGATGCCGCGGCGATTGCCGGCGCGGGGGTCTGGCAGACCTCCGAATCTTCCAGCTACGCCGCCAGCGTCACCACCGCCGCTTATAGCGGAACCGCTTCACAGCTCGCGAATTTCGTCACGACATCAGCGCCGACGCCGGAACTGACCTGCACCGGAACATCGACCCAGTGTGGCGGCACCGCGAGCTATGCCACGGTGACGTCCACATATGGCTGCCCCAGTTCGGCGGAATACTGCGTCGTCGTGACAGCCACCGGGGTGCTTAAAAACTCGCTCTTGTCCTTCGTGATACCGTCCGAGACGTTGACCGTGAAAAGCATCGCCACCACGGCGTTTCCGCCGGAGACGATCTCCGGCAAGAACATTCCTCCCAGCCCTGGTTTTGGTTCCGCCGGCGACGTGAGCGGCATTTATGCCTATGCCGTGCCAATGTCTGGCACTGGCAGCACGGCAACGCCGGAATACAATCAAACGCCGCAGCCAAATTCAAGCTGCACAAGTTACGCAAGCATCGGGCCGCTGGCAGTGGATAACCCCGGAACGGCTTCGTCGACGACCTGCAATTATCTCTTCATCGCGCTGTCGACCAGCGCCGGCACCGGTGGCAGCGGCGGGTCGATCACGCTGCAGCAAAACCAGCCGATCGCCTTCAGCTTCATCAATTATACCGGCGCGAACAATTACCATTCCACGAATTACTTTACCGCCAGCACGAACCTCATGGTCTATGAGAATGGTAGCTCGACCGGCACCTATTATCAGAGCGGTGAGTCCGTCGTGACATCAACCACCACGACTTATACCACGGACACTTACCCATCATGCACGGCCTCTCAGCTTAACGTGCAAGGAAATTGTCCCGAGACGGGCACCCCCACAGTGACGACATCGAACACTGGCACCGATGGCACGAAGACACCACATAGCGGCTATGGTTCAAATGCCGTCTACACCACCACGGTGACGGCATCCTCCACCACGAACAATTATACCGCTTTGACAGGTAGTTGCCCTGATCACACCTTGTACGGATCGCTCGACTCGATGAACGTGAACACCACCACTGGTGCCGATAACGACGGTGATCCCGTGGCCGATAGTTTAAATGTCTATTCATCAGCCTATGAAGTTCTAGGCTATCCTCCCACTTACGAGACGAATCATGCCCTGATCCCCTTTGTCTCGCCCATATCCGTGGGCCCGACCACGGACGTCAACGGCAACACCTACAAGGTCAAAGCCATCTGCCCGAATTACAACAGATCGGGGACGACGATCAGCGCCCCGATCAGCAGCTCCTACGCCAGTTCCACAGGCTGGCAAGGACTCAACATTTTTTCCACCGCCTTCCCGGGGCAGGCCTATACGGACAGCGCCCTCGCGCCTTCGGCGAATGCCAGCGGCGCCGCGATGACCTCCGGCACGAATGACATTTTTCCACCAAGCATCGCCGGCTGCACGCCTGCGACCAGCGCCGAAGATGGCGGCGTGACACCAACAGCGGATGACCTTTGGTGGAACTGGAATGCACAAGGCAACGCTGCCGGAGGAAACAATAATTGCACGAAGGAATCGACTGCAAATCAGTCATCCTACCTGTCCACGGGGCAACCGACCTATAGCAATTGCACTTTGCTGATTCAGCCGTTGGGCACCGCCGTGCCTGTGAACGGCAGCAATCAGGCGCTTCTGCCCGATTATTATCTGCTGCTTGAAACATCTGCGGGCGCCATCGTCGGTATGGACCCAATCTGGGATGGTGAGACATTTACCGACCTGATGCCCGGCGTCATCACCAATAAACTCGGAGGCTATGACAACAACGTTACCGTGAGCGGAAGCACTGTCACCGATAAAGACACCGCGGCGACTTATAATTCCAGCGGCACAGTCACGAGTTATGGATACACGCCTTCTTCCACCAACTCTTATGCCTTAACATCCGGAACCTATAGCGGCGACACGGTGGTGATCGAACAGCCCGCTTACAGCAGCCATTACGATTTCAACCCGCCCTTGGCGACATCTTATCAATGCTACAACCCCCAGGCCAATGGCAACACCGCGTCTCAGGTCAGCATTCAGGAAGGCGGGGGAACCTCCCTGCCTTTTACCGCCGTCGGTGGCCAGAATAACGCCACGGCGATCGACCCGGTCGCCAACCCGCAACTCGGCGCCATTCTCTGCATAAGCAATCCGCCAGAAACTTATGCTCTGTACTGGAACGACCTGGGAACATACGAAGCCGACGACCTTGGCTATTGGAACGCGGTTGTGGCGTTCACATGCTCCGTGCCGGAAACAGGTGTGTCAGGCGGCGGGCCAGCGACATTATCGGGATGACCCCCACCGAAGCGGGGCAGAAATCTACTTTTTGTGAACAAAAAGTAGCAAAAAAACTTTGTTAATGCTGGGCCATGGGCGCTGTCGCTGACAACGCCCGTGGCCCAGCGGAGTCAAAAGTTTTTGCGCCGCTTTTTTCAAAAAGCGGCTGCTTTCCTTGCGCCTGGGTGCCCTATCGTGAAGCCGCCTTGGCGATGGGGAGGCGGACCAGTTTGGTGAGAGTCTGGTAGATGAAA
>NZ_DASXFO010000063.1:0-35557 GCF_036489515.1 Acidocella sp.
ATGCGCCCCTTCACATCGCGCAGCGAAGATGCCCAGAGCTCCAGTGTATCTTCAACCGACGCGCCGCCATTCATCATGTCCTGAATCATGGTTGCCCATAGATTCAGAACTCCGACAAAAAGGCAACTGTAGTGCTAGGGCGCTTTGAGTAGCCATACTACCCTTGGATCTTGTTGTGCAATCGAGATGTTTTTCTAAGTTATGGGGTCCGGGGCCTTTCGGCCCCGGCGGGTCAGGGCAGAGCCCTGCCTTTTTTTTCGGGCCTTCCCACGCATGCGCCTCCAGCAGCGCCAGCAGAGCGTCTACGATCCAGGGCTAAACGCTCTCCGGCGCGCTGAAATGCTGTCGTGCCAAAGGAACGACGCAGGCCAGCGCTCCCAACGCGACCAGCCCGGCGAATACGCTCACGGCGCCAAAGCCTAACTGGTCCGCCACCACGCCACCGAGGATCGCCCCCACGGCAGAGGCGATGGCGGCGGCGGCGTTGAACAGGCCCATCGCCGCCCCCTCGCCGAACGGCGCCGAGACCGCCGCCAGGTCGTTGGCCGCAACGCTCAGCAGCGGCCAGATGCCCTGAAACAGCGTGAACAGGATGACCGCCGGCACCACCGAGACGCTGGCCAAATGCGTCAGCGCCACCACGCCGAGCCCGAGCAGCGCCACCGCGCGCGCGCCGATCCCCACCCCCAGCATTGCTGCCGGGCCGAAGCGCGACACCATCCGCCCCGCCAGATTATACAACGGGATGCTGAGCGCGGTGACGATGGCGATCAACGTCGACGAACGGCTCACCGCCATGCCGAAGCTGTGCAGCATCAGCACCGGGTAGAGCGAGGAGAACGCCGACACGGCCAGCGAGAAACAGAACCACCCGGCCAGGAACATGCCGAAGGCAGAGCGCATCGCAGGGCCCAGCAGCGCGAAATCCCGCAGTCGCGGATGGTGGATGCGGGTGATCACCGAGGCGGTCATCGGCTCCACGCGCTTGACCAGCCGGGCCAGCGTATCGCGATGCATGCCGCCGAAGCGCGGCAGCCGCTCCTCCATAGGGACAGGCAAGCCGCGGCCGCCAACGAAAAGCGCCGGCAGCACCAGCAGGGCAGCAATTAGCGTGCCGGCATGCGGCGCCAGCCAACCGGCCAGGAACATGCCAATCACCGAGCCGCCGGCGTTGAACGTTTGCAACCAGCTGATGCGCACGCCCCATTCGGCGGGCGGGGTAAATTCAACGACGAACAGGCTGGCAACGGTATTGGAGGCGGCGGTGCCGAGCCCGATCAGGAACGCGCCCGCGAACCAGGCGCCGGCGCCGTGCAACAGCGTGAACGCCAAGAACCCGAGGCCGATGAGCAAAAATCCGCCGAAGAAGATACGGCGATACGCCTTGCTTTTATCCGCGACACCGCCCCAGAACGGCGCTGTCAGCGCGCCGACATTCTGCGCCGCGATGGCCGTACCGATCACTGTCGAGCCACCACCACCACCGGTCACGACGAGCGGGATCAGGATGACGGCAAGCCCGGAGGCGAGTGCCCCAAGAATGGCATAGGCCACGTACCAGGGCTCGATCCAGCGATTCACAGGTCCTTTTGTCGGAATGACTTGTTTTTGCGCCACAACTGGCACGGCTTGGTCCGGCATGCGCTACTCCAAGTTGTTGCCTCCCCGCCAATTGGGACAGCCCGGCTGACATCTCAACCGCGGCCATTTCACCTCCGCCTTAAATTTTTTATATTTTGCAGCCATGCGGGCCGGGCCGCCTTTAAGCAGGGCGAAGGGGCTCGACTGTTCCCCGCGCGAATTAGAAATGAGAACAAAACATTGTAATTTGTTCCCGGATGAACAAGATGAACAGGCGAAAGGAACCCTTTCCATGAGACTACCGAGCCTGTGCCTGTTGGCGCTGCCTTTGGCCCTTGCCGCCTGCAATTCCAATGGCGCCCGTGCGCAAAGGGATTTCAACGCGGCCGGTAATAATCTTGGCCAAGGCCATGTTGGCAGCGGTGCCAATGACGTCGGCCAGGGTTTTAGCAACGGCGCCAACGCCACGGGCGATGCCATCGTGCATACGGCGCATCAGGTGGGGAACGCATTCAGCCAATAAGCGCCGGCGCCCACTCCAAGATCGGCGCGTTGCGCCCTGTGGAGCGGAATGACGTGGCGTCTCTCACCGGGTCAGGGCATCGAGCAGACGCTGAACCTCTTCATTCAATCGAATCAGTTGCTCAGCCGACATCCCTGATTTCTTCAGCATCGCCTCTTTCAAACAGTGCGTCTGCAATCGGACATCATTGCCTTTTTTCGTCAGGTGAACATGCACTTGCCGTTCGTCCGAAGCGTTGCGGCGCCGCGCTACAAAGCCCGCTTGTTCGAGCCGTTTCACGAGGGGCGTGATCGTGCTTGGCTCGAGCGCCAAACGTTCCGCAATGGCGCCGATGCTGCGCTCATTTTCTTCCCAAAGCGCACCCAGGACCAGGTATTGCGGGTAAGTGAGGCCCAACGGGTCCAGCAACGGCTTATAAAGCCGATTGATCGCAATGCTGGTGGAGTACACCGAAAAGCATAGCTGATCCCGCAAAACGATCGTCTCACCTTCGGTCGTCATATGAAAATCCTTTTGATTCCGCCGTATATCGATGCCGCAGGCAATTACTTACCACGATAATATTCACCTTGACAATCAAATGCGCGTGCCGTAGATAATGATTATCGCGATAACGTTTATCGCCATTCTTTTGTGGTTTGAAGGACAACGGCTATGGTGAAAAAAGCCAGATTGCTTCACGCTTTAGCGTTTTCCGTGGCGCTCCTGCCGGTCGCGGAAGTTGCTGCGATCGCAATGGTCGCTCATCATGACTTCGCGATGGTCTCGGCACCCCTTCAGCATCGTAGCTCCACGGTCGAGATGACCGTGGAGCAAGACCCCTTTTTGGTTACTGGCCAGTCCGCTCATGCGGCCGGCTCTGAAGTCATCCTGGTCAATTCAACGCCGGTATGGACAACCATCCACTAAGCGTGAAGCGCTGCTCTCACCTGGCAAAGATCCTGTCCAGTTCTTCGATCAACCCGATGCCGCGCGGCTGCCATCCGAGCGTCTCGCGCGTCTTTCGGCTTGAAGCGGGGATATTCAGGCCGACGAAGTTGCCGATCCAGCCGCCAAAATGGCCGACCGCCTCCTCGGGCGCCTTGCTCACAACGGGCACGCCGAGGCCCCGGCCGATCGCTTCCGCAATAGCCCGTAGCGGGACGCCTTCCTCCCCCACGGCATGCCAGCGCGCGCCGGGCTCGGCTTTTTCAACGGCGAGCGCACAGAGTTCGGCCGCATCCTGCTGCTGAACGGCAGGCCAGACATTCTCTCCGTCGCCGACATAGGCCGAGACGCCGGTCTGGCGGGCGATCTGGATCAGCCACGTCACCAGCCCCTGTTTCTCGCGCCCATGCACGGAGGGCGCGAAGCGCACCGCGCCGGCGGCAACGCCACGGCCTACGAAGGTCATGGGCGTGTGCTCGGAGAAGCGCGGCAAGGCTTCGGAGACCGGGAGAGGCTCGCTGTCCTCGGTCGCCACGCCCCCGGGGGCGACCAGTGCCACGCCCGAGCTTGAGATGAAGGCGCGGCCCGACCCCTCCAGCTCAGCGCACATGACCTCGATCGCGGCCTTGTCGAGCGCGCAGACTTCCGAGAAGCGCGTAAAGTCATGTTCGAAGGCAAGATGGAGCACGGCGTCTGCTTGCCGCGCGCCGCGCCGCAGGCTTTCCAGATCCTGCAATGAACCGAAATGCGGCGAAGCCCCAGCTGCTTTCAACGCCGTAGCACCTGCTTCCGAGCGGGTCAGGCCCAACACGCGATGCCCTCGCGCCAGGAGGTGTGAAACGGAAGCGGATCCAATGCAGCCGGTCGCGCCGGTAACGAAGACGAGCATGGCAATCTCCTTTGATTGAGCGCCGCCGGCCCTTGGCCGGAGGCGGGAACAAGCCAAACTTAAGCGCGGCTGTCAGGACGATCTATGCTTGAAACGTCATAATTTATTCTCCATCGTTCAAAGCTGCCATGGACCCGCTCTCCGACGTCCTCTCTCTCCTGAAGCTACGCAGCTATATCTCCGGCGCGGTCAGCGCCGCCGGAGACTGGTGCTTTGATTTTCCGCCGCATGAGGGCATCAAGTTCCGGGCCGTTCTCTCCGGGTCCTGCTGGGTGCAGGTGGATGGCATGAAGGAGCCTTTTCTTGCCCAGGCGGGTGACTGCTTCCTGCTTCCGCTTGGCCGCGCCGTGCGCGTCGGCACGCGATTCGATATCCCACCCCTCGATATCAAAACGATGATCGCGCAAAACACGCCGGGCGACCTCATGGTGGTGAATGGCGGCGGTGAGTTCTATAGCATCGGCGGCTATTGCCTGCTGGAGGGCGACCACGCCGGCATCCTGCTCGGCATGTTGCCGCCCGTGCTGCAGATCCAGGGGGAGCAGGGCAAATCCGTATTGCACTGGTGTGTCGAGCATATGCGCGAGGAAATGCGCGAACCTCAGCCTGGCGGCTTCCTCATTGCCCAGCAGCTGGCGCAGATGCTGCTGGTGCAGGCACTGCGCGCGCATCTTCTGGAATCCGGCGCAGGTGTCGGCTGGCTGTTTGCGCTGTCGGACAAGCAGCTTTCCGCCTCGATCACCGCCATGCATGCCGAACCCGCGCGGCCCTGGACGGTCGAGCAACTGGCCCACGCCGCCGGCATGTCCCGCACCGCTTTTGCGCTGCGTTTCAAGGACAGAGTGGGACAGACGCCGATGGAATATCTCACGCGCTGGCGCATGCTGCTGGCGGATGACCGGCTGCGCCATTCACGGGAACCCGTTTCTGCCGTAGCACTTTCACTTGGCTACACGTCGGAGAGCGCATTCAACACGGCGTTCAAGCGCGTGATGGGCGCCGCACCCCGCAGGCATACGCGACGCGCGGCCTGATACGCCCGTCAGTCGCGTCAGTAGGATAGTCCCGCGAGAAGCTGCACATACGCGGCGAGCCTGAGCGATACGAATTCCGTGAAAAGCCGCACGCGCTTCGTTTTGCGCGTCTCACCCTGCGTGAGGAGCCAGAGCGTTCCGTGCATGTGCAGGCTTGTGCCCGGCACCCTCACCAGCAGCGGGTCGGCATCTCCGATGAAGCAAGGCAGCGTCGCGATCCCGAGCCCCTGCCGGACCGCGATGATTTGCGCCCCGGAATCCGTGGTCCTGAACGGAATCTCCGTGGTGCGGACCTCACCGCCGCGCGCCCAGTCGGGGATGCCATCAAATTTCTTGACGATCCGCCGGATCGGATCAGCGGTTCCCGCGCGCCACGCGGCAAGGAGCTCGCGGGACATGTAGGCACCGCCGAACAGCTCCGGTCCTTTCAAGCCGTGAAGATTGGGCGGCAAAGTGTTGCGGTCGTAGACGACGCGGATCGCGACGTCGGCCTCTCGGTTGGTCAGATTCGCCCGCTCGTCGGACGACAATATTTCGATCTCGACCTCGGGGTGCAGACGCGCGAAATCGGCGAAATCCGGCATGAGCAGGTGCGTCGCGAGGGGCGGCGCCAGCGTTACCCGCAGAAGCCCGCGCACGCTCTGGTCGCGACCGAAGATTCGCGTCTCCAGCTGGTGCGACGACGCTTCCATCTGGTCCGCGAACTCGCGCACCTCCTCCCCCGCATCGGTCAGACGATAGCCCGAAGGCAGCTTCTCGAACATGTGCGCCCCGAGGCGCTCCTCCAGCTGGGCGATGCGCCGCAGCACGGTGGAGTGGTTCACCTTCAGGCGCTCGGCGGCGGCCCGGACCGAGCCCCCACGCGCGACGGCCAGAAAATAGCGAATGTCATCCCAGTCAGTCATGTGGTGCAATCCTGCACCGCGAGGTGCGCTCTCTCAAAACCCGTGTCCTGTACCATCGAACGGCGTCTCGTCTGTAGATAGCAGGGACAGTGACCTTCGCCTACAGACGCCGGCGCACCCGGGGAACGCCGCCCGCCACGGCTCGCCTCGGTCGTTCCGGCGGATCGATTTCGCACCACCGATATGCGCAGTTCCGCACTGAACGCCCGACGCAGGCCGACCTATTTCGAATTCATCGAGGGCAGCGGCGCCGCCGCTTGTCTCCAGCGCGCGGATCCGAACACGAGGACCGCGCAGCGGGCAAAGAACCTCAACACCCTCCCCGGACAGACCGGGGACACAAATTGAAGGAAGTATCATGTCGAGACTGGAAGGAAAAATCGCCGTCATCAGCGGCGGTACGAGCGGCATCGGGTTCGCCATTGCCCAACGCTTCGTGAAGGAGGGCGCGCATGTGTTCATCTTCGGTCGGCGCCGGGACGCGCTGGACGAAGCGGTGCGGCTCATCGGCGCCAACGTCACCGCCATCCAGGCGGACGCGTCCAGGCTCGAGGACCTCGACCGCGTCGCCGACGCCGTCCGGAGGGCGAAGGGCAAGGTGGACGTGGTCGTGTCCAACGCTGCCCTGGTCGAGCAGGTGCCGCTGCGCGACATCACGCCGGAGCATTACGACCGCACGTTCGCGCTGAACGCCAAGGCGCCCTTGTTCCTCGTGCAGAAGATGCTGCCGATGATGGGGCGGGGAGGATCGATCATCCTCGTATCCTCGGCCATGCACACTATGGGCCTGGCGAACCACTCGACCTACGCGGCCACCAAGGCGGCGCTGCGTTCGTATTCCCGGACCTGGGCGGCCGAGTTCAAGGATAGCGGCATCCGCGCGAACACGCTGAGCCCGGGCGTCGTCGACACGCCGATGCTCGACTCCCAGGCGACCACGCCCGCGGAAGCCGCCGCGATCCGTGATGGCTACGCCGCCTACACGCCGATGCTGAGACTGGCACGGCCCGAGGAACTCGCCAACGCCGCCCTCTTCCTCGCCTCGGACGAGAGCTCGTTCATGACCGGCTCCGACATGGTTGTCGACGGCGGCGTCAGCAACGTTTGACCGGGTGCACGGCGTCGGTCGCTTAAGACCGGCGCCGCATTCGTCCTGATCGCAAACTGAATTTCCTACAACGATCGATAGGGAGATCAACATGACATACGCCATCATAGGCACGGGGAAGGTGGGCGCGACGCTCGCCCGCTTCTTCGCCGCCAAGGACATTCCCGTCCTCATCGCCAATTCGCGCGGCCGCGAAACGCTCGGCGCTCTCACCACCGAACTCGGTGCGAGCGTCAAGGCGGTCACGATCGACGAAGCCGTCAAAGCCGATATCATCCTCGTCGCGGTCGGAGCGCTCGCTTTCAAAAACGTCGGCGCGGTGCTGCCGGATTGGTCGGGCAAGATCGTCATCGACGTGACCAACGCCTTCCTGCTTTCGCCGGAAGTGCAGCAGGCGGAATACCAGGGCCGGCTCACATCCGCGGTCAACGCGGAACGCGTTCCGGGCGCGAAATTGGTCAAGACCTTCAATCAACTTCCCATCGAGGTCCTCGCGAGGTCGCTGCCCGACGATGTCGGTCGGAGGGTCGTATTCGTCTCGAGCGACCATGAGGACGCCAGCGCGACCGTCGCTTCTCTCGCGGAAAGCCTTGGCTTTGCGCCCATCGAAGTCGGCAAGATTGCAGAAGGTGGCCGCCTGATCCAGGCGCGGGCCCCCCTCGTATTTCAGAACTTTATCAAATACCCGCTATAAGCTTGGCCGAAAGGCGACGGTCCAGCGACGCGGCTTTGATCGCTCGTTAATGCACATGATGACATGGGCACCTCCTCTGCTGCTTCTGCAAAGGCAACGCGCAACGATGGCGAGTCCCAGGCTAGAGTCGCGGGAAATCCCACGCCTCTAGGAAACGTGCTCTGCGGGCAACTCGAAAGTTGGATAACAGAAACGGGGGCTTTTGCCCCCCGTTTCCTGTTCAGGCACATCTGTGACCGGTCAGGCGGGCACGATGTCTTGGACCTGATCAGACAGCTTTGAGATTGATTGCGGCAGCCTTGCCACGCTCCATCTCGACGTCGAACGTGACCTTCTGGCCCTCGTCCAGACCGCGCAAACCCGCCGCTTGCACGGCTGTGATGTGCACGAACACGTCGTTGCCGCCATCCTGGGGAGCAATAAAGCCAAAACCTTTGGTGGTATTAAACCACTTAACCGTACCGGTAGCCATTATGCGACCTCACTCCTTACATGGGCACACCACGCGCTGTCGCGCGGATGACGGGCAAACCGGGTTCTGCAAAGACTTGTATGCGCCCGATCGCCGCGTGCATCTTCCCTAGCTGCCTCCGGCAGCCAGGTCCAGGCTTGGTGACCACCCTGAAACAAGCACATGGACGGAGAAAGGCACGAGCAAGTTTAGGGACGATCTGATCGAGAGCCTAGTTGGACTTCCTCTCAGGCCGTCCTGGCCGCGGCCCGCGCGGCGAGCTTCTCTTCCTCGGTCCAGACTTTGCGCTCGCGCTGCTTCGGCGGCTTGACTTCCTTGACCGGCCCACCGCCCAGCACAGGTGGGCGCATGGTCGAGTTCCGCGCCGCTTCCGAATGCCACTGGTGATCGGCTTGAACGATCAAAGCGCGACCAATTTCCCGCTCCACAGCATGCAGCCAGGCACGCTGCTCAGCATCGCAGAGCGTGATGGCGAAGCCGCTGCGCCCTGCGCGGCCGGTGCGGCCTATGCGGTGGACATAGCTTTCCGGCAGGCTCGGCAGGTCATGGTTGAAAACATGCGTCACTGTGTCGACGTCGATGCCGCGCGCGGCGATATCCGTCGCGACAAGGACCTGCACGGTTCCGGTGCGGAAGGCGTCCAGCGCGCGCTCCCGCTGGCCCTGCGACTTGTTGCCGTGCAGGGCCTCGGCAGTGAGGCCCGCCTCGGTGATGAAGGCGCAGACCTCGTTGGCAATGTTCTTCTGCAGCGTGAAGACCACGGCCTGGCCGATCCCCGGCGTCCGCAGCTGCGCCAGCAGCGCCGCCTTCTTGTCGGCCGCATCGATGAACATGACCGACTGCTCGATCCGGTCGACGGTGGTTGAGGGCGGGGCGATCTCGACCTTCGCTGGATCGCGCAAGAGGCTCTCGGCCAGCGCGGCGATAGATTTCGGCATCGTTGCCGAAAACAGCAGTGTATGCCGATCCTTCGGCAGCGTTGCGACGATGCGCTCGATCGGCTTGGCGAAGCCCATATCGAGCATCTGGTCGGCCTCATCGAGCACCAGCGCCTCGAGCTGCGACAGGTCGCAGAGGCCCTGGTTGATCAGATCCAGCAACCGCCCAGGTGCTGCCACGATGATGTCTACGCCAGCCTTGAGCGCATTGACCTGGTGGAACTGACTGACGCCGCCGAAGATCGTTGTCACGCGGGGCTGCAGATGACGACCGAAGCTCTCGAAGCCGTCGGCGATCTGCGAGACCAGTTCGCGCGTGGGCGCAAGGACCAGGACGCGGGCACCGCCCTTGGGCGCCGGGCGGGGCGCCACGGCAAGGCGATGCAGCAGCGGCAGCGCGAAGGCGGCGGTCTTGCCCGTGCCTGTCTGAGCCATGCCGAGCATGTCGCGGCCCTCCAGCAGCATCGGGATTGATTGGGCCTGGATAGGGGTAGGGTTGGTATACCCCTCCTCGGCCAGTGCCTGTAGCAAAGGCGGCACCAGGGAAAGATCGGCGAAAGTCATGGGCATGGTCAAGCGGCGCCTCCGGCGCTGAGTAAAGCTGCGCCTAATCGGGCTACGCTGGTTGAGAGCGCGGCCTTCTACGAGTGATGCTGCATTGCGTCAACGCGGCGAGGAGGGGCGGCAGCATGTCCGGTTTCTCATCCAGCCCGGGGGTCTGGGGCCTTTCGGCCCCAGCGGGGTTCAAGGGGCGGAGCCCCTTGGCCTTGCTTTCTTCGTCTCCCACGCATGCGCCTCCAGCAGCGCCAGCAGCCCGTCCACGATTTGCCCGGGCGTCGGCGGACAGCCGGCGATCACCAGATCCACGGGCAGGAGCGCGTCGACGCCGCCGAGGATGGCGGGGGAACCTTTGAACACGCCGCCGTCGACAGCGCAGTCACCCACCGCGACGACGAAGACCGGGTCGGGCATGGCCTCGCGGGTTTGGCGCACGGCCTCGGCCATGTTGCGGCCGGCGACGCCGGTGATCAGGAGGATGTCGGCGTGGCGCGGGCTGGGGGTGAAGGTGAGGCCGTATTGGGTGAGGTCGTAGACCAGGTTCTGGGTGGCCCGCAGCTCCAGCTCGCAGCCGTTGCAGCTGCCGGCGGCGACGTGGCGGATGGCGAGGCTGCGTCCGAGTTTTTGCGCCGAAGCGGCGGCGAGGCGCTCGCGCAGTGAGGCGGCGATGGCAGGG
Organism: Acidocella sp.; assembly: GCF_036489515.1. GTDB lineage: Bacteria > Pseudomonadota > Alphaproteobacteria > Acetobacterales > Acetobacteraceae > Acidocella. Next base: position 10,306 of record NZ_DASXFO010000063.1, read on the forward strand.
TCGGCTTTGCGCGGGGCCGGGTGGCGCAGCATCAGGTGCCGGGCGAGCGTTTTCCACACCATTACAGGTCCACTCCCGAATAGGAGCCGTTGACGGATTTGTTGATCACCGGGAAGTCCGCGAAGATGCTGGTGGTGGCGGCATGTTCCAGAAGCGGCCAGTGCAGCGTGCTGGGATCGGCGATGAACAGGTCGGCGATGGTGCCGTTGTCGAGCCGGAGCCAGGTCCAGACCGCGCCGCGAAAGCTCTCCGCCACGCCAATGCCGGTGCCGCTGCCGGCCGGCGGGGCGACGGCGATGCCGTCATCTGGCAGGCTCGCCAGCAAGGCGCGGGTGATGCGGATGCTCTCATTGATTTCGGCCAGCCGGATGCGGATGCGCGCGGCCACGTCGCCATCGGTTTCCACCGGCACACCGAGGCTGAACTGCTCATAGGGCGCATAACCCGGCATTAGTCGTGCGTCATGATTTTGGCCGGAGGCGCGTCCGACATAACCGCCGGCGGCGTAGGCGGCGGCCAGCTCCACCGGGATGATGCCGGTGCCGATCAGCCGGTCCTGCAGGCTCGCGTAATCCTCGAACACCCGGGTCAGGCTGGGCAGCTCGGTTTCCAGCGCGTCCAGCGAGGAGAGGATCGCCGCAGCGCCCTTGCCGCGAATGTCGGAGGCCACGCCGCCGGGGATCACCATGTCCATCATCAGCCGGTGGCCGAAGGCGGCATAAGCGGCGGCGCAGAAGGATTCACGGTGCCAGGAGAGGCGGGCGTCGAGGAAGGCGAAGCCGACATCACCGGCGATGGCGCCGATATCGCTGGCATGATTGGCGAGGCGCTCGATCTCCGCCATCACCGCCCGCAGATGCACGGCGCGGCCTGGGGGGTTAAGCCCCAGTGCCGCCTCGGCGGCATGGGCGTAGGCGAGGCTGTGGGCGACCGTGGCGTCTCCGGAGATCCGTGCGGCGAAGCGCGCGGCGAGGCGCGGCGATTTGCCGCGCATCAGCGCCAGCGTGCCTTTATGGGCGTAACCGAAGCGGGCCTGCAGCTTGAGCACCTCCTCGCCACATAGCGTGAAGCGGAAATGCCCCGGCTCGATGATCGCCGCATGCACCGGCCCGACCGCGACCGCGTGCGTCCCCTCGCCTTCCGGCGCCGGAAAATCCGGCCAGGCGGCGGTGCCGTCCGGAGCGCGGAATTGCTCGATCGCCGGACGCGTATCGGCAGCACCGGTGGCGGTGGCGCCGGTCGTGTCATGCGCCAACCGCTGAAACCAGTTTGCGCCCGGATGTTTCAACGCCGGATACGCGTTTTCCGCCAAGGGCAGGACCAGAAGATCACCCGGCTGATACAGCGCATAGGCGTTCGCCTCATCCGTCCACAGGGCGACGAACTTTTGCTCCCGCGCCGACCATTCTTCTGGCGTGCAGAAAATCATTGCAACCCCGCCGCGACGCTTGTGAGGATATGAAGGACCAGAAACGGCATGGCGAAAGCCAAAGCGAAGGCCAGCAACAGATGCAAGGCGACGAGACCGCTTTCGGCTCGGGCTTGCACCGGCTTGGCTTGCGGCGGCGCGTCGAACAGCAGCGGGCCGAGATGGCGCAGGATCGGCACGGCGCACAGCACCATGCCCAGCCCCAGCGGCAGCGAAAGCAGCGGGTCACGCTGGATGGTCTGGCTGATGATGATGAACTCGCTGGCAAACATGCCGGAAGGCGGCATGCCGGTGAGCGCGAACATCGCCCCCGCCAGCGCCCAGCCGAGATAATTTTGTCCCCCCAGGCCGCGCAGATGCGCGAAGGCGTAATGGCCGGGGGCGGCCGAGCCGCGCGCCGCGGCGGCGCGGATCAGCGCCTGGAACAAAGCGGATTTGATCAGCGTGTGCAGCATCATATGCAGCAGCCCGCCGAAAATCGCCGCCGCCCCGCCGATGCCGAAGGCGAACGCCGCGAGGCCGGAATGCTCGATCGAGGAAAACCCGAAAAACCGCCGCGCATCCCGCCGACGCGGCAGCGAAAACGCGGTGAGCAGCAGCGAGGCGAGGCCCAAGGTGAGCAAAAACGGCCCCGGCTGCATCGCCCCGCCGCCGGCGCGGAAATTCTCCTGCAGCACGTGGCGGAAGCGTAGAATGGCGAGCAGGGCGACGTTGAGCGTGAGGCTGCTCATCGCCGTGGTGACCGGCGCCGGGCCTTCGGCATAGGCGTCCGGCAGCCAGCCATGCAGCGGCACCAGCGCCGCCTTGGTGCCATAGCCGAACAGCAGGAACACGAAAGCGAGCGTGAGCAACTGGCCGTCCAACGCCGCACCGTGGGCGGCGAGCGCGGAAAAGCTCATGGCGGCGAGGCCCGGCCCCAAAGCCGGCTGTGCGGCGAGATAGGTTAGCATCGTGCCGAACAGCGCGAGCGCGATGCCGACGCCGCCGAGAATGAAATATTTCCACGCCGCTTCCAGCGCGCTGGCGCTGCGCGGCAGACTAACGGCAACGGTGCCGGCGATGGTCGCCCCTTCCAGCGCCACCCAGAGCAGGCCGAGATTGTCCGCATAAAGGCCGAGCAGGCAGGCGCCCAGCACCACCTGAAACATCGCGTGATAGACCCGCCAGCGGTTCAGGCTCAGCGTCTCCAGGCTGGAAGCGACGAAACCGAGATTGCCGATGGCGGTGGTCAGCCCGACGAAGCCGGTGAGCACGCCGAACATCATGCCGAGGCTGTCAGCGTGCACCAAGCCGGCGCCGGGATTTACAAACACACCCAAGGTCAGCAGGAACGTCACGAAGCAGAAAAACAAATTGCCAATCGCCCCCTGGCGCGGGGTGCCGAACAGCCCCAGCGGCACGGCGGCAATGAGCGGCAGCAGCGAAGCGGCGGCGGGAAAATTCATCGGCCGCGCCTCTCGATTTCCTCGATGCCGGTGAGGTCCAGTGTGTCGAAATGCTCGCGCAGGCGGAACAAAAACACGCCGACCACGAGGAAGGCGAGCAGCACCAGAAGGGCGACCGAGAATTCCGCGACGAACGGCATGCCCGGCATGCCGGTGGCGGCCAGAACAAGACCGTTTTCGGTGGAGAGAAAACCGATCACCTGCGCCACCGCATTGCGCCGCACCGCCATGACCAGGAACCCGAGCAACACCACGGACAGCGAGACCGCGAGATCCTCGCGGGTGAGCGACATGGCGCCCGGCGTGGTCGGCAGCACCACCAGAACGGCGACGCCGATCAGGCCCAAGCCCAGGATCATCGACACACCGACCGGCATCACATTGTCCACCGCGCGGAACAGGTTGAAGCGCTGCACCATCTGCCGCAGGCCGATCGGCAGGATCAGCGCCTTGATCACCAGAGTAATCAAAGCGGTGGCGTAGAGATCCGGCGAATGCTGCACGTAGCCCTGCCAGAAAGCCGCGGCGGTGAGGGTGAAGGCCTCCGCCTGGTAGAGCGTGATCATGGCAGCGAGGCGCCGCTGCGAAAGCAGCGAGAAGGCCCAGAGCAACATCAGCCCGCCCATCATATGCGCCAGCGAGAAGGTCAGGGTCATGTGCCGATCCGCGCCGCGACGAACAGGAAGATGCCGGCCAGCACGCCGAGCAGGATCGCGACACCCAAAAATTCCGGCACGCGGAACACGCGCATCTTCGCCATGGAGACCTCGAACACCGGCAGGGCCACCGCCATCACGGCGAGTTTGGCGCCCCACAGCGCCAGCCCGACCGGCCAGGTAAGCGGATCATTCGCGCGGGCCATGAAGAAGGGAAAGAAAACCGTGCCGATGATGTCCATCCACACCAGCAGCCGCAGCATCGCCGCATATTCGAACAGGGCCAAAAACCGCCCCGAATATTCCAGCAGCAGCGCCTCGTGCACCATGGCGACTTCGAGATGCCCGGCCGGATTGTCGACGGGGATGCGCCCGGTCTCGGTCAACGCCACGGCGAGCATGGCGACGAGCGCGAAGCCGAGCGAAATGGAAATGCCGACATGGAAAGTGGCGAAGGCCGTGGCGATGGCGTCGATGCCGGGGGCGTGGGCGATCAGCACGAAGCTGATCAGCACGACCAGCAGCGCCGCCTCGGCGAAGACCGCGTACAGCACTTCGCGCGCAGCGGCGGCGCCGCCGAAGCCGAACCCGGATTCCAGCCCGCCCAGCAGCGTGGCGGCGCGCGCGAGGGCGAGCACGCCGATCAGGGTAATGAAATCGCCCAAAGGTGCTGTGAGCATCCCGGTGCTGAACCCCGGCACCAGCATCGCCGCCCCCGCCATGGCCGTGCAGGCGGCGAACGGCCAAACCGGATATAATTCAGTGGCCGTCTCGGGCACGAGTGTGGTCTTGCGCAGCAGCCGCAGCAGGCTGCGATAAGGCTGCACCACCGGCGGCCCGCGCCGCCCGAGCAGCCGCGCCCGCAGCTTTGCCACCACGCCCGCCAGCAGCGGCGCCAGGGCAAAGACCAGCGCGATGTGCAGCAATGTCGCGAACAGCTTAGCGAGGAGCAAAAGCATCAGAAAAGACTACTTTTTGTGAACAAAAAGTAGCAAAAAAACTTTGTTATGCTGGGCCATGGGCGTTGTCTGCGACAAAGCCTCAGGCCCAGCATAACAAAAGTTTTTGCGCCGCTTTTTTCAAAAAGCGGCTTCTTTCCTTCCTGTGAGATCGTTGGCCTGATCATGCCCTAGCCGTCCTGCCCCAGGCCGAGGGCCAGCAGGAACGCCACCAGGGCAATGAACACGAAAGCCAGGCGCTGGCGGATGGTGGCGCGGCGGATATATTCCGCGCCGCGCGCCACGCGCAGCTGCAGCCGGAACAGAGGCTGCAACAACAACGCGTCAGCCGGATCGCCGCCGCGGACCAGTATGCCGTCGCCGAGCGCGCGGCGCACCGGCTGGGCAAAGCCGGTGGCGCTGGGCTGGGTGGCCGGGTCACCGAAGGGCAGCCAGACCGGCGGACGGCCAAAGCCGCCATTCCAGGCCGCCACCTCACGCGTGCCGCGCACCGCGAAACGCCGCAGGAGCAGGAAAGCCGCACCCCAGGCGACCGCCAGCAGCAAAGCCAGGCCCAACGGCGCGTAGCTGAGCGGCGCCGGGAGGCTGCCTGGCACCATCAGCCGCACCGCCGGGTCGAGGCCCAGCAGCACCAGCCCCGGCAGCAGCGCCACCGGCACGCACAGCACGGCGAGCAGCCCCATGCCCAGCAGTTCCGGGCGCTTCGCATCCTCGGCGGCGGCGGCGGCCAGCGTGCGGGGGCGGCCGAGAAAGCCGATGCCGATCAGCCGTACCGCCGCCCCCAGTGCCAGGGCCGCACTCAGGCCCAGCACGGCGAGCAGCGCGGTAAAACCGATGCGGGCGAAAATCCCGCCAGTGCCGGCCGCGGCGATGACCGCATGCAGGAGCAGAAACTCCGGCGCGAAACCGGGGCCAAGCGGCACCGCCGCCAGACCGGAGGCGCCGATCAGCATGAGCAGGCCGAGCTTGGGCTGGCCGCGCATCAACCCGCCCAGCCAGTCCAGCGAGGAGGTACCGGTCGCGCGCTTCACCACACCGGCGCCCAGGAACAGCAGCGGCTTGTAGAGCGCATGCGCGACCGCGCAGAGCAGCGCCCCCTGCAGCGCCAGTGACGCCAAAGCCGGATCGCCCATCGCCTTGGCGCGCAAGGCGAGTCCGGCACCCACCGCGATCAGCCCGACATGCTCGACCGTGGAACAGGCGAGCATGGTTTTCAGTTCCACCTCCAACATCGCCCTGAGCGCGCCCAGGAGCACCGAGGCCGCCCCCACGGTGATCAGCACAATCCCCCACCAGGGCTGAGCAGCGTCGCCGAACACCAGAAAACCGTAGCGGAGGATGACATAGAGGGCGATTTTCACCATGCCGCCGGACATCAACGCCGAGACACCGGCCTCCGGCGCCGGATGCGCGCGCGGCAGCCAGCTATGCAGCGGCGCCAGCCCGGCCTTCGCGCCGGCGCCCAGCAGGATGAGCATGAAGGCCAGCCCGGAAGCGGGCAGGAAGATCGCCGGGATCAGGCAGGCTGCGGCGAAAATAGCGATACCGATATAAAGCGGCGCCGGGGCGCGGTCGCCGCGCAGCACCAGCAGCCAGGAGGCCGCACTCATCAGCTCAAAGCCGAAAATCAGGGTAAAACCGTCGCCCGCCAGCACGGCCAAAACCATGCCGAGCACGAAAACCCAGAACGTCACCGAGCGGCTCATGCCGGCGATCGCACTGGCCACCGTCTGCGGCAGAAGCAGAATCAGGAAAACCACGGAGAGCGCATCAAAGCGCAGATGCATCCCTTGCCCGGGCAGCCCAAATATCAGCGGGAGGGAATCATGCACGACGGGAAGTTAGCAAACCAAACCCCGCGCCGGAAGGCGGGCCGGGGAGAAGAAAGTAGCCGCTTTTTGAAAAAAGCGGCGCAAAAACTTTTGTTACGCTGGGCCGCTGGCGTTGTCGGCGACAAAGCCCATGACCCAGCATAGCAAAGTTTTTTTGCTACTTTTTGTTCACAAAAAGTAGCCTTCCTTCTCTTCGCTTATCCGAGCAGGGCGGCGACGGCTTCGCGTTCCTCGGTGAGTTCCTTGAGCGTGATCGCCATGCGGCTCTTGGAGAACTCGTCCATCGGCAGGCCCTTCACGCGGTGATACGTACCGCCCTCGCAGGTCACCGGCACGCCGAACATGGTGTCCTCCGGGACGCCGTAATCGCCGTCGGAAGGCAGGCCCATGGAGACCCACTTGCCGTTGGTGCCGAGCACCCAGTCACGCACATGGTCGATCGCCGCATTGGCGGCGGAGGCGGCGGAGGAGAGGCCACGCGCCTCGATGATCGCAGCACCGCGCTTGCCGACGGCGGAAAGGTAGGTGTCCTTGTACCAGACCTCGTCGTTGATCTTGTCCTTGAGCGACTGGCCGCTCACGGTGGCGAAGCGGTAATCGGCATACATGGTCGGCGAGTGGTTGCCCCAGACGGCGACCTTCTCGATCCCCGCGACCTGCACGTTCGCCTTCTCGGCCAGCATCGACACGGCGCGGTTGTGGTCCAGGCGCAGCATCGCGGTAATGGCGCCCTTCGGCAGATCCGGGGCGGACTTCATGGCGATATAGGCGTTGGTGTTGGCCGGGTTGCCGACCACCAGCACTTTGACGTCGCGCTTCGCGTTCTCGTTCAGGGCCTTGCCCTGCACCTTGAAAATCTCGGCATTGGCGGCGAGCAGGTCGCGGCGCTCCATGCCCGGGCCGCGCGGGCGCGAGCCGACGAGGATGCCGATGTCGATGTCCTTGAACGCCAGGTTCGGATTGTCGGTGGGCTCGACGCCGGCCAGCAGCGGGAAGGCGCAGTCGTTGAGCTCCATGATCACGCCGTTCAGCGCCTTTTGCGCCACCGGCAGGTCGAGAAGGTTAAGGATGATGGGCTGGTCCTTGCCAAGCAGATCACCATTGGCGATGCGGAACAGGAGAGCGTAACCGATCTGGCCGGCGGCACCGGTAACGGCGACGCGCATAGGTTTTTTCATCTTAGAGACTCCTCGTTTTGTCCGTCCCCCATATCCCCTCGCCTGCCCTGCCTCAAGCCCCGCAACCGGCGTGCCGCGCATCGCCGCCCCGCCGGTTTCGCGGCTCAAGGAAGGAGGAAGGAAGGCTTCTTTTTGTGAACAAAAAGAAGCAAAAAACTTTATTAATCTGGGTCATGGGCGGTGTCGGGGACAACGCCAAAAAAGCGGCCGCTTTCTTCCGTCTACCCGACAATCAGGGAAATAGGGCTGGCGGCATTCACCACCGCAGCAGGCGTATAGGGCAAGGCGTCACCGTCCGACTGCGTCATGATCTCGTTGTTACTGACGAACGTGATGTCGCTGCCGGAGACCACCCGCACGCCCGGGCAGCGCGGCAGCAGCCCCAGCGGCAGGGCGGCGCCGGTGAGTAGGGCCGGGAACGTGCCGGAGTTCTCGAACAGGGCGACCTGAAAGCCGGGCGCGGTCGACATGGCATTCGGCGCCAGCAGATAGGGGCCACCATAGAGCCGCCCCTTGCTGACGACGACGCTGGCTGCCTCGTAATCATGGCCGTCGACGCTGAGGCGCACGCGCGGAAAGGGGTAGGCCACCGCTTCCCAGAGCGACTGCCAGACATAGGCGCCGCGGCCGATGGCGCGCTTGAGCAGCGGCTGCAGCCCGTGCACCACCGCGCCGTCGAAGCCGAGCCCCACCATCTGCACGAACACATGCTCGCGCCCCTGCAGCCGCACCACACCCGGCCAGAGCGGCAGCGTGCGCTTATAGGCCAGGGCATTGGCGATGCCGCGTGCGGTCGTCGAAAGCTTGTATTCCTTGGCCAGAACATTGGCAGTGCCGAGCGGGATGATGCCGAGCGCGGTCTCGCTGCCGATCAGCCCGTTCGCGACTTCCGCGATAGTGCCGTCGCCACCGGCGGCGACCACCATGGGCCGCCCCGCCGCCGCCGCCTCGCGCGCCAGCGCCGTTGCATGGCCGGCATGTTTTGTTTCCGCAACCTCGACCATGATGCCGTTTTCAACCAGCAGGTCGAGCACGCGCCAGAGGGCTGTGGCCCGCCGGCGCCCGGCGATGGGATTGAAAATAACCAACATTGCGCGAATCCCTGGAGGCCGACCGTAAACTGTCCCTCTGCCCGAGAAGTGGGTCGCGTGAATGTCACTACGGTGATGTTTCAGTGACATAACCTCTTTCGAAAAAATACAGGTGGCGTCACGGAATTTTCACTGTTTCCGGTCACGCCGCGCAGCCTATTGCCTTGGACATGAACGCAACCGTGTCTCCCCGCGCCATGGCCACCACTGCGTATCGCAGCATTTTCATCTCGGATACGCATCTAGGCACCCGTGGCTGCCGCGCCGAGTTCCTCGCCGACTTCCTGAAGTCGGTGTCCTGCGAAAATCTGTACCTAGTCGGCGATATCATCGACGGCTGGCGGCTACGCCGCTCCTGGTTCTGGGACCACCACCATGACGAGGTGCTACGGCTGATCCTGCGCGCGGCGCGCGGTGGCACCAATGTCGTGTACGTGCCCGGCAATCACGACGAGGTGATGCGCAAATACGTACCGCTGAGCCCGGAAATCTGCGGCGTGAAGCTGCAGATGGAGACCGAGCACACCACCGCCGACGGCAAGCGCCTGCTGATCACCCATGGAGACTCCTTCGACTCCGTGGTGCGGCACGCCAAGGCCCTGGCCCTGCTGGGCGACTGGGCCTACACCATGGCGCTCGGCCTGAACCGCTATTTCAACCAGATCCGCGTGCGGCTCGGCTATCCGTACTGGTCGCTCTCCGCCTGGCTGAAGCTGCAGGTGAAGGAGGCGGTGAAGGCGATCGACCGGTTCGAGACGGCGCTCGCCGACGATGCCCGCCGCCGCGGCTTCGACGGCGTGGTCTGCGGCCATATCCACCATGCCGAGATGCGCACCGTGAACGGCGTGCTGTACCTGAACGACGGCGACTGGGTGGAAAGCTGCACCGCGCTGGTCGAGCACAAGGATGGCAAGCTGGAACTGGTGGACTGGGTGGCGCGCAATAAGCTGTCGCTGCTGACCCGGCCTTCCGGCAAGGCCAGCCTCACCAAGGAAGCCGTGATGCAGGCGATGGCCGAATTCGGCGCCGACCAACACGACGCCGAAGCGGCCAGTGCTCTACCAGCCCGAACCTGACCCGCTGCCGGCAGCACCCGGCATCAAACGCATCCTCATCGTCAGCGACGCCTGGACGCCGCAGGTGAACGGCGTGGTGCGCACCCTGCGCACCGTGGCCGAGGCGCTGCGTGAACGCGGGCTGGCCGTGGAGGTGATCGGCCCGGACCGCTTCAGAACCGTGCCGATGCCCTCCTATCCGGAAATCCGCCTAGCGCTGTTTCCCGGCCGCAAGCTAGCGCGGCTGATCGAGGAATTCGCCCCGGACGCGCTGCACATCGCCACCGAAGGCCCGCTCGGCATGGCCGCCCGCGCCTATGCGAAAAAGCGTGGCCTCGCCTTCACCACAGCCTTCCACACGCGCTTCGCGGAATACCTGCAGGCGCGGACCAAAATCCCGCTGGCGCTCACCTATGCCTGGCTACGCTGGTTCCATGGCGGCGGATCGGGCGTGATGGTGGCAACCCAGTCCCTGCGCGACGAACTGACCGCGCGCGGCTTCGAGAATGTGCGCTCCTGGTCGCGCGGCGTGGATCTGGCATCCTTCAGCCCCGAGCCCAAAGAGGCCTGGGACCTGAAACGGCCGATCTTCGCCTATGTCGGCCGGGTCGCGGTGGAGAAGAACCTCCCGGCCTTCCTCGAGCTGAAACTCCCCGGCTCGAAACTGGTGATCGGCGACGGGCCGCAGCGCAAGGGGCTGGAGCGGGCGTATCCGGACGTTCATTTCGCCGGCGCACGGCACGGTGCAGCCCTGGCCGCCGCTTATGCCGGCGCGGACGTGTTCGTGTTTCCCTCAAAAACCGACACATTCGGCTTGGTGGTGCTGGAAGCGCTGGCCTCGGGCCTGCCGGTGGCCGCCTACCCCGTCACCGGGCCCAAGGACATTCTCGGCGAAGCCCCGGTGGCAGTGGGCGCGCTCGACGAGGACCTCGGCCAGGCAGCGCTGGCGGCGCTGAAAATCGACCGCAGCGCCTGCCGCCCCTACGCGGAACGCTTCTCCTGGGAAGCCTGCACGCAGCGGTTCCTCGACAACCTGGTACCAGCCCGCGTGCACGCCTGAAGCAAGGAAGGCTACTTTTTGTGAACAAAAAGTAGCAAAAAAACTTTATTATGCTGGGCTATGGGCGTTGTCTCCGACACCGCCCATAGCCCAGCATAGCAAAAATTTTTGCGCCGCTTTTTTTAAAAGCGGCCGCTTTCTTTTGTCTCGTCCCAATCCAGCCCCAGCGCGTCCGCGATGCCGAACTCCCCGGGCAGTGCGCCTTTGGAGAACAGGCGGGTCACATGCCCCATCTTGCGGCCGGGCCGAGCTTCGGTTTTGCCGTAATGATGTGGGATCAGCCCGGGTTTGCCGAGGATCTCCGGCCAGTGCGCCATGTCCTCAGGCCCGATCAGGTTCTTCATCACCGCGTCGGAATGCCGGATCGCAGGTGGCAACGGCAGGCCGGCGACGGCGCGGATATGCATCTCGAACTGACTGACCGGGCAGGCATCGATGGTCCAGTGCCCGGAATTATGCGGCCGCGGCGCGATCTCGTTGACCAGCAGCCTGCCATCGGCGGTGACGAACATTTCCACCCCCAGCAGGCCGATCAGCTCCAGCTTCTCGGCGACCGCGCGGGCGATGTCTCCGGCCTCGGCCAGCAGGGTCTGCGGCAGCGGCGCCGGCGCCAGCGTCAGGTCCAGAATATGGTGCTTGTGGCGGTTTTCCACGGTGTCGAAGGCGGTGACGGTGCCATCCGCGCCGCGCGCCACCATCACGGAAATTTCCGCCGCGAAATCGACGAACCCTTCCAGCACGAGCGGCTTCGGCGCCAGCGCCGCAAAAGCCGCCCCCGCCTCCTCCCCTGCGCGCAGCATCGCCTGGCCCTTGCCGTCATAACCGAGTCGCGTGGTTTTCAGCACGGCGGGCAGGCCGAGCTGTTGCAGCCCCGCCGTCAGCTCCGCCTCGTTCGTCACCGCCGCCCATGGGGCGGTGGCGATGCCGGCCTCGTTCAGAAACTGCTTCTCCAGGAGGCGGTCCTGGCTGATGCGCAGGATTTTCGGGCTGGGATGCACCGGGCGCAGGCTGGCGAGCAGCTCCAGCCCGTCCGCCGGCACGTTCTCGAACTCGAACGTCACCACATCCACCGAAGCGGCGAACTCGGCCAGGGCGCCATGGTCGGTATAGGGCGCGACCACGGTCTGCGCCGCGACATGAGAGGCCGGGCCGAAACCTTCCGGCGAGAAGATGCATGCGCGAAAACCAAGGCGCGCCGCCGCCATGGCGGACATGCGGCCGAGTTGGCCACCGCCGATAATGCCGATGGTGGCACCGGGGGCAAGGCTCATGGTTCAGGGGTCTCCGGTACGGTTGCGGTCTGTTCGGCGCGCAAAGCCGCCACGCGGTCGCGCAATTCGGGGTCGGACAGCGCCAGGATCGAGGCCGCCAGCAGCCCGGCATTGATCGCCCCGGGCTTGCCGATGGCCAGCGTGCCGACCGGAACGCCGCCCGGCATCTGCACAATCGCCAGCAGCGCGTCCTGGCCCTGCAGGGCGGTCGCCGGCACCGGCACGCCGAGCACCGGCAAATTGGTCATGGACGCCGCCATGCCGGGCAGGTGCGCCGCACCGCCTGCCCCGGCAATGATGATTTTGAGCCCCCGCGCCTCCGCCGAACCGGCATAGTCGTAGAGTCGCTTCGGCGTGCGGTGCGCCGACACCACCTTCGCCTCATAGGGCACGCCGAGACGCGCCAGCATCTCCGCCGCGTGCTGCATCACCGGCCAGTCGGACCGACTGCCCATGATAATCCCCACCAAAGGCGCGCTCATGCCGTGCGATCCGGGATCAGCCGGCTTTCCAGCCAGGCGATCTCATCCTTCAACCCAAGTTTCCGTTTTTTCAGACGTTGCATCTGCAAATGGTCCATCGGCCCGTGTTCGGTGAGGCGTGCGATCACGGTATCGAGATCCCTATGCTCGCTGCGTAGCGCGTGCAGGCGCCGCAACAGATTGTCTTTGTCAGTCAACATGCGGGAGCAATAGAGGGATTTCCCGAAACCTGAAACTGGAATTTTATCGCCGCGTTTTAAGATGACAGTCGCGTGTCACCGGGTCTAGCCTGGAACAACTGGAACTTGCGGACGCCTCGCTTGAGGGTTCGGTCGCTCCAGGCCTTGGCTACGACAACCGACGAAGGAGATATCATGAACCTGAAATCGCATCTCGACGCCCTGAAAGGGCGGCATGCCAATCTGGAAAGCAAGATTGCCGCGGAAGACCGCCGGCCCCGCCCAGACGATACGGAGCTCTCGCGCATGAAGGTCGAGAAATTGCGGCTCAAGGAAGAGATGGAACGGTTGAAGATGTCGTAGCCCTAACGGGCTAAAAACCACCTAATTTTACGCGTCCTAGAAAAAAGGGCTTCCGCACCGCGGAAGCCCTGATTTTTTGCCCTGTAGGGGAAGAAAGAGGCCGCTTTTTGAAAAAAGCGGCGCAAAAACTTTTGTTATGCTGGGCCATGGGCGTTGTCGGCGACACGCCCATGACCCAGCATAATAAAGTTTTTTTGCTACTTTTTGTTCACAAAAAGTAGCCTTACCCTTGCCTAAGCCGCTTCGGAGGGCAGCGGTGGCGGCGGAGCCAGGCCTTCCCGGGCCAGCCGGTCGTTGGCGGCGGCCACCGCGTCGTTCAGGTCGGACTGCTTGCACAGGCCCAGGATCACCGGGTCGCGCGGCTTGATGTTGCTGCTGTTCCAGTGCGAGCGGTCGCGAATTTTCTGGATGGTGTCCTTGGTGGTGCCGAGCAGCTTGATGACCTGTGCGTCGGTGAGGTGCGGAAAGTTGCGGAGCAGGAACGCGATCGCGTCGGGACGGTCGTTGCGCTTGGCCACCGGGGTGTAGCGCCCGCCTTTCGGCTTCTTCTGATGCTGCTCAGCGGCCGCCAGCAGCTTCAGCCGCAGCGCCGGATTGCCCTCGCAGCGGGTGATATCCTCGGCGGTCACCTGCTTGTTCGCCACCGGGTCGTAGCCATTAATGCCCTGCGCCACCTCACCGTCGGCGATGGCCTGGATCTCCAGCGGGTGCATACCGCAGAAATCGGCGATCTGCTCGAAGGTCAGCGCTGTCTTGTCAATCAACCAGACTGCGGTAGCTTTGGGCATCAGGGGTAGAGACATGTTTCGAATACCTTTTAACGTCACAGGACAGCGGGCCTGGAACGGTAAGAAACGGGCGCTCGCGGTTCGCAAGTCCAACTTTGTCGGGGTATGGAACCCGCGCTACCCCTTGGTCAAGGTGATATTATGACAAATTCCGACGAAGATCTCCCCCGGCCGACAAAAAAACTTTTGCTCCCCCCGCCCCTCGACCTGCTGGGGGTGGACGAGCTGAACGCCTATATCGCCGACCTGGAGGCCGAGATTCTCCGGGTGCGCCAAGCGATCGCCGCGAAAGCGGCACATCGCGACGCCGCTGCGGCCTTTTTCAGGACTCCGCCCCAGACGTAAGAAAGGGTAGGCTACTTTTTGTGAACAAAAAGTAGCAAAAAAACTTTATGAATCTGGGTCATGGGTGTTGTCGTCGACACAGCCTCAGGCCCAGCATAAAAAAAGTTTTTGCGCCGCTTTTTTCAAAAAGCGGCCACTTTCTTCTGACTCGGAGCCTGATTGCTTTCCCTCCCTCATGCTCTAACTTTGCTGGCATGAGCGATTCCATCGCTCTAACGGAGCCGAACACATGTTGCAGACCAGCGGAGCTTTCAAGGAAAACGCGGCCAACGCCATGGCCGATGCCGGGCTGCAGCGCGCACTGACCCGGGCGCGGCCGCAATTTGCGAAAAAGCGCCAGGCGGCGGTGGACCGGCTGCCGGAATTCGAGGCGCTCCGCGAGGAAGCGAAGAACATCAAGAACCACGCGATCGCGAACCTGGATTTCTACCTGGAGACTTACGCCGCCAACGTGGAGAAGGCCGGCGGCACCGTGCATTGGTGTGCCACCGCCGAGGACGCCTGCAAGGCGGTGCTGGCCATCGCCACCAAGGCCGGGGCGAAGACCGTGACCAAGGGCAAGTCAATGGTGACCGAGGAAATCGGCCTCAACGACTATCTGGAAGCCAACGGCGTGACGCCGGTTGAGACCGACCTCGCCGAATACATCCTGCAGCTGCGCCACGAGCCGCCGAGCCACATCATCGGCCCGGCCTTCCACCTCAACCGCGAGGACTGGGAAGAGACCTTCCGCAAGAGCCACACCAACCTGCCCGCCGACCGTGTGTTCCGCGACGCACGGGACATCCAGTCCGAAGCGCGGCTGCAATTGCGGGAGAAATTCCTGGCCGCCGACATGGGCATCACCGGGGCGAATTTTCTGATCGCCGAGACCGGTTCGTCTGTCATCGTGACGAATGAGGGCAATGGCGACCTGACCCAGACCCTGCCGCGCGTGCATGTGGTGGTCACCAGCATCGAGAAAGTGGTGCCGACCATCGAGGACACGCTGTCGCTGCTGCGGGTGCTGGCCCGCTCGGCCACCGGGCAGGACATGTCGGTCTACACCACGTTTTCGACCGGCGCCCGCCGCGTGGGCGATCCGGATGGCCCCGAAGAATACCATGTGGTGCTGGTCGATAACGGCCGCTCCGGCATGGTGGGCACGGAGTTCCAGGACATGCTGCGCTGCATCCGCTGCGCCGCCTGCATGAATCACTGCCCGGTCTATGGCGTGGTCGGCGGACATGCCTACGGCTCGACCTATCCGGGGCCGATGGGGGCGGTGCTGACGCCGATGCTGGTCGGGGTCAACGAGGCCGGGCATCTGCCCAATGCCAGCACGTTCTGCGGCAAATGCGAGAGCGTGTGCCCGGTCAAAATCCCGCTGCCCGGGCTGATGCGGCATTGGCGCGAGCGCGAGTTCGAGCGGCATCTCGCGCCTTCGACCATGCGCAGCGGGCTTGGCCTCTGGGCCTGGTTCGCGCGCCGGCCGGGCCTGTACCGACTCAGCACCCGCGCCGCCGCCTTGGGGCTCGGCTGGCTCGGCCGCAGGAGCGGAAATTTGTCCCCCCGCCTGCCCTTCATCGGCGCCTGGACCAAGGGACGGGATTTTCCCGCACCCGAGGGGGATACGTTCTTCGCCCGCTACGCCGCGGCGCAGCGGGCCCGCAACAAAGGAGACCGTCCATGAGCCGCGCCGCAATCCTCGGCAACATCCGCCGCGGGCTGAAGCGCGGCCCCCTGCCCGCCGACCAGCAGGCGATGCTGGCAGGGCGGCTTAAGGCCCATCCACGCCATCTGGTGCCGGCGCGCGGCCAGGGCGATTCGGCCGGCCAGGTGGCCGCTTTCATCGAAAATGTCGCGCGGGAATTCGGCACGACGCAGCTTCTGCCCGATTGGCGCGCCGTGCCGGAGGCAATCACCTCCTATCTCGCGCAGCAGAACATCGCCGCCGAAATCGTCGTGTCGCCGCATCCGGAACTGCAGGCGATCCCGTTCGCGGAAAAACCCCTGCTGAACGTGCGCTTCGGCACCACGGCGCCAACCGACGCGGTCACCGTGACCCAGGCTTTCGCCGGCATCGCCGAGACCGGCACACTGATGATGCCCTCGGGCCCCGAACGTCCGACCAGCAACAACCTGCTCTCAGACACCGAAATCGTCGTGATCCGCGCCGATCGCATCGTCGGCGCCTATGAGGACGCATTCGACCTGCTACGCGCCGAGCAAGGCGGCATGCCGCGCAACGTGATGCTGGTCACCGGCCCGTCGCGCTCGGCGGATATCGAGCAGACGCTGGAACTGGGCGCGCACGGGCCGCGTTCGCTGCACGTGCTCATCATCGATGGCGAGGACTGAGGAAAGGGAAGGCTACTTTTTGTGAACAAAAAGTAGCAAAAAAACTTTGCTATGCTGGGCTATGGGCGTAGTCGGCGACAACGCCCATAGCCCAGCATAAAAGAAGTTTTTGCGCCGCTTTTTTCAAAAAGCGGCCGCTTCCTTTATCTGAGTAGCCGTATGAGACGATTGAACTCTAAAGGCCTTTCCGAGGCCGACCGTAAACTCTGGGCGGCTTACAGCCAGACGCTGACGCGGCTGATGCCGGGCCGCACGCGCCTGCCCCTGCCGCCCGAGGCGCCGGCCGAGGTAACGCTGGAAGTTTCTCCGCCTCCGGCGAAACCGCCGAAGGCGTTTTCGTTCAACTCGCCGATCGGCACCGCCATCACCCCGGCCGGGCTGGACAAGGCAACCTGGAAAAAATTCACCACGGGTAAAATCCGCGCCACCGGACGGCTGGATCTGCACGGCCATACCGCCGCGCGGGCGCATCACGCGGTCATTCATTTCGTCGAGCAAGCCTATGCCGAGCAGGAGCGCTGCGTCGAGATCATCACCGGCAAGGGCGAAATCCTCGCCAACGAGCTCCCGCACTGGCTGAACGCTCCCCGGTTGCGGCCGATGATTCTCGCCATCGCCCATCCGCACGCGGCCAATACCGGATCATTGCGAATTCTGCTCCGGCGGATACGTTAGAGCATGATGGCGTTGCAGAGAGAAAAAAGCAGCCGCTTTTTGAAAAAAGCGGCGCAAAAACTTCTTCTCCGCTGGGCCTGTGGCGCTGAAACAGCACGGGCCCAAAGGACCAAAAAACTTCTTTTTGTTCACAAAAAGAAGCCTTCCTTTTGGCTTCCTACATGACCCCGTTCGGCGAAAAACTGCGCCAGCTGCGGGCCGAGCGGAGGATTCTGCAGCGGGAGATGGCTGCGGCGCTGGAAGTGTCGCCGGCTTATCTCTCGGCCCTGGAACACGGGCGGCGCGGTGCGCCCTCTTCCGGGCTGATCCACCAGATCTGCGAGTTTTTCGGCCTGATCTGGGACGATGCCGACGAGCTGAAGGCCCTGGCGAAACTGTCGCGCCCGCGGCTGAAGCTGAACGCGGCAGGGCTGACCCCGGAGCAGACCGCGTTCGGCAACCGCATCGTCCGGGAACTGCGCAATCTCGACCCGGAAACAGTGGCGGCGATGCAAAAACTGCTGGACGAGGCGCGGCCGGTCACGCCGGAAGCGCCCCGGCCTCGCGCAGGAAGCCGAGCAAAGGCAGCAGGTTCAGGCCGAGAATCGTAAAAAAGTCGCCCTCGATCTGCGTGAAAAGCTGCGCGCCGCGCCCTTCCAGCCGGTACACGCCGACCGAGCCCAGCACCTCCGCCCCCTCCGCCGTCAGATAGGAGTCCACGAACGCGGCCGAGAGCGGGCGCATGGTGAGCCGCGCCTGCGCAACATCGCTCCAGAGCTTCGCCCCCGCCCGAAGCACGCAGACCGCCGTGACCAGCGTGTGCGTGCGGCCGGACAGGAAGCGCAGATGCCGGACCGCCTCCTCATGATCCCGCGGTTTGTCGAAACGCCGCCCCTCGCAGACCAGCAGCTGGTCCGCGCCAATCACCAGCGCCGACGGAGCGCTGGGCGACACGGCAGCGGCCTTGGCGGCGGCCAGCGCCAGGGCCAGTGCGGCAGGCTCCAGCGCCGGCAGGGACGCTTTCAGCGCCGCCTCATCCACATCGGCGGGCATGGCCAGGCATTTGACGCCGGCCTGCTGCAGCAAAGAGCGACGCGCGGCCGAGCCGCTGGCAAGGATGATCATGACGCGCCAGTTTTACACCGTAATCTCAAAACCGCCATGGACGAGGAAAGCGGCCGCTTTTTGAAAAAAGCGGCGCAAAAACTTTTACTCCACTGGGCCTGAGGCTGTGTCGGCGACAACGCCCGTGGCCCAGCATTAATAAAGTTTTTTTGCTTCTTTTTGTTCACAAAAAGTAGCCTTCCCCTTGGCTTCCCTAAGCAGGCTCCAGCGCTCGGCGCATTGACTTCCCGGCGGCAAAGCATTAACCGGCTGGCGCACTGCATGGCGGCGTAGCTCAGCGGTAGAGCAGGGGAATCATAATCCCTTGGTCGGCAGTTCAAATCTGTCCGTCGCTACCAGTGTTCCCAAAAATTTCCGGTTATGGCCCGTTCGGGTCAAGCGAGTGCCCCGGCGGCGCGACGTGGCAGAGCTGGGTGATCTGCTGCATCTCCTGCGTTTCCTGCACCGCCTGCTGGGTGAGTTCCTGGGCGGAACTCGGCGCCGCCGCCAAAGCCGCTTTGGCCTGCGCGGTGGCGGCTTGCGCGGCGGCGATCCTGGCCTGATCTTCCTGCATCTGCTCCTGCCGCCCGGCGGCTTGGCCCTGGGCATAGCCGCCCCGGTGCGCGCCCTTTGTCACTCCTGCCGACGCGGCGGTAATTTGGGCCTGATCTTCCCGCGTCTGCTCCTGCTGCCCGGCGGTCTCGCCCTGGGCATAGCCAGCCTGTTGCGCTGCCTGCAACGCCGCCGAAGGGGGCGCCGCGGCGGCCACCTTGACCTGATCTTGCCGCGTCTGCTCCTGCCGCCCGGCGGCCTCGCCTTGGGCATAGCCGGTCTGTTGCGCCACCTGCAGCGCCGCCGCAGGGGGCGCCGCGGCCGATGCGGCAGCCACCTTGGCCTGATCTGCCAGCGTCTGGTCCTGCCGCCCGGCGGCCTCGCCCTGGGCATAGCCGGCCTGTTGCGCCGTCTGCAACGCCGCCGGCGAAGGGGGCGCCGCCGCCGCCGCCGCAATTTTGGCCTGATCTGCCTGCGTCTGTTGCTGCCGCCCAGCGGCCTCACCCTGGGCATAGCCGGCCTGTTGCGCCGCTACCGGCACGGCGGCCATCTTGGCCTGATCTGCCTGCGCCTGGTCCTGCCGCCCAGCTATCTCGCCCTGGGAATAGGCGGCCTGTTGCGCCGCCTGCATCGCCGCCGCAGGGGGCGGCACCGCTGCCGATGCGGCGACAATTTTCGCCTGATCCTGCTGCGTCTGTTCCTGCCGTCCGGCGGCCTCTCCCTGGGTATAGCCAGCCTGTTGCGCCGCCTGCAGCGCCGCCCCCGAAGGCGGCGCCGCTGCCGACGCGGTGGTAATTTTCGCCTGATCCTGCTGCGTCTGTTCCTGCCGTCCGGCGGTCTCGCCCTGGGTATAGCCAGCCTGTTCCGCCTCCTGCAGCACCGCCGCCGAGGGCCGCGCCGCTGCCGACGCAGCGGTGATTCTACGCTGATCGTCTTGCCTCTGTTCCTGCCGTCCGGCGGCCTCACCTCGGACATAGGAGACCTGTTGCGCCTGCGCCCCCGCAGAGGACCCGGCAGCGCCTGAAAGTGCCGCCATCTGTGCCCGATCGCGTTCCGCCTGGCTGGCCTTGCCGTCCTGCACCCCCTCGGAATAGGCGCTGGCCTCAACGATCTGCTGCGCGCTTTGCATGGTTTGCGTCGCCGTCGTGTTATCGGTGGCGCGATCCTTTTGCACCTGCAGCCGCTGGCCTGCGGCAAACCCGTTCGCAAAAGCGCTGGTCTGAACCTGAGTCAGCGATTCGGCCAGGTTCGTGCCGGACGCATCGGGATCGTCGGGCGCCGGCCCTATGGTACAGCCCGAGACGGCCAGGCTCAGGCCGAGGCCACACCAGGCCAGGCGACGGGATAATGAAAAATCCGGGGCAGAGCGCATGAGAATGGCACCAACTCCCAAATGGTTGGCTGCCACCCGGCGGCTTATTCTACAGGGATTCTCGTGCCGCTTCAGGGAGGCAACATCAGATCGGAAAAAGCCGGAATCGTAAGCGGAACGAAGCGTATGTCAGTACGCCGGGCGGTGCCAGCAACTGCCAGTTGCGTGTCGCCGTTCTTCCGCCGCTAAGAAAGGGAAAGCGGCCGCTTTTTGGAAAAAGCGGCGCAAAAACTTTTGTTATGCTGGGCCATGGGCGTTGTCTGCGACAAAGCCCATGGCCCAGCAGCGCCTTTAATGCCCCTCGACCGAACGGAGATTCGGCAGGAACACGGTGAGCAGGCCGATGGCCGGCAGGAAGGCGCAGAGCTGGTAGACGAAGCCAATGCTGGTCCAGTCCGCGAGCTCGCCCAAAACCGCAGCGCCGATACCGCCCAAGCCGAAAGCCAGGCCGAAGAACAAGCCGGAAACCATGCCGACCCGGCCGGGCAAGACCTCCTGCGCATACACGACGATCGCGGAAAAGGCCGAAGAGAGGATGAGGCCGATGACGATGCTGAGCGCGATGGTCGCGTTGAGGCCGACATGCGGCAGGATCAGCGTGAAAGGCAGCACGCCGAGGATCGAGCCCCAGATGACATGCTTGCGGCCGAAGCGGTCGCCGATCGGCCCGCCGATCACGGTGCCGACGGCGGCCGCGGCGAGGAACACGAACAGGTCGACCTGCGCATGCGCCGTCGAGATGGCGAAGCGCTGCATCAGGTAGAAAATGTAATAACTGATAAAACTTGCGAGGTAGAAGAACTTCGAAAACATCAGCGTTATCAGAACGGCGATGGCGCGCCGGGCCTGACCACGGGTGAGCGCTGCCTGCACGTTTTTATGTTTCGCGGGCGCCCTTGTGACCATGGCGGTCTTGTACCACTGGCCGAGCACGCTGAGGATCGCCATGCCGAGCAAGGCGACGAAAGCGAACCAGGCCAGGCTGCCGCGGCCGTTCGGCAGCACCAGATAGGCCACCATCAGCGGCCCCAGCGCCTGCCCGAAATTGCCGCCCACCTGGAATACCGACTGCGCCAGACCATGCCTTCCGCCCGAGGCGAGCCGGGCGATGCGCGAGGATTCCGGGTGGAAAATCGAGGAGCCGATGCCAAGCAAAGACGCGCCGCAGAGCAGGATCCCGTAATCCGGCGCCTTGGCCAGAACGATCAGACCGGCCATCGAGAAGACCATGCCGACCGGCAGCGAGAAAGGCTGCGGCCTGCGGTCGGTATACTGCCCGATCAGCGGCTGCAGCAGCGAGGCGGTAACCTGGAAGACCAGCGTGAGCAGGCCGATCTGGCCGAAACTGAGATGGAACCCGCCTTTCAGGATCGGATAGCTCGCCAGCAGCAGCGCCTGCATCATGTCGTTCAACATGTGGCAGAAGCTGATCGCCCCCAGCACGGGGAAGGCGGTGCTCTGGGCTCTATAGGGCGCGGCGATGGTGGTCTGGCTCACTGGGTACCTTTTTCGTTTCTGATGCCCCACTCCCATGCGTTTTTGTCCACAATCCGGGAAAGGTATGACACGTTAGCGCATCTGACCGTGCCGCCGCATCCCCCAGTTTCGCGACAGTGCCATGCTGGGCCGTGGGCGTTGTCGGTGACAACGCCCACGGCCCAGCGTAACAAAAGTTTTTGCGCCGCTTTTTTCAAAAAGCGGCCACTTGCTTTTAACCGAACCCGAAGAAGCCCGGCGTCTCAGAGAGCGGCGCCCGGGCCTGCAAGGCGGCCAGGTCCGGCAGCGGACGGCGCGTCACCGCATCGGCGGCAAAAATCTGCTCCAGCGCGGCGGCGGCGGCGATCACCCGCGCATCGCCACGGCGGGGACCGACAATCTGCAGGCCGAAGGGCATCCCGGCGCCGTCCACCCCCACGGGGAGCGAGAGCGCGGGATGGCCGACCAGGGAGACCGCATAGGCAGGGGCCAGCCACTGATAGTAGCTCTTCATTGCTTGGCCATCGATGTCTTTCGGGTAGAGCACCGACCAGGGTTGCGGGCTGATCGCCATCGCCGGGGCCAGCAGCAGATCGTAATTTTCGTAGAAAGCCTGCCAGCGCCTGTAGATCGCGGTCTGCGCGGAGAGGGCTTCTGCCAGATCGGAGATGCCGTAGCGTCGCGCCTCTTCCAGATTGGCGTGGATGTTAGGCGAGACCAGGTCCGGCGTCTGCGCCGCGCGTGTGCTGTGAGAGGCCACAAAAGCCAGGCTGCGCAGCACGGCGAAAGCCTCGTCGGTGCCGGTGCAGTCCGGCGTCGCAAGGTCGAGTTTGGCGACGTGCGGGCGCAGACGCTCGACGCGGTCGAAAAACACGTCCTTAATCCGCTGCTCGACCAGGGCGAACCCGAAATCCGGCGTAATAGCGACGCGCAGGCGGGAGAGATCGATGCCCGGCGGGGGCGAGAAATCGCCCGGCGCGGCGGCGGTGGGCAGCGAGAGCGGGGCGCGCTGGTCAGCGCCGGTCATGGCGGCGAACATCAGCGCCAGATCCGCGACATTGCGCGCCATCGGCCCGTGCACCGAGAGCGGCGACCAGCCATGCAACTGCTTTTCCACCGGCATCATCTCCGGCGAGGGGCGCATGCCGACAATGCCATTGAACGCCGCCGGGTTGCGCAAACTGCCGCCCATATCCGAGCCGGTGCAAAGCGTGGCCATGCCGCAGGCGAGCGCCACGGCGGAACCGCCGGAGGAGCCGGCGGCGGAGCGCAGCGGGTCGAACGGATTGCCGGTGGCGCCATACACGGCGTTGCGGGTGTTCGCACCCGCGCCGAATTCCGGGGTGTTGGTCTTGGCGAAAATGATGCAGCCGGCGGCGCGGACGGCGGCGACGCTGCGCTCATCCTTGGCCGGCACGTTGTCCTTGAACAGCGGGCTGCCGAAGGTGGTGCGCAGCCCGGCGGTGTCTTCCAGGTCCTTCACCCCCACCGGCAGGCCGTGCAGCGCGCCCAGAATCTCGCCGCGCATCACCGCAGCTTCGGCCGCCCGGGCGGCGTCGCGCGCAGCCGGCAGGTCCATCGCCACCACCGCGTTCACCGCATGGTTCACCGCCTCGATCCGCTTCAGGCTGCTTTCCAGCAGCTCCACCGGCGAAAGCTGTTTCGTGCCAATCAGGCGGCGCGCTTCGGTGGCGGAAAGATCGCAGGGCTCGGTCATCGGAACTCCTTTTTTCAAAAGAAAGAAAGCAGCCGCTTTTTAAAAAAAGCGGCGCAAAAATTTTTTGGCTATGCTGGGCCATGGGCGTTGTCCCCGACAACGCCCATGGCCCAGATTCATAAAGTTTTTTTGCTACTTTTTGTTCACAAAAAGTAGTCTTTTTTTCCTTCGGCCTTCCTCATGCTTGCCGCCAGCACGCGCACCACATGCATCGCCTCACGCCCGGTGCCGTCATGGATCTGGTGCCGGCAGGAGGTGCCGTCGGCCACCACCAGCGTGTTCGGCGCCGCCGCGCGCACCGCCGGGAGCAGGCTGAGTTCGGCCATGCGCAGCGACACGTCGATGGTCTCCGCCTGGTAGCCGAACGCGCCGGCCATGCCGCAGCAGCTGGACTCGATGGTCTCCACCTTCAGCCCGGGAACCAGGCTGAGCGCGGTCTGCACCGCCCCCATCGCGCCGAAAGCCTTCTGGTGGCAATGGCCGTGCAGCACGGCCGTCTCCGCCACCGGGGCCAGGCGCGGCGCGAAGCGGCCGGCCTTGATTTCCCGGGCGATGAATTCTTCCACCAGCATGGTTTGCTTGGCGACCGCCTGTGCCACCTCGCCGGGAAGGAGGGCCAAAACTTCATCCCGGAAAGAGAACAGGCAACTCGGCTCCAGCCCCAGCACCGGCATGCCGCTCATGACGAACGGTTTGAGGGCCTCCAGCGTGCGGGTCATTTCCGCCTTGGCGGCGCCCACATCGCCGACCGAGAGATAGGTGCGGCCGCAGCAAAGCGGGCGCCCGCCGCCCGGCGGCTGCGCGATATGCACCCGGTATCCCGCCCCGGTGAGGGTGGCGATGGCGGCGGCAATGTTTTCCGGCTCGAAGGCGGCGTTGAAGGTGTCGGCCCAGAGCACCAGTTCGGCACCGTCCGCCCTGCCCTGCGCGCTTGCCGGCGGCTTAAAGCGATCGCGCCGCCACGCCGGCAAGCTGCGCCGGGCGCTGAAGCCGAGAAGCTTTTCGGAAAGCTTGGCGAGGGCCGGAAACCGGTTCCGCAGGTTGAGCAGCGGCGCGAGGTGCGCGGCATAGGGCGCATAGCGCGGCAGATGCCCCACCAGCCGGTCGCGGAGCGAAAATCCGTTCCGCTTCGCGCGCGCGGCCAGCACCTCGATCTTCATCCGCGCCATGTCCACGCCGGTCGGGCATTCGCGCTTGCATGCCTTGCAGGAGACGCAGAGTTTTAACGAGTCCGCCATCGCGTCGGAAGCAAAGGCGTCCGGCCCCAACTGGCCGGAAAGGGCGAGGCGCAGCGTGTTGGCGCGGCCGCGCGTGACATGCTGCTCGTCCTGCGTAACGCGGTAGGAGGGGCACATCGCGCCGCCCTCCAGCTTCCGGCAGGCGCCGTTATTGTTGCACATTTCCACCGCGCCCTGCAGGCCGCCGGCCCCGCCCGGATAATCGGACCAATCCAGCGCCGGCTTGAAATCCGCGACGGCGTAATCCGGCTTGTAGCGCAGCAGGGAACGGTCATCGAAACGGGGCGGATGCACGATCTTGCCCGGGTTGAGGACGGCGGCGGGGTCAAACACCTCCTTCACCTCTTCAAAGGCGCGGACCAGGCGGGCGCCGAACATTTTTTCGTGGAACTCGCTGCGCACCAGCCCATCGCCGTGCTCGCCGGAATGCGAACCCTTATAGGCGCGGACCAGGTCGAAAGCCTCCTCGGCGATGGCGCGCATCGCTGCCACCTCCTTCTCCAGGCGCAGGTTCAGCACCGGGCGCACATGCAGGCAACCTTCCGAAGCGTGGGCGTACCAGGTGCCCTTGGTGCCATGCTTCTCAAACACCTCCGTCAACTTGGCCGTGTATTCCGCCAGATGCGGCAACGGCACGGCGCAGTCCTCGACGAAGGAGATCGGCTT
>NZ_DASXFO010000098.1:0-47870 GCF_036489515.1 Acidocella sp.
CTGCTTCCTTAATACTCCAACCAGGAGCGATAGATGACCGGACCAGGAATTCAAGCGGTCCTCGACCGCTCCGTGGCGGCCGGCGACGCGGCGGGCGTGGCGGCCGCGGTGATCGGGCCGGAAGGGCCGCGTTTCATGGGCAGCGCCGGCACCACCGCGGCGGGCGGCAGCGTGCCGGTTACGGAAAGTTCCGTGTTCTGGATCGCTTCCATGACCAAGCCGGTTGCCTCCGTCGCTGCCATGCAGTTAGTCGAGCAGGGGAAGCTATCGCTCGACGCGCCGATCGGCGATTTGCTCCCTGTCCTCGCCCATCCGCAGATTCTCGAAGACAGCCGCCTGCGCCCAGCGCGGCGCAAGATCACGCTGCGGCATTTGCTCACCCACACCGCCGGCTTCGCCTATTCCTTCACCCGCGCGGAATACGGCGCCTATATTGCGGCCCACAACATCCCGCCCTCCGGCACGCTCGGCGCGCTCAACATGCCGTTGCTGTTCGAGCCGGGAGAACGCTGGGAATACGGCATCAACACGGACTGGGTGGGTCTGGCGGTGGAAGTGGCCTCCGGCCTCAAGCTCGATGCCTATTTCCAAAACCACGTTTTTGGTCCGCTCGGCATGGATGACACGACGTTCCTGCCGAATGAGGATCAGCAGGCGCGCCGCGTCGCCATGCACCAGCGCGAAGCGGATGGAAGCCTCACGCCGCGCCCGCTTACGCCGGTGAATGCGCCGGAATTCTGGTCCGCCGGCTCCGGGCTCTACTCCACCTTGGCCGATTACCAGAAATTTTTACGCGCGCTGCTCAATGGCGGCGGCGGGCTTTTGCAGCCGGCCACGGTCACAGAAATGTTCAGCAACCAGGTGGGTGAGCTGCGCGCCGGCTATCTGCCTTCCGCCAATCCCGCTTTGCATACCGGTGCCGACGCCACACCGGGCGCGAATTGCGGCTGGGGATTCGGATTCATGGTCTATCCGGAGCAAAAACCCGGCGGACGCCGAGCCGGCAGCGTCAGCTGGGGGGGCCTCGCCAACACGCATTTCTGGGTTGATCCCGCGGCCGGTCTGGCGGCCATGATGCTCACGCAGGTGCTGCCGTTCTGCGACGAACGGGTGCTGAAAACCTATGGCAGCTTTGAACGGGCCGTATACGCTGCATTGCAATAAGCGGTATAAGCGGCGGCGAAACAACAAGCTAAGGGCCCAAGCATGAACGCGTACGCGACGAACGCCTCCAAGACCAAGGTCACAGCGCTCCCCGGGGACGGCATCGGCCCCGAAGTCATGCAGGCGACCATGACCATTCTCAAGGCCGCCAACGCGCCGATCGAATGGGAAACGGCCGAAGCCGGCGCGGAAGTGTTCAAAAAGGGCTTGGTCACCGGCGTGCCGCGCGAAACGCTGGACTCCATCGCCCGCAACGGGCTGGCGCTGAAAAGCCCGCTGGAAACCCCGGTCGGCTATGGCGGCAAATCCGCCAACGTCACGCTACGCAAGCATTTCGAACTCTACGCGAATATCCGCCCGGTGCGTGAGCTGCCGGGTGTCACCACGCCCTTCTCCGGGCGCGGCATCGACATGGTGATCGTGCGCGAGAACGTCGAGGACGTGTATGCCGGCATCGAGCATATGCAGACCACCACCGTCGCGCAGTGCCTGAAGCTGATGACCGCCCCGGGCTGCGAGCGTATCATCCGCGCCGCCTTCGGCCTGGCCCGGGCTGAAGGCCGCCACAAGGTGACGACCGCGACCAAGGCGAACATCATGAAACTGACCGAGGGGCTGATGAAGCGCGTCTCGGAAAAGGTCGCACCGGAATTCGCTGACCTCAAATCCGACCATATCATCATTGACAACTGCGCCCATCAGCTGGTGATCGCGCCGGAAAAATTCGATGTCATCGTCACCTCCAACATGAACGGTGACATCATCTCCGACCTCGCGGCCGGACTGGTCGGCGGGCTCGGCATCGCGCCCTCCTCCAATCTCGGCGACCGCGCCGCGATTTTCGAGGCAGTGCACGGCTCGGCGCCGGACATCGCAGGCAAGGGGCTGGCCAACCCGACCGCCTTACTCTCCGCCGCGATCATGCTGCTGCGCCATATCAGCGCCTTCGAGGTGGCGGAGAAGGTCGAGCAGGCGCTGTTCATCACCCTGGCCGAAGGCAAGAACCTGACCGGCGACCTGTCCCCGCGCGGCCACGGCGTCGGCACCGCCGCCTTCACCGACCAGGTCATCGCCAATCTCGGCCGCACCTCCAACCTGCCCTCACGCCACTACAAGAAACTCGAGCTGAAGAGCTGGCCGGAACTGACCGCGCATATGGAGCCCGGCACCCGTGAACTGGTCGGCATCGACGTGTTCCTGGAGACCGATCTTGGCGCCGAGGACCTGGGCAAGGCGCTGGAAGAGGTGGCGCAGGACACGCCGTTCCGCCTCAACGGCATCTCCAACCGCGGCGTGCAGGTTTATCCGTCGACCGGCGGCCAGACCTTCCTGGTCGACCATTTCGCCGCGCGCTTCATGCTGAAGGCGCCGATCCCCCTCAGCCAGTCCACCGCCAGCGGCCAGCCCGAGATCAGCTACCTGGTGCAGCGCATCGGCGCGAAATTCACCTGGATGCATATCGAGAAACTGCAGCGTTTCGACGGCAAGGACGCGTTCGAGCGGCCGCAGGGCGAAGGTTAAGAGAAGCGGAAGACTTCTTTTTGTGAACAAAAAGAAGCAAAAAAACTTTTTTAATGCTGCGCCATGGGCGTCGTCGCTGACAACGCCCATGGCGCACGCCTCCGTCACTTCATTTTAGCGAAGACCTGACGGTCCTTGTTTTCCTGCATGAGCATGGAGAAGCTCGGGATTTTTTCGAAGCCCAGTCCCAAGGGCCGGTCGGTCTCCGGATCCAGCACAATATCCCCGTAACCGGCGCTGGCGATTTTTTCCCATTTGCCCGCCGGTTTCTTCACCTCCAGCCCGGCGACGGTCACCTTGAAGACCAGCCGTACGATTGCCTCCTTCGGCGCGGATGGTTTCGTCAGGCTGGGGCAGCCGGCCATCATCTGCCAGCCATTGGCCAGCGCCCAGCCGGTCAGTTCTTCACGAGTCATGAAGCGCTATTTTTTCGGGCTGATCTTGTCGATGACAGGCTCCGCCTTCGCAGCAGCGGCTTTCGCCCGCTCCGCGTCGGTCTTTTTCGGCTTTTTCGCTTCGCGGTTCGACCTTAATTGACCTTTGGCCATGACGTTGTCTCCTCATGTTGGACGTCATCTATAATCATAGCACGGAAGAGAAAAAATACAGCAAATACGGGGTCCGGGGCCTCCCGGCCCCGGTGGGGTCCAGGGGCAAAGCCCCTGGCCTTTCTTCGCTTTCCACCCTTTCCGTACGTTTCCCCTTCAGCTAAAGCCGGACCATGAACAAGGCGCTCCCTAATAGTTTACGTTCCGGCCCGGATGGGCGCGGCCGGTTTGGCGAATTCGGCGGCCGTTTCGTGGCCGAAACCCTCATGCCGCTGATCCTCGAGCTGGAAGCCGCGTATGAGGCGGCGAAGGCCGATCCCAGCTTCCAGACCGAGCTGGATTATTACCTCAAACACTATGTGGGACGGCCAAGCCCGCTCTGGTTCGCAGAGCGCCTGACGAAGGAACTCGGCGGCGCGAAAATCTATTTCAAGCGCGACGAGCTGAACCATACCGGCGCGCACAAGATCAACAACTGCCTGGGGCAGATTTTGCTGGCCAAGCGCATGGGCAAGACCCGCATCATCGCCGAGACCGGCGCCGGGCAGCACGGTGTCGCCACCGCCACGGTCTGCGCTTTATTCGGCCTGCCCTGCACCATTTATATGGGCGCCACCGACGTAGAGCGGCAGAAGCCTAACGTCTTCCGCATGAAATTGTTGGGCGCCGAGGTGGTGCCGGTAACGTCGGGTGCGGCGACGCTGAAGGACGCGATGAACGACGCCATGCGCGACTGGGTCGCGAATGTGCGGGACACGTTCTACATCATCGGCACCGCGGCCGGGCCGCACCCCTACCCCGCGATGGTGCGCGACTTCCAATGCGTGATCGGCGTCGAGGCCAAGGCGCAGATGCAGGAGGCTGAAGGCCGGCTGCCGGATGTGGCGGTGGCGGCGATCGGCGGCGGCTCGAACGCCATCGGCCTGTTCCACCCGTTCCTGGATGATTCCTCGGTGCGGCTGATCGGCGTGGAAGCCGCCGGGCACGGGCTGGACTCCGGTGCTCATGCGGCGAGCTTGAGCCGCGGGCGGCCGGGCGTGCTGCATGGCAACCGCACCTATCTGCTGCAGGACGATGACGGGCAGATCCTCGAAGCCCATTCGATCTCCGCCGGGCTCGATTATCCTGGCATCGGCCCGGAACATTCCTGGCTGCACGAGATTGGCCGCGTCGAATACGTGGCGATCACCGACAAGGAGGCACTGGCCGCCTTCCAGCTCTGCACCCGCACCGAAGGCATCATCCCGGCGCTGGAGCCGAGCCACGCGCTGGCGCACGTAGCCAAACTCGCCCCCATGCTGGGCAAGGACCAGATTATTCTCATGAATCTCTGCGGACGCGGGGACAAGGATATTTTCGCCGTGGCCAAGCATCTGGGGTTTGATCTGTGAGCCGGATTGCAAGCGTCTTTGCCGCGCTAAAAGCGCAGAACCGCGCGGCGCTGATCACGTTCGTGGAGGCCTATGACCCGGATCGCGCCACCTCGCTGAGCTTGCTGCGGGGCATGGCCGAACGCGGCGCCGACATCATCGAAATTGGCATGCCCTTCACCGACCCGATGGCCGATGGCCCGACCATCCAGGCCGCCGGCCGGCGTGGGCTGGAAGCCGGCGCCACGATGGCCGGACTGCTTGGCTTGGTGCGGGAGTTTCGCGTTACCGACAGCCGGACCCCGATTGTGGTGATGGGATATCTGAATCCGATCCTCTCCTACGGCGTGGCACGCTTCTGCATCGATGCGGCGCAGGCCGGCGTCGACGGGCTGATCGTGGTCGATCTGCCCACCGAGGAAGCTGACCTGTTGCTGCCCGACGCGGCGACGAACGGGTTGGACGTGATCCGCCTGGTTGCGCCCACCACCAGCGACGAGCGCCTGCCGAAAGTGCTGAACGGCTCCTCGGGCTTTGTGTATTATGTCAGCATCACCGGCATCACCGGCACGCGCACCGCAACGGCCGAAGATCTGGCACGGGACATTCCGCGCCTCCGCGCCGCCACCGACCTGCCGATCGCGGTCGGATTCGGCGTGCGCACGCCGGAGCAGGCGGGCGTCGTCGCGGAACATGCCGACGGCGCGATCGTCGCCTCGGCCCTGATCGAGAAACTGGTGCTGGCCGGCGCGCTGGCGGTGCTGGACGATGTCGCGGCACTCGTCCAGGGCGTCCGTAGCGCCCGCAAGGCAAGCTAGAAAGGGAAGGCTACTTTTTGTGAACAAAAAGCAGCAAAAAACTTTGTTAATTTGGGCCATAAGCGTTGTCTCTGACAACGCCCATGGCCCAGCGAAAAAGAAATTTTTGCGCCGCTTTTTTCAAAAAGCGGCCTCTTCCCTTCTAAACCTCAGTGGCCGTACCCGCCATGGCCGTAATCGCCTTGGCCAGGTCCGCCGTGGCCATAACCGCCATGGCCGTAATCACCGCCATGGTCATGATAACCGTGATGCCACCAGACACAGCCCGACAAGCTGATCGCGAGAAGGGCAAACGCCAGGGGCGCTGAAACGTATTTTTTCATACCCTGGATATGGAAGTTTTCCGACGCGGCTTCAACGTCCGCGAGTAACGGCGGCATGAAACTATCGCAATCCCCAGACAAAGAAATCCGGATTTTCAAAGCCTTGCTTGCCGTAGCGGAGCGGTTCGCCGGCGGTGGTGAGCACGCACCCGCCGGCCGCCTCGAGCACCGCCTGAGGGGCGGCGGTGTCCCATTCCATGGTGCGGCCGAGGCGGGGATAGAAATCCGCCACCCCATCGGCGACCCGCAGGAATTTCAGGGCCGAGCCGATATTGGTCAACGAGGCGATCCTGTACCGCGCCAGCAGTGCCGCCAGCGCCGGGTCGTCGGCGTAATGGCGCGAGGCCATGACTGTCAGCCCTTCCGGCGGCGCCTTGCGGGCAAAAATACGCACCGTCTCGCCGTGCCGGCGGCGAAAGGCCCCCTGCCCCAGCGCGCCATAATGCACCTCATGCAGAGCCGGCGAGGCGACGGCGCCGAGCACCGCCACGCCGTCGCGGATCAGCCCGATATTCACCGCGAACTCCTGCCGCCCGGCCGCGAATTCACGCGTGCCGTCGAGCGGGTCCACCAGCCAGTATTGCGTCGCCAAAGCGGTGACATGGCCGGCGGCCACCTCCTCCTCGGCGATCACCGGAATATCGGGCCTGGCCGCGCGCAGCCCGGCGGTGATGATCGCCTCGGCCTGCATGTCGGCGATGGTGACCGGGGTGTCGTCCGCCTTGGCGGAAACCGAAAACCCCGCCGCGCGCACTTGCATGATGGCGGCGGCGGCCTGCTCGACGAGGGTAACAGCGAGGTCAAGAAGCGCGGAATCGTCCATGATCCTTGGTTTAGACGCATGTTCCGCACTGGCCAAGCGGCGCCGTAATGTTATGGTTATTGGCAGTTTCATGACAGGGGTTAGGAATGCTCGAGATCGCGTTTGCGAAGGCCGTGGCGCAAAAATCCGGCGTGGTGGTGGTGCCGCTGGCCGAGGGCGCAGCACTGACCGGCCAGGCGGCGGCTCTGGACAAGGCACTGTCCGGCGCGCTGAAGCGGGCCATCGCCGCCGCTGACTTCACCGGCAAGAAGGACCAGCAGGCCAATCTCCTGGCGCCGAGCGCCGCGCTGAAGCGGGTGCTGCTCATCGGCACCGGCAGCGAAGAGGCTTTTGCCGCGCGCGGCGCGGAGAGGCTCGGCGGCGCCATCGCCGCTGCCCTGTCGAAGGAGACCGAAGCGACGGTGCTGGCCGAGACGCTGGACGCCGCGGCGGCGGCGGCGCTCGCCCTGGGTGCACGGCTGCGGGCCTATCGGTTCGACAAATACCGCACCACGCAGAAAGCCGACGAGACACCGAAGCTCGCGAAGCTGACGATCATGCCCGCCGACGCGGTGGCGGCGCGCGCCGCCTGTGGGCCGGTGATGGCCGTGGCCCAGGGCGTGGAACTGACCCGCGACCTGGTCACCGAGCCCGCCAATATTTTGTTCCCCGAGGAATTCGCGGACCGTGCCGAGGGCTTGAAGAAACTCGGCGTCAAGGTCGAGGTTTTCGACCAAAAGGATCTCGAGAAACTCGGCTTCGGCGCGCTCCTCAGCGTCTCCCAGGGCAGCGCGCGCGCGCCGCGCATGGTGGTGATGCAGTGGCTCGGCGCCTCCGGCAACGTGGCTGCCGACGGCAAGAAGATCAAAAAGCCGAAGGACCCGGTGGTGTTCGTCGGCAAGGGGGTGACCTTCGACACCGGTGGCATCTCGATCAAGCCCGCCGGCGGCATGGAGGACATGAAATGGGACATGGCCGGCGCCGGCACCGTGGTGGGGCTGATGGCGGCCCTCGCGGGGCGCAAGGCGAAGGTGGACGCGGTCGGCCTGGTCGGGCTGGTGGAGAACATGCCCTCCGGCACCGCCATGCGCCCGGGTGACGTGGTGACGAGCTATTCCGGCCAGACCATCGAGGTTTTGAATACCGACGCCGAAGGCCGGCTGGTGCTGGCCGATGTGCTGTATTACGCGCAACAGCGCTTCGCCCCGAAATTCATGATCGACCTGGCGACGCTGACCGGCGCCATCATCGTCGGGCTCGGCCATGAATATGCCGGCCTGTTCAGCAATGACGACGCGCTGGCGGAGCGGCTGTTTGCCGCCGGCAAGGCGACCGGCGAGGATGTGTGGCGCATGCCGCTGGCCCCGCTCGGCGAGCGCTACGACAAGAACCTCAAATCCGCGATCGCCGACGTACAGAATATCGGCGGCGGCCGGGCCGGCGGCTCCATCACCGCCGCGCAGTTTCTGCAGCGTTTCGTGGACGGCAAGCCCTGGGCGCATCTGGACATCGCCGGCATGGCCTGGGCCACGAAGGACTCGGCCGTGACACCGAAAGGCGCCAGCGCCTTCGGCGTGCGCCTACTCGACCGATTGGTCGCCGACCATTATGAAGGCTGAGTCTTAGAGAGCCTTTGCGTGCGTTGAGCGGAAAGCCTGAAACTTCCCGCTTAACGCACATTGCTCTGACGTTATGATCGCTTTAAGGTTGATATTCGCGCCACATGAACAAAAGAACAACCGTTAAAAATCTGCATCTTTTTTTGCGATTGCATGGCGGTGACAGTTATTTTTTCTAACCAAAGGCTGGCGGCACCGAATGCGGCATGACGATATCTGGCGGGCGATTGACACCCTGGCGGCCGAGCATGGGCTCTCGCCCTCGGGCTTGGCGCGCAAGGCGGGGCTCGATCCGACCAGTTTCAACCTCTCCAAACGGCGCACGGGCGAGGGCAAATTCCGCTGGCCCTCCACCGAGAGCCTGGCGAAGGTGCTGCAGGCGACCGGCGCGCGGCTGGAGGATTTTACCGCCCTGGTGATGGGCGCACGCGCCCTGCCCGAGGGACGGCAGCGGCGTGGCCGGACCAGACTCCCGCTGATCGACATGGCGCAGGCCGGCCGCGCCGGGTTTTTCGACGATGGCGGCTACCCCGCCGGCGCCGGCTGGGACCAGACGGAAATGCCGGCCACCAGCGACGCCAATGCCTACGCGCTGCGTATCGCCGGCGCTTCCCTGGAGCCGGTGTATCGCGAGGGCGACATCATCCTGGCGTCACCCGCCGCCCCGGTGCGCGTGGGTGACCGGGTGGTGGCGCGCGCCGTAGGCGGCATCGTGATGGCCAAACGTCTCGCGCGGCGAACCGCCACGCGCATCGAACTCGCAGGCCTGAACCCGGCAGATCCCGAGCTGCGCTTCGCGACGGAAGAACTCACCTGGATGCACCGCATCGTCTGGGCCAGCCAGTAAACAAAAAAGAAAGGCTACTTTTTGTGAACAAAAAGTAGCAAAAAAACTTTACTATGCTGGGCCATGGGCTGTGTCTGCGACAACGCCCATGGCCCAGCATAGCCAAAAGTTTTTGCGCCGCTTTTTTCAAAAAGCGGCTGCTTCCCTTCAGGCGCTGCGCGGCAATTTCGGCTGCTTCACCATGCGCAGATAGGGCTTGAGCGTCTTGAAGCCTTCGGGGAAACGGGCCTTGGCCTCCTCGTCGGACAGCGACGGCACGATGATCACGTCCTGCCCATCCTGCCAGTTCACCGGCGTCGCCACCTTATGCGCGTCGGTCAGCTGCAGGCTGTCCACCACGCGCAGAACCTCCTGGAAATTGCGCCCGGCGGAAGGCGGATAGGTGAGGATCAGACGCACCTTCTTCGCCGGGTCGATCACGAACACCGAACGCACCGTGACCGACGGATCAGCCTCGGGATGCACCATGCCATACAGACCGGAGACCTTGCGGTCGGCATCGGCCAGCACCGGGAAGTTCAGCTCGGCACCTTGGGTTTCCGCAATGTCCCGGGCCCAGCCGACATGATTCTCACCGGTATCGACCGAGAGACCGAGCGGCTTGACGTTGCGCTTGTCCCATTCCGGCTTCAACCGCGCGACCTCGGCGAGTTCGGTGGTGCAGACCGGGGTGAAGTCCTTCGGATGGCTGAACAGAATGCCCCAGGACGAGCTGAGATACTCATGCAGGCTGATTTTGCCCTGCGAGGACTCCTGCTCGAAATCCGGTGCGATCTGGCCTAGTTGGATGGTCATATTCGATGCGTTCCTTCACCAATGGCGGTTGAGGCGGTATCGCCCAGAAAGAAAAAATTGTCTACAAAGTGACGATTTTTCGGGCAAAAAAACAAAAAAATTTTAACACGACGTTTTGTTTTGTTAAATATTGGCCAAACTAAAAACAACGACAGCAGAAGTTTCGCGCCTGAAAAACGACGCACCAGCGCACGGCTAACGCAATGGCCTGAGCGCCCCGCCCCGACGGCCCACAAGGCCTCATCGTGCCTCTAAAGACACGATTACAACCAATTGAAAAGATTAATGGATTTGGTGGGCACAACAGGGATTGAACCTGTGACCCCCACCATGTCAAGGTGGTGCTCTACCGCTGAGCTATGTGCCCAAATCCGGCCCGGTCTTTAGCGGCGTTGGAGGCATGAGGCAAGTGGTGGAAGTGATAGAAGACAAACTAAATCGGAGGTCGCTCTGGCTCTCCCGCCGGACCTGGCGGCGGCGCTTGGTCTTTTGGGTTGGCGCCTTGCTGGTGGGCGTGACCAGCGTGCTGTTCACCAAGGCCGCCAACTGGGCGCAGGCCGTGTTTTTGCACGGCAGCCAGCATTTCTGGGGCCTGCCGCTGCTCCTCACCCCCGCCGGATTCGTGCTCTGCGCCTGGATGGCGCGGGAATTTTTTCCCGGGTCCCAGGGCAGCGGCATCCCGCAGGCGATCGCGGCGCGGCATTTCGAGCGCAGCGCCGACCGGCACCGGCTGCTGTCGGTGAAAATCGCGCTGGGAAAAATCTTCTTGACGATCATCGGCCTGCTCTGCGGCGCCTCGGTGGGGCGCGAGGGGCCAACCGTGCAGATCGGCGCCTCGTTCATGCTTCAGGTGGCGCGGCTGCGCGGCCTGCAGCATGAGCGCGGGTTGATCCTCGCCGGTTCCGCTGCCGGCATCGCCGCCGCCTTCAACGCGCCGTTGGCGGGGATCGTCTTCGCGATCGAGGAAATGAGCCGCTCCTTCGAGGCGCGCACCAACGGCCTCGTGCTCTATGCCGTGATCATCTCCGGCCTGGTCTCGCTGGCGCTGGTCGGCAACTACACCTATTTCGGCACCACCTCGGCTACGGTCACCACGACGTTGGACTGGGTACTGGTGCTGCTCTGCGGTGTGGCCGGCGGCCTGCTCGGCGGCCTCTTCGGCCGGCTCCTGCTGGAAGGCACGAATCGCGCGCAGGCCTGGCTCGCCCGGCAAAGCCGGATGAGAAAACTGCTGCTGCCGCTGGCCTGCGGCGTGCTGGTGGCGCTGCTCGGCATCGCCACGCAGGGCGCCACGTTCGGCACCGGCTACGCACAGGCGCACAGCGCCGTGGCCGGTCATGCACTCGCCTGGTATGTCTGGCCGGCCAAATTCGTCGCCAATCTGGCGACCGCCATCTCCGGCATTCCCGGGGGCATTTTCGCGCCCTCGCTCGCGGTCGGCGCCGGGCTGGGGAACTGGCTGGCGGGCTTTGGCATGAAGGCGGTCAGCCTCGGCGCCGTGCTCGGCATGGCGGGATATTTCGCCGGGGTGGTGCAGGCGCCGATGACCGCGTTCGTGATCATCCTGGAAATGACCGGCAACGACAGCAACGTGATCCCGCTGATGGTAGCGTCCGTGCTCGGCTTCGGCGCCTCGAAGCTGGTCATGAAACAGCCGCTCTATCACGCCTTGTCGAAGAATTTCATGCCGCCGGCATAAGCCAAGGGAAGACTTCTTTTTGTGAACAAAAAGAAGCAAAAAAACTTTATTATGCTGGGCCATGGGCTTTGTCGCCGACCCAGCCCATGGCCCAGCGTAACAAAAATTTTTGCGCCGCTTTTTTAAAAGCGGCTGCTTTCTTTTACGGCTGAAACCGCGGATCGCCGGTGCGCCAGAGAATAAAGGCGATCAGATCGGCGGTCTCCCGATCGCGTTGAGCGCGGGTCGACCCGATGCCGTGCCCGGCATCCGCTTCGACCCGCAGCAGCACGGGGTTGTTCGACGCCGTCGCCGCCTGCAGCCGCGCGGTCATTTTCGTCGCCTCCCAGGGGGCGACTCGCGGGTCGTTCAACCCGGTGGTGAGCAGCACGGAGGGATATTTAACCCCGTCATGCACGTGCTGATACGCATCCATTGCCAGCAGGCCGTGAAAGCCCGACTCGGTGGTGACGCTGCCGAATTCCGGGATGTTCGGGGGGCCGTTAGGCGAAAACTCGCTGCGCAGTGCGTCCGACACGCCGACCTCGGAGATCACCACTGAAGCCAGATCCGGCCGCTCGGTGAGCAGCCGCCCGACCGTGATGCCGCCGGCCGAGCCGCCGACCACGGCCAAGCGCCGGTGCGAGGTCCAGCGCTCGCTGATCAGGAACGAAGCGCAATCGATCATGTCCTGCCAGGAGTGGAATTTTTGCTGCGTCTTGCCGGCCATATGCCAGTCCTCTCCGCGCTCGCCGCCGCCGCGCACATGCGCCACCGCGAACACGCCACCGAGATCGAGAAACGGCAGCCAACGTGCGAGAAACACCGGGTCCAGCGTGATGCCATAGGCGCCGTAGGCCTCCAGCAGCAGCGGCGCCTGGCCGTCGCGCTTCAGCCCCTGGCGATAGACGATCGACAACGGAATTCTGATCCCATCCCGCGCCGGGGCAAAAATTTCTTCCGAAGTATAAGACGAAAGATCCAAGGGCGGCGACGGCGCGATGTCGGTCTGCGTCACCGTGCCGTTCGGCGCCACGTGGCAGGCGACGGGTGGGCGCACCCAGCCCTGCAGCAGGAACCAGGCGCCGTCTTGAAGCGAATCGGCGTAGAAGGAGTCCTGGTCGATGGAGCCGGCGAAAGGCAGCTTGATATTCGTGACCGTGCCATCCGGCGCCAGGCGGCGCATCCCGCTGAGACCGGCATCGAGGTCGAGAATGTAGAGCGCGTCACGCGCGGCCTGGATGCCGCGGATCACCGCCGCGCTCTGCGGCACCGCCAGCGCGGCCTGCGCCACGGCGGGGGCGGCGGCGCTGACTTTGAGGATTTGATAGCGCGAGGCGTGCTGATGCGAGAGCAGGTAAATGTCCGCGCCCCGCACGGCGAAGGCGGTGACGTTGTCCGCTGGGGTGCAGATCGTCCGCCAGGCTGGCTTGCCTGCAGCGGCGTCGGCCGCCGTGGCGGCGTAAAGGCCCAGCTCGTTCTGCACGCCCGACTCCAGCATGCCGATGACGAGCGGCGAGCCTGGCGTGGCGGTGACCGAAGGAAAGTCGATATCCCGCACCGGCACGGACGGGCTTAAGCCTTTGCCCAGCACCTTGATATCGCTGGCGGGATCGGTGCCGAGCTTGTGGAACCAGCAGACGCTGTCTTCCTCGTAATGCACGCTGGTTCGCGGCACGTCCTGCAGGCGGTTGTAGAAGAGGCCGGAATTGTCCGGCAGCCAGGAAGGGCTGGCGTCGGTGGTGCGGCTGATGGCCTCCGGCAGCAGCGCCCCGGTGGCGGTGACGAGGATATGCAAGCTCGATTGCTCGCCGCCGCCCAGCGAGATGCCGAATACCACATGCGCCCCATCCGGCGCGCAGGCCCACCAGTCAAGCGCGTCATGCGTGCCGGGCCGGGCATAGCGGTCCGGATCGAGCAGCAGCCGATCCTGGCCCGTCAGGCTCTCGCGCACATAAAGTTTTGAGGTGTTCGCACCGGCCGGGCGCACCTCGGAAAAGATTTTGCTCCCGCCGGTCTGGATCGCGATCACCGCGACGACCACGCCGCTGTCATGGGCGATGGCGGCGGCGATCCGGTCCCGGCCGGGGATTTTTGCGAGCACCGAAGCCGTATAGGCGCCCTGCGCACGCACATAATTCTGCCATCCCGCGTCTTCGGATTCCATCCAGCGGTAGCGGTCAGTGATTTTTACACCGTAGCAAGTTTCGGTGACGGGACGTACGGGGGCGACCGGCGGCCCCTGGCCGGCGATGTCTTGCACCGGCGTCATATAACTTTGCGCCAGCGCTGCGTTAGCGCGGGCCGCTACGAGACTGACGGCGGTGGACGCAAGGAAGGCACGGCGGTGCAGGGCACGCATGAAAATCCCCCAGAAGAAAGCAGCCGCTTTTTGAAAAAAGCGGCGCAAAAACTTTTTTTATGCTGGGCTATGGGCGTTGTCGGCGACAAAGCCCATAGCCCAAATTAACAAAGTTTTTTTGCTACTTTTTGTTCACAAAAAGTAGTCTTCCTTTCTCTCTAAACATCCTCGACCCGTTCCACGCCCGGCACCATTTTCATTGCCTGCGCCAGCTTCGGCGAGACGTTGAAGCCGCCGGGCAGCACCACGTCGAGATTGCGCTCGAACCCGGTCTTCGGCACCAGCGTCACGCGTCCCTTGCCCCTGCCCTCGCGCTCGAGCAACGCGCGGATATGCGGCACCGCCTCGGTGCGGTCGAGCCAGACGCGCAACGAGGCCCCGGCCTTCGCCGCCGCCTCGTCCAGCAGCACCACGTCGCTGGCGGTGATGCGCAGCGCCTCCCCCTCGATCTTCACATCCGCGGTCACCAGCAACGCCGTGCCCTCTGCGAGAAGCTCCCGGCTGCGTCCCAGAACTTCGGAAAACAAAGTGACCTCGAAGCTGCCCTCGATATCGGAGAGCATGATCCAGGCCATGCGGCTGCCGGTGCGGGTGATGCGCTCTTTTTTCGCGCCCATGGTGCCGGCGAGCTTGAGGCGCGTCGCGCCGGCCTGGGCGCGGCGCTCAATGTGCGTGGAGGACACCACGCCGATGCGCTTCAAGGCCAGCGCGTACATGTCGAGCGGGTGCGCGCTGATGTGAAAGCCGACCGCCTCGGCCTCGTTGGCGAGCCGGTCGGTCTCAGGCCAGTCGGGCGTGTTGGGCAGGCGCACCGGCTCCGCAGCACCGCCGCCGAACAGGCCGATCTGCCCGGAGCTGCGCTCCTCGGCCTGGGTTTGCGCCAGACGAATGACCGTTTCAGCCAACGCGAAAGCTTGGGCGCGGTTGGGAACCACAGAATCGAACGTACCGGCTTTCGCCAAAATTTCGATATTCGCGCGGGTGAGCGACTTGGCGTCGATCCTGGCGGCGAAATCCGCAAAATCCTTGAACTTCTTGTCGCCCCGCGCCTTCACCAGCTCCTGCATCGCGGCGATGCCGACGCGCTTGATCGCGCCCAGTGCGTAGCGGATGGCGTAGCTGCCGTCCTCCTGCCGTTCCGGCTGGAAATCAGCGGCGGATTTGTTCACGTCCGGCGGCAGCACCTTGATACCGAGGCGGGTCGCTTCACCGCGCAGGATCGGCAGCTTGTCGGTGTTGGTGATGGCAAGCGACATGCAGGCGGCGAGCATGGCGACGGGATGGTTCGCGCGCAGGTAAGCGGTCTGGTACGAGACCAGCGCGTAAGCCGCCGCGTGCGATTTGTTGAAGCCATAGTCGGCGAACTTGGCCATCAGGTCGAAAATCTCGTTGGCCTTTTCTTCCGTATGGCCAAGCTTCAGCGCACCGTCCAAAAAGATCTTGCGCTGCGCATCCATCTCCGCGCGGATCTTCTTGCCCATGGCGCGGCGCAGCAGGTCGGCGCCGGCGAGCGTGTAGCCCGCCATCACCTGGGCGATCTGCATCACCTGTTCCTGATAGATGATGATGCCGTAGGTTTCCTCGAGAATCTCGTGGATCGCCTTATCGGGCGCGCTCCAGGCAGCACCCCGCTTACGCGCGCAATAATCCGGAATGTTGGCCATCGGCCCCGGGCGGTTCAGCGCCTGGATGGCGACCAGATCCTCGAACCGGTCGGGGCGCAACTGCTGCAGCGCACCGCGATAGATCGCGGTTTCGAAGGTGAACACGCCGCCGGTGTCGCCGCGCGCGATCATCTCGTAGGTTTTCTTGTCGTCCAGCGGGATTTTCGAAATATCCAGCTCGATGCCCTGATCGCGCAGGAAGCCGAGCGCCCGGTCGATGATGGTGAGCGTGGTGAGGCCGAGGAAGTCGAATTTCACCAGCCCCGCCTGCTCGACATATTTCATCGAGAACTGCGTCACCAGCAGATCTGAACGCGGATCCTTGTAGAGCGGCACCAGCTGGTCGAGCGGGCGGTCGCCGATCACTACGCCGGCGGCGTGCGTGCTGGCGTGGCGATACAGCCCCTCCAGCTGCAGCGCGATTTCCATCAGCCGCGCCAGCCCCTCATCGGAATCGCGCAACTCGCGCAGCTTGATCTCGCCGTCGATCGCCTGCTGCAGCGTCACCGGCTTGGCCGGGTTGTTGGGGATCAACTCCGCGACCTTGTTCACCTGGCCGTAGGGCAGCCCAAGCACGCGACCGACGTCGCGCACCGCGGCGCGCGCCTGCAATTTACCGAAGGTGATGATCTGCGCGACGCGCTCGGCGCCGTATTCGTTGAGGACGTAGTTGATCACCTCGTCGCGCCGTTCCTGGCAGAAATCGATGTCGAAGTCCGGCATCGACACGCGCTCAGGGTTCAGGAAGCGCTCGAATAGCAGCCCGTAGCGCAGCGGGTTGAGGTCGGTGATGCGCAGCGCCCAGGCGACCAGCGAACCCGCGCCCGACCCGCGCCCGGGCCCGACCGGAATGCTATGGTCCTTGGCCCATTGGATGAAGTCCGCCACGATCAGGAAGTAGCCCGGAAAGCCCATCTGGATGATGATGCTGAGCTCGAATTCCAGCCGCTTCCAATAGGGCTCCTGCTCGGCCTCCTGGAGGCCCTCCGTCGCCAGCCGCGCGCGCAGGCCTTCCTCGGCCATGGCCTGCACCGTCTCCGCCTCGGTGGCGCCGGGGCGCACCTTCGGGCAGATCGGCAGCAGCGGCTTGCGCGCCTCGGCCATCACCGCGCAGGAGCGGGCGATGGCGAGCGTGTTGTCGCAGGCTTCCGGCAGGTCGGCGAACAATTCCCGCATGGTATCGGCCGGCTTGAACCAGTGCTCGACGGTGACGCGCCGGCGCTCTTGCTCCGCCAGCACCCTGCCCTCGGCGATGCAGAGCAGCGCGTCATGCGCCTCGTGCATCGAGGACTTGGCG
Source organism: Acidocella sp. (assembly GCF_036489515.1). GTDB lineage: Bacteria > Pseudomonadota > Alphaproteobacteria > Acetobacterales > Acetobacteraceae > Acidocella. The sequence goes on from NZ_DASXFO010000098.1 coordinate 16,809, forward strand.
AAAAACGCCTCGTTGGTGGCGACCAGGGGAATGGCGCGCGCGTCGGCCAGCGTGATCATGCCGGGCTCGATGGCGCGCTCCAGTCTCTCGCCGTGGCGCTGCAACTCCATGGCGATGCGGTCGGGAAAGCCCTCGGCGAGCTGGGCCAGATACTTGTCAGCCTCGTCGAACAGGCCCTCGGCGAGCAGCCGGCCGATCGGCCCGGACGGGCCGCCGGTGAGCAGGAACAGCCCTTCGGCATGGTCGAACAAGGTGTTAAGCGGAATTTGCGGCTTGGACACGGCGTCGCCCTGCAGGAAACTCGCCGACGAGAGCTTTTGCAGATTGGCGAACCCCGCCGCGTTCTGCGCCAACAGCACCACCGGGTCCGGCGCCAGGTTCAGCCCCGGCCGCGCCAAGCCGAGCTGGCAGCCGATGATCGGCTGCACCCCCTCCTTGGTGCAATATTGCGAGAATTCCAGCGCGCCGAACATGTTGGACGTGTCGGTGATCGCTACCGCCGGCATGCCGAGCTCGCGCGCCAGAGAGGCAATCTTGTCCGGTTTGATCGCCCCCTCGGAGAGCGAGTAGGCGGAGTGGACCCGAAGATGAACGAAATTCTGGTGCGGCATGGGCGACTCCTGGCAGGCAGCCCAGAGTCGCCCCGATTCCGGTCTCGATCAAGCCCGTGAGAGAGGAAAGAAAGCAGCCGCTTTTTGAAAAAAGCGGCGCAAAAACTTTTGGTTAATCTGGGCCATGGGCGTTGTCCCTGACGACGCCCATGGCCCAGATTAATAAAGTTTTTTTGCTACTTTTTGTTCACAAAAAGTAGCCTTGCCTTCAGCTGCGATAATCGATCGGCGCGTGTTCGATCTGCCGGCAGGCGGCGTCCCAGACCATTTCCAGATGCGCGCTGCGCTGCGGCTCCGGCCGCTGGAACTGCGCGGCGGTGTGACGGCAGACCTCTTCGGAGGGGATGTTCAGTTTCGCGCCCCCAGACAGCGCCGCCACCTGCGCCTGGCAGGACCGCTCCAGGTAATAAATTTCCAGGAACGCATCCGCGGCGTTGGTGCCGCCGACCAGCAGGCCGTGATTGACGAGAATCATCGCCTTGTTGGTGGGGCCGAGATCCGCGACCAGGCGCGGGCACTCCTCCTCATCCAGCGCGATGCCCTCGTATTTATGGTAGGAGAGCTTGCCATAAAATTTCATCGAATGCTGCGAGATCGGCAGCAGCCCCTGCTCCTGCGCGGCCACGGCCATGCCAGCGGCGGTATGGGTGTGGATGACGAAGCGCAGATCGTGCCGGGCGGAATGGATCGCGGAATGGATGGTGAAGCCCGCCTGGTTGACGTTTTTCGCGCTTTGCGCGTCCTGGTTCACGATGTTGCCGTCAAGGTCGATCTTCACCAGGCCCGACGCCCGCATATCCTCGAACAGCACGCCGTACTGGTTGATCAAGAAATGATTTTCGGGTCCCGGGAGCCGGGCGCTGATATGGGTGTAGATGAAATCCGTCATGCGGTAATGCGCCATCAGGCGGTACAGAGCCGCAAGGTCACAGCGGACATTCCACTCGGCCTCATCCATCCCCGCGGGGGCGATCCTCGTCGTCACGTTCATTTTTTGATTTCCTCCTGATTTTTATAGTGAAGAAAGTAGCCGCTTTTTAAAAAAAGCGGCGCAAAAACTTTTGTTATGCTGGGCCTGAGGTTGCGACAGCGACAACGCCCATGGCCCAGATTAATAAAGTTTTTTTGCTACTTTTTGTTCACAAAAAGTAGTCCTTCCTTAGCTTTGATGGTCAGTTATCCTGACAATGTTCGGCCCGAAACTATGGAGGGTCAAGTTAAAAGAAGGTCTGTCTCGTAACCGATGCTGACCAGATACAGCCCCTCGGGTGGCGCGGTCGGGCCGGCCACGGCGCGGTTTTTCGCCTCCAGCACGTCGCCTACGCGAGATTCGGGCCATCTGCCCTCCCCCACCATCTTCAGCGAGCCGACCATGTTGCGCACCTGATGATGCAAAAAGCTGCGTGCCTTGGCGTGCACGATCAGCCGCTCCTCCTGCCGCGTGATGGTCAGTTCATCGAGCGTGCGCATCGGCGACTTCGCCTGACAGGCGGAAGCGCGGAAGGAGGAGAAATCGTGGTGGCCGAGCAGCAGGTTGGCGGCGCGCTGCATCGCCGCCTCGTCGAGACGCTGTTTCACGTGCCAGACGCGTCCGGCCTCGACGGCGGGAAACGCCGCGCGGTTGGAAATCACGTAGCGGTAAGTTCGGGAAATGGCGGAAAACCGCGCATTCCACCCCGCCGGCGCGAGGCCGGCGCGCAGCACCACCACCGGATGCGGCTTCATGTGATAGTTCAGCGCCTCGCGGATGCGGTGCGGCGGGAAATCCGGCAGGTCGATCTGCACAACCTGCCCCAGCGCATGCACCCCGGCATCGGTGCGGCCGGACGCGGTGGCCTGCGGCATGGTTTCGCCGCAGATTTTGGCGGCAGCCTCCTCGACGACCTGCTGGATGGCGAGGCCGTGCTTCTGGCGCTGCCAGCCCATGAAGCTGGTGCCGTCATACTCCACTTCCAGAGCCCAGGTGATCAGCTGCGGTTCGGCCATCAAAAGAAGCGGGCGCCGGCGGGGAGCGAAAAGCCGCGCAGAAAATCCTGCGCGCTCATCGCCGCCTTGCCGGCGCGCTGGATTTTGGTCGGCCGCAGCGCGCCCTCGCCACAGGCGATGGTGAGCTTGTCGTCCAGAATGTCTCCGGGAACCGCCTCGGCGTTCCCCGGCACCACCTCGGCGGCGAGAAATTTCAGCACCATGTCGCCGAGCAAGGCCAAGGAGCCCGGCCAGGGCGTGAAGGCGCGGATCTGCCGTTCCAGTTCCGCGGCCGGCCTCGTGAAATTGAGCCTTGCATCCTCACGGGACAGTTTCGGCGCGTAGGTGGAAAGCGCCTCGTCCTGCGCCACGGGGGCCGGCATCTTGTCCAGCGCTTGCAACACCAGGCGACCGCCGATGGCGGCGAGCCGGTCGTGCAGATCGGCGGCCGTATCCCTCGGCCCGATCGGCGTCGCCTCGCGCAGAAGCATGGCGCCGGTGTCCAGCCCCTCATCCATCTGCATGATGGTGATGCCTGTCTCAGCGTCGCCGGCCAGGATCGCCGCCTGGATCGGCGCCGCACCGCGCCAGCGCGGCAGCAGGCTGGCGTGGATGTTGAAACAGCCGCGTCGCGGCGCTTGGAGGATTTCGGCGGGCAGGATCAGACCGTAGGCAGCGACCACCGCCGCATCGAGATCAAGGCTGCGCAAGAAGGCTGCCTCCTCCTCGTTTTTGCGCAGCCGGCGCGGCGTGCGCACGGGAAGCCCCAGCTCCAGCGCCGCCTGGTGCACCGGGCAAGGCGTCTCCTTCTGGCCACGATGCGCCGGCTTGGGTGGCTGCGCATACACCACCGCCACCTCATGCCCCGCCGCGACCAGCGCTTTAAGCGCCGGGACCGAAAAATCCGGCGAGCCCATGAAAGCGAGCTTCACTTGCGCGCCGCCTTGTCCTTCTGCTCCTTGGCGAGCTTGCGGAGCAGCATGTTGCGCTTTAGCGCCGAGAGGTAATCGACGAACAGGACACCGTTCAGATGGTCGATCTCGTGCTGCAGGCAGGCGGCCATCAGCCCCTCGCCCTCGATCTCTTTTTTGACGCCGGTCTCGTCCAGATAGCGGACTGCTACCCGCGCCGGGCGGGTCACTTCGGCGTATTGCTCGGGCAGCGAAAGACAGCCTTCCTCGCGCGAGGCCGTCTCGTCCGAGGCGGCGATGATCTCGGGGTTGATCAGCACGATCGGCTCCAGCACCTTTTCCGGCGCCAGATCGATGACCACCAGGCGGAGCAGGCGACCGACTTGCGGCGCCGCCAGGCCGATGCCGGGGGCCGCGTACATGGTGGCGAACATCGCCGGGATCAGCCCCCGCACCTCCTCCATGTCCGCCGGCGTGACGGCGCGCGCGACCTTGCGCAACACCGGATCCGGCACAATGTGGATGGGCAACAACGGCGTTTCGGTTTCTGCAACTGACATGCCACGCCTCTAGAGCGAATTTACCACAAGGAAAACCGGGGCGGATGAAATTCCGGCCCGCGCCGCTCAGCTCCAGGTTGCCACCTGGTCATTGCGTGCCCCGAAACCCTGCCATGCCGCCGATGCCGCAACGCCACACTGGGCGGAAACCTGCTATGTATCAGGGCATTAGGGCTTGCATTGCCAGGTGTTTATGACAATCTCTGTCGTGGATGCCTTCGGGGTCCATGACCTGCTTCGCTCACACTGGGGGAGCCTGAAAGAGATGAATACACGCGTTTTTACCCCGCCTTTGTTTCTGGGCTTCGACCATCTCGAACAGATGATCGAACGCGCCGCGAAAAACTCGTCGGACGGGTACCCGCCGTACAATATCGAGCAACTCAGCCCCGTCTCGCTGCGTATCACCCTGGCGGTGGCGGGATTCACGATGGACGACCTGCAGATTACCCTGGAGGATAATCAGTTGGTAATCCGGGGTCGCCAGACTGATGACGGGCACGGACGCGTGTTCCTGCATCGCGGGATTGCCGCCAGGCAGTTCCAGCGCGCCTTTGTGATCGCCGAGGGAATCGAGGTGAAAGGCGCGTGGCTTGATAACGGCTTGCTGCACGTCGATCTGGTCCGGCCGGTGCCCCAGCCGGTGGTGAAAACCATCCCGATCTCGCGCGGCCAGGCGAAAACTTCTGTGGCGCCGACTCGCATGGTGGATGGAGAGTCACAGACCTCCGAAGGCTGAACGATCAAGCGTCCGCAATTTTGACACGCTATGGCCAGATACTGGCTTTAAAGTGGCATCTGGCCTGAAAGGATTTTCAATGAACGTGAAAACGCATGATGGCAGCGCCAATTTCGTCCCGGGCACGGTGATCGACATTCATCACATCACCGCCGCCCAGCTGGCGACCCTTGGCATGGAAGAGATCGCCTTCGTCAAACCCGTGATGACCGAGAGCGGGCCAGCTTTCGCGATCCATGCCGCCGACGGCACGCCCATGGCGCTGGCCTCCGACGCCACCCTGGCCGCCGCGGCGATCATCCAGAACGACATGGTGCCCAGCCTCGTCCATTAACGCGCACCCCACGCTCTCTGCAAAGGGGCGGCCCTAGCGCCGCCCCTTTGGCTTGCTCAAGGAAAGCAAAGGGAAGGCTTCTTTTTGTGAACAAAAAGAAGCAAAAAAACTTTATTAATCTGGGCCATGGGCGATGTCGGCGACAACGCCCATGACCCAGCATTAATAAAAGTTTTTGCGCCGCTTTTACTCGAAAAGCGGCCGCTTCCTCTCTCGCCTGTTCACCTTTTGGCCGTTTCTGCGTATGTCTCGTCCATGACCGAAACGCCCATCGACCTGATCCGCAATTTCTCCATCATCGCCCATATCGACCACGGGAAATCCACCCTAGCCGACCGGTTGATCCAATATTGCGGCGGCCTCACGGCGCGCGAGATGACCGAACAGGTTCTCGACAACATGGACATCGAGAAAGAGCGCGGCATCACCATCAAGGCGCAGACCGTGCGCCTCGCCTATCCGGCCAAGGATGGCAAGACTTATACGCTGAACCTGATGGACACGCCCGGCCATGTGGACTTTGCCTATGAGGTGAGCCGCTCGCTCGCCGCCTGCGAGGGCTCGCTGCTGGTGGTCGACGCCTCCCAGGGCGTGGAGGCGCAGACGCTGGCGAATGTGTACCAGGCGATCGACGCCCGGCACGAGATCGTGCCGGTGCTCAACAAGATCGACCTGCCGGCCGCCGACGTGCCGCGCGTCAAACAGCAGATCGAGGACGTGATCGGCATCGACGCCTCGGACGCGGTGGAGATTTCCGCGAAAACCGGGATCAACATCGAAGGCGTGCTGGAGGCGCTGGTGACCCGGCTGCCGTCGCCGAAAGGTGACGCCGCAGCCGAACTCTCAGCGCTTCTGATCGATAGCTGGTATGACCAGTACCTTGGCGTCGTGATTCTCGTCCGCATTAAAAACGGCATCCTGCGGCGCGGCCAGAAAATCCGCATGATGTCGACCGGCGCGGTGCACCCGGTCGAGCAGCTCGGCGTCTTCACCCCGAAGATGCGCGCCGTGGAGGCGCTGGGGCCCGGCGAGATGGGCTACATCACCGCCGCCATCAAGACCGTCGCGGACTGCAATGTCGGCGACACCATCACCGACGACCGGCACCCGGTGGCCGAGGCGCTGCCCGGCTTCAAGCCCTCGGTTCCGGTGGTGTGGTGCGGGCTGTATCCGGTCGATGCCGATGATTTCGAGAAGCTGCGCGACTCCCTGGCCAAGCTGCGGCTGAACGATGCCAGCTTCCATTATGAAGCGGAGACGTCGGCGGCGCTCGGCTTCGGCTTCCGCTGCGGGTTTCTCGGCCTGTTGCACCTAGAGATCATCCAGGAGCGGCTCAGCCGAGAATTCGACCTCAACCTGATCGCCACCGCGCCCTCGGTCGTCTACAAAATTTTCCGCACCAACGGCGAGATGGAGCTGCTGCACAACCCGTCGGACATGCCGGATGGCAGCATCATCGATCATATCGAGGAGCCCTGGATCCGCGCCACCATCATGGTGCCCGACGATTATCTCGGCGCGGTGCTGACCCTGTGCACCGAACGCCGCGGCCAGCAGGTCGACCTTACCTATGTCGGCAACCGGGCGATGGCGGTTTACCGCCTGCCGCTGAACGAGGTGGTCTTCGATTTTTACGACCGGCTGAAATCCATCAGCCGCGGCTATGCCAGCTTCGATTACCAGATCGAGGATTATGCCGAGGCGGACCTGGTGAAAATCTCCATCCTGGTGAACCTGGAGCCGGTGGACGCGCTCTCTTTCATCGCCCATCGCGCGGCGGCGGAAAGCCGTGGCCGCGCGATCTGCGCCAAGCTGAAAGAGCTGATCCCCAAGCAGCTGTTCAAGATCGCCATCCAGGCCGCGATCGGCAGCCGCGTGGTGGCCCGCGAGACCATTTCCGCCCTCTCCAAGGACGTCACCGCCAAATGCTATGGCGGCGACATCTCGCGCAAGCGCAAGCTGCTGGAGAAGCAGAAAGAGGGCAAAAAACGCATGCGCCAGTTCGGCAAGGTGGAAATCCCACAGAGCGCCTTCCTCGCCGCGCTGAAAATGGACGTATAATCTTTTTGTCTCCGGAGGCTCCCTGCCCTTGAGCAGCGCCACCGATTTGGGCTAAGGAGGCCCCGGAGCCGGTTTCCCGGCTCCAGCTCGTTTAAGGGCACGGTTTCCAAAGGGGCGCGACTGCGCCAACCGGACCGTTCCCGTGCCGGAGAGATGGCCGAGCGGCTTAAGGCGCACGCTTGGAAAGCGTGTGTGCGTGAAAGCGTACCCAGGGTTCGAATCCCTGTCTCTCCGCCAAAAATTCTTAATTTTCAATGACTTACGAGGCGATTTGGGAAAATTCCCTTATCGATATCCTTGGCGCTGGGGCGAACAAAACCGGACGGTGATGGACTGAAATCCGTGTGACACGGATGCAACGAGCCATCCTGTCGGTAATCGACTTTCGGCTCCGCGCATCGCAGCCTGGAGCGGCGTCGAGGTAGGGAACACACCAAGGCGCCGGACACCCCCGCTCACCTGCCGGCGCGTTCACAGGTCCGCCAGCAGAAGCCGATTTATCAGGTTTTCCGACCAATGCTACCTTAGATTGTTATGAGTCTTGACGTATCATTGCCGCTTCGGCATAGATTACCGTTAATTTATGTCCTGGATACGTTTGGGTAATTAACTTGAAGAAAGCATTTAAGGCGGCGCATTCGCCAGACGCTGCCGGTTACTCAGAATTTTGCATTCGCGTGGACGGTAAAACGTTCGGAATCTTTTTTTTAAGCCTTACTGAAGCAACGACGGCTGCTCTCGATCTGCAGGCTCAGGGTAGGAAGTGCGAAATATTCTCCCGGGAAAGCGGTCAGGTCGTTATTCGATTTGATCGCTGCAAAATGGCTGCTGGTGCATAGGGCAAACGAAACGGGAGCCTAACCGCTGTCGGGATTACCTGACGTTCGCCAATGAGCCAGCTGGCACGGTGGCTTAGCGTCCCTTATCGCCGTTCAGCCAAGCAGTTCTGCTGCTCCAAAGCGGACGCAGCCCTGGTGGGATGTGGGCAGCATAGCCGCGTTGCTATTCCGTATTGACAGGACCAATTTAGTCCGGATACACCCGTTCTAATTGAGAATAATTCTTATTCGCATTTAGGACGAGGACTGACCGACCATGCCGCGTAATATTCATTACCTTGCCGCGATCGGGTTCACATTGGGCCTCGGCCTTCAGGGCGCCAGCGCACAACCCGACACATTGACCCTCTATAGCGCCCAGCACCCGCAGGTTGACGCCATGCTTGTGGCGGCCTTCACCAAAGAAACGGGCATCAAAGTACGAGTGCACGAAGGTGAAGGGCCGGATATCGCCTCCCAGATCATCCAGGAGGGCTCGGCGTCTCCTGCAGACGTGTTTTTTACTGAAAACTCGCCGGAACTGAATCTGCTTGATGAGAAGCAATTATTGGCGCCTGTCGCACCAGGAACGCTCTCGCAGATCCCCGCTCAATACAATGCTCAGGACGGCGATTGGCTTGGCGTGCTGGCGCGGGAGAACGTCCTCGCCTTTAATCCAGACGAGATCAATGCCAGCGCTTTGCCGCCTTCATTGCTCGATCTCGCCAAACCGGAATGGAAGGGCAAAGTCGGGATTGCCCCGAGCGATGCAGATTTCCTGCCCCTCGTTAGTGCCGTCATCAAACAATATGGCAAGCCCGCCGCCCTCGCCTGGCTCCAGGGACTGAAAGAAAATGGGGCGATCTACCAGGATGACGAAGGCGTGGTCGCCGCGGTCAACCGTGGCAGCGTCGCCACCGGCATCATCAATAATTATTATTGGTACCGACTCGAAACCGAGCTGGGGGCCGACAAAACCATTAGCCGAATTCATCATTTTTCCGACGGCGATATCGGCGCCCTGATCAATGTGTCCGGTGCCGCCATTCTCAAATCCTCCCGTCATCAGGCAGAAGCGCAAAAATTCCTGGCATTTCTTGTGAGCCCATCCGCTCAGGAAATGTTGGGCGCAAGCAATATCGACTATGAATATCCTCTCCGCCCTGGTGTGTCGGCGAACAAAAAATTGCCCCCTTTCAAATCCCTGCAACCGCCCGTGATCTCCGTGTCACAGCTCGGCGATGACCAGGAGGCGGGGCAACTTCTCCAGCAGGCTGGGCTCATTTGAAATGTTCACCGCTTCCCTACGCGCAGGCCTGCTCAAGGCAACGCCAAAACGCCCTCCGCTTGGACTTTTGGCTGCAGGATTCGCTGTCTCTGCTTTGGTGCTGCTGCCGTTCTGCGTGACGGCGGTAAGCGCCGCCAGGGGCGGAATAAGCGTAGCGGTTGACTTGCTGTGGCGCCCGTTAGTGGGAGAGTTACTGTTCAATTCCTTGTTGCTGATCGTTTGCACGACGCTGTGCTGTGCGGTGATCGGTACGACAGCCGCGTGGCTCGTGGAACGGACGGACCTGCCTGGAAAAAAATTTTTCGCCGTCCTGGCTGTCATACCGTTAGCCATACCCGCGTTCATAACAAGCTATGCTTGGCTATCGCTGAGCCCGGCATTGGAGACGTTCTGGGGCGCCTTGCTGGTCGTGACGATGTCCTACTATCCCCTCGTTTATCTGCCGGTGGCGGCGGCGCTGCGGGAGATGGATCCGGCCCTGGAAGAGACCGCCCGGGTGCTTGGCAATAATGTTACCGCGGTGTTTCTGCGCGTGGTTCTACCGCAGCTGCGGCCAGCCTTGCTCGGCGGTATGCTGCTCGTCGCCTTAAATACCCTGGTGGAATTCGGGGCCTTCGCCTTATTGCGCTTCAGAACATTCACCACGGCGATCTATGCAGCCTATCGAGCCGGATTTTCCGGTGCTGAGCCGGCACTTTTGGCGATGATTCTGATCGTGCTTTGCCTGGCCTGCCTTGTCGGCGAGCATTTCGCGCGTGGTAAAGCGCAATATGGCAGGCTGGCCCGTGGGGTACGGCGCGAGGCGGCCAAATATGAACTCGGAGGCAGCGCGGCACTGGCATTTATCGGGTTTATTGTCTTCGCCGTCGTCGCAGTTGGCGTACCGCTCGGAACGATCGGCTACTGGCTTACGCAGCCAAGCGATCCGGCGACGACTGTCTCCCCCTATTCCCTATCGGCACTGGCGCAGGCCACCTGGGCATCCGTGCGGTTGGCGAGCGGCGGTGCGGCACTGACACTCTTTCTGGCACTGCCACTTGCCATTCTGGCGACTCGATACGAGAATTGGTTAACGACGTTGCTCGAACGCTGCGCTTATCTTGCCCAAGGCGCTCCCGGAATTGTCGTGGCCTTGGCATTGATTTCATTGACCGTGCACAGTGTCAGCCCGCTTTATCAAAGCACATTTCTATTGTTGGTCGCCTACGCCATCGTCTTTCTGCCATTGGCGCTCGTCAGCGTGCGCGCCGCCTTGTTGCAGGCACAAAAACAACTCGAGGAAGCAGGAAGATCCCTGGGCTTGGGCCGGCTATCTGTCCTGCTACGAATAACCTTGCCGCTGGCGGCACCAGGACTGGGAGCCGCACTCGCCATGGTGTTCATCGCGACGCTCACTGAACTAACCGCAACATTGCTTTTAGCGCCTATCGGCACGCAAACATTGGCAACGCAGATCTGGGCGGACACATCAACCGTGGCGTTCGCGGCGGCGGCACCTTTTGCTGCGGTCATGGCGGTGCTGTCCATGGCGGCGTCCTGGCTGCTGGCCCGGCGTTTTGGCACGGCCAGCGTGTTTGCCCCCAAGACCTCCGCTGGTGCGGTATGATGGCGGCGTTAAAAATCTCGCATCTTACGAAGTCTTTTGGGAGCTCGATCGTGCTCCGCGACGTGACATTGCAAATCGAGTCCGGCGATCTGGTGGCCATTTTGGGCGCATCCGGCAGCGGGAAGACGACCCTGTTGCGTTTGATCGCCGGTTTCGAGCGGGCCGAATCGGGCGACATTGAAATCGACCGCGAGGTGGTTGCATCTGACACCGTCTTCAAGCGTCCGGAGCAGCGCGGCATTGGCTATGTCGCACAGGAAGGTGCGCTGTTCCCCCATCTTTCGGTTGCGGACAACATCACCTTTGGTCTGAGCAAGAAACTGCGAAAGTCCAGATACCGGGTCAGTGAATTACTCACGCTCGTCGATCTGCCCGTTACCTATGCGGATCGCGGGCCCCAGGCGCTCTCCGGAGGTGAGCAGCAACGCGTGGCGTTGGCCCGCGCGCTGGCACCGAACCCAAAACTGGTTCTCCTCGATGAGCCCTTCTCCGCGCTCGACGCCGGCCTCCGAGCGGAAACGAGAGAGGCCGTGGCACTCGCCATTCGTGCCGCGGGCGCCACGGCGATCCTGGTCACGCATGACCAGTCCGAAGCCCTCTCGATGGGCAGCCGCGTCGGCGTCTTGCAGCAAGGCGTTTTGACGCAGATGAGCAGACCCGAAGATCTATACAGGCAACCGCAGAGCGCAGGAATCGCGAATTTTATCGGTGACGCGGTGTTTCTGCCGGGCATCGCAAGGTATGGAAAAATCGACTGCGTACTTGGCGCTCTTTCTGCGAGTGACCTTGGACTGGACGGCCCCGTCGAGGTGATGATCCGGCCGGAGCAGATCAAACTCATAGATGAACCGAGCGTGGATGCGGCCGAAGCCATAGTCGGGACGGTGGTTTTTCATGGCCACGACGCGATCGTGACGCTTCGTCTCCAGAACACATCCCTTGCCACCGACATCACGGCTCGCGTGTTCAGCCAAATTTTGCCGAAGCCGGACGCCACGGTGTGGTTAAAAGTGGAGGGAGACGTTGTGGCTTACCCGACCTTAAACGCAACGACGCTACCTCGCGCCGTTTCAGCCTTAAATGCTGACACGCCGTATTATGGTTCCAATACACCCTAACAAATTTGTCCCGATGGAGAGACACAAATGACGCGGAATATTCTTTTAAGTATGACGACCCTCTCATGTTTGGCGCTGGCCGCTGCCGTTCCTGGCGCCCACGCACAAACCGCCGATGCGTCGGCGTTCCTTGCGACGGTCCATAAGCATCATCTGCTGACGTCTACGGTCCCGGATAACGGAGATCAGAATCCTTACGCTCTGGTGGTCGCCCCCGTGACCTCTGGTTCCGTGCAAAAGAATGATGTCTTGGTCAACAATTTCAATAACAACAAAAATCTTCAAGGAACCGGCAGCACAATTATGGATTATCGTCCGTCTACCGGACAAACCACCGTTTTCGCCGAAATTCCGCACAATCAGCCGGGTTGCCCCGGTGGAATCGGATTAAGCACGGCGATGGTGATGCTCAAATCAGGCTGGGTGATCGTCGGGAGCGCACCCAGCACTGACGGTACAACAAAAACTTTGGGAGCTGGTTGCCTGCTCGTCCTCAATTCCGAGGGTGGCGTTGCAGATACGATCACCAGCCCTGAGATCGATGACCCCTGGGGCAATATGGCGCTGATCGACAACGGGGATACCGCGACGTTGTTTATGAGCGATGTTGGATTCGGCATTGGCGCGGCAGGCCAAGCCGTTCAGTACAAGGCCAACGTGCTACGGCTTGCTTTAGCAATCCCATCAGGGAAACCGCCACAAGTCACGAGCCAGACGGTCATCGGGAGCGGCTTCGGTGCTCAGGCTGATGCCGGCGTCTTCCTGATCGGTCCGACCGGCTTGACCCTCGGCAAGACCGGCGAGCTGTATGTCTCGGATGCCATCGGCAACCGTGTTGTGGAGATCCCAAATGCCGCGACCCGGACGGACAGTGCGAACACCGGTATCCTCGTGACCAAGGACGGCCTTCTCAAAAGACCACTGGCGATGGATATGACGCCAAACGGTCACCTTCTGGTGGCTAACGGGTTGAACGGTCAAGTGGTTGAGATCGATCCTTCAAGTCACACGCAACTTGGCGCGCAATGGGCTGACGCTGACGAAGCGCAAACACCACCGGGCAGCGGTGATCTGTTCGGGATTGTTATGAAGCCCAATGGGAAAGGCTTCTATTATGTGGAGGACGACGTGAACACGCTTGTGCAAGCCCAATGAGTACGGACCGCGGGAAAGACGCAAAGCCATCGCGGCGGATTTTTCTTGCCGCTGCTGGTGGGTTGGTGGGGAGCACCGCCACGGCCCACATGGTTATGGCAAACCCACGGCCAGTCCCATCGCGCCCTGAGCAGGAACTCGACGAAGGAGAACCATTCTACGGACTCCACCAGAGTGGCATTACCACGCCGATGCAAAGCGCTCTTTATTTTGCATCCTTCGATTTAGCGACCGACAAGCGCAGCGATGTGGTTGAGCTCTTGCAAGCATGGACGGCCGCAGCGGCCAGACTGACTGCGGGCCTACCGGCGGTCGCAGGCAAGCAGGACGAACATCAGCCTGGTTTAGATAGTGGTGAAGCCATCGGGTTAGGACGCTCTCAACTCACGCTAACCTTTGGCTTTGGACCTGATTTATTCTCTCTCAATGGACATGACCGATATGGCCTCAACGCCAGTCGTCCAGAAGCTCTGGCAGAGCTGCCAGGATTCAATGGTGACCAGTTAGTGGATGGACAATGCGGTGGCGCACTCTGCATTCAGGCTTGCGCCAACGACCCTCAGGTCGCCTTCCACGCGGTTCGTCAATTGGCGCGCCTATCCTATGGCACCACCACCCTGAAATGGGTCCAGAGCGGTTTCATTGGCGCCAATAAAATCAAAGGTACGCCCCGGAATCTGATGGGGTTTAAAGATGGCACAATAAATCCCGACGCCGGTGCTGTCGATGACGTTGTCTGGGCGGGTGCTGAAGGCCCCGACTGGATGCGACAAGGCAGCTACATGGTGACAAGACGCATCCGTATCGCACTCGAGCACTGGGATCGAACGAGCATAGCGTTCCAGGAAAAAACCATCGGACGAGAAAAACTTTCTGGCGCTCCGCTTGGCGGCAAACACGAATTCGACACGCCGGATTTTCAAGCGACTGATGCGGACGGTGATTTCGTCATTCCGGAGACGGCTCACATAAGGCTCGCCGCCCCGGCGACAAACAGTGGTGTTCAGCTGTTGCGGCGCGCTTACTCCTATAATGACGGTGCGAATTTCACTGCCGAACGTTGGCCGCCTTGGCGTCAAGGGATTGAATATGATTCCGGCCTGTTCTTTGTCGCTTATCAAAATGACCCCCGTACCGGATTCATAAAGCTCTTCGATAAAATGTCGAAGATCGACGCGATCAATCAGTTCACGACACATGTCGGAAGCGCGGTATTCGCCTGCCCGCCCGGCTTAAAGAATGGCGAATATATCGGTCAGAGATTGTTTGAATCATAGCGCCCACCCCAGTCAGGTTCGCCGCAAAAAATCTTGGAAACTCAAATGAAACTTCGAATTGAAATTGCTGATACTCTTGCGGAACCGCGCGGGCGTTCCATGATGGAAAAATTCGCTCGATTTTGGCCGCAAAGAAGTTTGGCAACACTTTCGTTCACGGCCGTGTTGAGTGGTGGTGCCGTTATGCCGGCATTGGCGCAAAGCGCCAACACAGGACTCCTTGGTAATATGGGCGGCCTTAGGACGATCCTGGGGAATTATGGTGTCACTCTGGGCATAACCGACAGTGAAAATCTGCTCGGCAATGTCGCAGGTGGCGTCAAGCAAGGTGCGACATTGCAGGGCGTTACGACCTCCACTCTGGATGTCGATACCGGTGAAGCATTCGGCCTTCAGGGCGGTACATTTCATGTCAGCGCGCTGCAAATTCACGGCCAGGAGCTGAGCCCATCCTATCTTGACAACCTGCAGACAGCGAACGGAAATGAAGCTGAAGATGCTACCAGACTTTGGGAAATCTGGTACGATCAAGCGTTTGATTATTCACGGGCCGACATAAAGATCGGCCAACAAAGCATCGACAACGAATTCATCGTCAGCCAGTATTCCGGCTTATTCGTCAATACGATGGCTGGTTGGCCACTCATTCCGTCGGATGATCTCTATGGCGGAGGACCGGCGTACCCGCTTTCATCGCTTGGCGCACGGCTACGCTTCAAACCATCTGACAACGCGAACATTCTGGCGGGTGTCTTTGACGACAACCCTGGAGGCGGCAGCTTCGATGACGACGCCCAGGCACTTGATCGAAATGGCGCCAGATTTAACCTCAACACCGGAGCGCTGTTCATTGCCGAGCTGCAGTACACGACCAACGAGCCGACTGTTGGGGACATGGTGCAGAATGGCTCGCAATCATCCGGTCTACCTGGGACCTATAAGATCGGCTTCTGGTATGACACCGCATTCTTTCCTGATCAGGAGTTTGGCACCGACGGACTCTCGCTTGCAAATCCGAACAGCAACGGGGAGCCGGTCATGCATAAGGGCAATTACAGCCTCTATGGCGTGGTCGACCAAACAATCTGGCAGTCAAAAGTTGACGCAGCCCGGACGTTAAATGTTTTCGGACGCATTATGGGGGCGCCCTCCAATCAGAACCTCATCGCCTTTAGCTTCAACGGCGGCATCACGCTCACGGCTCCTTTCCCCCACCGCGACAATGACCAAGTCGGCATCGATTTTGGCTTGGCCAAGGTGAGTTCTCGAGTGGCCGATTTGGATCGGGACGCCGGTGTTACCGCTCAGGGGACCGAAGAGTTGATAGAATTGACATATCAAGCCCAGGTCAAGCCTTGGCTAACCCTGCAACCAGACCTACAATATATTGTAAATCCAGGTGCGGGAATCCCCGATCCCAATAATTTGAGCCACAACTTGTCGAATGAGCTCGTCGTCGGAGTCAGGAGCATCGTGACATTTTAGCGGCCGGCCTGGAGCAGCGCGGTAAGATGCGTCGAAAGCCTATGTTCCGCCTGGAACTTGTACGACCGCCTCCGCTTGAGCTACGTACACGCAGCATCGCTGGCATGCGAGCGGATGGGGTCAAACGGATCTTCATGACGTTGGCCACGGCTGCACCGCAATCGCCTTTGCCGCCTATCGCAAGACGCGCGTCGTAGAGGCCGTTTCCCACAGCTCCTGCGTCAAGCGAGATACGACCTGACAAGTTTCAGCTGATGGAGCAGAATCAAGCCCTACCACCTGGTCCCGTCGCACCGCGTTAACGTGACCATCATAAAGCAACTCCGCCGTCACCATCGTACTGGCACGCGGCGTATAGACGTTTGCGAAGTGAACTCGTATTTGCCAGTTCGGATTGACTTGCGTGTCGATTGTTCTCGACGGGATTGTCGTGGCGACGCACGGACTTACCATCCGGGCCAATCCTCGGTCGGTATAACCGGTCATCGTACCTGTAATGGCGACGGTCGCGGCACCGTTCGAGCTTGTGGCTTTTGCGTGCACAACCGCCAAGGCCGGCGCGGTAAAGGCGCCAAGAGTCAAAAGGACAGACGCCAATCCAATCGCGACACGCATTTGTGAAGTTAACAATTTCAATGACTCCCCTGCAGAGCTGTGGCCGCTGGGAAGAAGAGAAAGACCTCACGACATGGATAGCAGATATGCACGTTGACTCCGACGAAGCAATTGAACCGTTGCTTCGGATAGCAGGGGTTGCTGACGTGAAACTGACAAGTTTGGGAGGGTCGCAATCGCCCGCAGCGGCAATTCTGCGATCGTTCTTGCATCGCCCTGCCCTCACCCGATCATGCACCACGCTGCCCGGTGCATCGGCACGTAAACTGGCGTCTGGTTGCGGTTTACGGCAGGCTTAGGGAATAATGACGAAGCGTCCAGACCCGGGATCGTTGGCGCATGGCTGGTGAGGGAAACGTAATGCAGTTTTCGATGTGGACTTATCCTTGGGATGTTCAGGATCTAACCGCCGATCGCGTCGTAGGAGAGCTGGAGGAATGCGGCTGCACCACGATCAGCCTCGCGATCTCCTATCACGCTGGACATTTCCTCCAGCCGCGGAGCCCATATCGAAAATCGTATTTTCCGCAGGACGGCACCATCTATTTCGAACCGCGTCCGGCACTCTGGGCGGACGCGCCGATCCAACCGCTGGTCGCGCGTATTGTCCGGGATGGTAACGACGTGTTGGCCGATCTCATCCGGCGGCGTGACGCAGGCGGTCTTGCTGTCTCGTGCTGGACGGTTTGCCTTCATAACACGCGGCTCGGGCTTTTGCATCCCGGGGCGGTAACCCGCAATGCCTTCAATGATCCGAATATTTTCAATCTCTGTCCGTCGCACCCGCATGTACGGCACTATGTCCGCACGCTCGTGCGGGATCTTTCAGAACAGTACAGGCCCGATGCCATCGAGCTGGAAAGCCTTGGTTTCATGGGCTTCGTCCACGGATTCCACCACGAGAAGGATGGCGTCGGGCTGACCGCCGAGGACGATTTTCTTTTGTCACTGTGTTTCTGTCCGGCTTGCACGGCGCGCGCGACGGCAGCGGGGCTCGATGTCGAGCGGGCGCGAATAACGGTTCGGCGCTGGATCATCGATGCCTGTGAGCGGGAGTTCCCCGCACCGCGTTGGCCAGAGTTTCCTGATTTAGGTATCGATGTGTTTCGGAACCATCCGGAGGTTTATGACTTCCTCCTATGGCGCTTTGAACCTGTTACCAGCCTTGTCGCCGAAACCCGCTCGGAAGCCGCACCCGAAACTAAAATTCATCTGATCGACCTCAAGGATGGTTGGCGCGGCGGCTGCGATATCGGCGCGACTGCACAGGCTTGCGATGGCGCCATTGTCTGCGGCTACGACATGACACCGACAGGCATCCATGCACTTCTGGCCGGCGCACGGTCCAGGATCGGGACAAAATTTCTCGGCACCGGGTTTCGCCTGTTTTATCCCGAGATGTCCGGGGCCGCGGACGTTGCAGCCCGTGTCATGGCGGCAGTGCAAGCCGGCGCCGAGCGTATCAATTTCTACAATTACGGCCTGATTCCCGCCGCCCGCCTCGCATGGGTGCGCCACGCCATCGAAGCGGCGAAGACGTAACCGGTAGCAGGCGCCATCGACTAACATCCAACCACACGCCCTGCCACGGCAGTACCTGCTCCAGGTCGACCAGAAATGCCGCCCGCCGTGACGTGACAATGCCGCCCGAAGAACGAAACTTCTCGCATGGCGCCAAACCAGAAAATTATAGACTTTTGTGGAATGACAGCGCTATCATTGCCACGATATTTCTAACATTTTTTTGAATTACGCTATTGCGGCCTGCAACGGTATGTCTCGAAACAAAAACCAACGCTTCAACGCCAACGCGGGATCCAACCGGAAGAACGCTTGGAGGAAACGAAAAATGATCACCGATGGAACGGTGCGGCAGGACCATCATCACCGCGCGGAGGAAGTGTGAAATGTCCGAAAAACTCTCGCCGCTCGATAGCCGTGTACGCTGGGTGCGCCTCATACCCGTGGTGTTCCTTGTCTACACCATCGCCTATTTTGACCGCGTTAATATTGGTGTCGCTCTTCCGGGCATGTCGCGCGACCTGCATCTCTCGCCGACACAGGCCGGGCTCGCCGGCGGCATCTTTTTCTGGGGCTATCTGATCACGTTTCTTGCAGCGGGCTGGCTTGCCCCGCGGTTTGGCGCACGCCGGGTGATTCTCGGCACCCTGATCGCATGGGGTGCCTTCGCAATGGGCGCCGGCCTGGTCCAGAACTTCCGCGAGCTGCTGGTGATGCGGTTCCTGCTTGGTGCCGCGGAGGGGCCAATATTCACCTCGGTTTCCATGCTGCTGGCACAGTGGTTCGTCGCCCCCGAACGCGCGCGCGCGTTCGGGTTATGGAATCTCTGCATGCCGATTGGTGCGATGATCGCGGGCCCGGTATCGGGGCTGATACTGAGCCATGCGACCTGGCATCTCATGTTTGTGCTCGAAGGGCTGCCGGCATGGGCCTGGGCCTTCATCTGGGTGCGGACGGTGCCGCGCACGCTGGAAGACGCGCCCTGGCTTGACGCCGTGGAGCGCACCGCACTTTCGCGTGCGCTGGAGGCGGAACAGGCGGAACTGCGCAGCCACCATCGCGGACAGTGGCGCGATATTCTGCGCGAGCCGAATGTGTGGCTGCTGGCCGCTGCCTTCGCGCTCATCAATATCAGCACCTATGGCTTTGGTCTCTGGCTCCCGAGCGTGATCAAGGCTGCGAGCCAGCTCGATATCGGCCGTGTCGGGCTGCTGGCAGCACTTCCCTATGCCGCGAGCACAATCGGGGTGATCACGATCTCGCGCAGCTCGGATCGAAACCGCGAGCGTCGATACCATGCGGGCTTGCCGATGATTGCGATCGGCATATTGATGTGGGTCGGTGTCTATTTTGGCCGTGCTTCGATCGCGCTTGAGATCGGTACGTTCACCCTCATGGGGTTGTTCCTCTTTACGTATCTGCCGCTCTTCTTCACCTTCATCACAGAGACCCTGCCGCGGGACATGGCAATTCCGGCGATCTCCTTCGTCGGTGGAATCGGCAATCTCTTTGGCGGCTTCATCGGGCCGACCTTGGTCGGTTGGGTGAAGGGCGAGACGGGATCTTTCACCATCGCCTTCACCATTCTGGCGATTTTCAGTGTCCTGGCTGGCGTTCTGATGCTGCTCCTCCGCCTGCCGGGCAATGCGCTTGAGGCGTTGCCGGAAGTCTATGAGGGGGCACGGGTCGAAAAAGCGAGATGACCGAATTGCCCGTGTGTACAGCTGACAGGAGCGCGCGATGCATCTTCGTATGATCCCGGTACAGGCTGCCATACTGGCCGGGATATTGCCGGCTTTGGCTGCCGCGAGTGTCACCTCCTACCACAACGATCCCGCGCGGGACGGTATTTTCACCGCACCGGGATTATCCTGGCGCGCGGCGTCATCCTTGCATCTCGATAAGGGGTTTCACGGCGCGGTGGGTGGCGCTGTTTATGCACAGCCTTTATATTGGCGTCCCCCGGGCTCGGCCAATGGCTTGCTGATCGTCGCCACCGAGGCGGACGAGGTGGACGCGCTGGATGCCGATACCGGCCAAACGGTGTGGCGCACGCAGCTGGGAAAGCCCGTGCCTCTTGCGCAGCTCCCCTGCGGGGATATCGACCCGCTCGGCATCACCGGTACGCCGGTCATCGACGCCACGCGGGACGCTGTCTATCTGGACGCCATGGTCGAACAAAACGGGACGCCGCAGCATCTTGTCTTCGGGCTGCATCTGTCTGATGGGTCGATCCTGCCCGGCTGGCCGGTGAACGTGCAGCAGGCCTTGCGCGGAAATTTCAATCCGGCGTTGCAGAACCAGCGCGGGGCGCTCGCTTTGCTCGGGCATCGCCTGTTCGTCGCTTATGGCGGCCAATTCGGCGATTGCGGGGATTATCACGGCACGGTTCTCGGCCTGGCGACGGATCCGCCGCATGTGCTCGCCTCCTGGGTCACGCGCGGCAGCAAAGGCGGCATCTGGGCGCCGGGCGGCATCAGCGAGGCTGACGGGGTATTATTTTTCGCGACCGGCAATACGGATACCGGCGCTGCCTGGGCGGATGGCGAGGGGGTGTTCCGCCTCTCAGCCGATCTGACGCGTACCACCGATCCCCATGCGTTTTTCGTGCCCGGAAACTGGAAGACACTGGATGACGAGGACCTCGATATCAGCGGGGTCGCACCACTGCCGTTCGATCTGCCCGGCGGAGCGCGACGCCTGTTGGCGCTGGGCAAGGACGGTGACGCCTATTTGCTGGACCGGGACAGTCTTGGCGGCGTCAACGGCCAGATCGCGCGGCGGCATGTCGCGAATTCGGCGATCATAACTGCCCCCGCTTCATTTCCGGATGGGGCAAACGAAACGGTGGTGTTCCAGGCGCGCGGCGCGCTCTGCCCGGACGGCACGTTCTCGGGCGGTCTTGCAGCACTCACCGTTTCCGCCACGGAGGTCAGGCCCTTGTGGTGCGCGCCACTGCAGGGGCGCGGCGCACCAATCGTTACGATAACAGATAGACATGCCGACCCCATCGTCTGGGTCGATGGCGCGCAAGGAGATGACCGGCTGCATGCGTTCCGTGGCGATACCGGCGCGCCACTTTTCACCAGCGCGGACACCATTCCCGGCGTGCGGCATTTCGAAACTCTGCTCGCGGCGAACCACCATCTGTATATCGCAGAGGATGGCCGCATTGTCGCATTCAGTTGGGGGCCGGCTTAGGCGGTTATCCAGCCCAGGCCTTTCGGATATAAGAAAGTGGCCGCTTTTTGAAAAAAGCGGCGCAAAAACTTTTGGTCCGCTGGGCCTGTGGCGCTGAAAACAGCACGGGTTAAAAGGTGCAGAAAAACTACTTTTTATTCACAAAAAATACCCTTCCCCTCGCGCGCCAGAGCCATCAAGCTGATCTTCTTGCCCGGAAGCTGTAAGGCGCTTAATAGGCCGGGGATCGCTAGGCAGCTATATAATATTTTACTGGGCATGATCGACGCATGAAAATTCTTCTGACCGGCGGCTGCGGGTTTATCGGCTCGGCGGTGATCCGGTGCGCCGTTGCTGGCGGCGCGCATGACATCGTCAATATCGACAAGCTGACCTATGCGGCCTCCGAGGCAGCGCTGGAGACCGCCCTTCACCATCCCGGCCACAGCCTGGTGAGAGCGGATATCACGGATGCGGCGGCGATGCGCGCGGCCTTTGCGGCACATCAACCGGATGCGGTGATGCATCTGGCGGCGGAGAGCCACGTGGACCGCTCGATCGACGGACCGGCGGATTTTATCCACACCAATATCACCGGAACATTCGTGCTGCTCGAGGCCGCGCGGGCGTATTATGCCACGTTAGAGGGCGACAAGCGCGCCAAATTCCGCTTTCATCACGTCTCGACCGATGAGGTCTTCGGCGCGCTGGCCGATGGCGATCCACCGTTCAACGCGCAGACGCCCTATGACCCGCGCAGCCCCTACTCCGCGAGCAAGGCGGCCTCGGACCATCTCGTGCGTGCCTGGGGACATACTTACGGCTTGCCGGTCATCGTCTCCAACACCACGAACAATTACGGCCCCTGGCAGTTCCCCGAGAAACTGATCCCGCTGATCCTGATCAACGCGCTTGAGGAAAAGCCGTTGCCGGTCTATGGCGATGGCCGAAATACCCGCGACTGGCTGTTCGTGAACGACCATGCCGAGGCGCTGTTGAAAATCGTCGAGACCGGCGTGCCGGGGGCGACCTATTGCATCGGCGCACGCCAGCCGCGCCGCAATATCGAGGTGGTGCGGGCCATCTGCGCCCTGCTGGACCAGAAGCTGCCGAGCCCGCATGGTGCGCGGGAGCGGCTGATCACCTATGTGCGCGACCGGCCCGGCCATGACCATCGCTATGAAATCGACCCCGGCGCGGCGGAGACGGCGCTGGGCTGGACCGCGGCGCATGACTTCGAGCGCGGGCTGGCGGCGACCATCGACTGGTACCTGAACCACCAGGCCTGGTGGCAGGAAATTCGAGGCAAAACCTATTCAGGGCAGCGGCTGGGAGGCGCAAAAAAGTGATTCGCAAAGGCATATTGCTCGCAGGCGGCTCCGGCACGCGGCTGCATCCGATGACCCTGGGCACGTCGAAGCAGCTACTGCCGGTCTACGACAAGCCGATGGTGCATTACCCCCTCTCGACTCTGCTGCTGGCCGGCATTCGGGACGTCCTGATTATCTCCACCCCGACCGACCTGCCGCAATTCCAGCGCCTGTTCCATGACGGCTCACATCTGGGCATCCGCATCAGCTATGCCGAACAGCCGAGCCCGGATGGGCTCGCCCAGGCCTTCCTCATCGGCGCGCAATGGATCGACGGCGAGCCCTGCGCATTGGCCCTGGGCGACAACCTGATCCATGGCGACCATCTCTCGACGCTGCTCCGCGCCGCCAGCGCCAGGCCGGAAGGGGCCACCGTGTTCGCCTACCAGGTGCGCGACCCGGAACGCTATGGCGTGGTCTCCTTCGATGCGCAGGGCAAGGCGATCGAGATCGTGGAGAAGCCCAAAACCCCCACTTCCCCCTGGGCGGTGACGGGGCTGTATTTCTACGACCACCGCGTCACGGAATTCGCCCGCGCGGTCAGGCCCTCGGCCCGGGGCGAGTTGGAGATCACCGATCTCAACCAGATGTACCTGCAGCAAGGCACCCTGCATGTCGAGCGGCTGGGCCGCGGCACGGCCTGGCTCGATGCGGGCACACCCGATTCGCTGTTACAGGCGGCGACCTTCGTGCAGACCATCCAGACGCGCCAGGGCAATCTGGTCGGCTGCCCCGAGGAGGTCGCCTTCCGCATGGGCTATATTGACGCCGCGGCGCTGCGTGAGCGCGCCGCACTCATCGGCAAGACCGAGCTCGGCCGCATACTCCATGACATCTCGAACGGGGCGCCACACAGATGAACATCGAAC
This sequence comes from Acidocella sp., assembly GCF_036489515.1. Classification (GTDB taxonomy): domain Bacteria; phylum Pseudomonadota; class Alphaproteobacteria; order Acetobacterales; family Acetobacteraceae; genus Acidocella. The sequence goes on from NZ_DASXFO010000098.1 coordinate 40,292, forward strand.
CGCTCAACATCCCCGAAGTCCTGCGGATCACGCCGCCGAAATTCGGTGATTCACGGGGGTTTTTCTCGGAGACCTGGAACAGCGCCAAGCTCGCTGCGCAGGGGTTCAAGGCGCAGTTCGTGCAGGATAACCAGAGCCTGAGCACGCAGGCGGGGACGATCCGCGGCCTGCATTGCCAGGTCGCGCCCAGCGTCCAGGGCAAACTGGTGCGGGTGATCAAGGGCGCCATCTGGGATGTCGCCGTGGATATCCGCGCCGGCTCGCCAACCTATGGCCAGTATGCCGCGACCAAGCTCAGCGCCGAAAACTGGGCGCAATTATGGATCCCCGGCGGGTTTCTGCACGGCTTCTGCACGCTCGTGCCGGACACCGAGGTGATCTATAAAGTCACCGCCGATTACGACCGCGACGCCGAGCGCGCGGTCATCTGGAATGACCCGTCGCTCGCTTTGCCATGGCCGGTTGAACCGGGACAGGAAGTGCTTTCGGACAAGGATAAAACATTGCCCCGCCTGGCGGATTGCGCACCCTGGTTCAGCTATCCATGATTCTGATCGCGGGCGGCTCCGGGCAACTCGGCCATGCGCTGACCGGATTGGCCAAAGCGCGCGGACTGGAGTTCCGGGCGGTCAGCCGGCCGGAACTGAATTTTGCAACACCCGACTCCATCGATGCATGCTTTGCCGCCGCGCAACCGTCGCTGGTGATCAACGCCGCGGCCTATACCGCCGTGGACGCGGCCGAGACAAATCGTGACGCGGCGGTCGCCGGGAATGTCACGGGCCCGCAGCGTCTGGCGCAGCTTTGCGCGGACGCCGGAATTCCCTTCATCCATGTCTCGACCGATTACGTGTTCGACGGCGCGAAGGGCGCGCCCTATGTCGAGACCGACCCCACCGGACCGACCGGCGTTTATGGTGAAACCAAGCTGCAGGGCGAGCAGGCGGTTTTAGCAACGGGGGCCGATGCGATCATCCTGCGCACGGCCTGGGTCTATGGCGCCCATGGCAAAAACTTCGCCCGCACCATGCTGCAGGCCGGGGCCAAGCTGCCGCAATTGCGCGTCGTGGCGGACCAGCTTGGCACGCCGACCGCCGCACCGGAACTGGCCCGCGTGATTCTGGACATCGCCGATACATTGCGCCGCACCGGCTGGCGGGCAGAATATCGCGGCATTTTTCATGCCACCGGCGCCGGCGAGACGACCTGGCATGGCTTTGCGACGGCGATTTTCGCGGCAGCCGCCGCCATGGGCTACAACCCGCCCGCGTTGCAGGCCATCACCACCGCCGACTGGCCGACTCCGGCCCGCCGCCCCGCAGATTCCCGCCTGGATTGCCGCAAATTGGCCCGTGTCTTCGGCATCACCTCGCCCGAATGGCGCGAAAATCTCGGCCCGATCGTGCAGCAATTGCTGAGTATGGACAGGCCAAACTGAGATCCAAGCCGGGCTTTCGTCCATTTTCAATCCGACCAGATTGTCTTCGCTGCAGACGCGCAGTAAGCGGCCGCTTTTCGAGCCAAAGCGGCGCAACAACTTTTACTATGCTGGGCCATGGGCGTTGTCACCGACAATGCCAACGGCCCAAGTCAATAAAGTTTTTTTGCTTCTTTTTGTTCACAAAAAGAAGCCTTCCCTTCATTTCCTGAGAAAGTTCCGTCGCTCAATCGGATCGCCTCAGGCCGGCCGCCCCCGAAGCACATTTTTTAGCCATCCGGATTTGTTTGCCGCTGTCCATGCCGATCCGGCAGGCAGCTGCCAGGGATATTCCCGCCGCGCCGTTCCTCAGGATTTCCCGCCTTTTGGTTCGGTCGGCCTGAGCATGCAGCCGGAAGGCTATGATATCGACATGGCGAACCTCATCGCGCGCGCGCTCGGCGTGAAGCTCGTGCTGGTGCCGGTGACTTCGGACAACCGTATCCCCTTCCTGCAGACCAACAAGGTCGATCTGGTGATCTCCAGCCTGGGCAAAACCCCCGCCCGCGCAAAGGTCATTGATTTCTCCGAGGATTATGCACCGTTCTTCAGCGGCGTATTCGGGCCGTCCAGCATTGCTGTGAGCAAGCCGGCCGACCTCGCCGGCAAGACGATCGGCGTGACGCGCGGTGCGATCGAGGATCTGGCCCTGACCAAGGTCGCGCCGCCGGACGCGATCATTCACCGGTACGGCGACAACGACGCGAACATTGCCGCTTTCCTCTCCGGCCAGACCCAATTAATCGCAACGGCGGTCTCCGTTGCCGCGGCGATCACCGCACGGCACCCGCCCCGCCTACCGGAGCTGAAGTTCGTGCTGCAGAATTCTCCTTGCTATGTCGGCGTCGCCCAGGGAAATCCCGCCTTGCTGGCCAAGGTGAACGCCATCATCGAGCAAGCCAAGGAGAACGGCGCGCTCAACAAAATTTCTATCAAATGGTTAGGCACGCCTCTGCCGGCCGGGTTCTGATGCCGCCCCGATACGATCAGGCTTCCGCTCGACGATGAACTATCACTTCGATTTCGGCGTCTTGCTGAACTACGCGCCCATGCTGGCCCACGGCGTGCTGATCACCACCGAACTTACCGTCATCGGGGGTGGATTGGGGTGCGTGCTTGCGGTTCTCTGCGCATGGGCTCGGACCGGCGGCCCGGCATGGCTGCGCCGGCCGATCGGCGCTTATGTCGAGGTGATCCGCAACACGCCTTTCATCATCCAGCTCTTCTTCCTGTTCTTCGGCCTGCCGTCGACGGGACTCAAACTGCCGGCAATACAGGCGGCGGTGCTGGCGATGGTGATCAATCTCGGCGCTTACGGCACCGAGATTGTGCGCGCCGGGATCGAGGCGACGCCGCGCGGGCAATTCGAAGCCGGGGCAAGCCTCGGCATGTCAGGCCCCGAGGTGTTCCGCCATGTCGTGCTGTTGCCGGCACTGGCACGCATCTGGCCGGCACTTTCCGCGCAGATCGTGATTGTGATGCTGGGCTCCGCGGTCTGCTCCCAGATCGACGTCCAGGAGCTCACCTATGCCGCGGGATTCATCCAGTCGCGCAGTTTCCGCGCCTTCGAAGCCTATTTCGGGGTCACGGTGATTTATCTCGCACTGGCACTGTTGCTCCGGCTGGCACTCCGCGTGGGCGGGCGCTACCTGTTTCCTGGACAGAACCTGCGATGATCTCGTTCACCCTTTGGGACATCTTCCGCAATCTGCTGCTAGCGACGCGCTGGACCATCCTGTTATCGGCCGGCGCCTTCGTCGGTGGCGGACTGGTCGGTCTTGCGGTGCTGCTCGTCCGCGTTCTGCCGTACCGATGGGCGGTAAGGGCGGCCCGGCTTTACATCGAGCTGTTCCAGGGCACGCCGCTGTTGATGCAGCTTTTCCTCGCGTTTTTCGCGCCCGCCTTGTTTGGTTTCAATGTGCCGGCCTGGATCGCCGCGTGGAGTGCGCTCACGCTTTGGGCGGGGGCCTTCCTCGCGGAAATATGGCGCGGCTGCGTCGAGGCCATTCCGGCTGGCCAATGGGAGGCCGCGAGCAGTCTCGGGCTGTCGTTTATCGAGCAGATGCGTTACGTGATCCTTCCGCAGGCGCTCCGCATCGCGGTGGCACCGACCGTCGGGTTTCTCGTGCAGGTGATCAAGGGCACGGCACTGACCTCGATCATCGGCTTCATCGAATTGTCGGCGGCGGGCACCGAAATCACCAACGCAATCTTCGAGCCGTTCACTGTTTATGGCTGCGTCGCACTGATCTACTTCGCCCTCTGCTTCCCGATATCGCGGGGCAGCCGCTGGCTGGAACGGAGACTTAATGTCGCTCATCTCACTCACTGACCTGCGCAAGAGCTATGGTGAGCACGAAGTCCTGAAGGGCATCTCGCTGAATGTGGCGCCAGGCGAAGTGGTGGCGCTGATCGGCAAGAGCGGTTCGGGCAAGAGCACGCTGCTCCGCTGCATCAACGGGCTGGAGACGTTCCAGAACGGCGTTATCAACGTCTCTGGCCTCGAGGTTCATGCGAACAAGGCAGAACTCCGTGCGTTACGCCAGAAGGTCGGCATGATCTTCCAGCAGTTCAATCTGTTCCCGCACCTCACCGTCCAACGCAACGTCATGCTCGCGCTGACGGTCGTGAAGAAGATCAAACAGGACGAAGCCGCGGCAATCGCGCGAACCGTGTTGGAGCGGGTCGGGCTCAGCAGCAAATGCGATGCCTATCCCTCGCAACTCTCGGGCGGGCAGCAACAGCGTGTCGCGATCGCCCGGGCGCTCGCCATGCAGCCGGTCGCCCTGCTCTGCGACGAGATCACCTCGGCGCTCGATCCCGAACTGGTGAACGAAGTGCTCGCCGTGATGCGGGATCTGGCCCATCAGGGCATGACCCTGATGATGGTGACGCACGAAATGCGCTTCGCGCGCGAAGTCTGTCACCGCGTGGTATTCATGCACCAGGGGCGGGTCCACGAGGTCGGACCGCCAGAAGCGGTATTCGTAGCACCCGCGACACAAGAGCTGCGGCAGTTTCTTGATACGGGCTAAAAAAAAGAAGGCTTCTTTTTGTAAACAAAAAGAAGCAAAAAAACTTTATTAATCTGGGTCATGGGCGTTGTCGGCGACAGCGCCCATGACCCAGCATAGCAAAAGTTTTTGCGCCGCTTTTTTCAAAAAGCGGCTGCTTGGCTTCTCCTCCGCACGATTGCATAATGAAACGACGCCCTACACCGCAACACGGATTTTCCTCCTCATGACAATCTCCGCCCTCATCTCCGCCAGCGCCGCCAAACGCGAAGCCTTTCTTGCCGCTCTGGTCAGGGCGCCATCCGACAATCCGCCCGGAGATTGCGCTGCGCATGCGCACATGACCGCGAAGCTTCTTGAAGACCTTGGTTTTCGCGTGGCGCGCCATGACGTACCTGCGGAACTTGCCGCGGCACATGGCATGATCAGCGCCACAAATCTCATCGTGCGGCACGAATTCGGCCCCGGCCCGACCATCGCGCTGAACGCGCATGGCGATGTGGTGCCGCCCGGCGAGGGCTGGCACACGGATCCCTACGGCGCCGCGATTATCGATGGCTGGATGTACGGGCGCGGCGTTGCGGTATCCAAATCCGACATCGCCACCTACGCCTTCGCTCTCAGGGCGCTGATTGATGCAGGTGTGAAGCTGCGCGGCGCGGTCGAGCTTCACATCACCTATGATGAAGAGACTGGCGGCGAGATCGGTCCTGCCTGGCTGCTGGCACAGGGGCTCACGAAGCCGAACTATGCTATCGCCGCCGGATTTTCGTACAGTGTCGTCACCGCGCATAATGGCTGCCTGCACCTGGAGGTGACCGTGCTGGGCCGTTCGGCGCATGCGGCGAAGCCGGAGACGGGCATCGATGCGCTTGCCGCCACCACAAAGCTCCTCGCCGCGCTATATGCTGAACGTGATGCACTGCGGGCGAAACCTTCCGCCCTGCCCGGCATCGGCGCGCCGGGCCTCACCGTGGGCCTCATCGCGGGTGGCATCAACACCAACGTGGTGCCGGACAAGGTCACGCTGCGGCTGGACCGGCGCATCACCCCTGACGAGAACGCCGCCGCGGTGGAAGCGGACCTGCGCGCACTCATCGGCGCGGCGGTTTCAGAAACCGCGGGTGCCACCTGCGAAATCTCGCGCATCCTGCTGGCCGCGCCGCTGACCCCGGCGCCGGGGGCACAAGCGCTGGCCGAGGCGCTGTGCCGCCAGGCCAGTGCGGTGTTCGGCGAGACCATCGGCAGCACCGGCGTGCCGCTCTACACCGACGCGCGGCATTACGCCGCCGCCGGCATTCCCATCGTGCTCTACGGCGCCGGGCCTCGCACGATCGAGGACGCCAATGCCCATCGCGCCAATGAACGGCTAAAACTCAGCGATCTGCATAAGGCGACTGAAGTGGTGGCGTTAGCCTTGGCCGAGCTCCTGGCGGACTAAAGCGAAGAGGAAGGCTTCTTTTTGTGAACAAAAAGAAGCAAAAAAACTTTATCAATTTTGGCCATGGGCGTTCGTGCCGACAACGCCCATGGCCCAGCACAAAAAAAGTTTTTGCGCCGCTTTTTTTAAAAAGCGGCTGCTTCCTTCTCTCCAAGCCGGCGCAGAAACCCCAGCATCACCTGAGCGGCGGTTTCCGCATCCGCCGCCTCGACATGCTCAGCCGGATTGTGGCTGATACCCGCACGGCAGCGGATGAACAGCATCGCGACCTTGCAGAGGGCAGCGACGCTCATGGCGTCATGCCCGGAGCCGCTCGGCAGATAAAACGGCCGCACGCTTTGCGCCGCCATGGCCTCGGCCAGCAATGCCTGGGCCCGCGCGTCGCAGAAGCAGGGGGCCAGACGCTGCACCACCTGCATCTCCACCACGACGCCGCGCCGCGCCGCAATCTCATCCAGGGTTCTGGCAAAATCCTGCTCCGCCGTGTCACGCGCCTCTTCCGTGGGCGCGCGAAGATCCACACTGAACACGGCGCGCCCGGGCACGACATTGCTCAGGCCCGGATGCGCTTCTATCGTCCCTACCGTGCCGACGATCCCCGCCACTGTGGCGATCCGTTCCAGCGCCAGCATCGCTTCAGCGGTGGCGACAAGGGCATCCCGTCGCAGGTTCATGGGGGTTGTGCCGGCGTGATTGGCCACGCCGCGCACGGTAATTTTCAGGCGCGTCTGAGCCGCGATGCCGGTGACAATGCCGACCGGCAATTTTTCCGCCTCAAGCACCGGCCCCTGCTCGATATGAGGCTCAAGATAGAGCAGCACATCCTCGCGCGCCCGCGCGGCTTCAGGCAGGCGCGCCACATCCAGCCCGAAGCCGTGCAGCGCCTCGGCCAGGCTCACGCCCTCGGTGTCCACCATCTCGGGCAGGATTGCGGGCAAGGTGCCAGCCAAGGCACGCGAGCCCAGCATCGAGGCGTGAAAACGCGACCCCTCCTCATCACCAAAGGCCAGCAGCTCGATGGCAAACGGCAGCCGTTCCCCCGACGCCGCCAGCGCCTCGATGCAGCCCAGCCCCAGCATCACACCCAGCGCGCCGTCATAGGCGCCGGCATCGCCCACCGTGTCGATATGCGAGCCGATCAGCACGGTCTTGCTCCCCGTGCCCTCATAACGGCCGATCAGCGTACCCGCTGCATCCAACCGCACACTCATGCCAGCTGCGCGCATCCAGCCCGCGAGTTGATCCAACGCAGCGCGATGCGCGGGCGTGAGGTAGCGCCGCGTCAAGCCCTGAGGCGTTTCACTGAAAGGCGGGTGCCGCCAGGCCGCGCAGCGCGCCATCGCCGTTTCGCCGATGCTCATGTGCAAGTTCGCCTCCGTTGCGCCGTCGCGTTCGATACCATCCTGCAGCGTAGCAAGAAAGCTGCCGCTTTTTGAAAAAAGCGGCGCAAAAACTTCTTTTGTGCTGGGCCATGGGCTGTGTCAGCGACAACGCCCATGACCCAGCATTACTAACTGGACGGGCAAATAGGTATCATAATAGGACGTGGGCTGCTATCACATAGGCATGCCCATCGATCGTGATTTCCGCAAACTCCCTGCATCGACACAGGCCGAACTGCGACGCGTCGCCGTGAACATGGTACTC
>NZ_DASXFO010000071.1:0-6494 GCF_036489515.1 Acidocella sp.
ATCTCATCGAAAATTTCTTCGCCAAACTCAAGGAGTTCAAGCGCATCGCCATGCGAAGCGACAAAACAGACCAAAGCTTCAAAGCAATGGTCTATCTCGCCTCAGCCGTCATCAATTCACGATGAATCTCAACAAGCCCCACAAAAAGTAGTCTTCCCTTGCCTCAAACCTTCGGCATCTCCGGGCGCAGACGGCCGCCGAGGCGCACCGGTTCCACGCGCAGCGCCAGGCCTTTGTCGTCGGTCTCGACGAACACGCCGCAGACGGTCGCCTCGCCTTCCGCCGGTGCCAGGCGCTCGCCCGGCATTTTGCGGATGAAACGCGCCATCGCCGGTTCCTTGCCCATGCCGATCACGCTGTCGTAGTCGCCGCACATGCCGAGATCGGTGACGTACCCGGTGCCGTTCGGCAGCACCTGGTGGTCGGCAGTCGGCACATGGGTGTGGGTGCCGAAAATCACCGAGGCGCGGCCGTCGAAAGCGTGGCCGAACGCCATTTTCTCCGAGGTCGCCTCGGCGTGGAAATCGAGCAGCACCGCGTCCAGCCCATTGCCCAGCCGCTGTCGGCCGAGCAGCCCCTCGGTGGCCTGGAACGGGCAATCCAGCGGGTCCATGAACAGCCGCCCCATCAGCTGCGCCACCAGCACGCGCCGCCCATCCCGGGCGGTGACCACCGAGGCGCCGGAGCCGGGCGTGCCAGGCGGAAAATTCAACGGCCGGATCAGCCGCTTCTCCTGAGCAATGTAGGGGATGATCTCGCGCCGGTCCCAGGCATGGTTGCCGAGCGTGATGGCGTCGGCCCCGGCGGCGAACAAAGCCTCCGCCATGTCCGGCGCCAGGCCGAAACCGTGACTGGCATTCTCGCCATTCACCGCCAGAAAATCGAGTTTGAGGGTTTCGCGCAACTGCGGGATGGCTTTGAGCGCGGCTTCCCGCCCGGTGCGGCCGAGCAGGTCGCCGAGGATGACAATCTTCATAACGGAACTATAGAGCCATCACGGATCGTGTAACAGGCGGCCTCCAGCCCCGCGAACGGCTCGACATCCGTGCCGGTGAGCCAGGCGGAGAGATCCAGCGTGGCGATCGCGGCGAACAGAGCGGCGCGGTGTGCGGCGTCCAGATGCACCAGCGGCTCGTCCAGCAGCAGCAGCGGCGGCGTGCCGCGCACGGCAGCGATCAACGCCGCATGACCAAGCACGATGCCGATCAGCATCGCCTTCTGTTGGCCGGTGGACGACGATGACGCCGGCCGGCCGGTCGCCGCGTCGGTGATCAGAAGGTCGCTCTTCTGCGGCCCCAGCGAAGCGCCGCGCTGTGCCGCATCCTGCGCCCGGGCGCTCCGATAGGCGGCGCGCAATTCTTCTTCCACATCCAATGCCGGACGGAGCCGGAGCTTGGCGCCGATCGGACAGGCCAGATCCAGCGCCACCAGGGGAAACGGCGCCGCGGCACCGCGCGCCAGCGTCGCGTTCAACTGGCCGAGCAAAGCGGCCCGGCCGGCGGTCGCCGCCACCGCATGGCGGGCCATGGCGTCCTCCAATCCGGAGAGCCAAGCCGGGTCCGGCCGGTCCGCCAGCAGCCGATTACGCTGCGCCGCCGCGGATTCGAAGGCCGCCATCTCCCGCGCATGACCGGGCTCCAGCGCCACCACCAACCGGTCGAGAAAGCGCCGGCGGCCGGAGGCGGATTCGGTGAACAGCCGGTCCATCTGCGGGGTCAGCCAGACCGCGGCGAGCCTCGCTGCGATTTCCGCCTGCGAGCGCGGCTTCTGCTCATCCAGCAGGAACACCCGGCGCTCCGGCGCGCCCTCGGCGGAGCCCGTACCGAGATCGAATCCGCCGGTCGCGTCATCGATATGCGCCGCCACCGCCCAGGAGCCCGGTGCCCCCCCGCCTTTCCGGGCCAATTCGATAAATTTAGCGCCGCGCAGCCCCCTGCCCGGCACGAGCAAGGAAACCGCTTCCAGCAGATTGGTCTTGCCGCTTCCGTTCGGCCCGACGAACACATTCACCCGCGCGGCGGGGGAAAAGCGCAGGGACGCGTAGGAACGGAAATCGCTAAGGGTGAGCCGGCCGAGCTGCGTCGTCAGACCCGCATCGGCATCAGCACGTACACCGCCGACTGATCGTCCTGGTCACGCACCAGGGTCGGCGCCGCACCGTCGGCGAACACGAACTCCACCTTGCCGCGGATCTGGTCGGTCACGTCCGACAGATAGCGCGCCTGGAACCCGATCTCGAGCGGGCCGAACTGATAATCGATCAGCTCGGAGCCAAGCTCCTCGGAGGCCGTGCCCTGTTCCGGGCTGGAGGCGGAGATGACCAGCAAATCCTTGGCCAGCGACAGCTTCACCGGACGGTGCCGCTCGGCGCTGATCGCCGAAACGCGGCCGACCGCGTCGTTGAAATCTTTCTTGTCCACCCGCAGCACCTTGTCATTGCCGCGCGGGATCACCCGGTCGTAATCGGGGAAAGTCCCGTCGATGAGCTTGCTGGTCAGGCGCATCGTGCCGATGCTGAACTGGATGCGCGTCTCCGACAGCGCCACTTCGACTTCCGCAGAAACCTCGTCCAGCAGCTTGCGCAGTTCGGTCACGGTCTTGCGCGGGATGATCACGCCCGGCATGCCCTTCGCCCCTTCCGGCAAGGGTTCCTCGACCCGCGCCAGGCGATGGCCGTCCGTCGCGACGGCGCGCAGCACGGCGCCAGCCTCGCTCTCCGCCGCATGGAGAAAAATACCGTTCAGATAATAGCGGGTCTCTTCCGTGCTGATCGCGAAACGTGTGCGGTCGATCAGCCCGCGCAACTCCTGCGCGGAGAGCACGAACTGGTGCGACAGCTTGCCGGCGTCGAGCTTGGGAAACTCATCGACGCTTAAGGCCACCAGGCTGGTGGCATAGCGGCCGGCACGCAGCGCCAGAGGCGCGTCGCCGCCCGGATGGTCCAGCTCGATCTCGACATGATCGGGCTGGCGACGGACGATCTCATACAAAGTCGCGGCCGGCACGGTGATGGCCCCGTCGCGCATGGTCTGCGCGGCGACCTCCTCGACCAGCGCGATCTCCAGATCGGTGGCGGCGATGGTCAATTTCCCGTCGCGCACGGCCAACAGCACGTTGGCCAGAATGGGAATGGTGTTGCGCTTTTCCACGACATTCTGCACGTGGGCCAGCGACTTCATCAACGTGGCGCGATCGGCCTTGAACTTCATGATAACCTTCCTGACGGCAATACGTGAGACTCGTCGCGACGACCGATTCGTGCCCGCCAGGATAGCAAGGGGCGCAGCGATAGGGAAGCTCTGCCCTGCGCCCCGAACAAGGCGCGGGCGGGACAGCCGCCCGGCCATCCCGCCCGCCTTTGTTCGACCCGCCGTACCGCCAAGCTGGGTCTCAGCTCTCCAGCATGCGGCGCAGCAATTCCACGTCCTCGCCGAAGGCCGCGTCCTGGCTCATCAGCTCGGTCACGCGCGAGACCGCATGCATCACGGTGGTGTGGTCACGGTCGCCGAAATGCCGGCCGATATCGGGCAGGCTTTTGCTGGTCAGCTGCTTGGCCAGATACATCGCCACCTGGCGCGGCCGGGCGATGTTGCGGGCCCGCCGGGCCGACGACATTTCGGCCACTCGGATGTTGTAATGATCGGCGACGCGCTTCTGGATCTCCTGGATCGTGACCTTGCGGTCGTACGCCTTGAGCACGTCATGGAGCACCTCATGCGCGGTCTCCATCGTCAGCTGCCGGTCGAACAGGTTGGCATGCGCCACCAGCCGGTTGAGCGCACCCTCCAGCTCACGCACGTTGGAGGTGATCTTGCGGGCCAGAAATTCCAGCACCTTGCCCGGCACGTCCACGCCCGCCCGCGAGGCCTTCGCCTCCAGGATGGAGATGCGGAGTTCGAAGGTGGTGGCGTGCAAATCCGCGACCATTCCGCAACCGAGCCGGGTCCGCAGGCGGTCCTCGAGACCGGACAGGTCCGACGGCGACTTGTCGGCGGAAATCACGATCTGCTTGCCGGCATCGACCAGCGCGTTGAACGTGTGGAAGAATTCTTCCTGCGTGTTATCCTTGCCGATGAGGAACTGCAGGTCGTCGATCATCAGCACGTCGACGCTGCGCAGCTCGTTCTTGAATTCGAGCGTCGACTGCGAGCGCAGCGCGTTGATGAAGCGGTACATGAATTTTTCCGCCGACATATAGGCGACGGACACCGGTGCTGCGCCCGTGCGCTTGGTCGACAGCTCCCAGGCGATGGCGTGCATCAGATGGGTCTTGCCCAGACCGACCCCGCCATACAGGAACAGCGGATTGAACCCCGGCGTCGCCGGCGATTCCGCGACCCGGCGGGCGCAGGCATAAGCGAATTCGTTGGGCTTGCCGACCACAAAAGTATCAAAAGTGAAACGTTGGTCCAGCGGCGCGACCAATTCCGAACGCGGCGCCGCGCCGGCCGCGGCCGGCGCATTGGCCACAGGCGTCACCGGCTCCGGCTCGGCAAGGTTCGGCGCGGTCCCACGGCTCGGCTGGGTACGGATGTCCACATGCCGGATCTTCGGGTTTTCGGCTTGCCAGAACGCGGTGATCAACTCGCCGTATTCCTTGTTCACCCAGTCGCGCAGAAAGCGCGTGGGCAGAATCACCGTCACTTCGTCGCCATCGACACCAGCCAAAGCGACCTGCTTCAGCCACGTACGATACTCGACCTCCCCAACCTCAGCCTGCAGCCTAGCGCGTACACGGGCCCATTGTTCGTTCAGGGCGGCGTCATCACGGCGGACCGGCGAGGAAGAAAGCACACCACCGCCATCACGCATGGAACCGATCTCCAGGCTCATTCCCAATTTCCGCTCCAGCCCCAAAAAAATATATGCCCGGCGACGGACTCTTTGGGAAAATCCTGAAATAAACTTCAAATTTCCCGAATTGAGACGGCCGCGCGGGCGTAAGTAAGCCCACTGAGTTTAAGTTAGAAGAGCCTGGACTGGCAAGTGCTCAATAGTTGCGCCGCGACCAATAACCCCCTGATCCCTTTGAATTAACGTGTAAATTCAAAGGGTATTAAATGGCGAAGTTTCTCGACGCCAAATCTCGTGAAGCTAACAGCAAGTTAGATCACACAACTGACAAAAAACGGCGCGCCCCGTGATATCGGGAGCGCGCCGTTTAAAACTGTCAAAAAATCAATGCGTTTCCGCAACCTGCCCCTGAAGACCTCAGGCGGCAGCGACAGCCTTCACCCGCGCCGACAGGCGGGAGATCTTCCGCGACACCGCGTTGGCCTTCAGCACGCCCTTGCCGACCGCACGCTGCAATTCCGGTTGTGCGGCGCGGAACGCGGCCTGCGCCGCCTCCTTGTTGCCGGAAGCCACAGCCTCTTCGACCTTACGGATGGCGCCATGGACGCGCGACTTGCGCGCCTTGTTGCGCATCGTGCGCTTGAGGGTCTGCCGGATGCGCTTCTGCGCTGATGCAATATTGGCCATAAGGTTCCGCCGAAAAAAGACAATCAATGAAGCGCGCGGTCTAACCCCCATAGGCGGCGGCGTCAAGCATCAAGTGACCCCGGTCAGCCGCGATTAGGATCGCGGTCCGCCGCCGGGATAGCCCGGCGGCACCAGATTTTGCTCGGGCTCCGGGGAACCGGCGGTCGGCGGGGCCGGGACTGGTGCCGGCGCCGGTGCCGACGCCGCGCCGCTCGGCGTCGTCAACGGGGTCGCCTGGATCGTTCCCCCCGCCGGAGCCGCCGTGGGATAGGCGGCGGCCCCGCCGGGTGCACCCGACCAGGACAGCCAACCGCTCAGATTATGCTGCATCTGGTATTGCAGCTGCACATTCATGTCATCCATCAGCTGCTTGGTCAGATAATAGAGCGCCGCCTCCATGTCGCCCTGCGGCGCGTCCGCGTCCGGGGCCGTGCGCGAGGCGGAGACGGTGGCTTCAGCATAGCCGGTGCTGTGCCCATCGGGGCTCGAGACATTCACGTCCACCGTCATCGTCCCGGTCAACGTGCCGGCCACCTCATGAACCGCTGCGTTCTGGATCGTCACCGTGCCCGTACCGGGCGCGCCCGAGGCGACGACCCGATGGTTCAGCATCGCCAGCAACGTCGTCGCCGGGGGGGCCGGATCCTGCGCCAGCAACACCACGGTGTCGGGGCTCGGCACATAGTCATTGACGATGTTGAGATTAGCGACCTTCAGCACCAACGGCGGCAAATAAGAGTACTCGAGCGGCGTGAAATTCTGCTCCGGCGGCGGGCTGCTGCATCCGGCCAGGGCAAGCACAGCGAGAGAGGAAAAATGCCATAACTTCATTTTTACGGGGCTCCAGGGCGGCCATTGACGGTCTCGCGGGGAAAACGGAATGCGAAATTACAGAATTCACAGTTCATGACGATATTACCGTCCACCGTCATATGGTCGAGATCATCCGGCGAAAACCCCTCCAGAATACCGCCCAGACGGGCACGCGAACAGCGGCAGCCATAAGCCAGAAC
>NZ_DASXFO010000077.1:0-32552 GCF_036489515.1 Acidocella sp.
GGCGCAGTCCCGAGGCATCCAACTCCATCCGCGTAATTGAAACGGCCATGCCACCCCCCGAACCGATGAGAGAGGAGCGAATCACATCATGCGGATATTGGGAATCCCACACGAGTCAAAAACTGCCGCCGTTGGTATAAGGAGAAGGACTATTTTTTGTGAACAAAAGTAGCAAAAAAACTTTATGACTCTGGGCCATGGGCTGTGTCGCTGACAACGCCCATGGCCCAGCATAACAAAACTTTTTGCGCCGCTTTTTTAAAAAGCGGCTGCTTTCTTTCAAGCCGCTTCCTGCAGGTTCGCGAGCTTCACCAGGTTGCGCAGCACGTCCCGGGCGATGCCGACGCGCGCCGACACGTCCATGTCCCGCGCCACCACCAGCTTCTGGTCCGGCCGCACCTTCAGCGTGCCGCCGCGTGAGGCGATCCAGTTCAGCAGCCCGGACGGGTTGTTGAACTCGTTCTTGCGGAAGGCGATCACCATGCCCTTCGGCCCGGCATCGAGTTTTTCCACGCCGGCCTCGCGGCAGGCGCGCTTCAAGGCCACCGTCTCCAGCAGGTTCTCGACCTCGGCGGGCAGCTTGCCGAAGCGGTCGCCCAATTCCACTGCCAGTGCCTCGCTCTCGGCATCCGAGGCGAGCGCACTCATCCGCCGGTAGAGGCCGAGTCGCACCGGCAGGTCGCTGACATAGGTGTCGGGGATCAGCACCGGCAGGCCGAGATTGATGTTCGGCGTCCAATCGCGCTCCGCCGCCTTTTTGCTCTTGCTGCCCTCGGCGCGGATCGCGTTCACCGCGTCCTCCAGCATCTGCTGGTAGAGCTCGATGCCCACTTCGCGGATATGCCCGGACTGCTCGTCGCCCAGCAGGTTGCCGGCGCCGCGCAGGTCGAGGTCGTGCGAGGCGAGCGTGAAGCCGGCGCCCAGCGTGTCCAGTGTCTGCATCACCTCCAGCCGCTTGGTCGCCGCGGCCGAGAGCACGTGATGCGCCGGCCAGGTGAGATAGGCATAGCCGCGCTGCTTGCCGCGGCCGACGCGGCCGCGCAGCTGGTAGAGCCCCGCCAGGCCGAACATGTCGGCGCGGTAGATGATCAGCGTGTTCACCGCCGGCATGTCGAGCCCGCTCTCGACGATGTTGGTGGCGAGCAGGATGTCGTATTTGCCCTCGCCGAACTCGGTCATCACCCGTTCCAGCTCGGTCGGGGCCAGGCGGCCATGCGCCATCACCGTGCGGATGTCCGGCACGATTTCGCGCAGCCGCGCCGCCATCGGCTCGAGGTCCTCGACGCGCGGCACCACGCAGAAAATCTGCCCGCCGCGGAATTTCTCGCGGGCGATCGCCTCTTTGATCACCAGGCTGTCGAACGGCATGATGAAGGTGCGCACCGCCAGGCGGTCGACCGGCGGGGTGGTGATGAGCGAGAGGTCGCGCACCCCGGTCAAAGCCAGCTGCAAGGTGCGCGGAATCGGCGTGGCGGTCAGCGTCAGCACGTGCACGTCGGCCTTCAGCTGCTTCAGCCGCTCCTTATGGGCCACACCAAAATGCTGTTCCTCATCGACGACCACCAGGCCAAGATCGACGAAGCTCACCGCCTTGGCCATCACCGCGTGCGTGCCGATGACGATGGAGATGGTGCCGTCGGCGAGCCCGGCGCGCGTCGCTGTCGCTTCCTTGGCGGTGACCATGCGCGAGAGCTGCGCGATCTTGATCGGCAGCCCTTCGAAGCGCGCCGAAAAGGCGCGGAAATGCTGGCGCGCGAGCAGCGTTGTGGGCACCACCACGGCGACCTGCGAGCCCGCCATCGCCGCGACGAAGGCGGCGCGCAGCGCGACCTCGGTCTTGCCGAAGCCGACATCGCCGCAGACCAGCCGGTCCATCGGCTTGCCGGCGGCGAAATCCTCCAGCACGTCGGCGATCGCCTTCGCCTGGTCCTCGGTCTCGGTATAGGGGAAGCGCGCGCAGAATTCGGCGAAGGCGCCGTCATCCGGGGTAATCAGCGCCGCCTCATGCGTCTGCCGCTCGGCGGCCAGGCGGATCAGCCCCGCCGCCATGTCCTGGATGCGGTTCTTCGCCTTGGCCTTGCGCGCCTGCCACGAAGCGCCGCCCAATTTGTCCAGTGAAACGCCGTCGGTTTCCTGGCCGAAGCGCGACAGCAGGTCGATATTCTCCACCGGGAGAAACAATTTGTCGCCGCCATCGTAGAGCAGGCGCAGGCAGTCATGCGCAGCGCCGTTCACGGTCACCGTCTCCAGCCCGTCATAGCGGCCGATGCCGTGATCCTGGTGCACCACCAGATCACCGGCGGCGATCTCGGTGGCGTCGGCGATGAACTGGTCGGCGCGCTTACGCCGCTTCGGCGGCCGGGCGATGCGGCTGCCCAGCAGGTCCTGCTCGGCCACCAGCGCCAGCCGGTCGGTGAGGAAGCCGCGCTCGATGCCCAGCACCGCCAGGCCGACCGTGCCTTTGGGCAAGGCTCGGGCCTCGTCGGCGGAAGCGATGGCGCGCACGTCGCGGATGTCGTGCTCGCGCAGCATCAGCGTCAGGCGCTCGCGTGACCCGGTGCTCCAGGCCGCCAGCACGATGCTGCGCCCGGCAGAGGCCCATTTGCTCCGCAGTTCGGCGAAGACCTCGAAAGCCGCGATGTTCTGGCCGGCCAGAATCGGGCCGGGGCGGCCCTCGTACTCCACGCCCTCAGCGCCATCCGGCTTCCCAAACGGGCTGAAAGCAAAGCACGGGCGGCGGATCAGAAAATCGGACCAGGCGGCCTGGTCGAGATACAGAAGCTCCGGCGCGATCGGCCGATAGGGCTGCTCGCCGGCGCGGGCAGCACCACGGCGCTCGGCGTAATGGTCGGCGATCAACTCCAGCCGCGCTTCCACCGCCTCTTCCACCTGATGGTCCAGGCTGACCGAGGCGTTCGGCACGTAGTCGAAGATCGTCTCCATCTCAGCCGAGAAGAGCGGCGCGTAATGTTCCAGCCCGGCATGGCGCCGGCCTTCGCTCACCGCCTCATAGAGCGGGTCTTCCACCGCCTTCTGGCCGAAAATCTCGCGCCAGGCGCTGCGGAAGCGGGCGACGGAGGCCTGGTCGAAGGCGATTTCCGAGGCCGGGTGGAAATCCAGCGAGGAGGTGGCCTCGCCGCTGCGCTGCGTTTCCGGGTCGAAGCGGCGGATGCTCTCGATGGTGTCGCCGAACAGGTCGATGCGCACCGGGGCCGCCTCGCCGGCGGGGAACACGTCGATGATGCCGCCGCGCAGCGCGTATTCGCCGGCATCCATCACCGTGCCGGTGCGCCGGTAGCCGTCGGCATCAAGAAACGCCGCGATGTCCTCAGGGGCGACGCTATCGCCTACGGCGAGCCGCATGCCCGCCCCCTGCAACGCTGCGCGCGGGGCGACCCGCTGCAGCGCCGCGTTGATGGTGGTGAGCACGATGCGCTTGCGCCCCGGCTCGGCCTGCAGGCGACTCAGTGCGGCGATGCGCTCGGCGACGATGGCGCCGTTGGGGGAAACGCGGTCGTAAGGCAGGCAGTCCCAGGCGGGAAAGCTGATGACCTCGATTTCCGGGCCGAAAAAGCCGATCGCCTCCTGCAACCCGGCCAGGCGCGTGTCGTCGCGGGCGATGTGTAGCACCGGCTGATCCTGCTCCGCCCAGCGCCGCACCAGCGCAAGGGCATCCACACCTTCGGGAACGCCATAAACGGGGATCATCGGTTGAGCGCCGCGTCTCTGATGCGCCGCAGCATCGGGCTGTCGGCATGGGCGGGAATCGGCTTGCGCCCGGTCAGCCAGTCCGCGAGCTCAGCGTCGGGAAATTCCATCACCTCCTCGATCTCATCCAGCTCAGCCTCAGACATGGTGGCGATTCGCTCTTTCACAAAATCCCCGATCAGAAGATCGTTCTCATAGGTGCCGCGATGCTGGGCGCGGAACACCACGCGGCGGCGGCGTGGGTCCAGGGGCGACGGGTCGGGAGATTCGGACATTGTCATGCGGGTTGCGATATAAGGCGCGTTTCGCCATGAGTCAGCCCGTGTCTCCCGAGATTCTCACCCCCCTGCGCGCGCCGCTCAATACCCTGCCCGGTCTCGGCGATCGTCTTTCCACCCTCATGGCCAAGCTGGTCGGCGGCGACACGGTGCGCGACGTGCTGTTCCACCTCCCCGGGGATTTTCTCGACCGCCGGGCCAGCCCGACATTGCGCGAGGCGCGGCCCGGCATGATCGCGACTCTGCGGGTGGAAGTGATCAGCCACGAGGCCCCGGCCAAGAAGAGCCAGCCGCACCGCGTTGTCATCGGCGACGGCACGGGCTTCGCCGACATCGTGCTGTTTCACGCGGCCCGGCTGTCGCAGTTTCCGGTGGGCGCGAAGCTGCTGGTCTCCGGCAAACTGGAGGCGTTTTCCGACCGGCTGGTGATGCCCCATCCCGACCATGTGATGTCCCAGGCGCAGGCGCAAAATTTTCCCTGGATCGAGCCCGTCTGGCCGCTCGCGGCAGGCGTCGTGCCGCGCATCATGCGCCGCGCCGCGCTGGGGGCACTCACAAGGCTGCCGGATTTTGACGAGTGGCATGATCGAACCATTCTCGACCGCCGCGCCTGGCCTAGTTTCTCCGCCGCCCTGCGCGCCCTGCATGCACCAGCGCAAATTCCGGACGACAAACCGGCCGAGCGCCTGGCCTATGACGAGCTGCTGGCGCGGCAGGTGGCCTTCGCGATCGTGCGCTCGCGGCGGAAAAAACTGCCGGGCCGGTCCCTGCACGGCGACGGCAGGTTACGCACCGCGGCGCTGAAGCGTTTCGGCCATACGCCCACCGCGGCACAAGCGCAGGCGCTGGCGGAAATCGACGCCGACCTCGCAGCCCCCCACCGCATGCTGCGCCTGCTGCAGGGCGATGTCGGCTCCGGAAAAACCCTGGTGGCGCTGCTCGCTTTGCTGCGCGCGGTAGAGGCGGGCGCGCAAGGCGCGCTGATGGCGCCGACGGAAATCCTCGCCAAGCAGCATTTCGCGACCTTCGAGAAACTCTCTCCGGTGCCCGTGGCGTTGCTCACCGGCGGGGTCAAGGGCAAGGCCAGGACGGCCATCCTGAAATCCCTCGCCGACGGCACGCTGCCGATCGTCATCGGTACGCACGCGATCTTTCAGAAACATGTGGAATTTTCCGACCTCGCTTTAGCGGTGATCGACGAGCAGCATCGCTTCGGCGTCGATCAGCGCCTCGCCCTTGGCGCCAAGGGCGAAGCGACCGACCTGCTGGTGATGACCGCAACGCCGATCCCCCGCACGCTGCTGCTCACCCATTGGGCAGAGATGGAGCTGAGCCGCATCGGCGAAAAACCCGCCGGGCGGGAGCCGATCGTCACCACCGTGCACAAGCTCGGCGAGCTGGAGGCCATCCTCGCCGCCATCGCCCGCGCCATCGCCGCCGGCGGGCGTGTGTACTGGGTGTGCCCGCTGGTGACGGAATCCGAGGTGATGGACATCACCGCGACGGAGGTGCGCTTCCGCGAATTGCAGGCGCGCTTCGGCGCGCAGGTGACGCTGGCGCATGGCCAGCAGGACGCGGCGGTGCGCGACCAGGCACTCGCCGACTTTGCCGCCGGCAACGCGAAAATTCTCGTCGCCACCACGGTGATCGAGGTCGGCGTGGACGTGCCGGAAGCGAATGTCATGGTCATCGAACATGCCGAGCGCTTCGGCCTGGCGCAGTTGCACCAGCTGCGCGGCCGCGTGGGGCGTGGGGCCGCGAAAAGTTTTTGCCTGCTCCTGCATGACGACAAGATCGGTGAGACCGCACGCAAACGCCTCACGCTGCTGCGCCAGACCGAGGACGGTTTCCGCATCGCCGACGAGGATTTTCGCCTGCGCGGTTCAGGGGATTTTCTGGGGCGCCGGCAATCGGGGCTGCCCGGCTACCGACTGGCCGATCCGGAACAGCACGAAGAGCTGCTGGCGATGGCGCGGCAGGACGCGGTGTTGCTGCTGCAACGCGACCCGAAACTGGAAAGCCCGCGCGGCCAGGCACTGCGCGTGTTGCTGAATCTGTTCGACCAGCGCGAGGCAATTCTCACGGTGCGGTCGGGGTAGAAGAAAGCAGCCGCTTTTTTAAAAAAGCGGCGCAAAAATTTTTGTTATGCTGGGCCATGGGCGTTGTCGCCGACAACGCCCATGGCATAACGCCCTTAGGCCCAGGCGTTGACCAAACCGGTGGCGTTGCCCAGACCGGTGTCCTCCACCACCGCCTCATCGGCGACTTTCATCATGAGGGATGACGCGGACGACACCGACGCCGCCGCGGCCGAATCGGGCGCGACGGGTGACGCCGTCTGCGAGCCAAGTTCCGCGATGGCACTGCTCAGGCTTGCGCCGATATTCATGATCTCATCTCCGTCAGGGTGCTATGTAATTGATAAACCTGTACGAAACATAACGCCAAAGTTAGATTTTACAACTGTAAGTGGTCTTCCTTTTTCCCTTCGGAGCACAGCATGGCCGAGCCAAACTACCCCAGCGCGCCGCAGGTCGGCATCGGCATCGTCGTGCTGCGCGGACCGGAAGTTCTCCTGGTCCGGCGCGGCAAGGCGCCGGCCAAGGGCGCCTGGTCGCTGCCCGGCGGAAGGCAGGAACTGGGCGAGACCGCGGAAGCCTGCGCCCGGCGTGAGCTGTTGGAGGAGACAGGCATCACCGTCGGCCCGCTTACCCTCATCGCCCATGTCGATTCCATTCATCGCGATGCCTCGGGGCGGATCGAGTTCCACTACACCATCCTCGATTTCGGCGGGCGTTACGAATCCGGCGAGGCGCTCGCTGGCGACGACGTCACGGAACTCGCCTGGGTGCGGCCGGAAGATTTCGACGCCTACAAGCTCTGGCCGGTGGCGCGCGAGGTGATTGCCCGGACTTTTGAAAAGCTCTCCGGCGCGTAAAACTGTTCATTTGTGCCGACGCCCCGTACAAGCCTGGGCATGAGCACAAAACCACCCATTTCCGCCCTCGTCGACGTCATGGCGGCACTGCGTGACCCGGTCTCCGGCTGCCCCTGGGACCGTGAACAGGATTTTGCCAGCATCGCCCCCTACACGATCGAGGAAGCCTATGAGGTGCAATCCGCGATCGCCGCGAACGATCCGGCGCAGCTGAAGGACGAACTGGGCGACCTGCTGTTCCAGGTGGTCTACCACGCACGGCTGGCGGAAGAGCAAGGCTGGTTCAACTTCAACGATGTCGCGCAAGGCATCACCGACAAGATGGTGCGCCGGCACCCGCACGTGTTCGGTGACGCAGCCGCGCGCGATGCCGGCGCGCAGACCGCCGCCTGGGAGGCGCAAAAGGCCCAGGAGCGTCAAGCCCGCGCCGAGACCGGCGTGCTGGATGGCGTGGCCGGCGCCCTGCCCGCTTTGCGCCGCGCGCACAAACTCACCTCCCGCGCCGCAAGGGTGAAATTCGACTGGCCCGATGCCAACGCCGTGCTGGACAAGCTGGAAGAGGAAACCGCCGAGCTGCGCGCCGAATTGCCGGGTGCTAATGCCGCGCGGCTGCAGGACGAGCTGGGCGACATGCTGTTCGTGCTCGCCAACCTCGCCCGCAAACTTGGGTTAGACGCGGAAACCTGCCTCGACGGCGCCAACGCGAAATTCATCCGCCGCTTCGGCCATATCGAGGCGTCTCTTGCCGCCGCCGGCAAGACGCCGCGCGATTCCAGCCTGGAGGAAATGGACCAATTGTGGAATGCGGCGAAGCGGAGCGGACTATGAACACGCTGCTCGAAGGCCACGCCCGCTTCCGCAAAGGTTATTGGCGACGCCACCAGAAACGCTTTTCCATCCTGGCGCGGGAAGGCCAGTCGCCTTCCGCCATGGTGATCGCCTGCGCCGATTCCCGCGTCGCACCGGAGGTGATCTTCGACTGCGCGCCGGGGGAAATTTTCGTCGCGCGCAATGTCAGCAACCTGGTTCCGCCTTACGCGCCGGACGCGGCGAATCACGGCACCTCGGCGGCACTGGAATTTGCCGTCACGGCGCTGAATGTCGGCACCGTCGTCGTGCTTGGCCATAGCCGCTGCGGCGGCATCCGCGCGCTGATGCAGGGGCCAGGCGGCGACCATAACGACTTCATCGCCTCCTGGATGGCGATTGCCGGCGAGGCCCGCAAACGGGTCTGCGACGCGCCGGACGCCGACAGCACGGATTTCGACACGCTCTGTGGCCGCTGCGAGCACGAATCAATCCGCGTCTCCCTGGCCAATCTGATGACCTTCCCCTGGATCCGCAGCCGTGTGGAGGAAGGAAGCCTGACGCTGACGGGTATGCATTTCAATGTGCAGACCGGACGCGTGGAGATGGTGGCGTAAGAAAGAAAGCGGCCGCTTTTTAAAAAAAGCCGCGCAAAAATTTTTGTTATGCTGGGTCATGGGCGTTGTCGCCGACAAAACCCATGACCCAGATTCATAAAGTTTTTTTGCTACTTTTTGTTCACAAAAAGTAGGCCTTCTTTTTTCTAACGCAAAATCGCCTCGGCGAACGCTTCCCAGCTCGCCGCGTCGGGGGCCATCAGCAGCCCGCCAAGAATGTTCGACGGCGCGTATTCGGAACCGTCGAAGTGCCTTCCATAGCCGCCGGCTTCCTTGTGCAGCAGAACACCCGCCGCGTGGTCCCAGGGCATCAGCTTGCGGAACATCTGCACATGGCAATGCCCGGCGGCGAGCATGCGGTACTGGTGCGCGGCGCAGCGATAGTCCGTCACCTGCGCCAGGCGGTCCAGCCGGCTCAGCACGTGGCTGCGCAGCGGCTCGTTGAAATAGCGCCAGGAGAGCGAACCCACCATCTGCTCCACCGGGACCGGTGCGGCGACATGCAGGCGGCGGCGCGCGCCGTTGCCGGCCACCATCCAGGCGCCAGAGCCGGCGAGCGCCACCGCGGTGTCGTCGCCGAGCGGATCGTAGATGAAACCGGCCAGAACCTTGTCCGCCTCGACCAGCGCCGCCATCACGCCGAACAGCGGCAATTCGGCGGCGTAGTTCGCCGTGCCGTCGATCGGGTCGATCACCCAGACCCGGCCAGGCGCCTTGAGCCTCTGCAACAGGTCCGGATCGGCGGATGCGGCCTCCTCGCCCAGTACGTCATCGCCGGGAAACAGCCTCTTGAACCCGGCGGTCAGCGCCCGCTCCGCCGCCTCGTCGGCCACCGTCACCGGGTCCAGCGGCCCCGATTTGGTGCGTATGTCCGCGGCGCCGAGCTTGCGGAAGCGCGGCATGATCTCGGTCTGCGCCACGCTGCGCAACAAGGCGATGACCGCTGCGATTTCCTGCTCTGTCATAGCTGTTCGAACCTCGCTTTGTCGGCGGCGCTTAAGCGCAATTGCAGCCGCACATGGGTGTCGCTGTCCTCGCGCCGCAGCACCTCGCCATGGCGGTAGGCCCAGGCCAGCCGGGCGCCGTCAGTGACCGGGATTTCCACCGCCAGGATTTCCATGCGCTCGGCCAGGCGTTCGTCGATCGCCGCCAGCAGCCGGTCCAGCCCCTCGCCGGTCAGCGCCGAGACGGCGATGGCCTCGCCCTGCACGACGCCGGCGACCCCACCCAGCAGATCGGCCTTGTTCAGCACTTCCAGCGTGCGCTCCGCCCAAGCTTCGTCCAGCGTGCCCTCTTTGGCCATGCGGTTCAGCACGCCCCGCACATCGGTCGCCTGCGCTCCGGTGTCAGGGTGCGCCACATCGCGCACATGGAGCAGGATATCGGCCTCGGCGACCTCTTCCAGCGTGGCGCGGAAGGCGGCGACAAGTTCGGTCGGCAGATCGGAGATGAACCCCACCGTGTCGGAGAGGATGATGTTGCGCCCGGAAGGGAGCTGCAAACCGCGCATGGTCGGGTCCAGCGTCGCGAAAAGCTGGTCCTCGGCGGTCACGGTCGCGCCGGTGAGCGCGTTGAACAGCGTGGATTTTCCGGCATTGGTATAGCCGACCAGCGCCACCACCGGGTAGGGCACGCGCTTGCGCGCGCCGCGATGCAGGCCGCGGGTGCGGCGCACGTCCTCGAGCTCCAGGCGCAGCCGCGTGATGCGGTCGCCGATCAGGCGGCGGTCCGCCTCGATCTGCGTCTCGCCTGGGCCGCCGAGGAAGCCGAAGCCGCCGCGCTGGCGCTCAAGATGGGTCCAGGACCGGACCAGGCGCGAGCGTTGATATTCCAGATGCGCGAGTTCGACCTGCAGCGCGCCCTCGCGGGTGCGTGCCCTGGCGCCGAAAATGTCGAGGATCAGCCCAGTGCGGTCGATGACCTTGGCGCCCCAGGCCGTTTCCAGGTTGCGCTGTTGCACCGGGGTGAGGGCCGCATCCACCACCACCACGCTGACGTCGGCGGCGCGCAACGCGGCCCCCGCCATCTCCACCTGGCCTTTGCCGAACAGGGTCGCGGGCATGACGGCGCGGCTGACGAACACGGCTTCGTGCACCACCACCAGCCCAATGGACGCGGCAAGGCCCACAGCCTCGGCCAGGCGCGCCTCGCTCGAACGCGAAGCCGTCCCGATCCGGGCCGCGGACTTATCCCAGGGAAGCAGGATGGCCGCCCGGTTGGGCGGCGGTGCTGTGTCTTTCAGCCCTCGATATCCTGATCCTGGCCATAATCGGGCTCGGCCCGGGAAAGCTTCAGCGTGCTGCTGCCTTCCGCCTGCGGTGCGGCGCCTTCCGCCTTGGTCGCGTCGAACAGCATGATCGGCGCGCCCGGCATCACGGTGCTGATGGCGTGCTTATAGACGAGCTGCGTGTGTCCATCACGGCGCAGCAGAACCGAGAAGTTGTCAAACCAGGTAATGACGCCCTGCAGTTTCACACCATTCACAAGAAACACCGTCACCGGCGTTTTGCTCTTGCGGACATGGTTAAGAAACACATCCTGCACATTCTGGGATTTTTCATTGGCCACGGCGGGTATCCTTTATTTTTTTGTCGTCATTTTGACGATGAGTGAGTTCACAGATCCTAAAAGCTTAAGTTTTTCGGCACGTGCGTGGCGCGCGTTACCGAAGTTCTTCCTATAGCTATTTTGTGCATCGCGGCAACGGGTTATAGGCCCGCTGGCGATGCAGGACAGGCTTGCAGAGAAACGAGCCGATCACGCGAAATCGCGAGCCTGGGTCAACGCCGTCACAGCCCTGGCCGCGCCCATTCGTGCGGCGCGCTCGCCAGTGACCGCCACGCGCAGACTATCATCAATGCCCGCGCCACAAAAGGATGTTACGCAAGCACAACAACACGCCCGCCGGCAGGCTGATCGGTGTACCCGGGGTGAATTTCAGGCTGGCACGGCCGCGCCGGATAAATCTCAGTCCACGCCGCCATGTTCGTGCCGCTCTCCGCGACTCGGGGGTGTGCCTGTCGCTCCAAGATGTGGCCTCGGCTACACTCTTCGCAACCTTGCGCGAAGCGTGTTTTTCGGTCACAAACCGATGTTTTCCGGAGATATTTCGCGTGCCGCTGCCGCCTTCCTCAAAACCCGCAACCATGCCCGCCGAGCCGACTCAGGCGAAGCGCTTCGGCAAGACGCGCGCCGCGCAGAGCCAGGCGCTGCTGGAGGATTACGCGGAATTAATCGCCGACCTGCTCGCCGCCGACGGCGAAGCGCGGCCCACCGACATCGCCCGCCGGCTCGGCGTCAGCCACGCCACCGCCATCAAGACGATCGGCCGGCTGAAGCGCGAAGGGTTGGCCACCTCCCTGCCCTATCGCGGCGTGTTTCTCACCCCGGCCGGTGACGCCCTGGCGCACAAGGTGCGCACAAGGCACCGCCTGGTGGTCGCCGTGCTCACCGCCATCGGCGTGCCGCAAGAAGCCGCGGAACAGGACGCCGAGGGCATCGAGCACCATATTTCCCCGGCCACCTTGCGGGCCTTCGCCGCCTTCCTGAAGTCCAGGGAATAAAAAATAAGGAAGGACCACTTTTTGTGAACAAAAAGTAGTTTTTTGCGCCTTTGGGCCGTGCTGGTTTCGCGGCCACGGGCCCAGCATAACAAAAATTTTTGCGCCGCTTTTTTCAAAAAGCGGCTGCTTTCTTTTCTCCTTGTTCCCGCGCCCATTCCTCATCGAGCGCCGCGTTCACCTCGGCGCCGAACAGCACGACATAAGCGCTCAGGTAGAACCACATCATCAGCCCGATCAGGGTCGAAAGCGGGCCGTAGGTCGCACTGTAAGCGGCGAATTGCCCGACATAGAGGCCGAACGCCCAGGAGCCGAGCAGCCAGATGAAGGTCGCGAGTCCAGCGCCGGGGGCATAGAAGATGCGGCCGGTCCCGGCCGGGCCGAATCGGTACAGCAGACCCAGCGCCACGATCACGAAAACGACCATCACCACGAAGCTGGGCAGTGCCACCAGGATCTGCGCATAGCCGGAGAGGCCGACGCGGGCGATGACGATGGGGATGAGCACCAGCACGCCGATCGCCAAAGACGCGCCGATGACCGCGATCAGCGTCATGCCCAGCGCCACCAGCTGGAATCTGATGATCCCGCGCGTCTCCTCCTGATTATAGGCCAGCGACAGGGCGTTGAGCACGGATTTGGTGCCGGTCGAGGACGACCATAGCGACAGCGCGAGGCTGATCAGGAAACTGATGCCAAGCCCTCGCGCCGGCTGCGACACGACACTCTGGATTCGCTCGGAAATCAGCGTGAAGGCCGCCGGCGGCATGAAACTGCGCAGATAATGCAGCTGCGGCTGCACCGTGTCCGGATCGTAGGCCAGGCCATAGAGCGAGATCAGCATGGTGATGGAAGGAAACAGCGCCAGCGTCGCGTAGAAGGCGCAACCGGCGGCGGCCAGGGACACACCCTGCGAGCTGGTGGCCCGCCCCGCCTTGATCACCGCACGTCTCATCAACGGGATTTTGCTCCGCCTCAGCAACTGGGCGATCATGCGTCCCCCTCCATCGAAGCGTGAAGCGGCCTTATCCCTTTACCCCTGGAGCAAAAACTCCCGGATCACGGCGATCGTGGGGGCGTCCATCAGCGCCGGGGCATGCCCGGCCTGCGGCACGGTATGGGTTTTAGCCCCTTCCTTCTTCATGCGCTCGAACGTCTCGGGCAGCAGCAGATCGCTCTCGGCGCCGCGAATCGCCAGCACCGGCACCTTGATCTTCTCCCATACCTGCCAGAGATCGGCATCCTGAGGCTCCGTGGCGCGCATCGGTTCAATGATTTTCGGGTCGTAATGCATGACAAACGCCCCTTCCTGGTTCGCATCCAGCACGCGGCGCCCGGAATAGCACGCCAGCAAGGCCCATTCGGCATCGCTGAGCTTGCCGAACGGCGCGTGGATCTCGCGCAGATGCGCCTCCAGCGCGCGCATCGAGACGAAGCGCTCCGGCGCGCCGACCATATAGTCGCGGATCCGCTTCAGCGCCGCGGCCGGGATATGCGGGCCGACATCGTTCAGCACCAGTTTCGTCACCGGCGCGTTCTGCGCCGCGGCGGTCATCATGCCGCAAATGCCGCCGAGCGACGTGCCGATCCAGGCCACCGGCTTGTTCAGGGCGGCGAGCAGATGCGCCAGCGCCACCACATAGCTCGGCGGCTGATAGGCGATCGCCTCGCCGAGCCACTCGGACTTGCCGCGCCCCGGCAGATCCGGGCAGATCACATGGAAACGGTCGGACAGCGCCTCCGCCAGCGGATCGAAATCACGCCCGGTGCGGGTCAGCCCATGCACGCACAGCACGGCCGGCGCCGCCGGATTGCCGAACTCGACATAGGCCATTTTGTGGAATTTGGTGCCAAGGAGATAGGTGACGGTGTTCGCGCGCGCCATGCTGGTCCTTTCCTCATGCGGCCATCGACCGCCTCTCTATGCTTAGGTATGGTTTAGAGCATGAATTGCGCGCATCAGATAAGCAAAGAAGCCGCTTTTTGAAAAAAGCGGCGCAAAAACTTTTATTATGCTGGGCCTGAGGCTTTGTCAGCGACGACGCCCATGGCCCAGATTCAAAAAGTTTTTTTGCTTCTTTTTGTTCACAAAAAGAAGTCTTTCTCTGCGCTTAATCTAACCGTTTCTCTCCTCATCGGCGGCTGCGGTGCGTTCATGGTGGCGGTGCTGCTCGTCATCGCGGCCACCCGCCCGGCCCTGAACAGCGATTTCATGGCCTTCTGGTCATATCCGCGCTTCGCCGCCGCGCATCCGGTGAGGGACATCTACAACGCCGCGCAGCTGCAGGTTTTCCAGCAGAGCCTGTATCCCGGTTTTCATAGCTTCTACCCCTATCTGTACCCGCCGACCTTGCTGCTGGTGACCTGGTGGCTGCGCT
Source organism: Acidocella sp. (assembly GCF_036489515.1). Classification (GTDB taxonomy): domain Bacteria; phylum Pseudomonadota; class Alphaproteobacteria; order Acetobacterales; family Acetobacteraceae; genus Acidocella. The sequence goes on from NZ_DASXFO010000077.1 coordinate 14,287, forward strand.
TCTGCGGTTTCGCGACGGCGCAGCTCCTCTGGAGCCTGGCGGGGCTGGCCTTCTTCCTGGCCGCCGGGCTGGCCTTCTGCCGCCGCCGGCTGGTGCTGCTGGCGCTGCTGGTCAGCCCCGCCTCGCTGCTCAATCTGGTGACCGGAGAGACCGCCTATTTCACCTCCGGTCTTCTGCTCCTCGGCCTCGCCGCGCGGCCAGGACGTCCGATCCTGGCCGGCATCGCTTTCGGGCTGCTGACGCTGAAGCCGCAACTCGGCGTGCTGCTGCCGATCTTTCTGATCGCCCAGCGGGATTGGACGGTGATCGGCGCCGCCGTGGCGACGGCGGTGGGCCTGATCGTGGCTTCCTGCCTGGCTTTTCCGCCGTCCCTCTGGGGTCTGTGGTTCCACACCCTGCCGGCCTATCAGGCCTCGTATTTTTCCGGCACCGGCTTGAATCTCAACATCGTCATCACCCCGGCTGCAAACTTGATCACGCTTGGGCTGGCCCCGGGAATCGCCTGGGCGGTGCAGGCGCTCTACGGCCTCACCATCGCCGTGCTGGTCTGGCTTGCCGCGCGGCACGCCTCCAACCAGCACGCCGTCGCGGTCCTGCTGGCCGGGATGTTTCTCGCCGTGCCCCATGCCTACGCCTATGACAGCATCCCGCTCATCGCCGCCATGGGGCTGTGCCTGGGCGCCACCTCGAAGCTCTGGCAGATCCTGCTCGGCGGCCTCGTCTATGCCGCGCCCCTGCTGCTGCTCACCCCTGCGCATCACTGGTTCCTCTACGCCATCCCGGAAACCCTGCTCTTCGCCCTTATCATCGCGCTTGCCTTTGGCCGCTCCGGCGGCGCATTGTTAAGCGATGAGCCAAATGCTGTATCCCTCCGATCCTGACTGGCTTATAACCCGCGGCGTGATCACCCGCCGCGTGCTCGCCCTCATCGCCGATTGCCTGCTGATCGGCGTCGCCGGCTGGGCCGGGGCACTCGGCATTGCCGTGTTCGGGGTGCTCACGCTCGGCCTCGGCTGGATGGCGTTCCATATCCTGCCCTGGCTGCCGCTGGTCTATTTCACCCTGTTCATCGGCTCTGTCGGGGCGACGCCGGGCCAGCGCCTGTTCGGCCTCACCGTCCGCCAGGATGCCGATCTCTCGCCCCCCAACATGCCGCAGGCCCTGGTCTGGACGCTGCTGCTCTGGATCAGCTTCGCCCTCGCCTGCGTGCCGTTCCTGCTGGCGCTGGTGACGCCGCGCCACCGCGCCGCCCATGACCTGCTGACAGGGCTGGTCGTCGTACGATCGCCGCAAAACAATTATTGACGCCCCAGCCTGATCAGCCAAACATGTCGAGACAATGAGCTTCAAGCCCGCACGCCGCCCGCACTTTTTCTACACCACAGCGCCTTTGCCCTGCCCCTATCTGGCCGGCCGCACCGAGCGCAAGGTGGTCACGGAGCTGGTGGGGGTCTCGGCCGAGAGCCTGCACGACCGCCTCTCCCGGGGCGGGTTCCGGCGCAGCCACAACATCGCCTACGCACCGGTCTGCCCCGCTTGCACCGCCTGCGTGCCGATCCGCATCCGCGCCCGGGATTTTCAGCCCAGCCGCACCCAAAAACGCGTCGCCAAAGCCAACCAGGACCTGCTGGTGCAGGAAATGCCGCCACGCGCCACCGCCGAGCAGTTCCAGCTGTTCCAGCGCTACCAGCGCGATCGCCATGGCGACGGCGACATGGCGACGATGAGCTTCTACGACTACCGCGCGATGATCGAAGACACGCCGATCGAAACCTCGGTCGTGGAATTCCGCCTGCCCGACGGCACGCTGGTCGGCGGCTGCCTGACCGACCGCCTCGGCGATGGGCTCTCGGCCGTCTACAGTTTCTTCTCGACCGAAATGGACCAGCGCTCGCTCGGCACCTATGCGGTCCTCTGGCTGATCGACCACGCCACCGAACTCGACCTGCCGCACGTCTATCTCGGCTACTGGGTCGAGGAGAGCCGCAAGATGGCCTACAAGGCCAAGTTCAAGCCCAGCGAAATTCTCCGTGGCGGGCAGTGGCTGCCGCTGGTCGAACATCAGGAAGCCGTGAAGCAAGAAGCGAAGAAAGAAGCCGCTTTTTAAAAAAAGCGGCGCAAAAATTTTTGTTATGCTGGGCCATGGGCGTTGTCGGCGACGACGCCCATGGCCCAGATCCTTCCTAAAACCCGAACATGTGGTCGAACGAGAAACCGCCGGCGTTGTCTTCCACGCCGTGGAAGCCGAACAGGCGGCACGTGGTGTCACGGATCAGCACATAGCCGGTCTCGCCCGCTTCCCGCAGCTTTTCAGCCGTGAAATAGCGTGATGGGAACACGATCGCCGAGCCGGAGCAGGCGATTGAGAGGCTTGCCGTGTCGATCAGCGCGCCGTTCGCATCGAAGAGTTCCAGCGCCGTCTCGGAATGCGGCGCCCAAGGGCCGGAAGCCGGGTAGAGCAACACGCAGAAGCTCTCACGCCCACCAAAGCCCAGCTTCAAGAACAAGCGCGTGGAGAGCCCCGGCGGCTTGCCGCTGTAGCTCTGCGGCTCGTTCTTGTAGGTCATGATGGTGTTGAAGATATGCGCGCCAAAGCTGCTCTCGGCGGCGTGGCCGCTGTGGCGGTCCTCGAAGCGGAACAGCGCGTGCATCCAGCCGTTCGCCTCGCCGCCCTCGCGGAAATCATAGACCAGCTCGGCATGGCCGCCATCGGGCAGTGCGTCCGGTTCCAGAACGTCATCCAGATCCAGCGCCAGGTCGTGCCGGCGCGGCAGCTTGCCGAGGAAACGCTGCAGCAGCAGCTTGCCGTCGGCGGCGAACACGTCCAGGCGCAGCGGCAGGTTCTGCTCCGAGATCGCCATCGGCGTCGGCTGCACGATGGTCTTGAAGCGGGTCCGCGGCAGCACGGGGAACGGGAGCAGGAAACCACGGCCCATGGATTCGTGCAGCGTCTTGATGCCCGGATCGTCCTTCAGGTCGCCGCGCTCGACATTGATATGCGCGATGCGCGTGCGTCCGCCGCGCACCACCTCGTAGCGCGGCCGCACCACGTGGCGCCCGGCGCGCAGCTCGATCTGCGCCGGCCAGTGCAGGCCGGGGAAATAATCCGCGACGTCGAGCGGGTGGCTGGCAAACGGGGCGATCTCCACATCGATCGCCACCGGGGCTTCTTCCCCCATGCGGTCCAGCGCCATCGCCCCGGCCGGGATCGGCACGGCGTGGCTGTTCTGCACCCAGAGAATCACCCGCTCATCGGCGCGTGGCGCCGGCAGTCCGGCGAAGCGATCGGACGGCCAGGCATTGGCGTCATGCGTGCAGGAGAGCGACGAACCGTTATCGGTGGCGTAGGTGTCCAGCGCGTATTTCACCACGTCATGCCCGGCCACTCCCATGGCATGGATGAACAGCTGCCCGGCGAAGGGCCCGAGGCCAAAGCGGCGGCGGATCACCGTGCTGTCCAGCACATAGCCGCCGGGGCCGGTCGGAGCCTCGTCTTCCCACTCCGTCAGCACGGCGCCCGTGCCGTCATAGAGGCGATGGAAGAAGCGCACGGCCTTGGCGCCATAGCCCGACCAGTAATTCGCGGTCGTCAGCCGCGTGGCGAAATGTCCGTCATCGCGGAAGAACACGAAATTCGTCGCGAAATTCACCGATTCCAGATAGCGGGTCTTGTTGGTGAGCATCGCTTCCGGCAGGCGCGCGCCATCCAGCGTGAGGATTTCCGCCCCCTTCGGCGCGAAGGCGGCGAGAAGCCGAGCGGTGCGCTGGCCGTCGAACGCGGTGATCAGCACGCTTTTCACATTCGCGTGAGCAAGCTCGGTGAGCGACCGGGCGGCATGTCCGCCCCGCATTTTGCCCAGCGCCAGCGTGTCCTGCACATAGACGCCCTCGACGTCGAAATCAGGGCAGAGAGCCAAAAGCGGCCCGGCGATGCCGTCAGGGTCGAAGATCGCCACAGACCCGGCCTGTGCGGCCAGAGCGGCCAGGCGTTCGGCCGCCAGCGGGTGCGCCAGGGCCTTATACGCGACGTTGCCGCCACGCAGATTGTCGAACGTTTCAATATCCAGCATTAATCCAATCCCAAGCGGCGGCGCAGCTCGGCGGCCGCCATTGCGGTGTCGTCCACCGGCCCCGTATCCCACAACTGCAGATTTCCGGCAAAATCGCGTGCCCGCCCGTCAGCCACCAGCTCATCCATGAAAGCCCCGATCCGCGCGGATTTACCGGGCAAACGCACGAGCAGAACGGGCGCGGATGTCGCCACAGCCTCCGACACCATGGAGACCGAATCCGCGGTGACGATGATGGCGTCGGCACAGGCCAGCATGCCGAAATACGGGTTGTCTCCGGTGCCGTCCCAGATCCAGGCCCCGCGCGGCGCCAGCGCCTCCTTGAAGATTTTGACGACTTCGGGGTCCGTCCGGCGCGACGGCGTGACCACGAGCCCGACGCGGTCGCGCTGCATCATGCCGGCAAAATGCGCGGCGAGTTCGCGCGCCTGGGCAGCCTCGAAACGGTAGCGGCCATTGCTGCCGCCGAGCAGCACCGCCACCAGCTTCCGGCCGAACGGCGCGAAAAACGGCGCCCAGACGGCGGCCTCGGCGGCCAGCCGCGCCGGCGTGACGCGATGCAGGGCGGTGCGCGTCACCACCACATTGTCGCCGCTGATGCCGTCATGCCGCGCCGCCATGACCAGATCGAACTTGTCCAACGCCATGCGCGGATGCTGGATCGCCACCGCCTTCACGCCCGGCCGCCGCAACGCCGCGGCGACCCGCGCCCCGGCGCCGCCCGCACCCATCACCACGCGCGGCAGCGGCTCGGCGAAGGCGGCGTCCTCCACCGCCCAGCGCGCACTCGGCCACAGACCGGGGGAAATTTTGTCCCACGGCCAACGAAATTTCAGGTTCTGCAGCTCGGGTGTCAGCTCCGCCGCCTCCGCCAGACCCAGCGCCTGAGCCCGCAGGCCCGCCAGATCGCTACATATTATCCGCGTCTTCATGCCGGCGGCTTTGCTGTGTGGCTTCCGCCCCGTCAATCCCGGCCGCCGCGTCAGCTTCGTTTGCCCGATTGCGCCTCGTCACAACCCGGTTACACTGCCCCCATGTTGTCAAGGCCACCGCCGGCGGATGCCGACCGAGCTGAGCACAAGCTGCCCGCCGATTTGCCGGAATTTCCGGTCTATACGGCGGCGCCGGATCTCGCCCCGTTCCTTGCGGGCAATACCGGCATACCCGGCTTTACCACGCGCGATTCCGGCAGGCCCGGGCCGCATGTTGTGCTGGTCTCGCTGATCCACGGCAACGAGCTCGCCGGGGCCATCGTCATCGCTGAATTGCTGCGGCGGGATTTTGTACCGCTGCGCGGGCGCGTCACCATGGGGTTCGCGAATATCGACGCCTTCGCCCGCTTCGACCCTGCCAACCCCCTTCCCTCGCGCTTTGTTGAAGAAGACATGAACCGGGTCTGGGACGAGGCGCAGCTGTCCGGCGTGCGCCGTTCGTTGGAGCTGGACCGGGCGCGGGAGATGCGGCCGATCATCGACACGGCGGACCTGTTGCTGGACCTGCATTCGATGCTCTGGCCCTCCGACCCGCTATTGCTGTGCGGCCCGACCGCGCGCGGGCGGAGCGTGGCGCTGGCGCTGGCCACGCCGCAGGTGGTGATCGCCGATCATGGCCATGCCGGCGGCAAGAGACTGATCGATTACGGCCGCTTCACGGCCAGTACACCGGCCGCGGGCATTCTGGTGGAAGCCGGGCAGCATTGGGAACCCGTCAGCATCGCGCAAACCCATGCCACGGTCCAGGCTCTGCTCAGCTATGCCGAGATGATCGCCCCCTGCCCGCCGCCGCCACGCACGCCGGTCTTCGCCGAGGTCACCTGCGCGGTCACCGCGCGCACCAACCGCTTCGTGTTTACCCATGAGTATCGCGGTGGCGAGATCATCCGCACCGCGAACACCTTGATCGCCCATGACGGCGATAAGGAGATCCGCACCCCGCATGATGACTGCCTGCTGGTGATGCCAAGCCTGCGCGCCAGCCGTGGCCATACCGCCATCCGCCTGGCGCGGTTGGTTTAAAGCGAAGAGAAGACTACTTTTTGTGAACAAAAAGTAGCAAAAAAACTTTATGAATCTGGGTCATGGGCGGTGTCGGCGACAACGCCCATGACCCAGCACAACAAAAATTTTTGCGCCGCTTTTTTTAAAAAGCGACCGCTTCCCTTTCCGCCAACGCGCTCAATCTTTGGCACAGCCAGCGCCGCGCCGGGTCCGGGTCGGAGCGTCGGTGCCAGGTGATCCAATGCCGAAGCGCCGGCGTGACAAAGGGCAATTCGATCAGCGCGAGATCCGCGGTGGCGCAGAATTCGGTGGCGGCGCGCCGGCTCAACACCGCAACCATGTCCGTCTGGCGCAGCACAGAGGGCGCAGAAAGCAGTGGCGCGCGCATGCCGATCTGCCTTTCGAGCCCGCCAACGGAGAGCCATCCATCGAGAAAGCTGTCATCCTCGCCGGTCGAACTCAGCACCAGATGTGGAAACGCCGCGAGGCTCGCGGCCGAGATCACCGGTTCCGCGCCTGCCGGATGGCCGCGCCGCGCCACCACGACATAGGAATCCTGGGCCAGTTCGGTCGCCATGAACCGCCCGGCGAGCGGCGTGTTGGTCACCGCGAAATCCAGCCCCCCGCGATCCAGAAGATCGCCGATATTCTGCCGTCCCACCGGGCGGATATCGAGAACAATCCCCGGCGCCTCGGCGCGGCAGGCGGCGGCCAGCGGCGTCGCCAGCGTCAGCGCCGCCCAGTTGTTCATCACGATTTCAAAGCGCTGCGTGTGCGCGGCGGGATCGAACGCCTTGCCGCCGTCGATCGCCACCTCCAGGCTGTGCAGCGCCTCGCGCACCGGCCCGGCCAGCAGTTTGGCGCGCGGCGTCGGCACCATGCCCTGCGCGGTGCGGATGAACAGCTCATCGTGGAGAGCCAGGCGCAGCCGCTTCAACGCATGGCTGAGCGCCGGCTGCGCCACGTTCAGCTGCGTCGAGGCGCGGGTCACGCTGCGCGTTTCGAACAACGCATCGAACACCGTCAGAAGATTCAGATCGAAAGACCGTAAGTTCATCAAATACCCGCAAGATCAGGACTACTTTTTGTGAACAAAAAGTAGCAAAAAAACTTTATTAATCTGGGCCATGGGCGGTGGCGCCGACGACGCCCATGGCCCAGCATAAAAGAAGTTTTTGCGCCGCTTTCTTCAAAAAGCGGCTGCCTTCTCCCTGAAAAGCCGGATCGCGAACATGAAAAAGGCGGCGCTTTGTGGCGCCGCCTTTTCATTTTAGCCAAACAAATCGGGTTTAGCCGACCTGCAGGTTCTCCGCAGAAACCTTGCCCTGATGACCAGCCTGCGTCTCATAGCGGACCTTCTGGCCCTCGTTCAGCGTGCTTAGATTGGCGCGCTGCACGGCGGAAATGTGCACGAACACATCCTTGGACCCGTCGTCGGGCTGGATGAAGCCATAGCCCTTAGTCGCATTAAACCACTTCACTGTACCTGATGCCATGTCGCATCTCCTCGCAAACAGCAATCCGCAACATGCGGACCCAAAACTCTTTCGATCGTTTGTCAGGAGGCTGGGCCGCGAAAGCAGTAAGCACGCCAAAACAAGAACGGAAAAGCGCCGTAAGGTTGTTGTAGGACAGATTCACGGCGGCGACAAATGAAGCGTCGGGAAGGAAGCAGCTACCTTTTGAAAAAACCGGCCGGGGGCGCTGAAACCCCCATGGCCGAAAGTCGCAAAGTTTTTTTGCTTCTTTTTGTTCACAAAAAGAAGCCTTTCCTTCTGTTCAAGCGCTACGGCGCGAAAGGCAGCTTGGCCTGCAATTGCGCGGCACTGGGCAGATCGGAGGCCTGAAAGCCGCCGCCAAGATCCTGGAACAGCGACACGCTGGCCAGCAGTCGGTCCTGCTGCACCGTCAGCGCCTGCTCCTGATCGCCGAGCAGGGTCAGCTGCGCCGTCACCACCGTGGTGTAGGTCACGGTGCCTGCCTGGTATTCGTTCAAGGAAATCTGCAGCGCCTTCTGCGCGTCGGCCACTGCCGCGGCTTCCACCGTCGCCTGCTGCGCCAGGATGCGCAGGCTGGAAAGATCGTTCTCCACATCCTGGAAGGCGCTGAGCACGGTCTGCCGGTAGGTTTGTACCGTCTCGTCGTAGAAATCGCGCGCCGCGGCGACGCTGGCGCTGCGCGTGCCGCCCTCGAACAACGTCCCCGACAGGCTCGCCCCCAGCGACCACAGGCTGTTGGAGACCGAGAACAGCCCGCCGATCGGGTCGGCGGCATAGCCGCCCAGCGCCGACAGGCTGAGATTGGGGTAATACGCGCCGACCGCGACACCGACTCCGGCATTGGCCTCGGCCATGCTGCGCTCGGCGGCGGCGATGTCGGGGCGGCGCTGCAGCAGCGTGCTCGGCAGGCCGGGCGGCGGCACCGGCACCGTGGCGATCAGGCTTCCCGACGGGATGGTGAGATCCGCCGGCGCGCGGCCCAGCAACACGGCGATGGCGTGCTCAAATTGCGCCCGCGCCACGCCGGCATTGATCAGTTGCGCCTGCGCGCCCTCGAGCTGGGTGCGCGCGGTGATCACATCGGACGGCGGCACGGTGCCGGCATTGTACTGGTTGATGGTGATCTGCAGCGCCTGCTGGTCCGCGACAACGGTCGCCTTCAATAAAGCGATCAGCGCATCGGAGGCGCGCAGATCGACATAATCGGCGGCCAGCAGCCCCTGCTCGCTCAAGGTTGCATTGGCGAGGTCGGCGGCGCTCACCTGGGCGGCGGAGACGTTGCTCTGCACCTCACGCCGGATCGTGCCCCAGATGTCCGGCGTCCAATCGACAGTCCCCTCGAAATTGCCCGAGGTGCTTGGACCGACGGAAAAACCGTTGCCCGTTCTGGTGCTGCTCACGCCGCTGTTGCCGCTGCCCTCGCCGCTGCGCGTGGCGCTGCCGGAAAGGCCAACGGTCGGGAACAGCCCGCCGCGCGTCTCCTGCACGATCTGAGTCGCTTCCTGGTAGGCGTAATAATCGGCGGCGACGGTGGCGTTGTTCACCACCACCTGCCGTTCCATCTGGTCCAGCAGCGGGTCGCCGAAGGCAGTCCACCACGCGCCTTTGGGGCCCGCCGCGGCGGCGGGTTGCGCCGGCAGCCAGCCGGCCGCCTCCTTGTAGCCGGCGGGCACCACGAGTTTCGGGCGGTGGTAGTTCGGCCCCACCATGCAGCCGGACAAAGCGAAGAGGCCAAGCGCGGGCAGCGCGCGGCGAAACGGTTTATACAAATGCAATGCCTGGATCCTGGAATGGCTTGGGGGCAAAAATAAACGCCGGCATCAACGCACTTCCACGATGCCGCCGGCGCGCGGCGCCGCGGTGTCGCGCCCGCGCAAGCGCACCGCCAGCCGCTCCAGCCACAGATAGAGCACCGGCGTGGTGTAGAGGGTGAGCGCCTGGCTGACGAAGAGTCCGCCGATGATGGTGAGGCCCAGCGGCTGACGCAGCGCCGCTCCCTGGCCGATGCCGATGGCCAGCGGCAAGGCGCCGAACATGGCCGCGAAGGTGGTCATCATGATCGGCCGGAAGCGCAGCAGGGCGGCGCGAAAAATCGCCTCCTCCGGGGCCACACCCTCGGCGCGCTGCAGCTGCAAGGCGAAATCGATCATCAGGATCGCGTTCTTTTTGACGATGCCGATCAGCAGGATCACGCCGATCAGGGCGATGATGGTGAGCGGCGTGTTCAGCATCAGCAGGAACAGCGTGGCCCCCACCCCGGCGGAAGGGATGGTGGAGAGAATGGTCAGCGGATGGAAGGTGTTCTCGTAGAGAATGCCGAGCACGATATACACCGCCGCGAGCGCCGCCAGGATCAGCAGCGGCTCGGTGTTCTGCGAGGACTGGAACGCCTGCGCAGTGCCGGCGAAGCTGCCGGTGATGGTCAGCGGCACGTCGAGATCGCTCATGGTGCGTTGGATCGTCGCCGCCGCGGTGCCGAGCGCGACCCCGGCCGGCAGGTTGAACGAGATGGTCGCGGCGACGCGCCCGCTTTGATGGTTAACCGAGATCGGCGTGGTGCCACGCTGATAGGAGGCGATGGCGGCGAGCGGCACCATGGTCTCGCTGTTGGTGCTCACCGCCGTGCCGCTCGAGGCGCTGGACTTGCCGCCGGAGGCGATCTCGTTGATCGCCTGGTTGGTCGCGGAATCCAGCGCCACCGCCATCTCGTTGGTGGTGGCGCTGGCGGTGGGGGTGCCGATCACCACGGTGCCCGCCGGCGCGTTGGTCTGCGAGGTGCCGCTGGCACTGCCGCCCGAGGTGCTGACATAGATGCGGTTCAGATCCACTGGCGACTGCTGGTACTGCTGCGCCAGCTCCATCACCACCTCGTACTGGTTCAGCTCGTTATAGATGGTGGAGACGGTACGCTGGCCGAACGCGTCATAGAGCGTGTTGTCGATCTCGCTCGGGGTGATCCCCAGCCGCGAGGCCTGGGCGCGGTTGATCACCACATTGGTCTCCAGCCCGCCATTCTGCAGATCGGAATTGACGTCGGCGAGCGTGTGCTGCGTCTTCAGCGCGGCGACGAGTTTCGGTACCCAGGTGTTGAGCGCATCCGGATCGTCGCTTTGCAGCGTGTACTGATATTCCGCGTTGCTCTGCCGGCCGCCGACCCGCAGATCCTGCGCCGGGACCAGGAAGGTCTGCGCCCCGGGAATGCGCGACAGTGGCCGGCGCAGCCGCGCGACGATGGCGGTGGCACTCACCCGGCGCTCGGCCAGCGGCTTCAGCGTGATGAACAGGAAGCCGTTATTGGTGGCGCGCCCGCCGGTATAGCTCGCCACCGAGGCCACCGCGGGATCATGCTGCACGATGGTCTGCAGCTGCATCACCTTCTGCTTCATCAGATCGAAGGAGATGCCCTGGTCGGCCTGGACCGTGCCGATGATCAGCCCGTTATCCTGTTCGGGGAAAAAGCCTTTCGGCACGACCACGAACAGCACCACGTTGAGGACGATGGTGAGCAGGAACCCGATGCCGACCAGCCGCGCATGCGCCAGCGCCCAGCGCAGCGTGCGCTCATAGAAGCGCAGCATCCCATTGAACCAGTCCTCCAGCCGTTGCAGGATCGGGTTCGGCCGGCCGGCCTTCGCGTGCTCCGGGCGCAACAGCATGGCGCAGAGCATCGGTGTGGTGGTCAGCGAGACGAGCAGCGAGATCAGGATGGTGATCGACAGCGTCTCGGCGAATTCCTGGAACAGCCGGCCGATGATGCCCGGCATCAGCAGAATCGGGATGAACACCGCGATCAGCGACAGGCTCATCGACAGCACGGTGAAGCTGACCTCGGCGCCGCCGCGCAGGGAAGCCTCAAGCGGTTCCACCCCGGCCTCGATATGGCGCATGGTGTTCTCCACCACCACCACCGCATCGTCGACGACGAACCCGATGGCAATGGTCAGCGCCATCAGCGACAGGTTGTCGAGCGAAAAGCCCAGCAGATACATCGGCCCGAACGTGCCGATGATCGAGATCGGCACCACGAGTCCCGGGATCAGCGTCGCCCGCGGTGAGCGCAGGAACGCGAACACCACGCCCACCACCAGCAGCACGGCGATGAACAAGGTATTCTCGGTATCGCTGAGCGCGCCGCGAATGGACACCGAGCGGTCCATCGCGATGCCGATCTGGATCGACGGCGGCAGCGCCGCGCGCAAACGCGGCAGCATCGCCTTGATCTGGTCTACCGTCTGAATCACGTTGGCGCCGGGGGTGGGATGGACGATCACCAGCACCGCCCGCTTGCCGTTATAGAAGCCGGCATTGTCGAGGTTCTCGACCGAGTCGGTGACGGTCGCGACATCGGAGAGCCGCACCGCCTGGCCGTCGCGATAGGCGATCACCAGGTCGCGGTATTGCGCCGCCTGGGTGGCCTGGTCGTTGGTGTAGAGCTGGTAGCGCTGCGGGCCGACGTCGAAATAGCCTTTTGGCGCGTTGGCATTCGCCGCGGCCAGGGCAGCGCGCACATCCTCCAGCCCGATACCGTATTTGTTCAGCGCGCCGGGCTGCAGATCCACCCGCACCGCGGGCAGCGCCGCACCGCCCAGCTCCACCTCGCCAACGCCGGTGACCTGCGAAAATTGCTGTTCCAGCACGGTGTCCGCGGCGTCGTAGAGCTGCCCCGGCGTCAGGGTGGCGGAGGTCAACGCCAGCACCATGATCGGCGCGTCCGCCGGATTCACTTTCTCGTAGGTCGGGTTGGAGCGCAGCGTCGTCGGCAGATCCGCCCGCGCCGCGTTGATCGCCGCCTCGACATCGCGCGCCGCACCGTTGATGTCGCGGCTGAGGCCGAACTGCACGACGATGCGGGTGGTGCCAATGCCCGATTGCGAGGTCAGCTCGGTGACATCGGCGATGGTGCCGAGATGGCGCTCGAGTGGCTCGGCCACGGTCGCCGCCATCGTCGCCGGGCTGGCGCCGGCCATGGTGGCCTGCACCATGATGGTCGGAAAAGCGACCTGCGGCAGCGGCGCCACCGGCAGCTTGAAATAAGCCAGCAGCCCCGACAGCGCGATGCCCAGCGTCAGCAGCGTGGTGGCGACCGGGCGCCGGATGAAGAGCGCCGAAAGATTCATGTGTGCGCCGCCCTGCGCCGGCGCACGCGCCGCGCCAGGTCGTCAAAGGCCAGGTAGATCACCGGCGTGGTGAACAGCGTGAGTACCTGGCTCACCGCCAGGCCGCCGACGATGGCCAGGCCCAGCGGCTGGCGCAGCTCCGAGCCCATCCCGGTGCCCAGCATCAGCGGCACGCCCGCCAGCATCGCCGACATGGTGGTCATCAGGATCGGCCGGAAGCGCAGCAGCGAGGCTTCATAGATCGCATCACGCGGCGACTTGCCCTCGACGCGTTCGGCATGCAGCGCGAAATCGATCATCATGATCGCGTTCTTTTTCACGATGCCGATCAGCAGCACGATGCCGATGATGCCGATCACGTCCAACCCGTCGCCGGCGAGCCAGAGAAAAATCAGCGCGCCGATGCCCGCTGACGGCAGGGTCGAGAGAATCGTCACCGGATGGATGAAGCTCTCATACAGCACGCCGAGCACAATATAGACGGCGACCACCGCCGCCAGCAGTAAAAACACCTCGTTAGAGAGCGAGCTCTGGAAGGCGAGCGCCGCACCCTGGAAGCTGGTCGTCAGCGAGGCCGGGAAATTCAGCTCCTTCTCGGCCTTCTGGATGGCGTCGACCGCGCCGCCGAGCGAGGCGCCCTGGGCCAGGTTGAAGGAGATCGTGGTGGCCGGGAACTGGCCCAGATGCTCGATCATCAGCGGCTCGGGCTGGGTTTCGAAGCTGGCGATGGCCGAAAGCGGCACCTGCCCGCCGGCGGCCGACGAGGATGGCAGATAGATCGCGCCCAGCGAAGCGATGCTGGTCATCTGCCGCGGGTCGACGGTCATGATCACGCGGTACTGGTTGGTCTGCGTGAAAATCGTCGTGATGATGCGCTGGCCGAACGCGTCGTACAGCGCGTTGTCGACGGTCGCGGCGGTGACGCCGAAGCGCGAGGCATTGGTCCGGTTGATGTCGATATAGACGCTGTTCCCGTTCGCCTCCAGCTCGCTCGCCACATCGGTGAGCTGCGGCAAGGCCTGCAGCTTGGCCATCAGCCGCGGCACATAGGTCGTAAATTCACTCGAATTGAGGTCTTCGAGCACGAACTGGTACTGTGTCGGCGAGACGGTGGTGTTCAGCGTCAGGCTCTGCACCGGCTGCATATACAGGTGCACGCCGGGCACGCTTGCCAGTTCCCGGTTCAGCCGGCGGATCACCGCGTTGGCGGAGGGCCGCTCGCCCTTCGGCTTCAGGTTGATCAGGAAACGCCCCTGGTTCAGCGTCGTATTGGTGCCGTCCACGCCGATATAGGAGGTCAGGCTAAGCACCGCCGGGTCCTTCAGGATCACGTCGCCCAACGCCTGCTGATGCTCGGCCATCGCCGCGTAGGAGGTGCTCTGCGCGGCCTGGGAGAAGCCCTCGATCTGGCCGGTGTCCTGCACCGGAAAGAAGCCTTTCGGGATGAACACATAGAGCAGCACGGTCAGCACCAACGTGCCGACGGCGACCAGCAGCGTCGCCTGCGCATGCGCCAGCACCCAGGTGAGAGCGCGCCCATAGCCGGCGATCAGCCGGTTGAAATTGCGCTCGTTCCAGGCCTCGAACCGGCTCGGCCGCGCGCTGCCTTGCTCGCGCAGCAACCGCGCGCACAGCATCGGCACCAGCGTGAGCGAAACGATGGCGGAGATCACGATCGTTACCGCCAGCGTGATCGCGAACTCCGAGAACAGCCGCCCGACCACATCGCCCATGAACAGCAGCGGGATCAGCACCGCGAGCAGCGAGACGGTGAGCGAGATGATGGTGAAACCGATCTGCCCGGCGCCCTTCAGTGCGGCTTCCAGCGGCGTGTCGCCCATCTCCAGATAGCGCGCGATGTTCTCGATCATCACGATGGAATCGTCCACCACGAAGCCGGTCGCCACGGTCAGCGCCATCAGCGACAGATTGTCGATCGAGAAGCCGCACAGATACATCACCCCCAGCGTGCCGATCAGCGAGACCGGCACCGAGATGCTGGGAATGATGGTGGCGCGGAAATTGCGCAGGAACACGAAGATCACGGCAACGACGAGCAGGATGCTGAGGCTCAGCTCGAATTCGGCATCGTCGACGGAGGCGCGGATCGAGGTGGTGCCGTCGCTCATCACGCTCACCTGCATCGAAGCCGGCAGGCCGTTGGTGAGCATCGGCAGCTCGCGCTTGATCGCATTCACGGTGGCGATGACGTTGGCGTTCGGCTGGCGCTGCACGTTGAGGATGATCGCGGGCACGCGGTTCGCCCAGGCGCCCAGCTCGGCATTCTCAGGGGCGGAGATGATTTTCGCCACCTCGCCGAGATAGACCGGCGTGCCGTTATTATAGGCGACGATCAGCGAGGCGTATTGCGAGGCCTGCGTGACCTGGTCGTTGGCGTTGATCGCATAGCTCTGCGCCGGGCCGGAGAAGCTGCCCTTCGGCGAGTCGAGGGTGAGGTTCGTGATCTGCGTGCGGATATTGTCGATGCTGAGCCCGTAGCTGGCGAGCGCCAGCGGGTTCACCTCGACGCGGATCGCCGGGACGTGGCCGCCGCCGATGCTGACCAGGCCGACGCCGGGAACCTCGGAGATTTTCGAGGCCAGGCGAGAATTCGCCAGGTTCTCGAGATCGGTGAGGTTCATGGTCTTCGAGGTGACCGCCAGCGTCATGATCGGCGCGTCGGCCGGGTTCACCTTGGCATAGATCGGCGGCGCCGGCAGGTCCGCCGGCAGCAGGTTGCCGGCCGCGTTGATCGCCGCCTGCACCTCCTGCTCGGCGACGTCGAGGCTGAGCGACAGGTCGAACTGCAGCGTGATCACCGAGGCGCCCGCGGAACTCTGCGAGTACATCTGGTTCAGCCCCGCCATCTCGCCGAGCTGGCGCTCCAGCGGCGCCGTGACCGTGTTGGTCATCACCTGCGGCGAGGCGCCGGGATAGAATGTCTGCACCTGGATCGTCGGGTAGGTGACGTCCGGCAGCGCCGAAACCGGCAGGAACTTGAACGCGACCAGCCCCGCCAGCACGATGGCGATCATCAGCAGCGATGTCGCCACCGGCCGCAGGATAAAAAGGCGGGAGGGATTCACGGCTGCGCGGGGGCCGGGGTGGCCGTGCCTGACGGGCCGTTCGCTGGGCGGTGATGACGATGGCCGTGCTGCTCGGGCGGCGGATCCGCAGGCGTTGCGGCGGCGCCTGATGCGGCGATGACCATGACCTTGGCCCCGGCGCTGAGCCGATCCACGCCATCCACCACCACGGTCTGGCCCGGCGTCAGCCCCTTGGTGATCACCGTATTGGTGCCGTCGCTGGGGCCGGTGGTCACCGCCTGCGCACTGACCGTGTTGTCGGCATTCACCACATACACATACGTGCCGGGCGAGCCGGTCTGTATCGCGGGGTTGGGCACCAGCGTGGCGTTGGTGAGCGTATTCACCAGCAGATGCACGTTGACGAATTCATTCGGGAACAGCTGCTTGTCAGTGTTGGCGAAATCGGCGCGCAGCTTCACCATGCCGGTGCTGGTGTTCATCTGGTTATCCACGGCCGAGAGCGTGCCCTGTTCCAGCTCGGTCGTGTCATCGCTGGAATAGGCGGTGGCCTGCAAGGTCGCCCCCTGCCCCAGCCGCACCAGCACCGGCGCCAGATCGTTCTGCGCCACGGAAAAGATCACGGTGGTGGGCGCGATGGTGGTGACCACGCCAATGCCGGTCGCACTCGCGGCGGTCACGTAGTTACCAGGATCGACCAGGCGCAGCCCGATCCGCCCGGCCACCGGCGAGGTGATATGGCAATAAATGAGGTCGAGCTTGGCGGTGTCGATGTTCGACTGATCGACCTGGATCGCCGCGATGTCCTGAGCGACCAGGAATTGCTGGTCGCTCACCTGCTGCTCGGCGATCGATTGCTGCCGCGCCAGCAGCTCGTAACGCGCCAGGTCCGAGCGGGCCTGGGCCAGTGCGGCGGTGTCCTTGGCCAGCGTCGCCTGAAATTGTTCAAGCTGGATCTGATAGGGCCGCGGGTCGATCTCCGCCAGGAACTGTCCCTTGGTGACGTCTTCGCCCTGGGTGAAGGCGACCTGCGTGAGATAGCCGCTGAGCTGCGGCACCACGGTGACGGTGGCGACCGGCGTGACGGTGCCGAGCTCGTCCAGCACCTCCGGCATCGAGCCGGACACCACCTTCGCGACCCCCACCGCCTGCGGCGCCACCATGCCGTGACGATTGCCGGAGCCGGAATGCCGGTACCAGACAAAAGCAACCAGCAGGACCACGATCCCCGCAAAAACCCAGCGCGTCTTGCCCTTGCCACGCTGCTCGACCGGATCAACCACGCAAAACCCCTTCACAAGACTTGCGCCGTCTATAGCTCAGTTACAAAAGGGTTGTCCCATGCCCCTGCGTACCGGTGCATAACAAATGGTAACGCGGCGTGGCCCGTGCGGGGATAAGGAAAGCAGGCGCTTTTTGAAAAAAGCGCCGCAAAAACTTTTGACTTCGCTGGGTCATGGGCGGTGTCAGAGACACAGCCCATGACCCAGCATTAATAAAGTTTTTTTGCTTCTTTTTGTTCACAAAAAGAAGTCTTCTCTTGCCTTCAGGCGGCGAGCCGCTCCAGACCGCCCATATAAGGCCGCAGCACCGCCGGAATCGTCACCGAGCCGTCCTCATTCTGATGATTTTCCAGCACCGCGATCAGCGCCCTGCCGACCGCCACGCCGGAGCCGTTGAGCGTGTGCACGAAGCCCAGCGTCTTGCCGTCGGCCTCGCGGTAACGCGCATTCATCCGGCGCGCCTGGAAGGCACGGGTGTTCGAGCAGGAGGAAATTTCCCGGTACATTCCCTGGCCCGGCAGCCAGACTTCCAGGTCGTAGGTTTTTGCCGCCGAGAAGCCGGTATCGCCGGCGCAGAGCAGCATGCGGCGATAGGGGAGTTCGAGCCGCTCCAGCACGGTCTCGGCGCACGCGGTCATGCGCTCATGCTCCGCCTCGCTCGCCTCCGGGTGCACGATGCTGACCATCTCGACCTTGGTGAACTGGTGCTGGCGCAGCATGCCGCGCACGTCGCGCCCGGCGGAGCCGGCTTCTGAGCGGAAGCAGGGTGTCAGCGCCGTCAGGCGCAGCGGCAGCGCCGCGCAGGGGAGAATCTCAGCCGCGGCGAGGTTGGTCAGCGACACTTCGGCGGTCGGGATCAGCCAGCGCCCGTCGGTGGTTTGAAACAAATCCTCACGGAATTTCGGCAGCTGGCCGGTGCCGAAGGCAGCCGCGTCGTTCACCAGCAGCGGCACCATCGTCTCGGTATAGGCATGCTCGGTCACGTGCAGGTCAAGCATGAACTGCCCCAGCGCCCGCTCCAGCCGCGCCAGGCCGCCGCGCAGCACCGTGAAGCGCGAGCCCGCAAGTTTCGCCGCGGCGGAAAAATCCATCAGCCCCAGCGCTTCGCCGAGCTCGAAATGCTGGCGCGGCGCAAAATCGAAGCGCGGCACCTCACCCCAAACCTTGAGCTGAAGGTTGGCGGTCTCGTCCGCGCCCTCGGGCACGTCATCCGCCAGGAGATTGGGGAGGGATTCCAGCGCCGCCTTGATATC
>NZ_DASXFO010000088.1:0-14468 GCF_036489515.1 Acidocella sp.
AAGGTTTACGGCCGCACCGGCCAGCCTTGCGAGCGCTGCCCCGGCGCGCCCGCCTGTGCCGGCATACGATGCCTCACCCAAGGCGGCCGCAGCAGCTTTTATTGCCCGCAAACGCAGCGTTAGGAAGTGGAAGAAAGAAGCCGCTTTTTGAAAAAAGCGGCGCAAAAACTTTTGGCTATGCTGGGCCATGGGCGGTGTCGCGGACATCGCCCATGGCCCAGCATAAAAAAGTTTTTTTGCTTCTTTTTGTTCACAAAAAGAAGCCCTACTCTTTACTTCAATTCATTGACCGCCTCCAGCACTTCCGCCGCGTGGCCGGCGATTTTCACTTTCGGCCAGATTTTCGCGATTTTGCCGGCGGCGTCGACCAGCACGGTCGAGCGCTCGATGCCCATATATTTCTTGCCGTACATGGATTTCTCGACCCAGGCGCCATAGGCCTCGATCACTTTCGTCTCCGGGTCGGAGGCGAGCGGGAAGGTGAGGTTGTATTTGTCCGCGAATTTCTCGATCGGCTTCATCTTGTCCTTGGACACGCCGATCACCGTCACCCCCGTTGCGCCGAGCTGCGGCAAGGCCTCTTGAAAGGCGCAGGCCTCCTGGGTACAGCCCGGGGTGTCGGCGCGGGGATAGAAATACAAGACGAAGGGCTGCCCTTTCAGCGCATCGCGGCTGACGGTGCGGCCGCCCGAGGCGGGGAGGGTGAAATCCGGCGCGGTATCGCCGATGGCAAGGGTCATCACAAAGCTCCGTGGTTGATATGATTTTCGAAACAGTCGCGCACAGCCGCACCGGCGCGCTCCATGGCGGCGCTGAGGGCGGGCAGGTCGGCAAGGTTGGTGACGCGCAGCAGCGGCGCCGCCATGGCGGGCGGCGGCTTTGTCGCCTGGTCGCGCAGCCCGGTGATGCGGTTGATGCCCTGCACGCTGCGCCACAGGAAATCCGCCGCCACCAGGGCCTCGACATCCCCCGCCGGCAGATGGCCGGCCGCCCCCAGGGCTTGCAGCGCCTCGGTGGTGTTGGCGCGGAACAGTTTCGAGTCCGCCGGGCCGTGGACCAGTTGCAGCGCCTCGGCGATGAAGGCGAGTTCCATCATCCCGCCGACCCGGGTTTTCAGGTCGAACGGCCCGCGCGGCGGCAGTTCCGCCGTCAGCCGGTCGCGCATCGCCACCGTGTCCCGGAGAATTTTTTGCGGGGAGTCTGGGCGGGCGAGGGCGGCGTCGATCGCCGTGCGAAGCACGTCGGAAAAACCGGGGGTCGCCGCCAGCACGCTGGCGCGGGTCAGCGCCAGGCGCTCCCAGGTCCAGGATTCGTGCGCGTGGTAATGCTGGAACGAGCTGAGCGAGACCGCCACCGGCCCCTGATTGCCCGACGGGCGCAGCCGCATGTCCACTTGGTAGAGCGGCCCTTCCACGCCCTGGGCGGTCAGCGCGGCCGTGAGGGCGTTCGACAGGCGCATGAAATATTGCGCCGGGGGGGCAGAAGCTTCGGCATGGTCATAGATGAACATCAGGTCGAGATCCGAGCCCGCCAGCATTTCGCCGCTGCCGGCCTTGCCGAGGGCGACGATGCCGAAGGCGGTGCGTTTCAGCCTTCCGTAGCGCAGCTGGTGCTGGGCGATCACCCGCGGCAGCAGCGTGCTGAGGGCCGCCGCCGCGAGGTTGCTGCGCAGCCGTCCGGAAGCATCGGCGTCGAGCCGGCCTTCCAGCGTCGCGACCGAGAGATGGAATTCCTCGCGCCGCACGAAATGCCGGGTCACCGAAACAGCCTGCTCGAAATCCGTCGCGTCCTGCAGCAGCCGGCGCAGCACCGGCTTGGGCGCGGCGTAACGGTCGCTGGGCGAGAGCAGCACTTCCAGCGCCTGCGCGTCATTGGCGAGGTGGTCGGCGAGCGCCGGTGCGGCCCCCAGCACGGCGGCGAGGCGGCGCAGCAATGCCGGGTTGTGCTGGAACAGTGAGAGCAGCTGGACGCCGGCGCGCTGCTGGCTCAGCAGCGTGTCGAAATGCGCGAAGGTCTTGTCCGGGTCGGGCTGTTCGCCGAGTGCGGTGAGCAGCGGCGGTAGCAGGCTCTCCAGCAGGTCGCGCGCCCGCTGTGCGCGCAGCGCCGGCACCTGCCCGCCCGACCAGGCGCGCAGCCGTTCGGCGATATGCCGTGTGTCAGCGAAGCCGAGCGCGGTGAGCCGTTCGGCGAAGGCGGCGGGCGGCGGGCCGGCGGTGCCGGGATCGACCCAGTTTTGCGCCGCCTCGTCATGGCCGGCATCGAAAAACGCCAGAAAATGCCCGTGCACGCGCGCCTGAAGGTGGGAGAACGCGTCGCGGAAATCGGGCGCGTCGAGGAACACGGCGAACGCGTCCAGGGCCGCCTCGGTGCCCGGAAGGGCATGCGTCTGGCGGTCGGCGATCATTTGCAGCCGGTGTTCCACGCGCCGCAATTCGCGGTAGTCGGCGGCCAGCTCGGCGGCGTCGGCGGCCGGCATATGGCCACTCTTGGCAAGTGCTGAGAGGGCCGGCAGCGTTGCCGGGATGCGCAAGGCCGGGTCGTGTCCGCCCCAGACCAGGCTCAGTGTCTGCACGATGAATTCGATTTCGCGGATGCCGCCGCGCCCGAGTTTGACGTCGTGCCCGAGCAGGCCGTTGGCCGCCTGCCGCGCGTCGATCTGCCGCTTCATGCCATGGATGTCGGAGACCGCCGCGAAATCCAGATTGCGGCGCCAGATGAAGGGGCGGATCGCCGCCAGAAATTCCTCCCCGAGGGCGATGTCGCCGGCCACCGGGCGGGCCTTGGAGAAGGCGGCGCGCTCCCAGGTGCGGCCCTGGCTCTCGTAATAGCTGAGTGCCGCCGGTAGCGACACCACCGCCGGCGTTGCCGCCGGGTCCGGGCGCAGCCGCAGATCGACGCGGAACACGTAGCCGTCGGCGTCGCGTTGCGAGAGCAGCGCCACCAGATCGCGCGCGAGCCGCGCCATCATCGGTTGCGCGTCCGGTGGATAGACGGAAGCCTCGGGGTTATAGAGCAGCACGAGGTCGATATCAGACGAGTAGTTCAATTCCCGGGCGCCGAGCTTGCCGAGGGCGAGCGCCACGAAAGCGGCGCCGTGTTCCGGGTTGTCGGGCTGCGGCAGGACGATCTGCCCGGCTTCGTGAAGTTCGCGCAGCAGGTGGCGCAGCGCGACTCGCAGGGCCGTCTCCGCCAGCTCGGAGAGCGCGCCGGTGATCTGCGGCAGCTGCCAGATATGGCCGAGATCGGCGATGGCGATGGCGAGTGCCGCGCGGCGCTTGGCCTGGCGCAGTGCCGCGGCGATTCGCGTCCGCGTCGCTGTCAGCGGCAGGGCGTGCAGCGCATCGAGCGCCGCGGCAAATGTTTTTTCCGGACCGTCGCGCAGGGTCGCCAGCAGGCAGTCCGATTCGCGGGCGGCGAGTTCGGCCAGATAGGGCGCGTTGCCGCCCAGAGCGTCGAGCACAGAGCGGCCCTCGTCGGTGGCGGAAAAGGCACATTCCGTGGCGCCCAGCGCGGCGAAAGCCTCACGCAGACGGTCCGCGGCGGGCCGATCGGCGGGCTGGGGAAAAGCAGGCTGGGGAAAACGGGCAGTTGTCGAGACGTCGCGCATGCGGCAGGCACAACATGATGAAGCGGCGTGCAGGTCAAGCGGGGCGAATTGTTGGCGAGGCCCTGCACCAGCTGGGCCGCATCCTTATGCTGTGTCTCGTGCTGGTGCTGCTGAGCGTCTGCCTGCTCGGCTACCGGCTCTCGAAAGGGCCGCTGGATATCCCCTATCTCGCCTCGCGCCTCGCCACGGCGGCCTCGGGCCAGGGCATCACCGTGCGCATGCAACAGGCAGAGCTGGCCTGGGCCGGGTACCGCCAGGGCGGTGGTGTGCCGCTGTTCCTGCAACTCGGCGATATTTCCATCCGCAACGCGGTCGGCGAGGAACTGGTGGAGATTCCGTCGGCGCGGCTGGTGTTCAAGCCGGCGGCGCTGCTCGGTGATCAGGCGCCGGTATTCATCAGCGGCCAGCGGGCGCGGCTCCAAGGGGCCAGCGTGCCAGTTTCGCTGACGGCGTCCTTGCACCTCGATTCCGGGTTCCGGCTCTCCTCCGCTTATATCGCGGTGACACTCGGCGCGGGCCGGATCGGCGCCGGGCCGGACAGCGTGCCGATCCGCACGGGCGGATTTTCGCTGTACCTGACTCCGTCTTTTGCCACGCTCACGAATGGCTGGGCAGCGTTGGCCCCGATGGGCCACAGCGCGCCGCAGGTCGGGTTTTCGGCAACGGCGACGCTGGATGGGCAATGGACCGGAAAACTCCACCTGACGGCGGATGCGGTGCAGGCCGCCGATCTGCCCGCTTACTGGCCGCCCAGCGCCGCACCTCACACCCGTGACTGGGTGACAAAGAACATCACCGCCGGCACCGCCCGCGATGCCGTTTTTGACATCACCCTGGCAGCACCCCGCAGCCTGGCGCAGGTGGCGCTCCAGGACGTCACCGGCCGTTTCGAGGGCCAGGATTTGACCTTGACCTGGCTGCCACGGGCACGCCCGCTGACCGCGCTGAACGGCACGATGGTGTTCGAGAACCGCGATACGGCGGTGATCACCGCGACCGCCGCCAGGCTCGGCCCGCTCACGGTCACGTCCGGGAAGATGACCATCACCGGCCTGGATCATCATGACCAGACCGGCGACCTGAGTGTGGCGCTGGCGGGCACGATTCCGGATACGTTCGCGGTGCTGAACGCGCCGCCGCTCAACCTGCTGAGTCGCGCCCCGCCGCAGGTCATCGCCGCCACCGGCACCGTGAAGGCCACGGTCACGGCAAACATCCCGTTCGTGAATCGCGTGCGGCTGGGGGATGTGGATTTGCACGTCGCCGCGTCCCTGGCCGATGTTACGGTGGCCACGCCGGTTCAGGGGCTGGTTTTATCGCAAGGCGCCGGGTCGCTGGTGTCGACCGCCGACGCGCTGCAATTCATCGCGCGGGCGCAGCTCGGCGGCGAACCGGCGAATGTGCGGCTGGACATCTCCTTCGCCCATGGGGGGACGCTGCAAGGGCTGGTGGTCACAAGCCAGGCCGGACCGGAAATTCTGCATCGCTTGGGGCTCGATGCGCCCTCCGCTTTTGCCGGGCCCGTGGCGGGCGTTGCGCCCTATACGATGCAGCTCACGGGCAGCCTTGCCGGCGTGCAGACCGCAACACTTGACGCCGATCTTACCCCGGTTGCCCTCGCCGTGCCGAAACTCGGCTGGCGCAAAAAAGCCGGGGCGGCGGCGCATGTGGCGCTGACGGCAACGCTCGATCAGGGAGGGCTCACGACGCTTAATTCTATCTCCGCCACCGGGCCGGGGCTCGACATCGAGGGGGGGGCTGACGGCAATGCGCTGGTCTTTCCGCGCCTGGACATCGGCCGTACCCAAGCGCACGGCAGGATCATGCCGCCCGCTTCTTCAGGCCAGCCCTGGCAGGTCGTGCTGGCAGGATCGGAGCTCGACCTGCGGCTGAATGCTGTTTCCGGGCCGCCCGCGCGACCGAAGCCGGCGGTGGACCAGAAAGATGAAACACAGCCAAGCGCGACGCTCTGGCGCGTCTGGCTGGATTTCCAGAAGCTCGATCTGGCCGCCAGCCCGGCGCCGGGTTTGTCCGGATTGCGGTTTTTCGCGGCCGGGGCGGGAGGTGCAGTGCTGCAGGCCAGCGGCACGGCCGGCGGTGTCGCGCTCACCATCGCGCCCTCCGGCCCGGCGCGGCATCTCACGCTGCAGGCACCGGATGCCGGGTTACTGCTCCGTGCCATGGACGCTTATGACGGGGTGGACGGCGGCACGCTGGCGCTGGACGCACAACTTGGCACAGCACCAGGCAGCCCCACCGACGGCACGCTGACCCTGCAGGATTTTCGCCTCCGTCAGGCGCCGGTTTTTACCAAGATCATGCAGGGGATGACGCTGTATGGCGTCGGCGCCGCCACGTCCGGGCCCGGGCTCGGCTTCCACCAGGCGATCATTCCCTTCACCCTCACAAGCCAGGCGCTGCTTCTGCATGAGGCGCGGGCCTATTCGGCCTCGCTCGGCTTCACCGCCTCCGGCCGGATCGGGCTTGGCGATGACGATGACATGGATATCGACGCCACGATCGTGCCGGCCTACGCGCTCAACACGCTGCCGGGCAAAATTCCGCTGATCGGCCATTTGTTCACGGCCGAGCATGGTGGCGGGTTGTTCGCGGTGCGCGCGACGGTGACCGGCAAGCCCGCTGATCCACAGGTGAGGATCAACCCGCTTTCGGCGCTGACCCCGGGGTTTTTGCGGGGCCTGTTCGGCATCGGAAAGGCGCAGCCGGCGCCGGCGAAATAAGAAAGGAAGGCTACTTTTTGTGAACAAAAAGTAGCAAAAAAACTTTATGACTCTGGGCCATGGGCTTTGTCGCTGACAATGCCCATGGCCCAGCATAACAAAAATTTTTGCGCCGCTTTTTTTAAAAAGCGGCCGCTTTCTTCTAGCCCGGCTGCTTGCTCACCACCACCATGGCGGGGCGCAGCAGGCGGCCGTTTAGCGTCCAGGTCTGGGTCCAGGCCTGCAGCACGGTGCCGGACGGGTGCTCGGCGCTTTCCTGCTCGGCCATCGCCTGGTGCAGATTGGCGTCGAATGCCGCGCCGGTCGGGTCCTGGCGGACGATCCCGTTGCGCTCCAGCAGCGAGACGAACGAACGTTCGATGCCCTCGAACCCCTCGCGCATTTTCGTCACGATGTCCGGCTCGTCCTCGGCGCGCTTCGGCAGGCTGTCGATACCGCGCTTCAGGTTCTCCGCGGCCTCGACCACGTCCTTGGCGAATTTCTGCACCGCGTAGAGCCGCGCATCTTCGACCTCGCGCTTGGTGCGGGCGCGCAGATTGGCCATTTCGGCCTCCGAGCGCAGCCACTTGTCCTTCATCTCCTGCAGCGCGATTTCGAGGCCCTCGATGCGCTGATCAGGAGCCTCCAGCAGGGGCTCGTTGGCGGGGATCGGCTCGTTCGGTTCGGCTTGATTTTGCTCTTCGGTCATGCCGCCGAATTAAGCGAATCTGCGCGGTGAAACAAGGCCGGTGGGCTCACAGCGCCGGGTGCCAGACGCACCAGCTGCTGCCCGGGGTTTCGGCGGCCGGTATGGCCTGTGCGGCGGTTCGCAATGCGAAGCCGGCATGATCGATGACGGTGTCGGTATCCTCGCCGCTGCGGGCAAAGCGCGGGGCGACGCCCACGGCCAGGCGGGCCTGGCTGGGCAGGAGGGCGGGCAATTGCGTGCAGAGGCGGGCGGCGCGCTCGCCGCCGGCGAGGTGGTCCATGCCGTCGCACCAGAGCGCCAGCGTGGTCTCGTCGATCCGGCCGAGCAGATCCGTCGGCCGGGCGATTTCCTTGAGCTGGCTCGCCAGCTGCACAGCCATCGTGCCGCGCAGCTGACGTGCGCTCTGGAAAAAGCCGAGATAGAGCAGGCAGCCCGGCTGCTCCTCGACATCCAGCCGGTCGAAGCGGCGGCTTAGTTCCGCGGTGAAGGTGACGGCGTTGTAGAGCCCGGTTTCCGGATCCTGCCGGGGATCGGCGGTGTGGGGTGCGAACTCCATGGCCTCGAGGTCGAAGAGGAGGCCATAAATGCCGGTGACCGCGCCGCCGGTGATTTTGGGCGCAAGCGACAGGCGGAACAGCCGCTCCGTCGCCGCACCAGGGATGGCGAGACGCAGATTGCCCTGCCAGGCGAGGCTTTGGTCGCAGATCGCGGCGATGATGGCGCGCAATTCCACCCCCCGTAATGACGCGTCCGGGGTGGCGAGCAGGGTGGCGAGGTCGGTGCCGAGCCATGGCCCCGGCGATTGGCCGAAAACCTTGCCCGGGCCGAAGGCGGTGAAGCGGCCGCGCGTGTCTGCCTCGAATGCCAGATCCGCCAGCATTGCGGCGACGGACAGCCATCCCAGCGCGGGAAACGGCGCCAGCCGGTCCTGTCCTGGACGGTTCGATGCGGTCATGGCACCTCGCATAGCGGACAAAAGTTAATGGAATATTAACCACTATATAACCAGTTTCGCCGCGTTGACAGCGCGGCACCCGCGCCCGCATGGTCTGCCGCATTATTCTGACCGTCACTAGGATTAAAAAATGAGCGCCGTGCCCCATTCTGACCTGCAATCCGCCATCACGGCCGCCTGGGAGCGCCGCGCCGAGTTGTCGCCCGCAACCTCGGGCGCCGACCGCGAGGCCGTCGAGGCGGCGTTGGAACTGCTCGATGCGGGCAAGGCGCGCGTCGCCGCCCCCGGCACCTCCGGCTGGACCGTGCATCAATGGCTGAAGCAGGCGGTGCTGCTCTCCTTCCGGCTCAACCAGAATGTGGTGATGGGGGCGCAAGACGCGACCGTATTCGACAAGGTGCCGGTGAAATTCTCCGGCTGGGACCAAGCGCGCTTCAATGAGGCCGGCTTCCGCGCGGTGCCGGGCGCGGTGGTGCGCCGCTCCGCCTATATCGCCCCGGGCGTGGTGCTGATGCCGAGCTTCGTGAATGTTGGCGCCTATGTCGCCGAGGGCACGATGATCGACACCTGGTCGACCGTCGGCTCCTGCGCGCAGATCGGCAAGAATTGCCATATCAGCGGCGGTGTCGGCATCGGCGGCGTGCTGGAGCCGCTGCAGGCCAACCCGGTGGTGATCGAGGATAACTGCTTTATCGGCGCGCGCTCCGAGGTCGCCGAAGGCGTGATCGTCGAGACCGGTGCGGTGCTCTCCATGGGCGTGTTCCTTGGCGCCTCGACCAAGATCATCGACCGCGAGAGCGGCGAGGTGTTCATGGGCCGCGTGCCGGCCTATTCGGTGGTGGTGCCCGGCACGCTGCCCGGCAAGCCGCTCGCCGACGGCACGCCCGGCCCGAACCTCGCCTGCGCCGTGATCGTCAAGCGCGTCGATGCGCAGACCCGCAGCAAAACCTCCATCAACGAGCTGCTGCGCGCCTGATGGATCCTCTGGTCCTCGCCCAGGAGCTGCTGCGCTGTCCGTCGGTGACCCCGGCGGATGGCGGCGCGCAAGGCGCGCTGGCGGCGGCGTTGGAGCGGCAGGGGTTTGCCGTGACGAAACTGCGCTTCGGTGCGATCGAGAATTTTTTCGCCGAGCGGCCGGGTGCGGGAAAACATCTCTGCTTCGCCGGCCATACCGATGTGGTGCCGCCTGGTGCCGGCTGGGCGCATGATCCGTTTGGCGGCGTCGTGCAGGACGGCGTGCTCTACGGGCGCGGGGCGGTGGACATGAAAGGCGGCATCGCCGCCTTCGTGGCCGCCGCAGAAAAGCATCCCCGGGCGCATCTCTCGCTGTTGATTACCGGCGACGAGGAGGGCGAGGCCATCGACGGCACCGTGCGCGTGCTGGACTGGATGGCGACGGCGCAAAAGATTCCGGATTTCTGCGTGGTGGGCGAGCCGACCAGCAAGGAGCGGCTCGGCGACGTGGTGAAAATCGGCCGCCGCGGCAGTTTGAACGCGCGCATCACCGTGACGGGAAGGCAGGGCCATGTGGCCTATCCGCATCTGGCCGAGAACCCGATCCATCGTCTGGTGCCGGCGCTGGCGGCGATGATCGCCACACCGCTGGACCAGGGCACGGAATGGTTCGAGCCTTCCTCGTTGCAGGTGACCAGCGTCGATGTCGGCAATCCCGCCGGCAACGTGATTCCCGGCACCGCCACGGCGCGGCTGAACATTCGCTTCAATGACCGCCACAACGAAGCCGGGTTGACCGATCGGCTGACCGAAATTCTGGCTCTCATTGCGCCGCAGGCGGAGCTGGAGGTGCGTTGCTCGGGCGAGGCGTTTTTGACGCAACCCGGCCCACATACTGAGGCACTCTGCCGCGCCGTGACGGCGGTCACGGGTGTTGTGCCGGAGCAGAATACAGGCGGCGGGACGTCCGATGCGCGGTTCATCGCCCGCTATTGCCCGGTGGCGGAATTCGGCCTGGTCGGTGCTACCATACATCAGGCCAATGAACGCGTGCCGGTGGCGGAGCTGCGCCAGCTGGCCGATGTCTATGGCGCTTTGATCGAGGAGTTTTGTCGGTGATCGTGCGTGGTCTGTTCCTGATGGCGCGGGGCGCCAAATCCGGCATCAAGGAGTTCGACAACTCCATGGATGGGTTCACCGCCTCGCTGGCGCCGCTGATCGCGTTTCCACTCGTGGGGGCGGGGATTTCGGCGATGGGCGGGCAGTGGCAGCTGGCCCTCATCGGCTTTTTGTCGCGCCTCTGCGCGGTGCTGGCGCTGCCGCTGATCACCCATGAATTTGCCCGTCGCACCGGGCGCGAGGCGTTGTGGCTGCGCACCGCCACGGCGCTCGACTGGTCGTTCTGGCTGCTGGTGCCGATGCTGTTCATCGCCGCGATCGCCGGGGCGATCCTGGTGCAGTTCGGCCTGCCGATGGCCAGCGCGGAATATGCAGCACTCGGCCTGATGGGCGCCTACCTGCTCTGGTATCACTGGTTCATCGTGCGCACCGGGCTGGTGCTCGGGCGGGGCCAAGCGGCGTTTCTGGTGGTGATCACCGGCCTCACCGTCGCACTGTTCAGCGCCGGGCCGTTCCTGCTGAATTATGCGATTACGGGTTCGAGCGGGTTGCCGGTGGGGTAGGAAGAAAGGCTTCTTTTTGTGAACAAAAAGAAGCAAAAAAACTTTGTTAATCTGGGCTATGGGCGTTGGCGCCGACAAAGCCCATGGCCCAGCATGACAAAAGTTTTTGCGCCGCTTTTTTCAAAAAGCGGCTGCTTTCTTGCTCTAGTAGGGACGTTCACCCATGACATTCCCTGGCGGATTGTAATCGCAGACCAGGAGGTCGAAGCCGTTGCCCTCAGCGAAGCCGCATCCGACCTCGGTCGTCGTCTTCCAGACCATTTGGCTGTAATGGCCCACATCCGACCAATTGCCGGTGGTGGAGATCGCCGGGAAGTCGCCATCCGTGAAGTTAGCCTGCTCGCTGCCCCACAGATCGACCAACTGCGTCAGCGACATGGTGCCGGCTGTGGCCATTGCCAGGTTCTGGCCCGGCCCGCTGTGTTCGAGTTGTCCGAGCTCAGCGAGATGGTCAGCCCAACGCTGCGCATGAACCGCCAGCCGGTTGGACCAGTGCAGGGGCGGAAGACCGAGATTTTCTCGATAGGCGTTATGGGCGGCCAGCAGCTCGGCTGTGCTGCGCGGGCCGGCATGGGCGTGCGCCGATAAACCCAGAGTCAGGGCGGCAAACACGGCGATGGATCGTCTCTTCATTTAATCCTCTGTTGGTCCAAATGACCACCGGTGCAAACCGGGTCGGCGTGGCGGATAACGGGGCGCAATGGCGGAGATGTGGCGGCAAAAGTTTTTGCGCCGCTTTTTTCAAAAAGAGGCTGCTTTGCTGTATGCTGCGGCGTCTGGACCACAAGATCGTAAGCAGCTGATTTGCAGGAGACATGCCATGCGCTTGCTCTGCGTTCATCCTGGCCCCCTGATGTACACAAAGGTGTTCCTGCGCCTGGAGCCGCTCGGGCTGGAGCTTGTCGCCGCGGCGGCGCTTGCTCATGGTCACGAGGTCAGGCTGATCGATCTCCAGGTCGAAAGCCATCGCGCCTATTTTCGCGGCCTTGGCGCCTGGCGACCTGGCGTTGTGGCCTTTTCATGCAACTACCTCGCGAATATCCCCGAGATTGTTGACCTTGCTAAGGAGACCAGGCGGCGCTGGCCCGGGATCCGTATCGTGGTCGGCGGTCACAGCGCCTCCTTCGTGGCGGAGGCGATCCTCGCGCACAGCGAGGGGGCCATCGATTGCGTGCTGAAGGGCGAAGGCGAAGCGGCGATGCCGCTGCTGCTCGAAGCCATCGCAACGGGCAGCCCTATGCATGACGTGCCCGGCGCCGTCACGCCGCAAGGTTCCGGCCCCAAGCCGGTCTTCGTTGATGACCTCAATGCGCTGCGCCCGGCGCGGCATCTGCTGCGCCACCGGCGCCGCTATTTTATCGGCCCACTCGATCCCTGCGCCAACATAGAATTCTCGCGCGGCTGTCCGTGGGATTGTACATTCTGTAGCGCCTGGACCTTTTATGGCCGCAGCTATCGCCTTCTTGATCCTGCAAACGTGGTCGAGGATCTCGCCGCCATTCGTGAGCCCAATGCCTTCATTGTGGATGACGTCGCCTTTATCCGCCCCGAGCATGGCATGGCGATCGGCGAGGCCATCGCGCGCCGCGGCATTCGCAAGAACTACTATCTGGAAACGCGCGGCGATGTCCTGCTTCGCAACAAGGACGTTTTTCGGTTTTGGAAAACAATTGGCCTCAGCTACATGTTTCTCGGGCTCGAGGCGATCGACGAAGAGGGGCTCAAGCGTTACCGCAAGCGTGTGCCGTTAGGGCGCAATTTCGAGGCGTTGGAATTCGCCCGTTCGCTCGGCATCAACGTGGCGATCAACTTGATCGCCGATCCGGACTGGGACGAGGCGCGTTTCGCGACTGTCCGGCAATGGTGCCTGGATGTGCCGGAGATCGTGAACATCAGTGTCAACACGCCCTATCCGGGCACCGAGACATGGCTCACGGAGCAACGCCGCCTCATCTCGCGCGACTACCGGCTGTTCGATATTCAGCACTGCGTGCTGCCGACGAAACTGCCGCTCGAGACTTTCTATCGCGAGCTCGTCGAGACCCAACGCGTGCTGTACATGAAGCATCTTGGCTGGCGCACGCTGTGGGACACTGTCGGCATCGTGGGGGAGCAGCTCGTACGCGGCCAGACGAACTTTCTGAAAAGCCTGTTCCGCTTCAACAGCGTCTACGATCCGGCGAAATTCCTCGCCGACCACGCCTTGCAGGTACGTTACGAGGTGCCGCTGCCGTCGCCCACGTCTGAAGCGAAGCCCGAAACCATCTATGTGCACGCGGCCCGCAGCAGACGCGACCGCGCGCTTGACGGTGGCACCGAACAATTCGTGGTTGAAACCGGCGCGCGTGCGTTCGAGCAGGAGAAGGCTTCTTTTTGTGAACAAAAAGAAGCAAAAAAACTTTGTTAATGCTGGGCCACGGGCGATGTCGGCGACACAGCCTCAGGCCCAGCGGACCAAAAGTTTTTACGCCGCTTTTTTTAAAAAGCGGCTGCTTTCTTTTTCTAATGCCGCAGATACTGGGCGAGTTCCGCCGTGGCCCGGCGCCAGCTATCGGACGCCGCAGATGGGGCATAGGCGGCGCCGGCGAGGACGAAATCATGCCCGACATTGGGATAGGTGATGAGCTGCAGCGGCGCGTTTTGCACCGTCGCAGCCTCGGCCAGCTGCCGCGCGGTCGTGATCAGGCAGCAATTGTGGTAACTATCCTCAACGCCAGCAAACATCAGTACCGGAACCTTGATTTTGCCGACGAAGACCGGAATGCCGCCGATCATCGAGGTGGCCGGGTACCAGGCGACAATCACGGAAACCAGATCCGGCCATCGCGAGGCGTAGAACAGGGCCATACCGCCGCCCAGGGAGAAACCCACCATCCCAACCTTGCCGGGAAGCCCATGCGGAGCATTCGGGGCATTCTGCACGACGGCTTTCAGGGCGGCACCCTGGCTGCCCTTCACGGCGTTGCCGTCGACGAGGACGACATCGTAGCCAAGTGCTGCGATCCGCCGCGCCGGGGCCAAGTAGGCGGCTGCGCCCATCGCACCGGAAACCACGACAACCACGGGGCCTTTGCCTTGCGGCGGCGGGATTTCCTGTTGAGCTTTTGCTGGGGCGGCCATGCAGAGACCGAGCGCCACGAAAAAAAAGGCGGCGAGCATTGGATGCGCACGGACCCCTGGATTTTTCATCTGGACCACCCCCAAGCAAAGCTAGAACCGTACCGCGCCGAGAGGCAACTCAAATCATTGTCATTGTGCAAGGGAATCCAAAAAAGTAGGACGGGTACGGACGGCCTCAGCCTCCTACGCCTCATTGCTCGCAACTGGTCACATTACGCAATGATTGCGGCGGGTTGAGGGGATATGTCATACTCATCCGTCCGCTCTTATTCATGCCGCCAGCGGATCGGGCGGTATGGCTGACAAATCGGGCCCAAGGCGGCCGCCTAACAATCCATCGGGTCGGGCCGGGCGCAAAACCGCCACCAGCTAACCGGCCGAACTCCGCTCCTTGCTTACGGCCAACCAAGCCGCGCCGTATCTGGGTGTTACCGCCAAGGCGCTGGAGAGCTGGCGCGGCGCCGACACCGGACCCGCCGACATCAAGCTGATACGCCATTTTCCGACAAGGAGGTCCACAAGTCGCCCGGTATGTTGCTAAATACGGTGAGCCTCAGGGCCGCGTCGCCAAAGCCGTTCTGATTACTAACCCGGCCGCCAAATAGGTATCACGCTCTTCGTCATGCGGCATATCGGACATCAGCCGCCTGAAAGAAGGAACGCACCTTTTCCGGCCGGCGTTGCAGTCCGCGCATGTGAGAATGCAGCCCAGCCTTCATTG
>NZ_DASXFO010000090.1:0-11183 GCF_036489515.1 Acidocella sp.
TAGCCCGTAATCCACTGCGCAAGGGGGAAAAACTGCTCGATAAAGTCGAAGCGCAACTCGCCGAGATTCGTCGGTTGCCAGACCTCGTCCGCTCATTCTTCAGAGCGCCCAGTGTCGCCTATATTGCCGACTGGTGAGTAACTATGAAAAAAACGGCATGCCATGAACGTAAAAACCTAAGCCACACCCCTCCACTAAAACGCGGGAACTTCACGGCGCGAAAGGAAAGGATGTAACCCCTGAGCGCAGTGTCTAAGGGATTTTACCCATTTAGGAGCAAATCAAATTGGTTGCGCGCTGTTCTTCTTTCCATTCACGTACTCTGAAACAGCTAGCGTCAGGGTTTATTCTTTAAGGTCGAATGCGAAGGCTCCTGCGATGCGGTTGGCTGAGAAGAAAGTATGGGCCACAATGGCGGGCGGAGACCGGGTGATCTCACGACGCGTCGCAGAGGATCGTCACGTCGCAGCCGGGCTTTGCATCCTCAATCCGCATCGAGAAGCCGTGCAGACGCACAATCGCCGCCACCAGCGCCAGGCCGATGCCGTGCCCTGCCACGGCACTGTGCTGGCTGCCCCGGTGGAAGCGCCGCAGCACGACCTCGCGTTCGCTGCGGCTGATGCCCCGCCCGGTATCGGTAATGCGGATCGCCCGCGCTACACCGTTCTCACCGCGCAGCTCGCAACGCACGACGCCGCCAGGCGGCGTGAACTTCACGGCATTGTCAATCAGGTTGCAGACCGCCTCCATCAGCAGGTCGTGATCGGCAAAGCAATCGGCGGCTGGGCTGTCATCGACGCGTAGCGAGATGCCGTACATTTCCGCGCTTGGCAGATACAGCTCCGCCGCATCGCGCATCAGCGCCGCGACATCGACGCGGGTGAAATTCGCCGCGCGCTTGCCATCGTCGATTTCGCGCAAGCGCAAGATCGCGGAGACAATCGACAGCGCCTGGTCGATATCGCGCAGCGTGCGCTCGCCGGCATCGCGGAACTCGTCCGGCGTGCGCGCATCCTGGTAGCCGCGTTCCAGCCGCGCGCGCAGCCGCGTCAGCGGCGTGCGCAGCTCATGGGCGATGTCGTCGCCCAGCGCGCGCAGATCATCCACCGCCTCCTCGAGCCGGTCGAGCATCGCATTCACGGCGCTGCATAGGCGGCCGAACGGGTCCGGCGCACTGTGCACCGGCAAGCGCCGCTGCAGCTTGCCGGCCATGACGTCCTCGACCGCCTTGCGGACGATGCGGAAGCGGGTCTGCGCACGCAGGCTGAGGCAGATGCCGAGCACGATGGCGATCGCCCCGGCAGGCGCTGTGACCAGCAGCAAAGCCCGCTCGATCAGTTGCCGCAGACGCGTCAGCCCATCCATGTCCTCGGCGAACACGACATGGCCGCCCCCCGCAATCGGACAGGCGATGGTGCGGCTCAGATCCGGCAGCGGATTTGGCGGCTGGCTGCGCACCAGCCCGACCGAGACCGGCACCGTGTGCGCCAGCAGTTCCCGCGGCAAAGCGGCGATATTGCCGGCCAGCACGCGACCGTCCGGCGCGAACACGGCGGCCAGATGGGTGCGGTGCAGATCCGCCGCGACCATACCATCAATGGCTGCGTTCAGGGCATGAGGCCTGAGCCTCGCGAAGGTGGCGCAATCAGCGACAAGCCGGCCGTCGATCTGGGATTCGGCCTGACGTACCGTCCACCAATAGATCAGCCCGCATAAAACCGCCGACTGGATCAGCAGCGCCAAGGCGATCGCGCCACTCCAGCGGACGGTGGTCGTCCGCAGGAGCTCAACGAGGCTCGTCAAGTCGGTACCCCTGGCCTCTCACGTTCCGAAACAGCGGGGTTTCATCCGGCCTGTCCACCTTGCGTCGCAATTTGCTCATGTGCACGTCCACCACGTTCGAGCGCGGCTCGAACCGGTAGCCCCACACATCCTGCAGCAGCATCGAGCGGGTAACGATATGTCCAGGCCGCCGCAGGAAATATTCCAGCAGATCCAGCTCCCGCCCATGCAGGTCCAGGCGGCGACCGGAACGCGCGGCGCAGCGCGACAGCAGGTCGATTTCCAGCGGTCCCAGGCGCAAAAACGTCTCCCGCGTTTCCGCCGGGCGCCGCAGCACCGCCTCCAAGCGCGCCACCAGCTCGATCAGTGCGAAAGGTTTCGGCAAATAGTCATCACCGCCGGCGCGCAGGCCGCGCACCCGGTCGTCCAGTCTGCCGAGGGCGCTGACGACAATTGCCGGGGTACGAATCCCCTCGCTGCGGATCGTCTTGATAACGTCCAGCCCGTCCAGTCCGGGCAGCAACCGGTCGACGATCAGCACGTCGAAATCGCGCCTTGCCGCCTCGAGTCCATTAGTGCCGCTATCAGCTGTGACAATTGCATGACCGAAGCGTTCCAACTCTAGCGTGATCTCTTCGGCGGTTTCCCCATCGTCCTCTATGAGCAGTATATTTGCCAAATCTTTTTGCCTCGTCGACATAATTTCAAACCAACAACGGCACGCCAACCCGACATGACAAAGATTCTATAGGGGCGCCAAAAAGCATCGTCTACTTAAGCGTACATGAAACTGCTTTCATAATGTTAGAGTAACTTTATATTGCGCAAGGATGGAATTCTGCGCGGCGCTCACACCTGCTTCTCATCGGAAACAGGAGAACGACCATGCGTCTCACGAAACCACTCTTGGCTGAATTCATCGGAACTTTCGCGCTTATTTTTATCGGTGCCGGCGCCGTCACGGTGTTAGGGCCGAACCAAATCGCCGGCATCGCATTGGCGCACGGGTTGGTGATCATGGCCTTCGCCTATGCCTACGGCAAGGATAGCGGTTCATACATCAACCCGGCGCTGATCGTCGCCGCGGTGATCGCCGGCGAACATTCACTGCTCGACGCTATCCCGGTGATCCTCGTGCAGCTTTTGGGCGGTGTCGCCGGGGCGGAATCACTTTTGCTTATCTACGGTCCCGCCGCACCGCATCACCTTGGCGCGACCATGATCGACCTGCATCGCACCAGCCTGATGGGCGGCTTCATGCTCGAGGCGATCGGAACCTTCTTCCTCGCCAATACGGTGCTGAACAGTGCGCTGCGCGGCACTGCGGGCGCGTTGGCGCCACTCGCCATCGGCATGACGGTAACCGTGTGTATCCTGGCGTTCGGCCCGATCACCGGCGGCAGCGTAAACCCGGCCCGGACTTTTGGGCCGGCGGTGGCGACCGGCAATTACAGTGAAGTTGGCCTCTATGTCGCGGCCCAATTGCTCGGCGCCGCCGTCTCAGGCCTGCTCTACCGCCTTGTCTGGAACCGCAGCGGCAAGGCCGCCCCGCTGACCAAGGAGACCCCTAACCTCGCCGCCGCCGACGCCTGAGGCGGCCTCCTCCGCCTGCCCAGGCTGGCATTGTCACGTCATCCACAATCGGACGCCCGTTTACGTGACAATGTCTCCTGGTGGATGGTCTACGAATTTCGCCGACGCGGAAGCATACGGGTCAAAATGTCATCCCGGAGAATAAAATGATGAAACAGCGCGGCTGTGGCGTGAACGCCAACGAACCCCATGATAACCCAAGCCATAACATCGTGGATTTCGTACACGAAATCGCCTGTAGCCTTCGAAAAAGATCCAAAAGGGGATGGAATCTGAAGACCAAAAAATGTCAACGGGTGGTTGTCGGTCCAGCGCGTTAAAATACCCAAAAATGCTTGGCCTGACAGTAATACATAAAGGATAAAGTGCACCGCCTTGGCCGCCCGTTCAATGATCCCGGTGCCGGCATCGCGGGTCTTTCGGCCAGGTCTTAGGCGCCATATGATCCTGAGTCCGAGAACGAAAATTAGAATCAGACCAAATGAAACATGGATCGTATCCACCATGTGCCGTGTAGATTTCAAAGAAAAAAAGCCGCGGACTTCTTCCAAGCCGAACAACAGAAATATAAGTGATGCAGTCGTCCAATGCAGGGCAATAGACGTTTTGTCGTAGGGAGATAGATCGTCTCCAGCCGCGACACGAGTTACAGGTGGGCGCTCATTATGACTGTCCATGTGGTTCACCTATCCATCTTCACAGCCTACGCCTGACCCTCGAGTGTGGCGCCCGCAATGTCCGTCCTGAGGCTAACGTGCGTCAGAGCGGACCGCTAACAAAAACGATGTCTCACCACCCCTACATTTCTGCAGCCGTGGGATCGTGGCGGTTCCACCAGCCACCGCCCAGCGCTTGGAACAAGGCCGCGGTGTCGGTGAGGCGCATTACCTCCGCCTGTACCAGAGCGAGTTGTGCGGTCTGGTACATTTGTTCGGCGTTCAGCACCGAGACATAGTCCATCGCGCCGTCCTGAAACTGCGTGCGGGCGATTGCCAGGCTCTGTCGCGCGTCGTTGTCCGCGGTCTGAGCCGCCTGCAGCTGGTCGGCATCGGTCTGCAGCGCACGCAGCGTGTCGGAGACGTTCTGGAACGCGGTGATCACGGTCTGCTTGTACATCGCGGCGGCATAGTCGAACTGTGCCACGGCGGCGCGCTGCTTGTGCTTCAGCGTGCCGCCGTTGAACAGTGGCCCGGTTAGCCCGGCGGCGAGGTTGTAGAACTGGTTATAGGGCGTGAAGGCGTTGGCGATGGCGGCGGGGGAGGTGCCGAGCTGCGCCGTCAGCGGCAGTTGCGGCAGGCGATTGGCGATGGCCACGCCGATTTCGGCGCTCGCCGCATGCATGTTCGCAGCCGCCGCCAGAATGTCCGGCCGCTGCGCCACCAGTGCCGAGGGCAGGCTGACCGGCAAGTTTTGCGGCAGCGATAGCTGCGACAGGGTGAAGCTCTCCGGCAGCACCTCGTTCGGATAGCCGCCGGACATCGCGATCAGCGCGTTTTCCTGCATGTCCAGTTGGCGTTGCAGCGGCGGGAGCAGAAGCTGCGCCTGGGCCAGCACCGTCTGCTGCTGCAGCAGCACCGATTGCGCGACTTCGCCGTCGGCGTATTGGCGGGCGATGATGGTTTCGAGATCTTCGTCAGCCTTGATCGTGTCCTGCTGCGCGGCGATCGCGGCGCGCAGGCCCGCCTCCTGAAACGCCGTGGTCACCACATTGGCGCTGAGGCTGAGATCGGCGGCCTCCAGCTCGTCGCGTTTATTTTCGGCTTGCGCGGCGAGTGATTCCACCATGCGCCGGTTCAGCCCGAACACGTCCGGCGAATAGGAGATGGAGAGCTGCGCAGTGTAGAGCGAGTACCCCGGCTTGTTATTCGCGCCGACGGGGGCGAGGCTGGCGGTGGAGGTGAGGTTCTTGGCTACACCGACGCCCGCGCCGATCTGCGGGAAGAAGCTGCCATCCTGGGCCAGGACATTTTCCTGGGCGACCCGGAGCGAGGCCTGGGCGGCGGCGATCGAGGGATTGGCCTGCAGGGCCTGTTTGATCAGCCGGTCCAGGTCCGGTGAGCGGAACAGCGTCCACCACTGGCCGGGAATGTTTTGCGCCTGCACGAATGTTTGCGCCGCCCCGAGCGGGCCGGCGGCTTCGTGCGTGCCGGTGAGCGGCGTCGGCGTGTAGCCGGCGTCGGCGGGTGCGGTGGGCTGGTGGAAGTTGGGCCCGACGGCGCAGCCGCCGAGCACTGCCAAAGCCGGCAGGGTCGCGTGTTTGAGAAAGGTCTTCATGGAAAGACGTGGCATGAAATTTATTCCGCCGGCTGGGATTGCTGCGAGGGGTTCAGTACGGGCTGGCGCGCCGTCGCGCGCTGTCCGGCGAACCAGGGATAGACCGCGGGGATCACCAGCAGGGTCAGGGCCGTGGCGGTGATCAGACCGCCGATGACGACGGTGGCGAGCGGCCGCTGCACCTCGGCGCCGGAGCTGGTGGAGATCGCCATCGGCAGGAAGCCGAGGCTGGCCACCGTGGCGGTGGTGAGCACTGGGCGCAGCCGGGTCATCGCCGCCTCACGCGCAGCAGCGCGCAGGCCCAGGCCGGATTTGCGCCGCTCCTCGATGTAGCTGACCATCACCACGCCGTTGAGGATGGCGATGCCGAACAGCGCGATGAAGCCGATCGCCGCGGAGATGCTGAACGGCAGGCCGCGCGCGGTGAGCGCGAAAATGCCGCCGATCGCCGCGAACGGCACGTTGCAGAAGATCAGCGCCGCGAGCCGCGCATTGTCGAACATCACGTAGAGCAGCGCGAAGATGACCGCGAGCGCGACCGGCACGACGAGGGAGAGCCGCGCCATGGCCTCCTGCATGTTCTGGAAGCTGCCGGCCCAGCTGATGCTGTAGCCGGGCGGCAGCTGCACCTGCTGAGCCACCGCCGCTTGGGCGGCGGCTACGAAGCTGCCGAGGGCGCGGCCGCGCACATTCGCCTGCACCATGATCACGCGCTGGCCGGCCTCATGGGTGATCTCGGAAGGGCCCGGCGCCCAGGTGATGTTCGCCACCTCGCTGAGCGGCACGGAGATGCCCATGCCGTTGCTGACGCGCAGATTGCCGATGGCGGCCATGTCGGTGCGCTCGGAGGGGGCGATGCGGACGCGGATGTCGAACAGGCCGACGCCGTCATCGATCTGGCCCACCGTGGTGCCGCCGAGCGCCTGCACCACGTTCAGCACGTCGCGTGCGTTCAGGCCGTAGCGGGCCACCGCTTTGCGGTTGACGGCGATGTGCAGGTAAGGCTGGCCGATGGTCTGCTCGGCCTCGACATCGGCCGCACCGGGCACGGCGGAGATGACCCGCGCCACCTGTTCGGCGGTGTCGTGCAGCGTGTTGAGGTCGTCGCCGTGGATCATGATCGCGACATCGGCCTGCACGCCCTGCAGCATGTCGTCCATGCGCATCTCGATCGGCTGCGCCCAGTCGAGGGTGATGCCCGGCACGTCTTCGTTCAGCGCCTTGGAATAGGCGGCCACCAGGCCGGCTTGCGTGTGCGCCGTCTTCCACTGAGATTGCGGCTTGAGGATGATGAAGGTGTCGCTCTGCTCGATGCCCATCGGGTCGGTGGGGATCTCCGAGCTGCCGCCGAGCGTGACGGTGGTCTGCACCTCGGGGAAGCGCATCAGCGTGCGCTCGACCATCTCCTGCGTCTGCAGGGCCGAGGTCAGCGAGATGCCGGGCAGCTTGGTGGTGGTGACGGTGAGCGCGCCCTCGTCCAGCTTGGGCAGGAACTCGGTGCCGAGGTTGGAGCCGACCAGGATGGCGACCACCAGCAGGGCGACCGCGGCGCCGATGGTGATGCCGGGATGGGCCTGGGTTTTCGCCAAGGCCGGGCCGTAGACGCGTCGCGCGCCCTGGACGATCCGGCTCTCGTGCTCGGCGACTTTGCCTTTGAGCAGAAAACTGGCGAGCACCGGCATCAGCGTCAGGCTCAGCACCAGAGAGGCGAGGAGCGCGAAAATCACGGTCAGCGCCATCGGCCGGAACATCTTGCCTTCCAGCCCCTGCAGGCTGAGGATCGGCAGATACACGGCGGTGATGATGATGACCGCGAAGGTGACCGGGCGGGCGACCTCGACGGCGGCTTCGCGCACCACGAGCGGCACCGGCCGGTTGGGGAACTCGGCGCGGCGGCGCACCACGTTCTCGATCATCACCACCGCGCCGTCGACCAGCAGGCCGAAATCGATGGCGCCGAGACTCATCAGATTGCCCGAGAGACCGGCGGCATACATGGCGATGGCGGCGGCGAGCATGGAGAGCGGGATGGCGCAGGCGACGATGAGGCCGGCGCGCAGATTGCCGAGCAGCAGGAACAGCACGACGATGACCAGGATCGCGCCTTCGGCGAGGTTATGGGCGATCGTGCCGAGCACGCGGTCGATCAGGTTGGCGCGGTTGTAATAGGGCGCGATCTGCACGCCGGGCGGCAGGGTTTTGTTGATCGCGGCGACCGCCGCGGTGACGCGTGCGGCCACCACGCGGGTGTTCTGGCCCAGGCCCATCAGCACCACGCCGATCACCGCCTGGCCTTTGCCGTCGCGGGTCACGCCGCCGAGCCGGGGCATCGGCGCCAACGTTACGTTCGCCACGTCGCGCACATAAAGCGGCGTGCCGCCAGCGGAGGTGCGCAGCACGATGTCGCCGATCTCCGAGGTGTTCTGCAGCAGGCCCTGGCCTTGGATGATTGCCTCCTCGCCGTTATGGCCGATGGTGGCACCGCCGACATCGGCGTCGTTGTTCTGGATCGCGGACTCGACGTCGCCGACGGAGAGGCCGTAGCGGGTCAGCGCGGCGTCGGAGACCTGCACCGCATAGGTCTTCAGGTCGCCGCCGTTGACGTTGACGTCGACGACGCCGGGCACTTGCTTGAGCTGCGGCGCGATCTGCCAGTCGAGCAGCGTGCGCAGCTGCATCAGGGACTGCGCTTTGCCCTCGACCTGGAACTGGTAGATTTCGCTCAACCCGTCGGAGAGCGGGCCCATTTGCGGCGTGCTGCTGCCGGGCGGCAGCGCGACGGTGGCGAGGCGCTGGCTGACCTGGTCACGGTCGGTGAGGATGTTGCTGCCATCGGCGAAACGGACATACAGCACCGAGACGCCGTAGCGCGACACGGAGCGCAGGCTCTGCATCCCCGGCAGGCCCTGCAGCGCCAGCTCGATCGGCTTGGTAACCTGGCGTTCCACGTCCAGCGGGGCGAGGCCCGGCGCCTGGGTGGTGACCAGCACCTGCAGCGGCGAGATGTCGGGGTCGGCGTCGAAGGGCAGTTTGTTCATGCTCATCACGCCGAGGCCGATCAGCACGGCGACGAGCACCATGACGACCGCCCGGTTGCCGAGCGCCGCGTCAATGATCTTGGTAATCATGGGGGAGAACCCTCTCTCAGCCTTCGTCGGGGATGGTCGTCTGCATCAGCGTCGCCTTCAGCCAGTAGCTGCCGTTGGTGACGATGGGCGTGCCGGGGGCGATACCGCTTAGGATCTGCGTGGAACCACCGCTGCTGATCCCGGGCTGCACTGCATGCCAGGCGAAATTCCCGTGGCCGGTGGGCGAGAACACTGCCTCCTGGCCGTTGATGTTTTGCAGCGCGGACGCCGGCACCAGCACGGCTTGGCGGCCGAGCGGCGCTTGGATCATACCGTTGGCGAACATATTGACGCGCAGCGCGCCATCCTGGTTCGGCACGATGCAGCGGACCATGATGGTGCCGGTGTTTGGGTCGACCTTGTCGGCGATATAGGCGACGCGGCCGGTGAAGGTCCGGCCGGGATAGGCGTCGACAGTGAGGGCGACGGTGTCGCCGACCTGCACCGCGCCGATCTGGTCTTCCGGCACCTGCAGCGGCACCCAGACGGTGGAGAGATCGGCGACGGTGAAGACGGGCTGAGACGGATCGACCGTCTGCCCGGTGGAGAGGGTGACGGAATCGACCACGCCGGCGAACGGGGCGACGATCGCGCCTGCGGAATCGCGCGGATCGGGAAGGCCGGTCGGAGCCGGGGCGCTGCCCGGATTGATCGGCAGCAACTGCGCCAGGTGGTCTTGCCATTGCTGCAACGAGGATTGCTGGGTGCGCAGGGTCGCCTGGGCGGCGGCGGCGGAGGCGCGGCGCATGTCCAGCTCGCTCTGGGCCATGCCGCCGGAGCGGACCAGGTCCTCGGCGCGCTGCAAGGCGGCGGTGGCGGCTTCAAGTTGCGACTGCGCCTGCATCACGCTGGCCTGCGCGCTGGCGACGCCGCTGCGCGCGGCGCTGAGGTCGAAATTGTCGAGCACGGCGAGGCGTTGTCCGGCTTGCACCTGCTCGCCGACGACGGCGTCGATGGCTTCGACCCGGCCGCGCGCGGGTGGCACGATGTCCGCCAGACGCAGCGCGTTATAGGTGACGATGCCGGTGGCCGGCACGTCGCGCAGCAGCGGGCGCAGCGCCGCATTGGCGTAGTGCAGCTGCATGTTCGACAGCGCGCCGGCAGAGACGGCGATGGTGGCGGGCAGCGCCGGGCTGCTGTCCGCGGCGACGTCCTGGGCGCCGGCCACGCGGACGGCATGGCCGCCGTGACTGGCGAAGAAGCCGATGAGGACGGCGGCGATCAACGCACCGCCGGAGAGAAACACCTGGCGTTGGGTCATGCTTATGTCCCGCGGCTAACGAAAACCGACGCAAGTGGCCACGCCGCCGACTTCACGGCGGACTTATCGAAAAATCGCATAGGAAAACTCCGGCAGGGAAACCTGACTGGCCAATAAATAGCGAGGGTTGCTGACGCGAAACTGAATTTTGTACCGCGCGCCGGTGTCAGCGTGACGTCAGGATGGTGGCGGATATAGGAGGCCCCATGCTTGTAGGACCAGGGCGTCAATTATGAGAATTCTGCTGGTCGAGGACGAACCGGACCTGGGTGCCGCGGTGCAGGGGCATGTGCGCGAGGCGGGGCATGCGGTGGATTGGTTCGAGAACCTGGCGGCGTCGGATGCGGCGATGCGCACGGTGGCCTACGACCTGCTATTGCTGGACCTGCACCTGCCGGACGGAAATGGGCTGGATTTTTTGCGCGCGCTGCGGGCGCGGCGAGACGCCATTCCGGTGGTGATTTTGACCGCGCGTGACCAGATCAGCGACCGGATCGAGGGCTTGAGCGCCGGGGCCGACGATTATCTGGTGAAGCCGTTCGATCTCGATGAGTTGATCGCTCGGCTGAATGCCGCGGCGCGGCTGGAGGGGGTCGAGGTCGAGTTGACGGCGCGCGAATGGGCGGTTCTGGGGGTGCTGGTGCGCCGGCCCAATGCCACCGTGTCGCGCGAGCAGATCGAGGATGCGCTCTACGCCTTCGAACAAGAGATCGAGAGCAACGCGATCGAGGTGTATATCAGCCGGATCCGGCGCAAGCTCGGGCGCGATTTCGTGCGCACCACGCGCGGCCTTGGTTACCGGATCAGGAGTTGAGACGATGATGGGGCGCAGCCTGGTTTCGCGGCTGATCTGGCTGCTGGCCTCGACCATGGCGGTGTTATGGCTGCTCGGCAGCGTCACCGCCGGCCTGCTGACCGTGTTCGAGGTGAACGAGCGGCTGGACAATGCGCTGGTCGAGATCGCACAGCGCCTGCTGCCGGCGACCGCGGACGCGCTGAGCGCGCCGCAGGTGATGGACGACAGGGCGCGGCAGCTGGTCTTGACGCTGAACTCGAAAGCCTTGGCCTATCAGATCATGGCGCCGAACGGGTGGGTGGCGCTGCGCTCGGAAAACGCCCCGGCGGCACCGTTCACGACGGCGTTC
>NZ_DASXFO010000097.1:0-57073 GCF_036489515.1 Acidocella sp.
TTTCAAAAAGCGGCCGCTTTCCTTTCATCAACACGGCGTTATTGTGTCGTGGACCCCGTCTTCCGGCATCCCCGGGCCAGCGGCACTGCTCGATGCCTTGTTTACCGGCCTGTCCTTATTGGCCGTGGTCACCGGAGCAGAAAAAAGCTATACTCGCCCGAG
This sequence comes from Acidocella sp., assembly GCF_036489515.1. GTDB lineage: Bacteria > Pseudomonadota > Alphaproteobacteria > Acetobacterales > Acetobacteraceae > Acidocella. The sequence goes on from NZ_DASXFO010000097.1 coordinate 163, forward strand.
GACAGATCGAGGGGTGTGCATGCGGGTGAGTGTGGTCCAGATGTCGCCGACGGCGGACAAGACGGAGAACATCGCCCAGGCGCGCAGCTTGATTGCCGGTGCCGTGGCCAGCGAGCGGCCGGATCTGGTTGCCCTGCCGGAGATCTGGACCTGTCTCGGCGGCGTGCGGGAGACGAAATTCGCCGCGGCCGAGGCTCTGCCGGAGCCCGGCGGCACGGGCGGCGCGGCGTATGAATTCCTGCGTCAGATGGCGGTCGCCAACGGCATCCATGTGCACGGCGGGTCGATCGGCGAACTGGCCGCCGGGCAGCTGTTCAACACCAGCCTGGTGTTCGCCCCCTCCGGCCAGGAATTGGCGCGCTACCGGAAAATCCACCTGTTCGACATTACCACGCCCGATGGCACCGGCTATCGCGAGAGCGAGACATACGGCGCGGGGGACAAGGTCGTGACGTGCGACATCGCCGGCACCAAGGTCGGTCTTACGATCTGCTACGATCTGCGCTTCCCCGAATTGTTCCTGGCGCTGCGCCGCCGCCACGTGGATCTGATCATGCTGCCCGCCGCCTTCACGCTGCAAACTGGCAAAGACCATTGGGAAGTGCTGTTGCGCGCCCGGGCCATTGAGACCCAAACCTGGTTGGCCGCCCCGGCCTGCACCGGTCCGCACCGGGGGGCCAAGGGCGACATCCGCTACACCTATGGCCATTCGATGATCGTCGATCCCTGGGGCCATGTCGTAGCGCGTGCATCGGACGGGATCGGCTGGGCCACTGCCACCATCGACAAAACGCAAATGGCGCGGGTGCGGGCGGACATGCCGCTGCTCGAGCACCGCAAACTTGCATGACGCCGCGGCCTTGGGCGGTGCCGTGACGCCAACATCCATGGATATCGCCTTCGTCGCGGCGCAGACCGAGGCCGCAGAGGCCGCGCGCGACCGCTTGACCGCCCGCTACGGCTCCTCAGCGCCGAAAGACGCCGCCATCATCGTCGCCCTGGGCGGCGACGGATTGATGCTGGAATGCTTGCACAAGGTGCTCGGCACCAAGCAGCCGGTCTATGGCATGAATTGCGGCTCGGTCGGCTTCATGATGAACGAATATCACGAGGAGGACCTGCCCGGCCGCATCGCCCGCTCGCACTCCAGCGTGCTGCACCCGCTGCGCATGCACGCCGTCACCGCCTCAGGCGTGGTCGAGGAGGCAATGGCGATGAACGAGGTCGCCCTGCTGCGCCAGCTGCGCCAGGCGGCGAAAATCCGCATCAGCATCGACCATCGCGAGCGGCTGGCGGAACTCATCTGCGACGGCGTGCTGATTTCCACGCCGGCCGGCTCCACCGCCTATAACCTCTCCGCGCACGGCCCGATCATCCCGCTCACCGCGAACCTGCTGCCGCTCACGCCGATCTCCGCCTTCCGCCCACGGCGCTGGCGCGGCGCGCTGCTGCCCTCCACGGTGGACGTGCTGTTCGAAATTCTCGAACCGGACAAGCGCCCGGTCGCGGCGGTGGCGGATTTTACCGAAGTCCGCGACGTGGTCTCGGTGGCGGTGAGCGAGGACCGCAGCATTTGCGCCACCGTGCTGTTCGACCCGGACCGCGCGCTCTCGGAACGGATCATCGCGGAGCAGTTCACGGTTTAGGGCGGGCGCGGAAAAGGTCCCCTTCAGGATTTTGGTTTTCTGCGGTTTCTCGTCCGGGGCGTTTTCAGCACATCGGCCCAGAAGGAGGTGATGAGTCGATTGGTTTCGGCAACAGCAGCCTTTTGTTGCCGACGAGCCTCCGCCTTCCAAAGGCCGCTACCGACAGAAAAGGCGCGATTGGCATTGCTTAGCCAGATGCTCATGAAAGGATTCTTTTTCATCAGTGGATTACGCATTCAGACCTCCAGGTGAAATGGTTTGAAGCAGCCGAACAGCATCGCGGAGCCGGTTGCCTGCCACCTCCTTTAAGTGTGTCTGATCAGAGCGAAACGATAATGAAATTCGCACCAGGAAATAGCCACACGCCCCGGGCGACCGGAAGCTCTTGCTTGGCGTAGCCTCATTCTTTATTGCCCCGCCATGGCACAGCATTACTATACCGTTACATGGGACCAGCTGCACCGGGACGCGAAGGCGCTGGCCTGGCGGCTGCATGCGCTTGGCCCCTGGAAGGGCATCGTCGCCATCACCCGCGGCGGGCTGATTCCCGCGGCGATCATTGCCCGCGAGCTTGAATGCCGGCTCATCGAGAGCGTCTCGGTCGTCACCTATGACGAGGAGGAGCGCGGCGAGCCGGTGGTGACCAAGCCGCCGGCGGCAGCGGGCGATGGGGAAGGGTGGCTGATCATCGATGATCTGGTCGATTCCGGCACCACCGCCAAGCTGGTGCGCGCCCTGCTGCCGAAGGCCCATCTCGCCACCGTCTACGCCAAGCCAGCCGGCAAGCCGGTGGTGCATACCTTCATCACCGAGGTTTCCCAGGACACCTGGATCCTCTTTCCCTGGGATACCGAGCCGCAATTCGTGGCGCCGCTGGCCCGCAGGCCAGCCGAGTAAGAAAGGAAGGCTACTTTTTGTGAACAAAAAGTAGCAAAAAAACTTTATTAATTGGGGCCATGGGCGTTGTCGGTGACAACGCCCATGGCCCAGCATAGCCAAAAGTTTTTGCGCCGCTTTTTTCAAAAAGCGGCCGCTTTGCGTCGCCTGTAAAACTCCGGTAAGACCGTCAAAGTACGCCATGGGGCGTGCGCGTGGCAGGTGCTAGCCGGCCGCGTTGTTTGAGACGAGCGGCAGAACGGGGCTTTAGGAACGCAACCGGTCGAACCGCGCCGCTGCCGGTTTTCGTAACCGCGGCGTTTCCGGCCACATGGTCCGTGGTCTGTGAATCAGTGTTCGCACCTTCACAGCCAGACCCATGCCGCCCGAGGCGCCGCACAATCCCCGGTCGCACGCGAATTCACCGTTACCGCGTTTCTGAACCCGCTCCGACGCTTTTGGAGTGGTAGACATGTTCGATAAATATTTCCGCAAAGAGATGGACTGGGCCGGCAAGACCCTGATCCTGGAGACCGGCAAGGTCGCCCGCCAGGCTGACGGCGCCGTCGTCGCCTCCTATGGCGACACCGTGGTGCTCGCCACCGTGGTCGGCGCCAAGACGCCGAAGCCCGGCATCGACTTCTTCCCGCTGACCGTGAACTACCAGGAGAAGTTCTTCGCCGCCGGCCGCATTCCGGGCGGGTTCTTCAAGCGTGAAGGCCGTCCCACCGAAAAGGAGACGCTGGTCTCCCGCCTGATCGACCGGCCGATCCGCCCGCTGTTCCCGCACGGGTTCAAGAACGAGGTCCAGGTCATCGTCACGGTGCTGAGCCATGACCTGGAGAACGACCCGGACGTGGTGGCCCTGGTCGCCGCCTCTGCCGCCCTCACCATCTCCGGCATTCCGTTCTTCGGCCCGGTCGGCGCTGCCCGCGTCGGCTATATCGACGGCGCGTATGTGCTGAACCCGACCACCTCGCAGCGTGAGGAGAGCAAGCTCGACCTCATGCTCGCCGGCACCGAAGAAGGCGTGCTGATGGTCGAATCGGAAGCCTCCGAGCTCTCCGAAGAGATCATGCTCGGCGCCGTCACCTTCGGCCACGCGGCGTTCCAGCCGGTGATCCAGGCGATCATCGAGCTCGCCGAACATTCCGCGAAGGACCCCTGGGCCCTGCCGGAAGTCTCCGAGGAGACCAAGACGCTGACCGCCCGCGTCGACTCGCTGGCCCGCGCCGATCTGCGCGCCGCCTATACCGAGACGCAGAAGCAGGTCCGTCAGGAGAAGATCGGGGCCGCCAAGAAAGCCGCCGCCGAGAAGCTGACCGAGGAAGGTCTGGACGCCGATAAGGCGAAGGGGCTGTTCAAGGAGCTGGAAGCCGACATCGTTCGCAACAACATCCTGGACACCGGCCTGCGCATCGACGGCCGTGACACCAAGACCGTGCGCCCGATCCTGGCTGAAGTCGGCGTGCTGCCCCGCACCCACGGCTCGGCGCTGTTCACCCGCGGCGAGACCCAGGCGCTGGTCGTCGCCACGCTCGGCACCGCGCAGGACGAGCAGGTGATCGACGCGATCGAGGGCGAGTTCAAGGAGCATTTCATGCTCCACTACAACTTCCCTCCGTACTCGGTGGGTGAGACCGGCCGCATGGGCTCGCCCGGCCGCCGCGAGATCGGTCACGGCAAGCTCGCCTGGCGCGCGCTGCACCCGCTGCTGCCGACCAAGGAAGCCTTCCCCTACACGCTGCGCGTCGTCTCCGAGATCACCGAGTCCAACGGCTCCTCCTCGATGGCGACCGTCTGCGGCACCTCGCTGGCGCTGATGGATGCGGGCGTGCCGCTGGGGCGCCCGGTGGCGGGCATCGCCATGGGCCTGATCAAGGAAGATCGCGGTTTCGCCGTGCTCTCCGACATCCTCGGCGACGAAGACCATCTCGGCGACATGGACTTCAAGGTGGCCGGCACCGAGACGGGCGTGACCTCGCTGCAGATGGACATCAAGATCACCTCCATCACCCCGGAGATCATGAAGATCGCCCTGGAGCAGGCCAAGCATGGCCGTCTGCACATCCTGGGCGAGATGGCCAAGGCGCTGACCTCCGGCCGCGAGGGCGTTTCCGCCAATGCGCCGAAGATCGTCACCATCCAGGTGCCCAAGGACAAAATTCGTGATGTCATTGGCACCGGTGGCAAAGTCATTCGTGAAATTGTCGAGCAGACCGGAGCAAAAATCGACATCGACGATAGCGGCGCGGTGAAGATTTCCGCCGCCGACGACCGGAAGATCGAAGCCGCGATCGAAAAGATCAGAGGCATCGTCGCCGAGCCGGAAGTTGGCGTGATCTACACCGGCAAGGTTGTGAAGACCGCCGATTTCGGCGCCTTCGTGAACTTCCTGGGCGCCAAGGATGGCCTCGTGCACATCTCCGAACTGGCCCAGGGCCGCGTCGCCAAGACCACCGATGTGGTCAAGCAGGGCGACGCCGTGAAGGTGAAGGTCATCGGCTTCGACGATCGCGGCAAGGTGAAGCTGTCGATGCGCGTGGTTGACCAGGAGACCGGCGAGGACATTTCCGAGCAGGTCGGCGGCAAGGGTAAAAAAGACGCCGCTGAGTAAGCGGTAGAAAGTAGCCGCTTTTAAAAAAGCGGCGCAAAAATTTTTGCTCCGTTGGACCTGAGGCGTTGTCACCGACAACGCCCGTGGCCCAGCGGAGCAAAGTTTTTTTGCTACTTTTTGTTCACAAAAAGTAGTCTTCTCTTCGCCCTAAGCCACGTGTCTCAGCTGTGTGCTCCCCGTCATCGGCTGGCCGGTCGCGTCTGCGATGGCGGCCCGGAATTTTGCCAGATAATCCTGCAGATCCAGCCGTTTTTCCGCATAGGCCCGCGCCCCTCGGCGCAATTTTGCGCCCATCTTGCGATCTTCCAGCAGGTGCAGAATCTCGCTGGCCAGCGCGTTGGAAGCCAACGTCGGCACGACGCGGCCATTTTCCCCGTGATGCAAGAATTCCGTGACGGTCGCGGTGTCGCCGCCGATCACCGCGCAGCCGCACCCCAGCGCCTCCCGCAGCGACCAGGAGGCGACGAACGGGTAGGAGAGGTAGACGTGCGCATCCGAGCGCTGCAGCAAAGCGAGGTGCTGCGCATACGGCACTTTGCCGAGAAAATGGACGCGTGAGAGGTCGAGCCGGTGGCCCAGCTCGCGCAGCATCACCGTGCGCCAGGTGCCGCCTTGCGCCGGCGGCGCGCCATAGCTGATGCCATCGCCGCCGACGATCGACACCACCACATCGGGGCGGGCCAGAACAAGCGGCAGCGCACGCATGAAAATATGGAAGCCGCGATAGGGCTCCAGGTTCCGCGCCACGTAGGTCAGCAGCTTTTGCGCCGGCTGGACCGTCATGCCGCCAATTGTCAGGGGCCGGCGTCGCGCCGCCGGATCGGGGCGGCAGGCGGACAGATCAACCCCTTCCTCGATCACCCGGATCTGCTTCTGCGCCCAGCCGGGATAGGTGCTGTGCTGCCAGCGTGTCGGGGTCTGCCCGTGCTGGCCGAGCGTGAGCGCCAGAAGATTGGTGGCATTCTTGGCCCGCACCGCGCCGAAGCGCGCCGGCGGCATCGGGAATTCCGGGTCGTAATTCACGTCCGCGCCTTCGATGCGGTAGAAAAACTCGAAATAGCCGAGCATCGGCACGCCGGGAAACACGTCGGTGAGGTTCAGCATCTCGCCCCAGCCATGGTGGCCGATCATGAGATCCGGGCGGAAGCCCAGCGCCTTGATTGTTTGAGCACCCTCATAGGCGGCCTGAGCGCGGCGCATCGCCATCTCGTACTCGCGCAGCTCCGGAGGCGTGGACTCCGCCAGAACCGGCGGCCGCGCATAGGTCACCTTGCGCACCCCCGCCATCTGGTTGGGGTTCGGTTCGCTCATGAAGACGATCTGATGGGTGCCTTCGTGGGCCGCATTGTCGGCCAGCAGGCTGCGCACGATATGCAGATACTGGCCGGGGAAATTCTGGTGGACGAAGAGGAAGTTCACTGAAGAAAAGCGCTTCTTTTTGTGAACAAAAAGTAGCAAAAAAACTTTATGATGCTGGGCCATGGGCGTTGTCGGTGACAACGCCCATGGCCCAGCATCATAAAAGTTTTTGCGCCGCTTTTTTCAAAAAGCGGCCTCTTTCTAACCATGCCTTACCGCTTCGCCTTGCTGCGCTTGGCCTTAGGCGTCAGCGTGAGCTGAAACGCTTCCAGCGGCGCCAGGGTTTCGTCCTCGCAGGTTTCGTCATTTCCCACCGGCCCGACCGTTCCGCCGCCGACGAAACTCGCGCTGCAGCGCAGGTCATAGTGCTCGGCGGCGGCGCCGCTGAGCCGCACCCGCAGGCCCAGCAGCGGCAGCGCCATGCCGCGCGAGCCGCAATATTCGCCGGCCTCCGCCCAGGGCGAGAGCCAGCCGCGGCCCAGCAGCGCCTGGTAGGAGAGATCCTTGGGGTCGATCCCTTTCGGAGCATGGAGCGAAAACCCTTCGATCCACAGACTGCTGCCGCGTTCGCCGAGCCACGCGCCGAAGGCCGCACCTACATCGCCACGCGATTGGATATGCGCGACCACGTCCGAGTCCGCGGGGACGTCCGCCGGGGCGGCCCCGTTTGCCGGCATTTCGACCGCGCCCAGCAACTGCCGCACCTGCAATTTCGGTGCGCTCTCCGGCAGGTTCGGCAGCTGATAGATCGTCACCAGAACCTGCGCCGGCCCTTTGCGCACGCGCACCAGCGCGGCGTCGCCATCGGCGTTCAGCCAGCCATCGGGCCGAAAGCCGGTGATCTCCACATTCTGTGCACCGGAAGGCGGCGGTGAGACGCGCACGCCCGGCATGCCGTCCTGCCTTGTGCTCGCGGCCTCATTAACAAAGCAGAACAAACCGCTAGGCAGAGACATCATATGCGCGGTCACCCTCAGCTCCTGCACCGATGCCGCATTTTCTCCCACTCCTGGCAAAGGAGGCGTGTTTTTGGCGTCGTCCTTCGGCAGAATTTTGGCCTGTGACATAATGCCTCCCCAAGCACGGTGAGCGTTATTTATTTGGGCGTTACTTTTGGTAGCATAGTCACAACGAAATCAAAACGATATCGTTACGGTTTTCGTTAAAATTTGTGGTTCTTGTGGAAGAAAGCGGCCGCTTTTTAAAAAAAGCGGCGCAAAAATTTTTGCTAATCTGGGTCATGGGCGTTGTCGGCGACAACGCCCATGACCCAGATTAATAAAGTTTTTTTGCTACTTTTTGTTCACAAAAAGTAGCCTTCCTCTTCGCTTACGCTGGCTGCCAGCGGCACAGCACGTCATTGATCCGCGGGGCCGGCAGGCCCAGTGGCAGGCATAGCCCGCGCCCGGTCGCGCGCATCCGCTCGGCCTGGGCGCCGAGGTCGAACACCACGGCATAGAGACCTGCCTGCCAAGCTTCGCTCAGGGCAAAGCACCAGGTTTCCGGCCAGATCGACGGCAAGAAGGCGAGGTCCGGCCGGTGTTGTGCGATTAATGATAACACTTCGCCTTGCTCGTAAGGGCCGGTGACGAATACGCCGGCTTCGAGCAGTGCTGCGTCGTCGGCGCTGCTGCCGATGACGATGAATTCCAGCCCCAGCCGCCGCGCCGCCGCATCGCGTGCGCAGTCTAGCAGGACATGCAGATCCTTCGCCGGGCCGATGCCGCCGATCACCGCGACCCGCCGGAAGCCCCTCGCGGGCTTGCGCGGGGTCGGGAGCGAAAAATTCTCCCAGGGGGTGATCCGTATGCGGGCGTCGGGAAAATGCCGGACGATGCGCCGCGCTGCGTCGGCCGAGGGGGCGATGATGTCGCCTGCCGCGAACGCTTTTTCGCTCCGCGCCCGCAGGTCTGCCGCGGACAGCGTGGTGAACACGCTATCCGGCTCCGCCGCGCAGCAGGCGGCGCAGCCCTCGGGGCCCGGTTCGCCGCAATAATGGGGGGTTGAGCCGGCCGGGGTCAGAAGATTCACGCGCGGACAAAAGCTCGCATAGTCGTGGATGACGATGGTCTGCCGGATACCCAGAGCCGCAGCCAGATCGCGCACCTGCTCATGATGCCCGAGCGTGTGATGCAGCACGATTTTGGTCACGCGCAGAAGCCGCAGCAGGTGCAGCAAATCCTGCTCCTGTTGGGGGAACGAAAATACCAGGTTCGACTCTCCTTCTCCCTCGCAGAGCATCGCGGGCCAGGGGTAGGGCGTCCGCTCGGGGTTTCTGGGAAATTTCGGACGCAGCAGTAGCGGACGAAAGCCGCGCGCGTGCCAGTCCCGCCGCTCCGCCAGTTCCTGCCGCGCCACCCCGCCGCCATGGCTGTGCGTGATCAGCAGCACCGACTCCCGCTCCTCTTGCGTGGCGGCTAGGCGCTGCGCATCCAGCCGGGCGCGCGCGGGCCTCAACGGATCGGCGGCGATGTGCGCCATCACCAGCCGGCGATAGCCGGGATAAAGCCGTTCAAGGATGCGCAGATTGCGCCGTTGCAACGCGGCAGCGGCGGCGCCGAACGACACGCCGCCGATATGCGCGACATAGGCACCGGTCGCCGCGCGATGCGTAAACCCGGCCTGCCGGGCGCGCAGGCACCAGTCGTTCTCCTCGCCATAGCCTTGCGCGAAAATCTCGGCGCGGAACCGGCCGGCGGCTTTCAAGGCGTCATGGCGCAGATACAGGCAGAACCCGATGCCGGTGGGAATTTCCACGCTGTTCATCCCGTTGGCCAGGTGCGCCAGGTGATCGAGGCGGATCGTCTCCACAAGATCGGGCGGCTGGTTGCCTCCAAAGGGATGCGGGTAGCTGAGGATTGTCGCTTCGTTGGAAAAGGGCGTGACGCTGCCGGTATCGGCGCGCGCATAGGCCACCCGGCGCAGGGTGGCGATCGCCCCGGCTGGGATCAGCGTGTCGCTGTTCAGGAGCAGAACATCGCGCGCGCCGGCCGCTTTAAGCCCGGCATTGGCCGCGGCGGGAAAACCACGATTTTCGGCGTGGCGGACCAAAAGAATTCGCCCCGCTGCCGCCAGATGGTCGAGCCACGCGGCCAGCGCCGGTTCCGGTGTCGCGTCGTCCACTACGATGATCCGCGTCCGCCGCGTGACCGCGTCGAACAGCGCGCTCAGACAGGCCTGGGTCTCTGCGAGGCCGCGATACACCGGCACCACCACGCAAAGCGGATTTTTTGCAGGGAGCGCCACAGGCGGGGCCCCGCGTGTCCTGGCCGCGACCGGCGTCAGGGCCAAAAACGCCGGATCGACCGGGCTACCGGCGAGCGCGGCGCCATCCGGGCCGGTCACACGAAACGGCGGTGCGAGACCGCGCAACGCGTCCCAGCCCAGCCGGAACCGGTAGCGCGACAGGAACGGCGCGGCTCCGTCCGCGGTCCGTTTCTGGCCCAGCGGAATTTTTTGTTTTCGGCCCTTGGCGTCATGCAGAAACAATTCCGGGCGCAAGGGTGAGGCGGGTCGTGCCGCCCAACCGCAAAGTCCCGTTTTGTTGACCTCCACCACGCCCTCGACCCGGCGCAGAATTCTTAGGTCCGGCGCGCCGAGAATTTTCGGTCCGCCGCGGACCAAGATCTTCCCTTTGGCGGTCATGCCTTGCCAGCCACCATAGCCGGCTTGTTGCGCGATCCGGTCGGCGAGGGCGGTGAAGCCGGCCGTGGGGGTGATGCAGTGGCGTTCCAGCAGGGCGGACAAGGCGGCAGCAGCGCCGGAATCGTCGCCGCGCCGGTGGCGGGCCAGAGCCAGGCCGAGCCATACCGCAGCAACGTCATAGGTCGCGGCCAGTGAAGTCAGCGCGGCGATGTCGGCGCGGCGCGCCATTAGGGTAGAAAGGGAAGGCTACTTTTTGTGAACAAAAAGTAGCAAAAAAACTTTGCTGCGCTGGGCCATGGGCTGTGTCGGTGACAACGCCCATGGCCCAGCATAACAAAAGTTTTTGCGCCGCTTTTTTCAAAAAGCGGCTGCTTACTTAAACTCATGGCTCAGGAACGGCGTCATCAAGCCTGCCCAGCTCGGCCGTGACGTCCACCCCAGCTTGTTGCGCGCGCAGCAGCCAGATACGGGCGGCGGCAGGGTCCGGCTCGGTGGCGATCCCACGCAGCAGAAATTTGCCGAGCATCAGCGCCGCCATGGGATGTCCGTGCGCCGCCGCCGACTGGTACCAGAAAAAGGCCAAAGAGGGGTCGGCTGGAATATCATGGCCGCCGCCATGCAGCGCGCCGAGCGAGAACATCGCCCCGGCATGGCCGCCTTTGGCCGCGCGCTCATAGAGACGCCGCGCCGCGTCGTGGTCCCGTGGCCCGCCGCTCCCGTGCAGGTGCAGTTCCGCCAGCTTGATCAGCGCCGGGGGGAAATTCAGGTCCGCCGCCTGTTCCAGCCAGCGCCGCGCTTCCGCCAGGTCGGGCGCGACGCCGCGCCCCTCCGCCAGCATCACCGCGTACCAGTAGCGCGCGTTCACCACTGAAGCGGCGGCGTGGCGGAACCAGCCGGCGGCGCGGGCCTCGTCCTTCGGCAGACCGACGCCCTCCGCCAGGCAGACCGCGAAATTGAACGCGCCGATCATGTCGCCGGCTTCGGCGGCACGTTCGAACCATTCATGCACTGCGATAGGGCCGGTCAGTTGCGCATGGGTGCGGCCGCTCAGCAGCACTGTGGCGAGATCGGCCTGGGCCACCTCGTCGCCGGCCTCGGCGGCGCGGCGGAACCAGACGGCGGCTTCGTCGGCGTCACGGCCGACGCCCGCGCCGGTCATGTACAGCACGCCCATGGCCCGTGCGGAATCGCGATGCCCGGCCTCGGCGGCGCGGCGGAACCAGAGCGCCGCCTCGGCGTAATTCGGCGGCAGTTCGCTGGCGCTGGCATAAAGCTGGGCGATGGTCACCGCGGCTTCGACATCCCCGGCAAGTGCTGCGCGGCGCAGCCAGGATTCGCCCTGCAGCCGGTTCGCCTTCAGCCCCATCCCGAGGAACAGCATGGCGCCGTATTTCGTCTGGGCGGTGATGATGCCGCCCTGCGCCGCCAGGCCGTAATAGGTGGCGGCGCGCGTGGCATCGGCCTGCACGCCGATCGCCTTCTCGTAGATCAGCCCGAGATAATATTGCGCGGTGGGCAGGTTCTCATCGGCGGCCTGGCGGATATGCGCGATGGCGGCGAACGTGTCCGCATCGGTTTTCGCGCCATGGAGCAGAATGACGCCGAACCCGAGATGCCCGCGCGCCGCACCTGCCTCCGCCGCCTTGCCGTACCAGAAGCTCGCCCGGGCGGCGTCGCGCAAAGCCTCCGGTCCCACGGCGTAGATGAAACCAGCCATCACCTGCGCTTCGACATCGCCTTCCGCCGCCGCCAGCAGGGCCCAGCGCAAGGCGGTGGCGAAGTCGGGCTCGGCGTTCTCCCGGTGGAACAAAGCAGCGTCGGCGCCGCTTTCGCGATGCCCCGCCATGGCCAGCCCGGCCAGATGGCGGCGCGCGTCATTGTCGCCCTTCTCCGCGGCGCGGCCGAACCAGCGCGCCGCCTCTGCCGGGTTGCGCGGCACCGCCTCGCCCAGCAGGTAGCAGCGGCCGAGTTCACGCTCCGCCACGGTGAGGCCGGACGCGGCGGCGACCGCCAAAAGTTTGACGGCCCGCAGCTTCTGGCCCTGCGCCTGCAAAGACTGGGCCCGCGCCAGCGCCGCGTGCGGCTTGCGCGTCGCCAGCCGGTCGATGAGCGTCAGCCCCGCTACTGGCATGGCACAGTAAGCAGCCGCTTTTTAAAAAAAGCGGCGCAAAAATTTTTGTTGTGCTGGGGCATGGGCGTTGTCGGCGACAATGCCCATGCCCCAGAGTCATAAAGTTTTTTTGCTACTTTTTGTTCACAAAAAGTAGCCTTCCTCTTCGCTTTAGGTCGGCTCATGCAGGCTCCCTGAGACGACCGGCAGGATGCGTTGCAGGAAATAGTTCAGCACCGTGCGGGTGCCGACTTTCATATCCGCCTCCACCGGCATGCCGGGAACGAGGCGGAAGCCGGGCGGCGGGTTATGCAACTGCACCCGGTCGAGCGAAATCTGCACCCGGTAGTAAAGCTCCTGCGGTGCCCCCGGCAGGGGCGTGCCGCTGGCGAGCGGCGCCTGCGTGTCGAGCGGGTTGAAACTTTCCGGGCTGATCGAACGGACCGTGCCTTTGGCCGTGCCGTATCGCAGGAAGGGCAGGGTGTTGAATTTGATCGTCACCTCATCGCCGACCCGCACGAAGCCGGAATCAGCACCGCTCACATAGGCTTCCACGTTCAGCTTGGCATCGATGGGTGTCAGGGTCATCAGCGTCTGTCCGGGCTGGAGCACGGAGCCGACCGAGATCGGCGCGACGGACTGCACGATGGCGTCGCGGGGCGCGGTGAGGTCGACCTCCCGCTCGTTCAGCTGCGCCTTGGCCAAAGCCTGCTGCGCCTGTTCCAGGCTGTCGATGGCCTGTGCCAGCTGTTGCGAGATTTGCGCCCTCCATTGCTGGTCGAAGCCGTCGCGCTGCGCCTGTTGCGAGGCCAGCTCGCGCTCATTCGCCGCGGCGGACGACACGGCGCTGGCAAGCTCGGCCTGCATGTTCACGCGGTCGTCGGTCGCGGCCAGCGTGTCCAGCTTGCTGCCGACCTGCAGGTTCTGCAACTGGTGGCGCATCGTTTCGATATTGCTGGCGATGCCAAGACGCTGCTGGTAATAGGCCGCCTGGGCGTTGAACCCCGCGATATCGGTGCGCAGCTCGCTGATTTTCGCGTTATAGCCCTGCATGGTGAAGTTATACTGGCCCATTTGCTGGCGATAGGTTTGCAGTTGTAGCAGCGACGCCGGGTTGGTGGGATCGGGGATATAGGGCTTGCCGTCTTCCTGCGCCTGCAGTTGCGCCACCTGTGCGGCGTAGTTCTGCTGCTGCGCGGTCAGTGCCGTCAGGTCGGCGCGCGCATAGGTCGGGTCGAGCCTGGCCAGAAGCTGGCCTTGTCGCACCAGAGCTCCGGGCCGGACCGTGATGCTGCGCACAATGGACGGCACCTGATTCGCACTGAATGCCTGCACGATCGTATCCGGTGCCGCGGCCACCAGATCGCCAGGGGCGTTGACCAGCATGTCCACTGGCATGAACCCCGAAGCGGCCACAGTACTCAACACCAGGGCGCTGACGCACCAGTTGATGCTGCGCCCCATGACCGGCAGTTTGGTGGCGATGATCGCCGCCGTCGGCGACTGGAACTCCAGCAGCGCCGGCGGCGGGGTTTCCGGCGTGGTGTCAGGTGCCGGGCGTGAGAGCAGGCTTTTGAGCATGGGCGTTTCCCTGCGGATCGAGGTGCCGGTTTTGTTGCAGCCAGAGATGCCGATAGATGGCACAGAGCTCGACCAGCTCGCGATGCGGGCCGATATCCACGGTCCGGCCCTGCTCGAGAACCATGATCTGGTCGCAGTCGAGCAGTGAGGAGAGCCGGTGTGAGACGATCACCATGGTCCGTCCCGTGGCGATGCGCAGCAGGTTGGCGTTGACCAGCGCCTCGGATTCCGGATCGAGCGCGCTTGTGGCCTCGTCGAGGATCAGCACCCGCGGGTCGGCCACCAGCGCGCGGGCGATGGCGAGGCGCTGCTTCTGCCCGCCGGAAAGGTTCGGCGAGCCCTCCTGGATGAAAGTGTCATAGCCGTTGGGCAGGCGTTCGATGAACTCTTCAGCGCCGGCCAGCCTTGCGGCCCGCACCGCATCCTCGAAGGACAGGCCCGGCCGGCCGGCGAGGATGTTGTCCCGCACCGAGCCGCGGAACAGAAAATTATCCTGCAGCACCATGCCGAAGCTCTTGCGTAAATGCCGCAGGTTGATTTCGCGCAGATCGGTGCCGTCGATGCGGATCGTCCCGGCATAGTCGCGGTTGATTCCCTGCAGAAGCCGCGTCACGGTGGATTTGCCCGAGCCCGACCGTCCCACCAGCCCCAGCATCGTGCCCGCCGGGATCTGGAAATTCATTTTGTCCAGAGCTGGGATTTTCGCGCCTTCATAGCGGAAGGTGACGTCGGTGAATTCGATGCCGCCGGCGAAGCGCGGCCGCAGCCCGTGGGTCAGCGCCCGCCGCTCGTTCGGCCGGTTCAGCACCTCGCCCACCAGGCCGATGGCGGCGCGCGCGCGCTGCACGTCCTCCATCACCGTGGCGAGGCTGACCAGCGGCCCGGCCACCCGGCCGCCGAGCAGCATGTAGCCGGTGAGCGAGCCGACATCGACCGGATTGTTGGAATGGATGGCGAGATAGGCGCCGAGCATCATCGCCCCGTATTGGCAGTAGCGCTGCAGCGGCATGGCCAGGCTCGCCGGCCAGTTGGCGAGCCGGCCGGCGGCGATGATCGCCTCCGCGGTGTTGGCCACCTTGCGGTCCCAGTCGGCATTGCGGGCCGGCTCCAGCGCCAGCGCCTTGACCGTGCGGATGCCATAGATGCTCTCCACCAGCACCGAGCCTTTCGCCGCCTCCGCCGCGATGATCTTGCCGGTCATGTGCCCCAGCGGGCGGAGGAAGAGGGCGATGATCACGGCGATCAGCGAGGCTGCGATGAGCACAGTCCAGGCCAGGGTCGCGTTCAGATAGAAGAGCAGCGGCAGCAGCAGCGCCACCATGAACACGTCGATGAAGGTGTTCATCAATTTGCCGGTGAGAAATTCCCGCACGTGATGGATCTGCCCGACCTTGTGGGCGATCTGCCCGGCCTGCTGGCGCTCGAAAAACTCGATCGGCAGGCTCACCAGCCGCTCGAAGATCAGTAGGTTCAGCCTTGCGTCCAGCTTCGCCGCCAGCACCACTTCCAGCAGCTTGCGGCCGAAGCTCAGCAGCACCTCGAACGCGATGCAGAGCACCAGGATTACGATCACCAACGCCAGCGTGTTGCGGCTGTTGTACTGCACCACCGTGCCGATGGTACGCATCACCAACAGGATCGGCACGACACTGAGCACGGTGATGGCGATCGAGCCGATCGCGATGTCGCGCAGGATGCGCCGGTCGGACCAGACCAGCCGCGCCAGCATGGCGAAATTGAAGGCGCGCTCCTCTTCGCCCTCCCGCGCCGCGCGGACCAGCAGCACCGCGCCGTCCCAGGATTGTCGCAGCCGCAATTCATCCACCGCCTGCGGCGGATCGCCCGGCGGGCCGCACGGGTCGCGCAGCAGCACCACCTGCCGTTCACGGTCGCGCCCCACCGCCAGCGCGGCGCCGCCATCGTTCAGCAGCAGAATGATCGGCGCTGGCTCGTCCACGCCCAGCAGATGCCGGAAGGTTATCTTGCTGCCGCGCGCCCACAGGCCGGCCTCCTTCAGCCATTCCACCAGGGCGGCCGGGGGCGGAACGGCGTTTTCCGTCAGCCGCAGCGCTTCCGGGTCAAGCTCGACGCCGTGATAGCGCGCGACCTGCACCGCCGCGGCGAGGCGGGCGGATTCGTCCGGTGGCAGGGCGCATGGCTCGCCTGGGGCGGTGTCCGGCGGAGGAAAATTGGTCACGCGCTTCATCCTTCCGTCTATCGCGGGATCGGAACGACTTAAAATATGTTCATTGAGTATGGCTTAATCGTTATGACTTAACAACAAATGTATCGGGCACAGCTTGGTTGCCTCAAAACGGTATCAGACTTACCTTGCGATCCGGCCGGAAGCGGTTGCTTGACGGCGTCTAAAATAATGTCAAAAACTTCATCTTTGTGTTCCTCTGCCGCGCCCCAGCCTCTTGGGTGGTTTGAATTGCCACCCCGAATCTGTCTCCTTGGGCTCGGGGCGCTCGGCATGGACGCAAGGCGCGCATCACGGGGGTTCGCATGGAAATTCTGAACGCGACTGAAGCGGATCTCGAAGACGCGCAGGCGATTTACGCGCACCACGTTCTGCACGGCACCGGCACGTTCGAAGAGGTGCCGCCTTCGCTCGAGGAGTTCACGCAGCGCTACCGGACGATTACCGAGGGCGGCTATGCCTGGCTGCTGGCGCGCGACGCCTCAGGTTGCCTCGGCTTTGGCTATTACGGCGCGTTCCGCGCCCGCAGCGCCTATCGCTTCACGGTTGAGGACAGCGTCTATGTGCGCGAAGGGGTGCGCGGCCAGGGCGTCGGCAAGGCGATCGTCGCAGCACTGGTCGCCCACGCGACCCAAGCAGGGTTTCGCCAGATGCTGGCGCTGATCGGCGATTCCGAGAATGTCGCCTCGGTCGGCGTGCATGCCAGCCTCGGCTTCCAGCCGGTCGGCACGATGCGCCGCGTCGGCTACAAGTTCGACCGCTGGCTCGACGTGGTGACGATGCAGAAGACACTGACGCGCGGTTAGCAGGGAGCAAAGGAAAGGCTACTTTTTGTGAACAAAAAGTAGCAAAAAAACTTTGCTATGCTGGGCCATGGGCTGTGTCGCCGACAACGCCCATGACCCAGCGGAGCAAAAATTTTTGCGCCGCTTTTTTAAAAGCGGCCGCTTTCTTTTCTTGCCTTACATTCTCTCGAAAGACCGGAACCTTTCCCAATCGGTGACGGCGGCGTTGAACACGTCCTGCTCCACCTGCGCCATGTTGGCGTAATGCGCCACCACATCCGCGCCGAACGCCGCCTGGGTGAAATCGCTTGTCGCGAACAGGCGCTGGGCCTCGTGCAGGGTTTTCGGCACGCGTGGCAGCTCGGCTTCATAGGCGTTGCCGGTGAAGACCGCGGCCAGGGGCAGGTCGCGCTCAATGCCGTCCAGCCCGGCGGCGATCATCGCGGCGAGCGCCAGATATGGGTTCACATCCCCGCCCGGCAGCCGGTTCTCCACCCGCAGCGCCTGGCCATGGCCCAGAACGCGGAAGGCGCAGGTGCGGTTGTCCATGCCCCAGGCGAGCGCGGTGGGCGCGAAGCTGCCGGCGGCGAAGCGTTTATAGGAATTGATGTTCGGCGCGTAGAACAGCGTGAGAGCCGGCGCATGCGCCAGCAGCCCGGCGAGGAATTTCAAAAACAGCTCTGACGGGCTGTGCCCGTCCGCGGCCAGAAAGGCGGGCTCGCCGGCAGCGTCGCGGAGCGAGAGGTGGATGTGGCAGGAATTGCCCTCGCGCTCATTGAACTTCGCCATGAAGGTGAGGGCGTGGCCGGCTTCCGCGGCGATCTCCTTCGCCGCTTCCTTGTAGATGACATGCTGATCCGCCGTGACCAGCGCCTCGCGATAGGCGAAGGTGATCTCGTGCTGCCCGAGATTGCATTCGCCCTTGGAGTTTTCCACCTGGATACCGGCTTCCTCCATGGCGTTGCGGATTTTCCGGATCACCGGTTCTACCCGCGCGGTGCCGAGGATGGAGTAATCGTTGTTGTACTGGTTCGCCGGGGTCAGGCCGCGATACGCTTTTTCCCAGGCCTCCTCATAGGAATTGCGGAACAGGATGAATTCCAGCTCGGTGGCGGCGAAGGCGGTGAGGCCGTGCGCGGCCAGGCGCTCGAGCTGGCGGCGCAGCATGGTACGCGGCGCCATCGCGACCGGGCGGTGGCCGGCCAGTTCGAGATCGCAGAGCACGATCGCTGCCCCCTTCTGCCAGGGGGCGAGGCGCAGCGTGCTCAGGTCCGGCGCGAATACGAAATCGCCATAGCCCTGTTCCCAGTTGGCGAGCGCGTAGCCCGGCACCGGGCGGCATTCGACATCAGTCGCCAGTAGATAGGCGCAGCCTTCCGCGGCGGTGTGGGAGAGGAAGAATTTCGGCATCACGCGCTTGCCTTGCAGCCGCCCCTGCATGTCCGGGGCGGCCAGGATGATCGTGTCGATCTCGCCGCGTTCGGTCATGGCACGCAATGTGGGCAGGCTGAGGGGCTGTGAGCCGGGCATCGCTAGATCCTTGAAAATCAAAGCAGCCGCTTTTTGAAAAAAGCGGCGCAAAAACTTTTGCTATGCTGGGCCATGGGCGGTGTCAGCGACAACGCCCATGGCCCAGCATAACAAAGTTTTTTTGCTACTTTTTGTTCACAAAAAGTAGTCTTCCTTTTTCACTTGTCTGGGCAGAATTGAGCGCTCTACCGGCCCGGTGTGGCGCTGTGGAAGCTGGGCTCGAAGGCCGTTTCCGGCGGGGCCAGGGATTTCATCAGGTCGAACATGCGTTTGCGCATCGCCGGGTCGGTGATGCGGTAATAGGCGCGCACCAGTTCCAGCGTTTCGCGCTTGGTCAGCTGGTCGTCGACCCCGGAGGCGAAGGGCTCCTGCGGCTCGGCGAAGCCATACATGCGGCCGCGCGGGCCGGAGACCGGGCCTTCCGACATGCCTTCGGGCATATCCTCGAAGAAGAAGCTGATCGGCACATCCAGCACGCGGGAGATGTCGAACAGGCGCGAGGCGCCGACCCGGTTCACACCGCGCTCATATTTCTGCACTTGCTGAAAGGTCAGGCCGAGCGCGTCGCCAAGCCGCTCCTGGGACATCCCCAGCAAGGTGCGGCGCAAGCGGATGCGCGATCCGACATGGATATCGATCGGGCTGGGACGGCTTTCACGTTCCGGACGATCAGCATGTTCTTCGGCCATGAGACTCATCTTCTCCAACAAGGGCGGCGAATCGCTCCGGCGCCAAGACTTTTCCGGCGATACCCCGTCGTTGTGACAGTTGGGGTGAACGCCATAATTCTTCTTGCTTCGTAGACCTGCGCGGTTACCGTGCAGCCATCATCGATATAATTACCAGAGGTTAACAACTAAAACAATACAAAAATGACATGACATGGATTATTAAATAGACGCTCTGTCTGCAAATACAATTACTGATTTAAACGGCCAACGCCAGTAACAACCCGGCGAGCAGGGTTAAAATTGCCATGGCAGTGGGAATTTCCAAGCCCAGCCTTGCATAAATCGTCGGCGGTAACTTTCCTGGGAGCGGTGCTACCAACACCCCCTGAGCGCCCAGCGGCAGGTAAGAATCGACTCGGCCGAAGGCATCGATCATCGCGGATGTGCCGGAATTCGCGTCGCGCGCGAGTGGCAGTCCTTCCTCGACGGCGCGCAGCTGTGCGTTGACGAAATGCTGGCGCGGCCCGGCGGAATTGCCGAACCAGGCATCGTCGGTGACCGTGACCAGCCAGGAAGGCCGGTCCTTCTCATCGAGGATCTCGCCGGTGAAAATATCCTCGTAGCAGATCAAGGGGCCGAAGGGCGGCAGGCCCGGGACGTCGAGGGTCTTCGGGCCGGTGCCGGGCGTAAAGCCGGTGCCCAGCACGTCAGGGGTGATCTTCACCGGAATCCAGCGCGGCATGTACTCGCCGAAGGGCACCAGCTTCCATTTGTCGTAGACCGCCACCGCGGGTCCCGGGCCGTCGGTCACGACCAGGGAATTGCGGTAATCGTTGGGGCCCGCCACGCGCAGCGAGCCGGCAAGAATCGGCGTGGTTCCGGTCACCGCGGCCAGCTGCGCGCGGGCCACCGGGTCGCTGTCGAGCAACCAGGGGCTGGAGCCTTCAGGCCAGATCACGGTGTTGGCGCCGGCTTGCAGCCCGGCATGGCTCATTGCCAGCAGGCGCTGCCAGCGGGAGATCAGCGCCGCGCGCTCAAAGGAGCCCGGCACCGGGAAATCCGGCTGCACCATCGCCACGGTGATGCCGGTGGGCTTCACCGGCGTCTGCAAGCGCCAGACGCCGAATCCGGCCCAGGCGAGCAGGGCAACCACGAGGACCAGAAGCCCACGGCGCTTGAACAAGGGCATCCCGGCGAGAAACACGGTGAGCAAGGTCAGTCCGTGCACGCCGAAGATGGCCGCCGGCTGGATGAAAATCGTGCCGAGCGTGCCGGGAATGGCCCAGTCGGTGCCCCACAGATTCCACGGGAAGCCGGAGAAGGCGAATTGCCGGATCAGGTCGGAGATCACCCAGGCGCCGGAAAAAATCAGCAGGCGCGGCAGGCCGGGCTTGGCGAACCAGGCGGCGTAAGCCGGGATCAGGGAGTAGAACGCCACGGCGGCGGCGAGCAGGGGGGCGGCCAGCGGCACCAGCCACCAGAAGGTCGCGGCCTCGGTGAGGATCGGCTCGGTGATCCAGTACAGCCCGCCGAGGTTGAGGCCGAAGCCGAACAGCCAGCCGATCCAGGTCAACTGCTTTTTGGTCTCGGCCGCGCCGATCAGGCGCAGAAAAGCCGGCACGCTGAGCAGCAGCACCGGCAGCAGGTGGACGGGGGGCAGCGCCAAGGCCGAAGCCAGGCCCCAGAGGAAGGCGCGCAGTTTGGGCCGCGCCGCGAGGTAGGCCGGCACCGCATGACGCGGTGTGGCGGGAGAGGCTTTTGTCAGGCGGCCTTGGAAGGCAGGCTGGTCAGGCACGCGGCAAGCCGAATTTTCGCGCCACCTCGGCAAAATCGGCGGCCGTGTCATGGTCGGGGCAGGGTTTTGTGTCGTCCTCGGCGCGGACCAGCTGGCAAGTGCGCAACCCGGCGTTGCGCGCGGCGTCCAGCTCGGCCGCGACATCGGAGAGGAACAGCGTCTCGCCGGGCGACAAATTCGCGCCGCGGCAGATCGCGGCATAGCTCGTCTGATCGCGCTTCGCACCGACGGCGGTGTCGAAAAAGCCGGAAAAGAGCGGCGTGAGATCGCCGGCGTCACTGTGCCCGAACAGCAGTTTTTGCGCCGGAACCGAACCGGAGGAGTAGACGAACAGCCGCAAGCCGCCTTGCGACCAGCGTTTCAGCGCCGGCGGCACGTCCGGATAAAGGACGGATTTGAGGGCGCCGGTGCGATAGCCCTCTTCCCAGATCATGCCCTGGACCGTCTTCAGCGCGGTGATTTTCTCGTCCCGGTCCATCCAGCCCAGCAGCGTCTCCAGCACCGGCTCTGGTACATCGGCCAGTATTTTGTGGCCGATATGCGCGGCGCAAAACGCCGCGAGCCGCGCCCGTGCGTAAGGGAACAGGGTTTTATGCACGAAATCGATCGGCGTGGTGGTGCCTTCGATATCCGTGACGATGGCGGCCGGCGGTAGGCTCACGCGACGGGGAAGCGATCGGAGATTTTGTCACCGGTGAAATGCGCGACCCAGCCGGATTGGTCGGTAAACACGCGCAAAGCGGTGAAGAATGGCTTTTCGCCGGCATCGAACCAGTGCTTGGTGTTGGCCGGCACCGAGATCAGGTCGCCCGCCTCGCAATAGGCGTCATAGACCTTGCCGCCGACATGCATGATGAAATGCCCGCCGCCATGCACGAAGAAGCGGATCTCGTCCTCGGTATGGATGTGCTCGGAGAGGAATTTCTGGCGCAAGGCCGGGACGTTGGGATTGTCCGGCGTGAGCTTGAGCACGTCCGCCGAGCCGGCACCCTTGGTGCCCATCAGGGCGTTGAGATAGGGGCGGTAGGCCTCGAGTATCACTTCGGCGTCATCATCGGGGCTCAGTGTCACCGGGCTCTCCCAGCGTTCGAACTGCACGCCGATGCGGCCGAGTTCGGCCGTCATCGTGGCGGCGTCCTCGGTGAGGATCACCGGGGCGTCCGGGGTATGGTCTTCGAAAACCGTCAGACGGCTCATTTGATGCGTCTCCGTTCGAGCTCGCAGCTCAATAGAAATTCCAGCGCTTCGAGCCGCCAATAGGCGTGCACCACGCTGCTCCCCCAGGCATATACACCGTGCCCCGCGATCACGTAACCGATCGGCGGCTCGCGCTTGAGCAGCGGTTCGATGAAGCCGGCGAGGCGGGCGATGTCCTGGTCGTTCTCATAGACCGGCAAGGTCACGTCCAGCTCATGCGTGGCAAAACCGAAGGCCTTGAGAATCTCATAATTCGAGAAGGTGATCGGCCCCTGCATCGAGAGCACGGTGGCGGCGACGGAATGGCCGTGGAGCACCGCGCCGACGGGCGGAAACAGCCGGTAGAGCTGGCAGTGCAGCAGCGTCTCCGCGCTCGGTTTTTGCGCCGCGCTCAGCGCCTGGCCGTCGTAATCCACAGCCATGATATCGGCTTCGGTCAGCCGGCCCTTGTGTACGCCGCTACGGGTGATGGCGATGGCAGAATCGTCGATCCGTGCCGACAGGTTGCCGGCGGAACCCGGCACCCAGCCACGACCATCCATGCGCCGGCCGATCTCGACCAGCGCGCCGGCATGCCCAGCTGGAACCATGTTCAGCCCTGGTTGACGGACGTTTTCTGCTCAGGCACGGCGGTGCCCGGTGCGTTCAGCGAGCCGGGCTCACTCATCGCCGCGTCCTTGGTCTTCTTCTCTTCGTCCTCGGAAGCTACGTTCTGCTTGAAGGTTTTGATGCCCTTGCCGAACTCGCCCATCAGGTTGCTGACCTTGCCGGTGCCGAACAGCAGCATCACCACCACCAGAACGATCAGCCAATGCCAGATGCTCAAACCACCCATACCAAAACTCCACGCGAATATTACTGATCAGTTTACCCCGATCGGGGAGGGATGGCAAAAATCCCTGCCGGCTCGCTCATTGAAATAGAGCGACCGCCACCATCGAGCCGCCATTATACAGAATATGCAGGAGGATTCCGGGCCGAATCGAGTGGTATTTGAGCCGGAGCAACACCGCCGCCAGCGCCACCAGCCCGACATCGAGGAAGCCCGGCGGATAATAAATTTTTTGCGGCGCATGCACCGCGACGAACAGCGCCACGGAGATGGTCGCGGCCCAGACGGTGCCGAATCGCGCCGCCAGGCCGGCAAAGGCGATGCCGCGAAAAATGATCTCTTCCAGCACCGGGGCCAGGAAGGTGGCGATGAGGATCGGCGGCAGCAATGCCGGGCCGGTGCCGGAGAACAATTTCGCCATCGGCAGGTTTTGCAGCTTCGCGAGGTTGGGCGGCACCAGATGGTACATCACGACCACCACGGCGACGATCGCCACCGCAGCCAAGGCCGCCACCGCATAGGCGCGCGCCGGCGCGGGACGCCAGGCGATGCCGGTGGCGCCGCCATCCTGGCGCTGCGCCGGGCTGAAACGGTGCAGGTAGCGGACGGCGAAGAGCGCCGAGGCGGCCTCCACGCCAAGAAAATTCGTCAGCAGATAGCCGCCGCCGGAAAAATCGACCCGCTGGCGCGCGTGGTGCAGGACCAGCACCGCATCCTCCACGCCGAGCACGAGGTTGATCAGCAGCGAGGCCGCCAGCATGGAAGCGGCGAAGCCCAGCACGGCCCAGATGCCCTGCACCAGGCCGAGTTTCGGCGCGGCGCCGGGCGGCAGCCGGGCCCCGGGCAGGAGCGCAAAGCAGACGCCGAATAAAAACACGTCTGCACCGGCCGCGGCGCCGAAGCCGAGCAGGCGCAAGGCGAGCCCGCGCGGCGGCCAATGATGGATGAGCGCTGCGCCAAAGCCGAGCCCGGCCAGCGCGCCGAGCAGAAGCAGGAGCAGGAGCCAGCCGAAGCCGGCGACGAAGCCTTTCATGCGATGCGGCTTTCCTCGAACTGGTGGAGAATTTTTGCAGGCTCCGCGCCGGCCGCGCGCAAAGCTGCCAAGGTGGCCGCCTGGTCGCGCTTGGCCAGGCGTTTGCCGGATGCGTCGGTCAGCAGGCGATGGTGCGCATAGACCGGCGTGGGCAGATCCAGCAGTGCCTGGAGCAGCACGTGGAGATGCGTTGCGGCGCGCAGATCCTCGCCCCGGATGACATGGGTGACGCCCTGCAGCGCGTCGTCATGGACCACGCAGAGATGATAGCTGGTCGGGACATCGCGCCGTGCCAGGATAACATCGCCGAAAGCCTCCGGGGCGGCGGTGGTCCAGCCATGCCCTTCCTCGAAAAATTTTCGCGTCGTGCTTGCCGCCCGCAGCGCCGCTGTCATGTCCAGCCGTAGCGCATAAGGTGCGCCGGCGGCGATTTTTTCCCTCCGCTCATCCGCGCGCAGATGCCGGCAGGTGCCGGGATAGACCGGATCGGCGCCATGCGGGGCGGCCTGGGCGCGGAGAATCTCGGCGCGCGAGCAGAAGCAAGGGTAGAGCAGGCCCTGCCGCTCCAAACGCTGCAGCGCTACGTCATATTCCGAAAAATGTTCCGACTGCACACGCACCCCCGCCCAATCGAGACCGAGCCAGGCGAGATCCTCCAGAATCGCGGCGGAGAATTCCGGGCGGCAGCGGGTGGTGTCGATGTCCTCAAGACGCAGCCAAAAATGCTCGGCGCGCCGCCAGGCGGTCCAGGCGGAAAAGGCATGGCCGAGATGCAAAAATCCCGTCGGGCTGGGGGCAAAACGTGAGGTGATGCTCATGATGGTCGTAGATATAACCCCGGCCGGCTCAGGTGAGAGAAGGGTAAGGCTACTTTTTGTGAACAAAAAGTAGCAAAAAAACTTTATTAACCTGGGTCATGGGCGTTGTCGCCGACACAGCCCATCGCCCAGCTTCGCCAAAAATTTTTGCGCCGCTTTTTTTAAAAAGCGGCCGCTTTCTTCTTGTGTCAGGGCGCAAAGCCACATGACAACTGGTTGACAGATACCGCTTTACCTTGCGGTGCGGCCGAGGTTTTGCCATAACGTCATCATGACTCGCATCGACCACCATATATGGCTGGGACTCGCGACCAAACCCCAGCATTTAGTTCCCTTCTGGGACAGGTTCAGTAATGCCTGACGGCGGGATGCATTTTCCCGCCCTTGTCTTAAATGCGGACTTCCGTCCGCTATCCTATTTTCCGTTGTCGACTTGGACCTGGCAGGACGCCGTGAAAGCGGTATTCCTCGACCGGGTTTCGGTGCTTTCGGAATATGAACGCGAAGTCCGCTCGACGAACTTCTCCATGCGCCTGCCCAGCGTCATCGCCTTGCGGGACTTCATCCCCTCGGCGCGGATGCCCGCTTTCACCCGCTTCAACGTGTTTCTCCGCGACGGGTTCACCTGCCAGTATTGCGATTACCGCCGCTCCGCGCCGGAGCTGACCTTCGACCATGTGATTCCGCGCGCCCGCGGCGGCCGCACCAGCTGGGAGAATGTTGTCACCGCCTGCGGCCCGTGTAATCTGCGCAAGGGCAGCAAGCTGCCGCGGGAGTGCCACATGATCCCACGGCAGGAGCCAAGGCGGCCCACCAGCTGGGAATTGCAGGACCGGGGGCGGGGCTTCCCGCCCAACTTCCTGCATGAAAGCTGGCGGGACTTTCTTTACTGGGATTCTGAACTGGAGAATTAATTTTGGACTTAGGGACGGCACGGAAAATTCTGGATACGGCTTTGGCCCATGCGGTCGAGCACAAGTTTATGCCGATGGCGATTGCGGTGTTTGACGCCCGCGGCGCCCTGAAAGCCTTTGTCGCGCAGGACGGCACCAGCCTGAAGCGTGGGGAAATCGCGATGGGCAAGGCCCAGGGGGCGCTGGCCATGGGCCTGGGCACGCGCGCGCTGATGAAGCGCGCCGAGACACAGCCTTATTTCATCGCCGCGGCGACCGCGGCGATTGGCGGTACACTGATCCCGGTGCCGGGCGGCGTGCTGATCAAATCCGGTGGCAAGGTGATCGGTGCGATCGGCCTGTCCGGCGACACCTCCGACAACGACGAAGCCGCAGCCTTCGCGGCCATCGCCGCTGCCGGGCTCGAGGCTGACGGCGGCTAGAAAAGAAAGCAGCCGCTTTTTAAAAAAAGCGGCGCAAAAATTTTTGGCGATGCTGGGCCATGGGCGCTGTCAGCGACAACGCCCATGGCCCAGGTTAATAAAGTTTTTTTGCTACTTTTTGTTCACAAAAAGTAGCCTTCCTTTCTAAAGCCCCAGATCCAGCTGCGCGCTTTTCGCTGCGGCTTTTACCGACACTTCGCCATCGGCGAACCGGATATTTAACGCGGCGTTAGGGGCGACATCCGCCGCCTTCTGCACCGGCGCGCCTTTGGCGTTCGTCACCAGGGCGAAGCCGCGCGCCAGCACCGATTCGTAGGACACGGAGTCGAGCCGCACGGAAAGCGTTTCCAGCCGCAGCCGGGCTTCGCGCAGACGGCCGGGCAGGGGGGCGTCCAGGCGCTGCGCCAGCAGGGTCACGCGGTTGCGCCGTGCGGAAATTTCCGCGCCCGGGGCGGTGAGGCGGTAGCCG
Organism: Acidocella sp.; assembly: GCF_036489515.1. GTDB lineage: Bacteria > Pseudomonadota > Alphaproteobacteria > Acetobacterales > Acetobacteraceae > Acidocella. The sequence goes on from NZ_DASXFO010000097.1 coordinate 26,666, forward strand.
GCGGCGTCCAGCCGTTTGCCGTAATTGCGCAGCAGATTGGGCAGGGCGCTTGCGAGGCGATGCTCGAGCAGGGCGATGGTGTTGCGGTGGCCGGCCAGAATCTCGCGCGGGTGGCGCAGCCGGTTGGCAAGCTGATCCATGCGGCGGTGCTGGGCGGCGACGTAATTGGGCAGCGCCAGGATCAGGCGTTCGGCGCGGTCGTCCAGGCGCTGCCGGGCGGCGCCCAGCATGGACGGCAGGTCCGGCAGTTTGGCCCCGGCCTGGTTGAGGTGCAGCCGCGCGGCAGAGGCGATGCGCGAGAGCGCGCCGGTGAGTCGGGCGGTTTTCTGCGCCAGATCGGCCAGCAATTCGAGCCGAGCGGGGATCGCCATTTCCGCCGCCGCGGTGGGGGTGGGGGCGCGGCGGTCGGAGACGAAGTCGATCAGCGTCGTGTCGGTTTCATGCCCCACCGCGGAGATCAGCGGAATGGTGCAGGCGGCGGCGGCGCGCACCACGATCTCGTCGTTGAAGGCCATGAGGTCTTCCAGGCTGCCGCCGCCGCGCGCGACGATCAGCACGTCCGGCCGGGGGATCGGCCCGTCCACGGCCAAAGCGGAAAACCCCGCGATGGCGGCGGCGATTTTCTCCGCCGCCCCGTCGCCCTGCACGGCCACCGGCCAGAGCAGGATGGGCGTGGGGAAGCGCCGGGCGATGGTGGTCTTGATGTCCTGCAGCACCGCACCTTGGGGCGAGGTGACGACGCCGATGAGGCGCGGCAGCATGGGCAAAGGCCGCCGCCGCTCCGGCGCAAACAATCCCTCGGACGCCAATTTGGCTTTCAGGGCCTCGATCCGCGCCAGCAGCGCGCCGGCCCCGGCATATTCCAGCCGCTCGACGATCAGCTGATATTCCGAGCGCTCGGGATAGGAGGTGATACGGCCGGTGGCGATGACCTCGACGCCGTTCTCGGCCTTGAGCCCGACTCGGGAGGCGACGCCCTTCCAGATGATGGCGCGGATTTTCGCGCCTTCGTCCTTGAGGGCGAAATACTGGTGGCCGGAGGCGTAGGCCTTGAATTCGGTGATCTCGCCGCGCACCCGTACGCGGCCGAACGCGCCTTCGAGGGTTTTTTTGACGGCGCCCGCCAGTTCGGAGACGGAAAATTCGGGGGTGTTGGGCAGCAGGTCGCTCATGGGCGAAGTGTATGATACAGCGCCGCGGCGTGACAGAGGGGTTTGAGACATGCGGGTTTTGATTATCGGGTCCGGCGGGCGGGAACATGCTCTGGCCTGGGCGATCTCGGCGAGCCCGCTGCTGACGGAATTGTTTGTCGCCCCCGGCAATCCGGGCACTGCCGGCCTTGCCACCAACGTGCCGCTGCGCACGAATGACATCGCCGGCCTGGTGAAATTCGCCGTGGACCAGAAAATCGATCTGGTGGTGCCGGGGCCGGAAGCGCCGCTGGTGGCGGGGCTCACCGACGCGATGGCGGCGCAGAAAATCGCCTGCTGCGGGCCGAGTGAGGCGGCCGCACAGCTCGAAGGCAGCAAGCGCTTCACCAAGGAGATCGCCGATGCCGCCGGCATCCCCACCGCCGCCTGGAAGGCGTTCACGGAGGCCGATGCCGCGCACGACTATGTCGAGGCGATGGGCGCGCCGATCGTGATCAAGGCGGACGGTCTGGCGGCGGGCAAGGGCGTGGTCGTCGCCACCACGCTGGACGAGGCACACGAAGCCGTCACGTCCATCCTGGAAGACAAGGTGTTTGGTGCCGCTGGCGCCGAGCTGGTGATCGAGCAATGCCTGGTGGGCGAGGAGATCTCGGTGTTCGCGCTGTGCGACGGCGAGGACGCGCTCTATCTCGGCTGCGCGGCGGACCATAAGCGTGTCGGCGACGGCGATACCGGGCCGAATACCGGCGGCATGGGCGCGATCTCGCCGCCGCCCTGGGCCAGCCAGACGGTCATCGACGCGACGATGGCGACGATCATCCGTCCGGCCCTTAGCGAGATGGCCCGGCGCGGCACGCCGTTCCGCGGCTTCCTGTTCGCCGGTCTGATGGTCGAAGCGGACGGGCCGAAATTGATCGAGTTCAACGTGCGCTTGGGCGACCCGGAATGCGAGACGCTGCTGCCGCTGCTGCGCTCGGACCTCCTGCCGGCGCTGGTGGCCGCCATCGAGGGCGAACTGCGGCACGTGGATCTGCGCTGGCGCGACGCCGCCTCCGCCACGGTGGTGATGTGCTCGAAGGGCTATCCCGGCGCCTATGCCACCGGCGGTGAAATTTTCGGGCTGGAGGAGGCCGGCGCGCTGCCGGAAGTGACCGTGTTCCATGCCGGAACGATGGAAGACCAGGGCGGCATCCTGGCCAATGGCGGCCGCGTCCTGGCGGTGAACGCCACCGGAAAGGATCTGCAAGAGGCGGTGACGCGGGCCTACGCGGCGGTCGACACAATCGAATGGGCCGACGGATTCTGCCGCCGCGACATCGGCCGCCGCGCGATTTTCGCCGCGCGGTAGAAAAAAGAAGCCGCTTTTTGAAAAAAGCGGCGCAAAAACTTTTATTGCGCTGGGTCATGGGCGTTGTCGCCGACAATGCCCATGACCCAGATTAACAAAGTTTTTTTGCTACTTTTTGTTCACAAAAAGTAGGCCTTTCCTTTCGCTAAGCGAGCGCCTGGGCGCGCACCAGGCGGGCGAAGGCGCCGTTTTGGGCCAGCAGCGCCTCGTGTGTGTCCTGTTCCACGGCCTGGCCGTCGGCCATCACCACGATCAGGTCGGCGTCGCGCACGGTGGAGAGGCGGTGTGCGACGACGATGGTGGTGCGGCCCTGGCGCAGCTTGGCCAGCGCCGCCTGCACCGCGGCCTCGCTCTCGGTATCCAGCGCTGAGGTCGCCTCATCCAGCAGCAGGATGCGCGGGTTGCGCAGGATCGCGCGGGCGATGGCGACGCGCTGGCGCTGCCCGCCGGAGAGGCGCTGGCCGTTGACGCCGACATTGGTGGCGAAGCCCTGGGGCATCTGTTCGGCGAAGCCGCAGGCGGCGGCCCGTGCTGCTGCCATCACCTCTTCCTCCGTCGCATCCGGCCGGCCGAGGCGGATATTCGCCTCGATCGTGTCTTCGAACAGCAGCGAATCCTGGCCGACATAGGCGATCGCGTCACGCAGGCTGGCGAGCGTCACTTCCGTGATCGGCGCGCCATCCACCAGGATGCGCCCGCCGGTCGGCGTGTAGAGGCGCGGGATCAGCGCCAGCGCGGTGGATTTTCCGGCCCCGGAACTGCCCACCAGCGCCAGCATTTTGCCGGGTGCTGCGGTAAAGCTGAGATCCTTGAGGCCCTCGCGCCCGTCCGGATAGGCGAAGGCGACATGTTCGAACGTAACTTTGCCAGGACCGGAGGGGAGCGGAGTCGCCCCCGGCGCATCGGCGATGGCGGCGGGTTCGTCGATCACGTGGAATACCCGCACCAGCCCGGCCAGGCCCTCCTGAATGGCGGCGTTCATCGTGCCGAGCGCGCGCAAAGGCCGCGAGGCGATCAGCAGGGCGGAGATGAAGCCCATGAAATTGCCGACGCCGCTGCCGCCGGTGGCGTTGCGCCAGCCTTCGAAGCCGATCACCAGCGCCACCGCCACGCCGCCCAATACCTCCAGCATCGGGTCCAGCCGGGCGCGCACGCGGGTCATGCGGATCAGCGCGGTATAGAGCTGCTCGAAAGTCCGGTTGGCGCGGTTCTGTTCGTGCTGCTCCAGCCCATAGGCGCGCACCGTGCGGGCCTGGGCGAAACTCTCGTTCAGCATGGCGGCGGCCTGGCCCATGCGCTCCTGCATGCCGCCCGAGGCGCGGCGCATGCGCTTGCCGATTTTCTGCACCGGAATGCCGGCGAGCGGATAGAGCAAAGCGGCGATCAGGCTCAGCTTCCAGTCGATGGCGATCATCGTCACCACCAGCCCGACCACGGTTGCGGCATCGGCCACGGAGTTCACCGCGCGGGTCATGGCCTCGCGGATCACGGTGGCGTCGGTGGTGAAGCGCGCCGCCAGCGCCGCCGGCGCCTCGCGCTCGACGCGGGCCAGGGCGGCGTTGGTGAGATGCCCGAACATTCCGATCTGCAGCCGGCGGATCACCAGCAGAACCATGTCCTGCGTCAGCACCGACTGGAAATACATCGACGTGCCCTTGATCACAGTGACCACCAGCACCAGCACCGGCACCTGGTAGAGGATCCGGGGGTCCTTGCGGGCGAACATGGTGAAGGCCCAGTCGATCAGCGCCGGATACAGGGCCGTGGTGCCGGACATCACCAGCGTCATCACCACGATGAGGATGATACGGCCGCGGTAATGCCCCACATGGTCGCGCCAGAGGCGGCGGATGAGTGCGGAGGTCGAATGGTCCTGGGCAGGGGGCGTGGCGAGCGGCTGATGCATGATGGCGGGGTTAACCACAATTCCGCCGGGGCACCAATCGGCCGGCGAGCGGTGGCTGGCGGCGGCGCGGGGTCGCGCTTATAAGCGGCGCCGATGGACACGATTTACAAGGGCGATCTCTCGACCAAAGCCGGGCGGCGCAACGCCTGGATCGACGCCCTGTTTGTCGACCATGCGGTGCTGCGCATCCTCTGGACCAATTTTTCCGCCGTGCAGCCCGGGGTGTTGTACCGCTCCAACCATCCGACGCCGGGTAATCTCGCCGCGTTCAAACGCAAGGTCGGGATCAACACGGTGATCAACCTGCGCGGCCTGGCGAAGAACGGGTCCGATGCGCTGTCGCGCGACGCGGCGCTGCGGCTGGGGATGGATTTTTACGACATGGCGCTGGAATCGCGCGGCGCGCCGCATCGTGACCGCATTCTGCGCCTGGCCGGGATTCTCGCCTCCATGCGGGGGCCGGCGCTGCTGCACTGCAAGTCCGGCGCCGACCGCGCGGGCCTGGCCTCGGCGCTGTTCGTGATGATCCAGGGCGGCACGACACAGGCTGCGTTAAAGCAGCTTTCCTGGCGTTATGGCCATATCCGCCAGTCCAAGACCGGCATTCTCGACGCATTCTTTTACATGTACCGCAGTGAGGCCGAGGGGCGGAAAGCGTTTTTGGACTGGGTGCGCGAGGATTACCAGGAAGAGCGGCTGCGCGCCGCGTTCAAGGCCGGCGCCTTGGCCGCCTTCATCAACGACAGGATTCTGGTGCGCGAGTAGGCTTGGCGTCTTAGATTGAAAAAAGCGGCGCAAAAACTTCTTTTATGCCAGGCCTGAGGCTGCGTCGCCGACGACGCCCACGGCCCAGCATTAATAAAGTTTTTTTGCTTCTTTTGGTTCACAAAAAGAAGTCTTTCCTTTAGCGTACCCTATGCAGGTTCCGTGAGCCAAAGCGCAGCGCATAGGTGCCGCGCGGTTCAAAATTCATCGGAATATGTTATTATATCTATTCAAATTGTTTGAAAAAGCCTTAGAGCGACAGGCGTTTGGCCGGAATCGGCAGGTTCAGTTCAGACGCGTGAAATTGCTCGCCAAAAGTCGGAGGCCGGAGCGGTCATCGTTGTGATGAATGCACCGGCCGCTGAATTCATTTGTATGTGACGATCGAGGATGGAGCCTTAAGATTAAGCATCGCCGCGATTTGCCAAGGCGTGCCAGACTGCGCCACGCGTTGCCAGCATGGGATGAAGGGAGCGTCTTCGCGGTCATTGTCACCGGGACGGCCGTTCTGGGAATGCTGCTGATGAAAGGGGCCAGCGGGCAGGCGACCATCTGGCCAGCCAATGGTGTCCTGTTGGCGATCCTGCTGACCACGCGCGTCTCTCTCTGGCCCGCTTATCTCGCCGTCGGCGTTGTCGCCAATCTCGTCGCGGCGTATCTGCTGGGGTTTCCGATCAATTTCATCATCAGGTTTCCTCTGGTCAACCTGTTGGAACTGGGCATCGCGTTGGCCTTGCTGCGCCGGTTCGTTGGCGAAAACTACGATCTGTCGCAGCCGAGGATCCTGGCGCGATTTTCCGTGATCGCGGCGGTGTTGGCGCCGGCGGCGTCAACGCTGCTCAACGCCCTGTTGTTCTCCTTTCTCATGATGCGCGGCGCCGCGGCGAATTTCTTTCTGGCGGTGTTTTTTGCGCATGCGCTGGGCATCATCACGATCGCGCCGGTCGCTTTGGCGCTGCTGGGCCAGAAATACACCCGTTCCGCCAAAAAACCGCGTCTCTTGCTGTCGGCCAGCGTGTCGGGCCTGTTCCTAGTCACGACCGTTCTGGTGTTCGCGCAGTCGCGCTATCATGTGCTGTTCCTGGTGTACCCGCCGCTGGTGTTCATGGTGTGCCTGTTCGGCCTGGTTGGCGGCGCCGCGGCGCTGTTTGTCACCACTTTCCTTGCCATTGGCTTAACGCTGAACGGCCATGGTCCGATGATTTTGGAGGAGCCAGCGTCGCAACTCACCCGCATTCTGATGCTGCAATTCTTCGTCAGCATCGCGGCGTGTCTGGTTCTGCCGCTTTCAGCGATCCTGGCCGAACGCGATCGTGCGGAGCGGCAATTGGAGCAGAGCCAGGAGCGGCTGGCAGAGCTCGCCCGCACCGATCCGTTGACCGGCCTCGCCAATCGCCGCCAACTGGACGAGACGCTGGAGCAGGAATGCCGGCGCGCCAACCGCTACCGAGCGCCGCTCTCGCTGTTGCTGCTGGATGTGGATCATTTCAAGACATTCAACGACCAGTACGGTCATCAGGCCGGCGATGAATGTCTGCGCGCGGTCGCGGAAGTGGTGAAGAGTTTCGGTCGCCGGCCCGGCGATCTGGCGGCGCGCTATGGCGGCGAGGAATTGGCGGTGCTGCTGGTGTCCTCCCCGGACGATGCCGCGCCGTCGCGCGCCGAGGCACTGCGCCAGGCGGTCCAGGATTTGTGCCTGTCGCACGCCGGCAATGAGGCGTGTGGCGTGGTGACGGTCAGCATCGGCGTCGCCACCGTGCATCCGCAAAAGCATCCCGCCACGCCCAAAATGCTGATCGAACGCGCCGACGAGATGCTCTACGAGGCGAAACGCCAGGGGCGTAACCGGGTGATGGTGAGCGCCTGAGGCTGGGCCATGGGCGTTGTCCCCGACAACGCCCATGGCCCAGATTAACAAAGTTTTTTTGCTACTTTTTGTTCACAAAAAGTAGCCTTCCCCTTCGCTTTAACTGGCCTTCTTTTTCAGCTTCTCGTTGATCACCACCTGCTGGATACCGCTGGCGGCCTCGGTGGCGGCGGCGACGGCGACGTCGCCCCAATAGGGTGAGATATCGCTGGCGGCGAGGACGTGAAGCTGGGTTACCTGGCCGATCTTGCGGTGATTGGTGTCCAGCACGCTCCAGTCCAGTTCCACCGTCACCTGGCCCTGGCCGCTCGGCGTGGCCTTCACCACGCCGGTCACGGTGAAGTCAGCCTGTTTCGCATTGGTGACCAGTTCCAGATCCGGGCTGGGCAGGTCGCGGCTGAGATCGAGCGGCAGCGCGCTGTCACCGTCGCCGGGAGCGCCGGTCACCTTGCCGATGAAAACCCGTGGCGGGCGATTCTCCAGCGAGAGCGGGTTGCTCTGCTGCACCCGCGCGTTGATGTTAGCCAGCAGTTTCGAGAGCGGCCGCGCATCGGTGGCGGCGGCGTCTTGCAGCGCGTCTGCCGTGCCATCGGCCCAGGCGGCGGCGGGCACCGGCGCGCCCTGAACCTGGCCATAGGGTTTGCCGTTCGGCCCCATCACCGCGTAGGCGGGGAGCACGTTGTTGCCCGCCAGCTTCGCGGTGGTGACCAGTTGCCAATCGCCTTTGGCGGCCGGGCCATAAATGCTCGGCACGTCCATATCCGCGAGCTGAGCGGCCAAATCCTTGGCGTAGAGTTTCGCGGCATCGTCGCCGAGCAGCGCCCCGGTCGGCGCGGGGACCATCAGCACCGGGGCCGGGGGAATGGACAATATCGCCCCTTCGCGTCCGGGATTCCCGTAAAACGGTTCGGGCAGGGTGCCGCAGGCGGCGAGCAGCAAAGGCAGGCCCAGGATCAGGTTTTTCATACGCATATGACGGAAACCTGATGGCCGATCGCACCCTCGCCGCGCAGGGTCCGGCGGCGATGCGAAAAGAATTTTTGCTCCTCCGCGCAGGTATCCAAAGGCAGGATTTCGGGGTTGACGCCGGCTTCCTTCAGGCGGGCGGCGCAGTAGCCGGGCAGGTCGAACTGCCAGCGCTCGGTGCGGCCGGGGACAAAGTAGCGCGCGGCGGCAGCATCGCGGGCCAGCACCGGGTCGCGCAGATCGGCCGAGACCTCGTAGCTTTTTTGCTGGATGCAGGGGCCGATCACGGCGCGGATGTTTTGCGCCCCCAAGGCACGCATGGCCTCGGCCGTGGCCTCCAGCACGCCGGCCAGTGCGCCGCGCCAGCCGGCATGGGCCGCGCCGACGATTTTCTGCGCTTCGTCTGCGAACAGCACCGGGGCGCAGTCGGCGGTGATGATGCCGAGCGCCAGGCCCGGGGTCGCCGTCACCATCGCATCGGCGGCGGGACCTTCCCCCATGGCCCAGGGCGTGGTCACGGTGACGACTTCCGCGCCATGAACCTGCTTCAGCCCCAGGAGATGTTCCGGCACGACGCTGAATTCCGCCGCCACCAGAGCGCGGTTACGCCGCACATTTTCGGGGTCATCCGCGCCGGAGAGGCTGCAATTCAGGCTCGCAAAGGGCCCCGTGGAAATCCCGCCCTCGCGGGTGAAAAAGCCGTGCGGAACGGAAAAATCGCCACGAAAATATTTCAAATTTCAAATCCCGGCAGTCTGGGCAGATGTTTAGGGCATAGCGCCACGGCTTTGAACAGGCTGCCCATCGCCTCAGGCGCCGTGAGGCGCTGCGCCGCCAGCGCGAAATTCTGCGCTTTGTCGGGAAATTTGCGGGCCAGGAAATCGCTGCGCTGGAACAGGCCGAGCCCGGTAAGGAAGGCGTTCTGCTTCACCGGCCCCTGGACATTCACACGCGCGGCGATGGCGGCGAAGTCGACATGGGCGGTCAGGTCGGCCTGGCCCGGATCCCGCAGCGGATCGGCATACGCGCCGTCGCGGATCGCCTGCACCGAGCTACCGGGCGCACTCTGCAGCGGGCCGTAATCGAGGAACAGGGCCACGGCCTCGCGCGCCGCCAATTTCTCACAGAACTCTTCGGCCGCCTCGTTGATCTCGCGGACACTGCCGACCGGATCGTCGGGAAGTTCGATGTCGGCCGGCAGCTCCACATAAGCGCCATTCTCGACATGAAGCTCGCGCCAGCCGGTTTCGCGGCGAATGAACTGGCGCACCGGCAGGGCATCCAAAAATTCATTGGCGAGCAGGATCAGCGGCCCCTCGGGGAGCGTATCCAACGATTCATGCCAAATAGCGTTCGGCACACGCGAAGCTTGCTCGGCGCGCAAGCGGCCAGAAAGTTCGATCAGATGCACCTGCTCGCGGGGCCAGAGGCGCAGCGCGTCCGCCATCAGCGTGCCGCGCCCGGGGCCGGCCTCGGCCAGGATGATGTCGTCCGGCGCGCCCATCATCTGCCACACGGTTTTCGCCCAGGCACCGAGAATTTCGCCGAAAACCTGGGTCAGCTCCGGCGCCGTGGTGAAATCCTCGAACGGGTCCTGCGCCGCGTAGTAAGCGGCGTTGGCCCGGGCCATGAAATGGTCGAAGCGCTCCATCAGGGCCATAGGCTGTGTCGCCGACAACGCCCATGCCCCAGCATAACAAAAGTTTTTGCGCCGCTTTTTTCAAAAAGCGGCTGCTTTCTTCCCATCATGCGCTAGTTCGTCAAACGCGGGCGGGTGCCGGCGAACCAGATGATGCAGAGCCCCGCGATCACCATGGGGATGGAGAGCAGCTGCCCCATCGTGGTGTCGAAGGGCAGGAAACCCAGGAACGGATCGGGTTCGCGAAAACATTCGCCGATGATGCGGGCGATGCCGTAGCCGGTCACGAACATGCCGGCGAGCGTGCCGGCGCGGCGGCGCAGGCACACAAAGCGTGACGCCACCAGCATGACGATGAACAATGTCACGCCCTCGAGGCAGGCCTCGATCAACTCGGAGGGATAGCGCGGCATCGGTCCGGCGTCGGGATAGACCATGGCGAATGGGAACCAGGCGGGGGCGGGGCGGCCCCACAGCTCGCCATTGATGAAATTGGCGCAGCGGCCGAGGAACAGGCCGATCGGCACCGCCACGGCGATGCGGTCGGCGAAGGCCAGGATGTTGATCCGGTGCTTGAGGCAGAACCAGATAATGGCGATGGTCACGCCCAAAAACCCGCCATGGAAACTCATGCCGCCATCCCAGACGGCGACGATTTGTTTCGGATGGGTGAAGAAATAGCCCGGCTGGTAGAACAGCACATAGCCGAGCCGTCCGCCGAGGATGATGCCGAGCGTCGCCCAGGTGAGGAAGTCGTCAACCTGTTCACCGGTGGCCGCGATGGGCGGGCGGCTGGCCAGATGGCGCACCAGGCGCCAGCCGATCAGCAGCCCGATGATATAGGCCAGCGCATAAAAATGGATGGTCAGGGGGCCGATATGGATGGCGCGCTGAAAGGCCGGCAGAATAATAGGGTTCATCGATACGGGTCCGGCTGTGTCAGGTATGACGTGATATAGGCATCAATGCCTTGTTCTAAAGTCTTGAAAGCATGATTGAAGCCGGCCGCGCGCAGCCTGGCCATCGGTGCCTGGGTGAAGGACTGGTATTGGCCGCGCAGGGTTTGCGGCATGTCGATGAATTCGATGCGCGGCGCCTGACCATTGGCGGCGCAGACCGCGGCGCCGAGATCGGCATAGGTGCGGGCAATGCCGGTGCCGAGATTATACAGCCCGGTCAAAGCGGGGGCGGTGAGCATGAAGCGCAGCGCCGCCACCACGTCGTCGATGTAGATGAAATCCCGCGCCTGCGCGCCGTCGGCCAGACCCGGCCGGTCGGACCGAAAAAGTTTGATCGGGCCGCCGGCCAACAACTCGTCGTGTTTGACCTTCACGACCGAGATCATCTTGCCTTTATGATATTCGTTCGGCCCGTAGACGTTGAAAAATTTGACGCCGGCCCAGGCCGGCGGGGTTGGCGCACCGCTCTCGACCTGGCGTGCGACCCAGAGGTCGAAGGCGTGCTTGCTCCAGCCATACAGGTTCAGCGGAAGCAGTTTTTGCAGCGCAGGGGAGGAGAAAACGTCGTCGAAGCCGGCCGTGCCGTCGCCGTAGGTGGCGGCGGAGGAGGCGTAGATGAAGCGCACGCCGTGGCGGGCGGCCCAGGACCAGAGCTTCTGGCTGAGCGTGACATTGCTTTGCCAGACCAGATCGCCATCGGTCGCGGTGGTCTCGGAAATCGCGCCGAGATGCACGATCGCCTCCAGCGCCGGAGCAGACTCAAGAAAATCATCCAGCGCTTCCGGCGCGATCACGCGCCCGGGCGGGTGGTGGCGCAGGTTGCGCCATTTGCCGTCGCTGCCCAGCCAGTCGGCGATGACGGTGTCCTGCCCGTCAGCCTGCAGCGCCGCATGGAGATTCGAGCCGATGAAACCGGCGCCACCCGTGACCAATATCATGGAGGCGCTTATAAAGCGTCATAGATTTGAGAGAAGGCCCTGGGACCATGAATGAACGCCCGAAATTTTTTGATGACCTTGCCGGCGTGGCCGGCGGGGCGCTCTCTGCCTTGACCGGTCTGCGCGAGGAGATGGCGTCGATGGTGCGCGCACGGGTCGATGAGGCGGTGCGGCGCCTCGACCTCGTGAAGCGCGATGAGTTCGAGGCGATGTCGGAGCTGGCGCGGCGCGCCAAGGCGCAAGTGGAGGCGCTGGAGGTCCGCGTGGCGCGGCTCGAGGTGGACAAGCCCGACATCGTTCCCGAACCGGACGACATCACCGGCTGATAGGATCATCAGGCTAAGGCTACTTTTTGTGAACAAAAAGTAGCAAAAAAACTTTGGTTATGCTGGGCCATGGGCGTGGTCGGGGACAACGCCCATGGCCCAGCGGAGTAAAAGTTTTTGCGCCGCTTTTTTAAAAAGCGGCTGCTTCCCTTTCTCTGAGAGAGCAGGATTGAGCCATGCAACCGCTCGGGCCAAAAAGATGAGAGCATGAGTGATCGAAAGCCATCATGCGCTCAGGCTTTCGTGCGGCAGTACACGGCGCTGTCGGCCGCACGGCTGGTCCCCGACATCAAACTGCATCTCGCCACGGAGATCACGCCGCTCTGGCAGGCGAGCGAGGCGTTCCTGCAGGCGTACAACATGCCGCCGCCGTTCTGGGCCTTTGCCTGGCCGGGGTCGGAGGCGCTGGCGCATTATGTGACCCTGCATCCGGCGCTGGTGGCGGGGAAGAAGGTCCTGGATTTCGCGGCCGGCAGCGGGCTGGCCGGCATTGCCTGCGCCAAGGCCGGGGCGGCTTTGGTGGAGGCGGCGGAAATCGACCCGTTCGCGGCCGCGGCGATCGCCCTGAATGCGGCCGAAAATCGGTGTGACGTCACGGTGCTGCTGGACGATGTCGTGGGCTCGCCGTGCCGCTGGGATGTGCTCCTGTGCGGCGATGTCTGTTACGAGGCGCCGATGGCCCGGCATATCATGCCCTGGCTGCGGCGTTGCGCCGCGCAGGCCGTGGTGCTGATGGCGGATCCGGGCCGGAAATACGCCCCATCCGAGGGCGGCACGCAGCTCGCGCGCTACGAGGTGCCGACCAGCCTGGAGCTGGAGGACTCGCCAAGCCGTTGGGTGGGGCTCACGCGTCTGGAATCGTTGGAGGAATGCGCTCCATAGGTGCCGGCTATATATATATTCATCCGGCGCATTGCAGAACTCTGCGCATGGGGGGTTTGCAGCGTTGACCCTGCCAGACCTGCGGACTAAGCAACTGCAACATAATTCTTTTTAACGACCTCTTAGAAAGGTTTGCCATGTCGGATGTCCGCGAAGCCCTGATGGTGGGGCGCAATTCGGAGGGGAGACTGGTCCGGCGCCCACTGTCGCCGCATTTGCAGGTGTACAAGCTGGAAATGTCCTCGGTGACGTCGGTTTTTCATCGTGGCACGGGCATTGCGCTGGGCGCCGGCACGCTGCTGCTGACCGCCTGGCTGGTCTGCGCCGCCGCCGGCGATAGTGCATTTTCCGTCATCCAGTCGCTGTTCGCGACCTGGGTCGGCATTCTCGTCCTGATCGGCTTCACCGTCGCGCTGTTCTATCATTTCTGCAACGGCATCCGCCATCTGATGTGGGATGCCGGGCGTGGCTTCGAACTGCCGGACATGCATCGCAGCGGCAAAAGCGTATTCGTGGCGACGGTGGTGCTCACTGTCGTTTTCTGGGTCATCGCGTTCCTGGTGTGGTGAATGAACATGGATAAGTCCAACGCTCCCTCAATTCACGTGATGCGCAGCCAGCTCGGCCGCGCGCGTGGCCTCGGTTCGGCGAAATCCGGGCTGCATCACTGGTGGGCGCAGCGCGTTACCGCCATCGCGCTGCTGCCGCTCTCGCTCTATTTCGTGCTCTCGGTGCTGATGCTGGCCGGCGCCTCGCGGGCGCAGATGGCCGCCTTCATGGGCGAACCCTGGAACACGGTGCTGTATCTCTGCCTGATCGCGGCTTTGTTCTACCATCTCTCGCTCGGCATGCAGGTGGTCATCGAGGACTACGTCCATAACGAGTCGAAGCGGCGCGGCACGCTGCTCGTGACGCAGGCGGTCATCGTGTTCCTGGCACTGGCCAGCGCCGTCTCGGTTCTCAAACTCGCCTTCTAGAGCCTTCGGTGAAGGCTCTAACTCATATTTTTGGCGAGCAATTTCATGTGTTTGCCGGAAACCTGTCGGTTTCGTCCAAGCATACATTGCTCTAGAAAAACGGATTTTCGTCCATGAACGCGATCTCACAAACATCGATTGGCGGTTACAAGATCATCGACCACACCTATGACGTGGTGGTGGTCGGCGCCGGCGGTTCCGGCCTGCGCGCGACGCTGGGCATGGGGGCGGCCGGGCTGAAGACCGCCTGCATCACCAAGGTCTTCCCGACTCGCAGCCATACCGTGGCGGCGCAGGGTGGCATCGGCGCCTCGCTCGGCAATATGGGCGAGGATAACTGGCGCTGGCACATGTACGACACCGTGAAAGGGTCGGACTGGCTGGGCGACCAGGACGCCATCGAATATATGTGCCGCGAGGCGGTGCCGGCGATTTATGAGCTGGAACATTTCGGCGTGCCGTTCTCGCGCACCGAAGACGGCAGGATCTATCAGCGCCCCTTCGGCGGGCATATGAAGGATTACGGCAAGGAGCCGGCCAACCGCGCCTGCGCCGCCGCCGACCGCACCGGCCACGCGATCCTGCACACGCTGTATCAGCAGAGCCTCAAACATGAGGTGGAATTCTTCGTCGAATATTTCGCCCTCGACCTGATCATGGACGATGAGGGCGCCTGCCGCGGGGTGATGGCCTGGAACCTGGAAGACGGCACCATCCACCGCTTCCGCGCGCAGATGGTGGTGCTCGCCACCGGTGGTTACGGCCGCGCCTATCTTTCCTGCACTTCGGCGCATACTTGCACAGGCGATGGCGGCGGCATGGTGATCCGCGCCGGGCTGCCGGTGCAGGACATGGAATTCGTGCAGTTCCACCCGACTGGGATTTTCCCGGCGGGCTGCCTGATCACGGAAGGGGCGCGCGGCGAGGGCGGGTATCTGACGAACGCCGAAGGCGAGCGCTTCATGGAACGCTATGCGCCGACCGCGAAGGATCTGGCCTCGCGCGACGTGGTGTCGCGTTCGATGACCATCGAGATCAATGAAGGCCGCGGCGTGGGTCCGAACAAGGACCATATTCTGCTCCATCTGGAGCATCTTGGCGCCGATATCCTGCACGAGCGCCTGCCGGGCATTTCCGAGACCGCGCGGGTGTTCGCCGGGGTGGATGTGACCAAGGAGGCGATCCCGGTGCTGCCGACCGTGCACTATAACATGGGCGGCATTCCCACGAACTACCGCACCGAAGTGCTGCGCCCGACCGCTGCCAACCCGGATGCGGTGGTGCCCGGACTGATGGCGGTAGGCGAGGCGGCCTGCGTCTCCGTGCACGGCGCCAACCGGCTCGGCACCAACTCGCTGCTCGACCTGGTGGTGTTCGGCCGCGCCGCAGCACAACGCGCCGCCGAGATCGTCAAGCCCGGCGCCACCCAGGCGCCACTCCCCGCCAACGCGGGCGAGGCCAGCATGGCCCGCTTCGATGCAACCCGCCACGCCAAGGGCGGCACCAAGGTGGCGCAGCTGCGCGACCAGCTGCAGCGCACCATGCAGAGCCACGCCGCGGTGTTCCGCAATTCCAAGAGCCTGTCTGAGGGCGTGACCAAGATGCAGGGCCTGTGGCAGGGCCTCTCCGACATCTCCGTGACGGATCGCAGCCTGATCTGGAATTCCGATCTCGTCGAGGCGCTCGAGCTCGACAACCTGATGGGCAATGCGATGACCACCATGGTCTCCGCCGAAGCCCGCAAGGAGAGCCGCGGCGCGCAGGCGCATGACGATTTTCCGGATCGCGACGATGCGGAATGGATGAAGCACACGATCAGCTATTGCGACGAGAAGGGCGGCGTGCAGCTCAGCTACCGCCCGGTTAAAATGCAGACGCTGACCAACGAGGTCTCCGTGTTCCCGCCCAAGAAGCGCGTGTATTAAGGAACTTTCCCGATGGCAGAATTTACGCTTCCGAAGAATTCCAAAGTGGGTGTCGGCAAGACCCACAAGGCCCCTTCCAGCGCCAAGCGCGTGAAGGAATTCAAGGTCTATCGCTGGAACCCCGATGACGGGAAGAATCCGGTGATGGACTCGTTCGAGATCGATCTCGACGCGTGCGGCCCGATGGTGCTGGATGCGATCATCAAGATCAAGAACGAGATCGACGCCTCGCTGACCTTCCGCCGCTCCTGCCGCGAGGGCATTTGCGGTTCCTGCGCGATGAACATCGACGGCACCAACACGCTGGCCTGCCTGAAGCCGATCGCCGAGGTGAAGGGCGCGGTGGCCATCAACCCGCTGCCGCATCTGCCGGTGGTGAAGGACCTGGTGCCCGACCTCACGCAGCCTTACGCGCAGCTGCGCTCGATCGAGCCCTGGCTGCAGTCTGAGACCCCGGCGCCGCCGGATGGCGAGCGCCTGCAGAGCAAGGAGGAGCGCGCCGAGATCGATGGTCTGTGGGAGTGCATCCTGTGCTTCTGCTGCTCCACCTCCTGCCCGAGCTACTGGTGGAACGGTGATCGCTATCTGGGGCCCGCGGTGCTGCTGCAGGCTTATCGCTGGATCGCCGACAGCCGTGACGAGGCCTCCGGCAAGCGGCTCGACGCGCTGGAAGATCCGTTCAAGCTGTATCGCTGCCATACCATCATGAACTGCACCCAGACCTGCCCGAAAGGCCTCAACCCGGCCAAGGCGATCGGCAAGGTGAAGCAGCTCATGCTCGAGCGCCAAGGCTAGAGAAGAAAGCAGCCGCTTTTTAAAAAAAGCGGCGCAAAAACTTTTGTTATGCTGGGCTATGGGCTGTGTAGGCGACAACACCCACAGCCCAGTTTAGCAAAGTTTTTTTGCTTCTTTTTGTTCACAAAAAGAAGTCTTCTGCTCCTTTGGGCCTGTGCTGTTTCAGCGCCGCTTTTTTTAAAAAGCGGCTGCTTCCTAAACGTTAGAAATCATCCGATTCGTCATTGTCCAGGCTGACAATCGAGAGGCAGGCGAGGGTCTGGTTGAGCGCGATATAGGCGATTTCGCCGAAGGTGACGGGGCCCGTGAATGGGCCGGCGCGCCGGCCTTCCAGTCGCGCCTGCCGGTAGTTCAGCACGCAGGTGCAGGCGAAGGCGATGTCTCCGGGCTCGATGGTGGCGATCGCGCGGTCGAAGGCGGCAGGGAAATCCCTGAGTGGGTTGGCGAAGCGGTAGGTCAAGGTTTTGAACACCGGTGCGAAGAAATCGACGCACTGGGCCTGCGCATCGACCGCGCGGATCGATACGTTCATTGCGGCGCCGTTATAATCGGCGATCAGTGGCAGGTTCGTGTCGATGCGATGCCGCATGATATAGGCGGCAAGGTTTTGCGGCACTCCGTCGACCAGGCACGACGTGGCGCTCAGCCCGTCTTCGGAGAACGTGATGGCGGCTCCTTTGCCGGTCGAGAACAGGTTGATGACGTCGATCTGCGCGGCCAGCCGGCGCGGCAGGGAAACATGCATGAGCGCGCCGTGCTCGGCATGGGCCTGCCCGTTGCCCGCGAAAATTTTGGGGCGCGCCAGGGGGCCGGCCAGATCGACCGCGCTGATCCAGCCGATCAGCGGACTGTTATACAGCCCTGGGTAATCGGCGGCGTCGCGGGCGAAGCTGACGAGCAGCTCGCTGAGGCCGGGCAGGATCAGAAAGGAAAACCCGTTTTCGGGATAACGCCTGGCTAGCCCGGGAAGCTCGCTTGCGTCCAGAAGCAGGATTTCCGCCGTTTGCGCGTGATCCGTGAGGTCTGAATAGAAAATCCGGTCGCGTTCGGTGGCGCCGTTGGGATTGCCGAGATAAGCCACCGCGCTGCCGCCGATCCAGCGCCCGGCCGGGAGCTGCGCCAGCAGGGTTTCCGTGCCTGCCAGGAGCAGGATGCGCCCCGCTTGGATCATGGCAGCGAGCTCCGCGACGGTGCCTAATCCACACATGGGCATCCCGAGGATCCTTTATTCATTTGCGTTTTTAATCATCTGTTGCCGCGCCGGCGCCGGTTAAAGCCCATCGCCAATGGTTTGTCGAAATGTTGTTGATTCTTGACGAGGTCTGCCGGCGTTTTTTAAAAATGCCGCTTTCTCATGTTTTATGGCGATTCCCTCTCGCCGGCATGGTTTAAAATAGTAAGCTGTTTCTGTCCCCTCAGGAGAGAGAAATGAGCACCTCCGTTCGTCCCAGCAATGATCCTCTGGTCAACCATTGGATGCCGTTCACCGCCAACCGGCAATTCCACGACTCGCCGCGCATTTTGGCCCGGGCGGAGGGGGTCTATTATTGGAATACCCAGGGGGACCGGCTGTTGGATGGCTCCTCGGGCCTGTACTGCATCCCGCTCGGCCATGGCCGTCGGGAAATCCGTGAGGCGGTGGCCAAACAGATGGAGACGCTCGATTACGCGCCGCCCTTCCAGTACGGCACGCCTGAGGCGTTCCGCCTGGCCGCCGAGGTGGCGCAGATGGCGCCGCCGGGGTTGAACCGCATCCTGTTCACCTGCTCCGGCTCCGAGGCCGTGGAGAGCGCGATGAAAGTGGCGCTGCAATATCACCGGGTGCGCGGCGAGGGCACGCGGCAGCGCTTCATCGGCCGCGAGCGCGGCTATCACGGCGTGAATTTCGGCGGCCAGTCGGTCGGCGGCATGGTCACCAACCGCAAGGCCTTTGGGATCGGCCTGGCCGGGGTGGCGCATATGCGCCACACGAAGATCCCGGAAAACCGGTTCGAGATGGGCGAGGGCACTTACGGCGCCGAGCTTGCCGATGATCTGCAGCGTTTCGTCGACCTGCACGGCGCGGATACCATCGCCGCCTGCATCGTCGAGCCGATTGCCGGCTCCACCGGCATTCTGGTGCCGCCGAAGGGCTATCTGCAGCGGCTGCGGGAGATTTGCACCCGCCACGGCATCCTGCTGATTTTCGACGAGGTGATCACCGGCTTCGGCCGCACCGGGCAGAATTTCGCGGCGCAGACCTTCGGCGTGACGCCCGACATCATCACCATGGCGAAGGCGCTGACCAATGGCAGCATCCCCATGGCGGCGATCGCGGTGCGCGAGGACATCCAGCAGACCATCCTGGATGCCGCACCGGCCAATACCGTGGAGCTGTTTCACGGCTACACCTATTCCGCGCATCCGGCGGCCTGCGCCGCCGGCCTGGCGACGCTGAAAATCTACCGCGAGGAGGATATTTTCGCTCGGGTTCGCGAGCTGACGCCGGCCTTCCTGGCGCAGATCGCCGCCTTCCGGGACTTGCCCTACGTGGTCGACACGCGCGGCTTCGGCCTGCTCGGCGCGATTGATCTGGAACCCGCGGAGCAGCCGGGCGCGCGCGGCTTTCGCATCATGTGCAAGGCGTTCGAGGCCGGGCTGGTGCTGCGCGTCGCCGGCGACACGCTGGTCCTGGCGCCACCTTTCGTCGCCACGGCGGAGCAGATCGTGGAGATGGTGGAAACGCTGCGCCGAGTGGTCGTAAGCGTAGGGTAATTTGGGTCATGGGCGTTGTTGGCGACAACGCCCATGACCCAGCATCAAAAAAGTTTTTGCGCCGCTTTTTTCAAAAAGCGGCCACTTTCTTCTCGTCGCTCGTATGCGCCAGGCGGGGCTTGCATCTGCGCCCGGTGCGCGCATGTTACACAAAATCAGGACAGGAGCGTTAGCATTGTATCAGGATGTCATGTTGCATATCGGCGGCAAATGGCGCGCCGCCAAGGATGGCCGCACGCTGGATGTGATCAATCCGGCGACCGAGGAAGTGATCGGCAAGATCGCCCATGCCGGGAAGGCGGATCTCGATGAGGCGCTGGCCGCCGCGCAGAAGGGTTTTTCGACTTGGCGCCAGGTGCCGGCGTTCGAGCGCTCGAAGCTGATGCGCAAGGCGGCGGAGCTGCTGCGCGAGCGGGCCGAAAGCATCGCGACCATCATGACCACCGAGCAGGGTAAGCCGCTGGCTGAAGCGCGCATCGAGCTCGCGGGTGCGGCCGACGTTATCGAGTGGTTCGCCGAAGAGGGGCGTCGCGCCTATGGGCGGCTGATCCCGGCGCGGGCCGATGGCGTCTATCAGATGGTGGTGCGCGAGCCGGTCGGCGTGGTCGCCGGGTTCACCCCGTGGAATTTCCCGGTCAGCCAGGCCGTGCGGAAGATTTCCGCGGCGCTGGCGGCAGGCTGTGCGTTCATCCTCAAGGGACCGGAAGAGACGCCGGCGAGCTGCGCCGAACTGGTGCGCGCCTTTGCCGATGCCGGGCTGCCGGAGGGCGTGGTGCAGCTGGTCTACGGCGTGCCGGCGGAAATTTCCGAATATCTGATCCCGCATCCGGTGGTGCGTAAAATCTCCTTCACGGGCTCGACTGCGGTCGGCAAGCATCTCGCCGCCTTGGCCGGCACGCACATGAAGCGCGCGACGATGGAACTGGGCGGCCATGGCCCGGCGATCGTCTGCAACGACGCGGATCTCGACCATGCGGTCAAAATCCTCGCCGGCAGCAAGTTCCGCAATGCCGGGCAGGTCTGCGTCTCGCCGACGCGCTTCCTGGTGCAGAAGGATGTGTATGAGCCGTTCGTCGAACGCTTCGTCCAGGCGGCCAAGGAGGTCAAGGTCGGCAACGGGCTGGACGCCAGCACGACCATGGGGCCACTCGCCAACGCCCGCCGCATCGCGGCGATGGAAGGCTTCGTCGCCGATGCCGTGCAGAAGGGCGCCACGGTACGCACCGGCGGCAAGCGCGTCGCCAACAAGGGCTATTTCTTCGAGCCGACCGTGCTGACCGATATCGCGCCGGAAGCGCGGGTCATGCATGAGGAGCCGTTCGGCCCGCTGGCGCTGATGATCCCGTTCGGCACCGTGGACGAGGCGATCGCCGAGGCGAACCGCCTGTCCTATGGCCTCGCCGCCTACGCCTATACGCGCTCCACTGCGACGGCGGCGCGGCTGGGTTCGGCGATCGAGTCCGGCATGGTGTCGATCAACCATCATGGCCTGGCTCTGCCCGAGACGCCGTTCGGCGGCGTGAAGGACAGCGGCTACGGCTCCGAGGGCGGCGTCGAGGGCCTGGAGCCGTATCTGGTGACCAAGTTCATCACGCAGGCGAATCTCTGAGGGTAGCAAAAGGGGAAGGCTACTTTTTGTGAACAAAAAGTAGCAAAAAAACTTTGTTAATTTGGGCCTTGGGCGTTGTCGGCGACAACGCCCAAGGCCCAGCATAGCAAAAATTTTTGCGCCGCTTTTTTAAAAGCGGCTGCTTTCTTCTAGCTGCTGCTGGCCCCGTAAATCACCCGCAACTTCTTCTTATCCAGCTTGCCGACGGAGGTTTTCTCCAGTGCTTCGGCGAAGAAGACATGGTCGGGAATGGCGTAGCGGGAGAGTTCGCCAAGTTCCACGCGCGCGCGGATCAGGCTCTTCACCTCGTCTTCGGTGAGTACTGCGTCCGGCTTGTGCACCACGATCGCGACCGGTCGTTCGCCCCACATGCAATCATGGATGGCGACGACCGCGCACTCGCTGATCCTGGTGTCGCGAAGAATAATATCCTCCAGGGCGATCGAGGAAATCCATTCGCCGCCGGTCTTGATCACGTCCTTGCTGCGGTCGAGCACGTGCAGCAGGCCGAACTTGTCGATGCTGCCGAGATCGCCGGTATGCATCCAGCCGCCGCGCCACAAAGCGGCGCTGGCCGCCTCGTTCTTCACATAGCCGGCGGTGAGGCTGGCGGCGCGTGCCACCACCTCGCCGATGCTTTTGCCGTCATGGGGCAGGAAATTCATGTCTTCATCGGCGAGGGCGAGCTCGATCAGCGCGCCGGCCTGTCCGGTGGCGCAACGGATTTCGACCTCCCGCTCCGGGCTGGGATCGTCCGCCACCATGTCGCCGGTGATCTGGCTGATGGTCATGATCGGGCAGGATTCCGACATGCCGTAGCCGCTATACGCATCGATGCCGCGGGCCAGTGCGGCGCGGCAGAGTGCCCCCGGCATGGCCGACCCGCCGATGACCACGCGCCAGCGGCTGAAATCGATGTTCTCGGCCTCGGGGGCGTTGAGCAGCATGTGCAGGATGGTCGGCACGCAATGCGAGGTGGTGACGCGCTCGGCTTTGAGGAGTTTCAGCACCAGAGCCGGCTGAAAGCGGCCGACATAGACCTGCTGCATGCCCATCAGCGTCGCCACGAAGGGAAATCCCCAGCCATGGACATGGAACATCGGCGTCAGCGGCATGTACACATCCTCGCGCGAGACGCCGCCGTTGAAGCCGCTCATGGCCATGGTGGACGTCAAGGAAAGGGTGTGCAGGACCAGCTGCCGGTGCGAGAAATACACGCCCTTGGGCTCGCCGGTGGTGCCGGTGGTGTAGAAGGTGGTGGCGATGGTGTTTTCGTCGAACTCCGGAAAGTCGTATTCGGGTGCTGCGGCGGCGAGCAGCGTTTCGTAATCTCCTGCGTATTTCTCGCCATAATCCCCATCTTCCGGTGCATGATCATCAGCCAGGCAGACGACCTTTTTGATTTTCGTGAGCTGCTCGCGGATGCCCCGGCAGGCGGGAAAAAAATCCTTGTTGATGAGCAGGATTTCCGCGTCGGAATGGTCGATCGTGTAGGCGATCTGCGCTGGGCTGAGGCGGATGTTTACCATCATCAGCACGCAGCCGAGCATCGGGATGGCGAAATAGGATTCGAGATAGCGGTGGCTGTCCCAATCGGCGACGGCGATGCGCATGCCGGGTTTCGCGCCAAGGGCGGTGAGTGCGCCGGCGAGGCGGTGCACGCGCGCCACGAATTCAGGGTAGGTGAAGCGCAGGTCGCCGCGATAGACGATCTCCTTCCGGCTGGCCTGGGCGATCGGCATTTTTAAAATATGCTTGATCAACAGCTGATAGTCGTTGGCCATGGCGTGTCCTTTTTTGATTTTTTTGAACTGGCTTGGCGGTCAGATCTCCCAGATGGCGCAGGTGGTCGAAGCGGTGACAAGAATTTTGCCAGCGGCGTCGGTGCAGGACGTTTGTCCGGAGTGTTCACGCCGCTGCCGCCAGCGTCAAGGAAAACTAGCGGGAAGGAAGAAAGTGGCCGCTTTTTGAAAAAAGCGGCGCAAAAACTTTTGTTATGCTGGGCCATGGACGTTGTCGGCGCCAACGCCCATGGCCGGAAGGAGCAAAAAACTACTTTTTGTTCACAAAAAGTAGCCTTCCTTACTTAGTCCTTGCCTTGATCAACGCCATCGCCTGCGCGAACGCCGCGTCCGCATCCCAAGCCGTGGTGTCCAGCAGCATCGCGTCAGCGGCGGCGACCAGGGGGGCGGCCTTGCGGTTGGCGTCGGCCTCGTCGCGGGCGGCGAGGTCGGCCTGCACGGCTTCCAGGGTCACATCATCGCCGCGGCCGAGGAGCTCGGCGTGGCGGCGTCGGGCGCGGGCTTGCAGGCTGGCGGTGACGAAGAGTTTTACGTCGGCGTCGGGGAAGATGATGGTGCCGATGTCGCGCCCGTCCAGCACCGCGCCGTTGGCGGTGCCGAAATGGCGCTGGAATTCCAACAGGGCGGCGCGCACGCCGGGGATGGAGGCGACCTGGCTGGCGGCCTTGTCGGCCGGTCCGCCGCGCAGATCGGTGCGGGCGAGGTCGGTCGGGGTCAGGCTTTTGGCGGCGGCGGTGGCGGCCTCCGGGTTCGCCGGGTCAGCGCCGACATCGAGCACGCGGCGGCCGACCGCGCGGTAGAGCAGGCCGGTGTCGAGATAGGGAAGGTTGAGGGCGGCGGCGATGCGCCGCGCCAGGGTGCCTTTGCCCGCCGCGGCGGGCCCGTCGATGGCGATGATCATGCGGCGGTGATACGGGCGCCGAGCCCACGCATCAGCGTCACGAAGCCGGGGAAGGAGGTGTCGATGAAGGTGGCGTCGTCGATGCGCATTTCCGCGGCCGTGATTTGGCCGAACACCAGGGCGCTCATCGCCAGGCGGTGGTCCATATGCGTTTGCACCACGCCGCCGCCCGGGATGTTTGAGGACCCGTGAACAATCAGGTCGTCGCCCTCGATCTCCACGCGCACGCCGCCGGCGCGCAGCATGGCGGCGGTGGCGGCCAGGCGGTCGCTCTCCTTCACGCGCAGCTCGGCCAGGCCGCGCAGACGCGAGGTGCCGCGCGCCGTGGCGCAGGCGATGGCGAGGATGAGGTATTCGTCGATCATGCTCGGCGCGCGCTCGGGCGGGACGTCCACGGCGGTGAGCTGGGTGTGCTCGACCATCACGTCGCCGATGCTCTCGCCGCCCTGGATGCGCGCATTGCGGACGGTGAGATCGGCGCCCATTTCGCGCAAGCTGTCGAACAGGCCGGTGCGCAGCGGGTTCAGCCCGACATTCTTGATTGTCAGGCGCGAGCCAGGCACCAATAGGCCTGCGACGAGCGGGAAGGCGGCGGAAGACGGGTCGCCCGGCACCGTCACGTCGGCGCCGCGCAGCTCGGGCTGGCCGGTGAGGCGGATGACGCGGCCTTTGCCCTGCTGGCCCACGGTGAGATCGGCGCCGAAATGGCGGAGCATGTTCTCCGAATGGTCGCGGGTTGGCTCCGGCTCTTCCACCTCGGTGATGCCGCGGGCGTTCAGCCCGGCGAGCAGCACCGCGGATTTGACCTGCGCCGAGGCCACCGGCAGGCGGTAGCTGATCGGCAGCGCGTCGCGCGCGCCCTGGACGGTGAGCGGCAGGCGATCCCCCGCGCGGGCGGTGAATACCGCCCCGGACATCTTCAAAGGCTCGATCACGCGCCGCATCGGGCGCGAGCGCAGCGAGGCATCGCCGGTCATGACGGAGTAGAAATCATGGGTGGCGAGGATACCGGCGAGCAGCCGCGCGGCGGTGCCGGAATTGCCCATGTCGAGCACGTCGTCAGGTGCTGTGAGGGCGCCGATGCCGCGCCCGGCGACGATCCAGTCCGCCCCCTCCTGACGGATCTCCGCCCCCAGAGCGCGCATGGCGGCGGCGGTGCGCAGCACGTCCTCGCCCTGCAGCAGACCGCTGATGCGGGTCTGGCCGACCGCGAGCGCCCCGAACATGAGCGCGCGATGGCTGATGGATTTGTCCCCGGGGACGGTGATTTCGCCGGCAAGCGGCTCGGCAGGGCGGCCGGCGGAGAGCGGCCTGGCAGGTTGCGATTCCATGTGCGGCGCTTAGCGCGTTTGCGCGGGAACGGAAACCGAGCCGTAAGGCCAAGAGAAGGAGAAGACTACTTTTTGTGAACAAAAAGTAGCAAAAAAACTTTGTTAACCTGGGGCATGGGCGTTGTCGGTGACATCGCCCATGCCCCGGCATAGTAAAATTTTTGCGCCGCTTTTTTAAAAGCGGCCGCTTTCTTTAATTCCCGCGGGGGTCATCCGTACCGTTGACAAAACGTTCGCGGCGGGAACAGATCGCATGGGTGCGCCATGAGGTTGCATCGGCTCGGAGATCCGGCGGAAAACCCGGGTCTGGGTCCGAAAATCAAGCTCAGTTTGACATGGCGCGCAGGGCATGGCATCGCGCCGCCCTTGTTGAAATGGCGTGTAGCAAAGAGGTTTTTATGGCCAAACCGGAACTCGGCGAAAAACGTACCTGCGTGTCCTGCGGGACGCGGTTTTTCGACCTCGGGAAAGACCCGGCGGTCTGCCCGAAATGCGCCACCGAACAACCGGCCGAGCAGCCGCGCCTGAAGCGCGCCGCGCCGCTGCCGGAAGAGGCGAAGAAGGTCGTGAAGCCGGCCGTGGTGGATGGCGAAGACGTGGATGTCGAGGTGGACGACGACGAGGCGGATGAGGACATCCTGGAGGATGCCGACGACCTCGACGACGACACCGACGTGATCGACGCCGATATCGACGTGCAGCCGGAAACGGACGACGGCGAGCGCTAAGCTTAAGCTGACGTCAGGGCTTTGACGCCGCATCCGGCTTCCGGGTGCGGCGTTTTACGTTTTAAAGAAAGCAGCCGCTTTTTGAAAAAGGCGGCGCAAAAACTTTTGGTCCGCTGGGCCTGTGGCGCTGAAACCGCACGGGCCCAAAGGAGCAGAAGACTACTTTTTGTTCACAAAAAGTAGTCTTCCTTTTTTCCCTTAAGGCGAGGCCTTCCAGCCCTGGATGTTGTGCAGGCGTGGATACGGCTTGGCCTCCTGCCAGCTGCCGATGATGGTGGTGTCGATCTGCAGCGGCGGTTTGACGTTGGGCTGCAAGGTGAGCCGCAACGCCACACCGCGATCGACCATGTCGATGTTGCCGGACATGGTGGCGGCGCCATCCGGCGTGGCCAGCCGCGCCGCGGTCACGGTGCCGTCGCCGTTGGCGAAGCTGGCGGACAGCGCAAGGGTGGTGAAGGGGCTGGTGCCGGAGGTGACGGCCTCGCGCAGATGCGGGTGACCTTGGGCATCGAGCGCTTTGACGAGGGCAGGCAGGTTGAAGCCGGTGATGTCGCCCGTGGCGGCGGTCAGCGTTGCCGCGCCGGACAGGGTGGCCTGCCAGCTGCCCGGCTCGTAGCCGCTGGCGGCCAGATCGGCCGTGGCGGTCACGGTGCCGTCCGGTAGCGTGAACGGGAACGTGAGCGGCAGGTTCAGTTGCGAGGCGTCGAGCCTGGTGCCGGCGAATTTCAGCGTCAAGGCTGGTGGGGCGGAGGCTTGCATGGTGGCGTTGAAGCTGCCGGTCAGGTTGCCGCCGGCGATGGCGGCGCGCGTCAACGTCCCGCTCAGGCTGTTGGCGCCGACGGTGATCGTCCCTTGTGAGGCGCCCAGCACCGGCTGGCCGGCGTAGAGCACGCGGTCGGCGGTGAGTTTCAGCGTGCCGGCCGCCGTGGCGACGCTGGACCAGGGCAGCGCCAAAGCGAGGCTCAGCGGCGGCAGGGCCAGCGTGTCGGCCTCGACATTGCCGGTGACGGTGCCGTTGCTGCGGACGATATGGCCGTTGGCGGTCAGGTCACCGAAGGACAGATCGAAATCCGGCAGGCCGAGTTGCGTGGGCGAGACCAGCATATCGGCGCGCAGCGAGATGGAGCCGGCGCCCGGCCAGGCCAGGCTGTGGGGGAGGTGAAAAATCGTCGCCGCGGCGATGGCGTCGGGGTGGCGGAGCGTGAGCGGGCCGCTGGCCGTACCGGTGGCCAGATCGATGGTCGGCGCGGCGGTGAGAGAAAAATCGCCGAGCCTGCCCACGGCGCTGGTGGCGAGCGCGTCAGGCGGTCCCTGGGCGAACAAAGTGAGGTTGAGGCGGGGCTGCAGCAGGGCGGCGGGCGGCTGCAGCCTGGGTGGCAGGAGTGCTGCCAGCGGGGCGGCGGAAGGCAGCGAGACAAAGCCCTGGGCGCTGGTGACCTGGCCTTTGGCGTCCAGCGCTAGGCTGCCGATGACCAGGCCGTTGAACAGCTGGGCCGAGGCACGGCGGATGTTCAGCCCGTCGCCGAGTGTGCCGTCCAGCAGCAGGTTGGTGAGCGACACCGGCCCCAGCGTCGCGCGGGCAGCGGTGATCTGCGCGTCAGCGGAGAAAGCCGTATCCGGGTGGCGGCTGAACCAGGCGAGCAGCGGGGTCAGGTCCAGCCGGTCGAACGCCAGCGCGCCGCTCGCATGATGGCCGTGGATGACCAGATCCCCGGTGACGTGGTCGCTGTTGATCGTGCCGGTGAGATGCTGCAACGCGAGCTGGTCTTCAGTGCCGGACAGCGTGGCGCTCAGCATGGCGCTGGTCCAGCCGGCCGGCGTCGGGATGCCGTAGTGGTTCAACAGATCGGGCAAAGAAGGAGCGTGCAGGGTGGCCTGACCGCTCACTGCGCCGTTCGCATCTATCTGCACGTTGCCGGAAAGCAGGCTGCCGCCCGGCAGGCTGGCTTGCACCTGGCTGGCCGAGACCGTGCCCTGGTTCGTGGCGAATGCTCCCTGGAGGGTCGGGAAATCCTGCCCGAAGGCGGTCACGTTCGTGGCGTCCAACGCCACCTTGATCTGCATTCCGGGCCAGAATGCCGGCACGGCGTTCAGTGCCGCGGCACTGAGATTCTGCCCGGTCAGCGTGGCGGTCAGAAGCGGGTGGGCGAAGCGCAGCTGAAGGGTCCCCTCCAGCCTGGCGGGACCGGAATTGATCTGCAGCGTGGTGGCGGTCAGCGATGTAGCGTCGGCGCCGATGCCGGCATCGACCGTGACATGCGGGGCGGTGACGCCGAGCTGGCCGGTGACTTCGCTGGCGTTGTTCAGCGCGCCGAGGAAATGCACGGTGGCATTGCCGCTTTTCGCGTCGATCCGCAGCGGCGCGTTGCCGCCGGCGCCGGCGCCGGCGAGCGCCAAAGTGAGGGACACCGCCCGGCCTTGCGCCTGGCCGGTCCCGGAGACGGTAATGGCGCTGTCGGCGCCGGTGACGACCGAGGCGTTGATGTTGGCGAGGTGCAGTTGGCCGAGCGTGACGGTGCCGTTCTGGAGCTGCGCGTGCAAAGCCGCGAGCCAGCTGGGCGGGGTGATGGCGGTGCTGCCGCCGGGCAGCGGCCAGGGCAGGTCGATATGCGGGGAGATGAGGGTGAGGCTAGTGGCGTGCAGCCTTCCGTGCAGCAGGGCCGGCAGGGAAATGGCCAGTGTCAGCGAACGGGCCTGGATCGTCTCCTGGTCAGGGCCGGTAATGGTGACGCGCTCGGCGACGAGCTGCGGTGCGGGCAGCAAGGCGAGCGACAGCCTGCCGTTGACCCGCACGGTCCGGCCGGTGAGCGAGGAGGCCAGCGCCTCGATCGTGCCGCGATGCGTGCTGGAGGCGACAAAGCCGGGCAGGGCCAGAAGTGCCGCCCCCAGCAGAATGACGAGGCCGAGGGGGAGAAGCCAGAGACGCTTTTTGCTCACGAAGGACCGAAGCCGCCATCGAGCCCGCACGGCGCGCCGATGGCGGTGAAAATGTCGTTACGATCGATTGAGAACTGCCAGCCCATGTAACCTGCCTGAAAACCCATTTTGGTTGATGTCCGATTGTCGGTTTTGGTTCAAGGGTAGGGGTATGTTAGGCTAAGTTAATGACATATTGGGGCAAGATCATCGGCGGTGTGGCGGGCTTCGCGATGGGCGGGCCGGCGGGCGCGTTGTTCGGCGCGGCTTTGGGGCATGCGGCCGACGAGGGCGTGATGAGCAGCATCGCCGCCAAGGCGCTCCCGTTCGAGGCGGCCAAAATGGCGGCCCTGCTCGGGCGGCGGGAGCAGATTTTCGCGCTCAGCGTGACGGTGCTGGCGGCCAAGCTCGCGAAATGCGACGGGGTGGTGACGCGCGCCGAGATCGACATGTTCAAGCGCAGCTTTGCGATCCCGGACTCCAGCATGGCCGAGATCGCCCGCTTGTTCGACCGCTCCCGGACGTCCGCCACCGGCTACGAGACCTATGCGCTCCAGCTCGGCCAGGCCTTCGCCGACAACCGGATCATTCTGGAGCAGGTCCTGGCCGGCTTGTACCAGATTGCCCGCGCCGACGGCCCGGTGAATGCTGACGAGGCAGCGTATCTGAGCCGGGTGGCGCGGCATTTCGGGCTCGACGGTGAGTCCGCCGGCCGGGCCGGGCGCGGCGCGGGTGGGCCGGCTCCGGCGACCAACGACGTGTATGCGGTGCTGGGGCTCGACCGGTCGGCCAGTGACGAGGCGGTGCGGGCGCGCTGGAAGGCGCTGATGCGCGAGAACCATCCCGACAGCCTGGCCTCGCGCGGCGTGCCGCAGGCGATGATCGACGCCGTCTCCGAGCGCGTGGCGCGGATCAACGCCGCCTACGACACGATCAAGCGCGAACGGAAACTTTGATTTTTTGCGCCTCCCCTAATTTCGATGCGCGGCCGGGCGGCGTGGATATGCTGGTGCTGCATTACACCGGCATGCAGAGCGCCGCGGCGGCGCTGGCGCGGCTGTGCGATCCGGCGGCAAAAGTTTCCGCGCATTATCTTGTGGATGAGGATGGGACCGTCCAGGCGCTGGTCGCGGAGCAAAACCGTGCCTGGCATGCGGGGGTCAGTTTTTGGCGCGGCGCCACGGGGCTGAACGACCGCTCGATTGGCATTGAGATCGTCAATCCCGGCCATGAGTTCGGCTACCGGCCCTTTCCGCCGGCGCAGATGCAGGCGGTGCGAGAGCTGTGCCGGGGGATTTTGGCGCGCTGGCCCATTCCGGCGCGCAACGTCGTGGCGCATTCCGACATCGCGCCGAACCGCAAGGAGGATCCCGGCGAGCTGTTCGACTGGCGCGGGCTGACCGCCGCCGGCATCGGCCTCTGGACCGAGTCTTTTGCTCCTCCTTCACCGGGGGCGCTGGCCGCGGATTTGGCCGCGATCGGCTATGACATCAGCCTTGCGGAAAGCGATGTCGTCACCGCGTTTCAGCGGCACTTCCTGCCCGGCCATGTGACCGGTGTGGCGGACCAAAAGACCGCCGGCCGGGCGGCGGCGATCAGGGCCCTGGTTGACCAAAACTGAACGAGGGTGCAGGGGAGCGCCATCCAGACGGTTGGACGGCCGCTGGCGGGAGTAGATCCTGCTGGAGGAAAGTCCGGGCTCCACGGAAATACGGTGCCGGCTAACAGCCGGCGGGGGCGACCCCAGGGAAAGTGCCACAGAAAACAAACCGCCTCGGGTTCGCCCGCGGCAAGGGTGAAACGGTGCGGTAAGAGCGCACCGCGGCCCTGGTGACAGGGCTGGCAGGGTAAACCCCACCGGGAGCAAGACCGAATAGGGGCGGCCGGCGCCGTGCGAAAGCATGGGCGCGGGAGTATTTTCGA
>NZ_DASXFO010000004.1:0-3135 GCF_036489515.1 Acidocella sp.
ACCATTTCGTGCGCGGCCGTGGCCACTTCATGATCGCCGATTACGTGGCGACCGACGAGAAGACCGGACCGCGCTTCCCGCTGCTGCTCACCACCGGCCGTATCCTCAGCCAGTACAATGTGGGTGCGCAGACTCGCCGCACTGACAATGTGATCTGGCACGAGGAAGATATTCTCGAAATCCATTCCCACGATGCCGAACAGCGTGGGGTGCGTGATGGCGACTGGGTGCGGCTCGATAGCCGCGCTGGCGCCACCAGTCTGCGCGCCCATATCACCGACCGGGTCGCGCCGGGCGTGGTCTACACCACGTTCCACCATCCGGATACCCAGGCCAACGTCATCACCACTGACTATTCCGACTGGGCGACCAACTGCCCGGAATACAAGGTGACTGCGGTGCAGGTGTCTCACTCCAACGGCCCGACCGAGTGGCAGCGCGACTATCAGGCGCATTCCAAGGCGGCGCGGCGCATCGACACGGTGGCGGCAGAATGAGCAAGATGGAAGACCGGTTGGTCTATATGGCCAACCAGATCGGCAAAGCCTTCGTGCTGCGGCCACGTGATGAGGCCATTGATGAGATCGCCACGCATATCAAGGCGTTCTGGGAAAAGCGCATGCTGACGCGGATTTTCGCGCATATCGACGCCGGCGGCGCCGGGCTGGACGAGTTGCCTAAGCAGAGCCTGCTGAAATTGCGGGAGACTCTGCCGAAGTAATTTTTTGCGCCGGCCCAAAGACTAAGACGTGCGTAAACCCCGGCGCAAGACCGGGGGCCTTTCGAAAAAACATAAGAAGGGAAACGTCCTATGGGCTTATTATCTTTCCTCGACCGTGACCACACGGTGGCGCCGGCGGGTTTCAACCGATGGTTGGTTCCCCCGGCGGCTTTGTGCATTCATCTCTGCATCGGCGAGGTCTACGCGTTCAGCGTGTTCAACCTGCCGCTCACCAAGCTGATCGGCCTCAAGGCGGCGGCGCCGGGTGACTGGTCGCTCGTCGATGTCGGCTGGATCTTCTCCGTCGCCATCCTCGTCCTCGGCCTCGCCTCGGCCTTCACCGGCTCCTGGTTGGACCGGGTGGGGCCGCGCAAGGCGATGACCGCGGCGGCCTTGTGCTTCGGCGGCGGCTTCATTGTCAGCGCCATCGGCGTTTCCCTGCACAACCTGCCGCTGCTGTTCCTCGGCTACGGTGTGCTCGGCGGCTGCGGCCTCGGCATCGGCTATATCTCCCCTGTGCGCACGCTGATCACCTGGTTCCCCGACCGGCCGGGCATGGCCACCGGCTTGGCGATCATGGGGTTCGGCGGCGGCGCGATGATCGCCGCCCCGCTCTCGGTGGCGCTGATGCACCATTACGCGACCCCGACCGATCTCGGCGTCGCCCCCACTTTCGTCACGATCGGCGTCATCTACGCGGTGTTCATGTTGATCGGTGCTGCCATCGTGCGGGTGCCGGCGCCGGGTTGGCGTCCGGCGGGTTATGTGCCGGCGGCCCGCCCCTCGCGGCTGATCTCGGATCATCACTACGACGTCGCCACCGCGGTGCGCACGCCGCAATTCTTTCTCCTCTGGGCCATCCTGTTCCTCAACGTCACCGCCGGCATCGGCGTGCTCAGCCAAGCCTCGCCGATGATCCAGGAAATGTTCCACGGCAATGTCACCCCGGTGGCGGCGGCCGGCTTCGTCGGGCTGCTCAGCCTGTTCAACATGGTCGGACGATTCTTCTGGGCCTCCACCTCCGACTATATCGGCCGCAAGGCGACGTATTTCGTGTTCTTCCTGCTCGGCCTGGTGCTGTACGCCGCGGTGCCCAGCATCGCCCGGACCGGCAGCGTCGCAATGTTCGTGCTCTGCTACGGCGTCATTCTCAGCATGTATGGCGGCGGGTTCGCCACCATCCCGGCCTATCTGAAGGATCTGTTCGGCACCTCCTATGTCGGCGCCATCCACGGCAGGCTGCTCACCGCCTGGTCGGCGGCGGGTGTGCTGGGGCCAGTGCTGGTGGACTATATCCGCCAATACCAGATCTCACACGGCGTCGCTAAGGCCGATGCCTACTCCGTGACCATGTACATCATGGCTGGGCTGCTGCTGATCGGCGCGCTGTGCAACCTCGCAGTGGGGCCGGTCGGCGCGCATATCCGCCATATTTCGGCTCCGGCAGAATAAGGAGGCAGCCATGAACACCGACACCACACCCGTCCAGCTGACGATCTACTGGGCCATCGTGCTCGTCCCACTCGCCTGGGGCGTTTACCATACGCTGCTCAACGCCTTGAAACTGTTGGGGTGAAGGAAGAAAGCAGCCGCTTTTTGAAAAAAGCGGCGCAAAAACTTTTGTTATGCTGGGCTATGGGCGTTGTCGCCGACACAGCCCATGGCCCAGCATAGCAAAGTTTTTTGCTACTTTTTGTTCACAAAAAGTAGCCTTCCTTCCTACGTCACCAGCGCTCGGTCTCAGCCTCCAGCCCCAGCATCTGCGCCAGCCGCTCCAGCCGGCGCAGCACCGAATCCCCGGCGAACACGCCGACCGCCTCGGTGAGGCCCAGGGTCAGCCGCCCCGGCGCGATGGCGAGCTGCGCCCCGGCCAGCAGTTGCGGCGTGCCGGCGCAGAGCGTGTAAGCCAGCCGCAAGGCGACGCCCAGTGTCTCCGCCCGCCGCGCCGCCTGCAAGTCCAACAGTGTGCGGGCGGGCGCCAGAAAGCCGGCATCGGGAGAGGCTTCGTAGCGCAGCGCCAGGGTCAACGCGAGAAAGGCCCGGGCGTGATGGTCCACCCCGACGCCCGGCTGGCGGAACGCCCGCAGAAATGCCTGCTCGGCGCGGTATTCCGGGTGCTCGTGGCTGCCAATGTCGGAGAGCCAGCAGGCGGCTTCGCGCAGGCGCCGCTGCGCCCCTGTCTCGCTGGGAAAGAGCGGCGCGGTCCAGGCGATCAAGGCCGGCGGCAGTTTCGGATCCCGCAGAATGCCGCGCGTCAGATCGCGTCCGGCGGCCAGCAGCGGATCCTCGGCGCGGACATCCGCCGGTATCTGCCGGGCAAACCAACCCTCGCGCAGCCCGTTGGCGCTGAACACCACGCGGTTCGCGCCGGAAGCGCGCAACAGGCGGCGCAGGATCAATGCCGCATAAGGCAG
>NZ_DASXFO010000021.1:0-55667 GCF_036489515.1 Acidocella sp.
GCGCCGGCCCGCGCCGCGTTCAAATACTCGATCCTGTATCTGTTCATCCTGTTCAGCGCCTGCGCCGCGGATCGGCTCCTTTGATGGCTGACCGTATGCCCCGCACGGAGCTGGTGGCAACGAACTGGACGGCGGCGGAGCGCGCGGAATTCATCCGCCGCCGCCGCGGCCGCAATTTTTTGCTCCTCGCCGCCTTGGGGGGCTTCTGCCTGGTGATTTACGCCGTCGCGCTGGTGAAACTGCACGAATACGGGACGATGTGGTGACGATGTAGGGCGGGTCCAAAAAAGCGTTCGAGACAGGATGCGGGAACAAGGGGGATACGATGAGCAGCTCAACCCAGACGGCGACGGAGCAGATCAAGGCCACGGTGCCGCATCCGTATCATCTGGTCACGCCCAGCATCTGGCCGCTGTGCGGCGCGGCTTCGGCGATGCTGATCGCCGCCGGCATCATTTTCGCCGCGCATTTCGGCAACTATGTCGTGCTCGGCATCGGCTTCGTCGGGGCGGTCGCCACCATGTATGTCTGGTGGCGGGACGTGATCATGGAATCTCGCACGCCCGGCTTGCACAAGCTGATCACGCAGATCGGCATGCGCTACGGCATGGCGCTGTTCATCACCTCGGAGGTGATGTTCTTCGTCTCGTTCTTCTGGAACTATTTTAATTACTTCTTCTTCCCCGACAAAATGGGCACGGCCTTCGCCGCAGTCTGGCCGCCGCAGGGGGTCACGACCATCGACCCGTACGCGATCCCGCTGTTCAACACGATGACGCTGCTGCTCTCCGGCACCACCATCACCTGGGCGCATCATGCGCTGATCGAGGGCGACAACCGTAACACGGTGCGCGGCCTGGCGCTGACCGTCATGCTCGGCCTGATGTTCCTGTGCGGCCAGGCCTGGGAATACACGCACTCGCCGTTCCCGTTTTATCACGGTGGCGTTTTTCCCTCGGCCTTTTTCATCGCCACCGGCTTTCATGGCTTTCACGTGATCGTCGGCACCTGCTTCCTCACCGTGTGTCTGTTCCGGGCGATGAAGGGGCAGTTCACGCCGCAGCGGCATTTCGGCTTCGAGGCGGCCGCCTGGTACTGGCATTTCGTGGACGTGGTGTGGCTGTTCCTGTTCGTCTGCATCTACTATCTGGGCCGCAGCGCCATTGTCGCCGGGTAAGCGAAGGGAAGGCTTCTTTTTGTGAACAAAAAGAAGTTTTTTGCTCCTTTGGGCCATGGGCTTTGGCGCCGCCAACGCCCATGGCCCAGCGGAACAAAAATTTTTGCGCCGCTTTTTTTAAAAAGCGGCCGCTTGCCTTTGAACTGGCGCCGGCTGGTCGCACCAGGCATCACCGCCTTCGTTACCTTCTGGCTGCTGATCGCGCTTGGCGTCTGGCAGTTGCAGCGGCTGAAATGGAAGGAGGGCATTCTCGCCGCCATCCATCAGGCGGAGATTTCCGCGCCGATACCGCTGCCGGAACATCCCACCCCGTTCGAGAAGGTTTCCATTGCCGGCAGTTGGATTCCGGGGAAGGCGGCTCTGTATGGCGATGAGGTGCACGATAGCCCGAACGGCCCGGTGCCGGGCGGCGAGCTCATCATGCCGTTGCGGCGGCCGAACGGGCAGGTGGTGCTGGTCGATCTCGGCTGGGTGCCGCAGGTTCTCCCCGTGCCGCGCGCCGAGCCGCCGGGGCTGACCGAGGCGGTCGGCTATCTGCACGCGCCGATCGCGCCGGGCTGGTTCGCGGGCACGGATGATCCGGGGCAGGGGCTGTATTACACGTTCGACCCGCAGAAGATCGGTGCCGGCATGGGGCTCACCGTCGCGCCCTATATTCTCATCAGTATGGGGCCGAAGCCGCCGCCCGGGAGCATGGCACCGCAGCCCGCCCAGTCATTGCCGACACCGCCCAATAACCACTACGAATATGCCTTGACCTGGTTCGGCTTCGCGCTGGTCCTGATCTTCGAATTCATCTTCTTCGCGCGCAAAAGGCTGCTGGATTTATGACCGCTTACCAACGTCTGACCGAACAATTCGCCCGCATCGCGACCTTGAACGAGGCCGCCTCCATGCTCGGCTGGGACGCCGCGGCGATGATGCCGGCGGGCGGCGGGGCGGCGCGGGGCGAGCAGATTTCGACCCTGGCCGGGCTGTCGCACGAACTGCTGACCGCGCCGGCGATCGCCGACGACCTCGCCGCCGCCGAAGCGCCGAACGACGAATGGCACGCGCAGAACCTGCATTTGATGCGGGAGGCGCACCAGCGCGCCAGCGTTCTGCCGCGCCGCCTGGTGGAAGCCCGTGCTTTGGCCACCAGCCGCTGCGAGATGCTGTGGCGTGAGGCCCGTCCGACCTCTGACTTTCCCTCCGTCCGCGCCGCTCTGGAGGAGGTGTTCGCCCTCACAAGGGAAGGTGCCGAAATATTGGGGGAGACGCTGGGCCTCTCGCCCTATGACGCGCTGATGAGCCAGTACCAGCGCGGCATCGGTGCCGCCGACGTGGCGCCGGTCTTCGCCAATTACGAGCAGTTTTTGCAAACCGCTTTGCCCGCGGCGGAAGAACGCCAGCGCCGTCAGAGCCACGAGCCCCTGCCGCAAGGCCCTTACCCGGCCGACATCCAGGAGGCGCTCTGCCGCCGCCTGGCGCAAGCCGCCGGGCTGAACTTCGCCCATGCGCGGCTGGACCGCTCGGCCCATCCGTTCTGCGGCGGCACGCCGACCGATGTGCGCATCACCACGCGCTATGACGAGATGGACCCGCTCTCCGCCATCTGCGGCGTGCTGCACGAGACCGGCCACGCGCTCTACGAGCAGAACCTGCCGCGCGCGTTTCAGCGCCAGCCGGTGGGCGAGGCGGCGGGCATGGCGACGCATGAAAGCCAGTCGCTGATCGTCGAGATGCAGGCGGTGCGCTCCGACGCCTATCTCGCCTATCTCGCCCCGCTCCTGAACGAGGCGTTCGGCAAACCCGTCAGCGAAGCGGCGCTGAAGCGCCGTTTGCGCCACGTGGAGCGTAGCTTTATCCGCGTCGAGGCCGACGAGATGACCTATCCGGCGCATGTGATCCTGCGCTTCCGCCTGGAGCAGGCGCTGATCTCCGGTGACCTCGCCGTCGCCGACCTGCCCGGAGCCTGGAATGACGGGTTTACGTCCCTGCTGGGTATCACCCCGCCCGATGACCGCCAGGGCTGCCTGCAGGACATCCATTGGTATGACGGGCTGGTGGGTTATTTCCCCTCCTACACGCTTGGCGCGATGGCGGCGGCCCAGCTCATGGCAGCGGCGCGGCAGGCTTTGCCGGAGCTCGATGAGGGCCTGCGCCGCGGCGATCTCTCAAGCCTCGTCACCTGGCTCTCCGCGCGCATCCATAACAATGGATCGCGGTTGGGGTTCAACGAATTGTTGCAGGAAGCAACAGGAGAAAAACTGAATCCCGCGGCGTTCGAGAGGCATCTAACGGCGCGTTATTTAAGGTAAGAGAAGACTACTTTTTGTGAACAAAAAGTAGCAAAAAAACTTTGCTATACTGGGCCACGGGCTTTGTCGCCGACAACGCCCATGGCCCAGCGTAATAAAAATTTTTGCGCCGCTTTTTTTAAAAAGCGGCCGCTCTCTTCTATAGGTATATGATGGATACGATTTTTGCGCCGATCACGGGGCGCGGTGGGGCGGTGACGGTGTTGCGGCTTTCGGGGCCGGCGGCGTTGGCGATCACTGCGGCGCTGGCGAAAAACTTGGCCCCGCCGCGCCATGCCGGTTTGCGCAAGCTGGTCTGGCGGGGGCGGCTGCTGGATACCGCGCTCGTTGTCACGTTTCCGGGACCAAACAGTTTTACCGGCGAGGATTGCGCGGAACTTTCGCTGCATGGCGGCCGGGCGGTGCTGGCGGCGGTGAGCGAGGCGCTGATCGCCGCGGGCGCGCGCCCTGCCGAGCCGGGCGAATTTTCCCGCCGCGCGCATCTCAACGGAAGGCTGGATCTGCTCGAAGCCGAGGCCATGGCGGATCTCATCGCCGCCGAGACCGAGGCGCAGCGTCGCTTGGCGGTCGAAGGGGCGGGCGCGTTGCAGCAATCCTGCGCGCGCTGGCGGGAGGAACTGAGGCAGGTGATGGCGCAGCAGGAGGCGCTGATCGACTTTCCGGACGAGGATCTGCCGCAGGAAGTCGAGGCCCGTTTATTGGGGCGCATCGCCGCACTGGCCAAGGAAATGTACCGGGCCCTGGCGGCTGCCCCGGCGGCGGAACGGCTGCGCGAGGGGCTGGAATTCGTCATCCTGGGCCCGCCGAATGCCGGCAAGTCGACACTGATGAACGAGCTGGCCGGGGAGGATGTCGCCATCGTCTCCGCCATTCCCGGCACCACACGCGACATTGTCGGGACCAGGGTCGATTTCGGCGGCGTGCCGGTGCATCTGACCGACACGGCGGGGCTGCGCGACACGGAAGATGAGATCGAGGCCGAGGGCGTGCGCCGGGCCCGACACCGTGCGGCAAAGGCGGACCTGATCATCGCCGTCGCCGCTGCACCAAACCCGGAATTTTTGGACGTGCCGCAGGGAATTGAGGTCTTGCGGGTGGTGACCAAGGCGGATCTGCTCGTTAAGTCAGTGGCGGATCTCGCGGTGTCGGCCGCGAACGGCGCAGGGATGGCGGCGTTGCGTACGCGTCTGACAGACATCGCCGCACGGCTCACGGATACGAAGGGCGCCGCAGCGCTGAGCCGGCCGCGGCAGATAGCCTGCGTGCGCGACACGGCCCAGGCGCTGGACCGGGCGCTGGCGAACGAGGAGCCGGAACTGCGCGGCGAGGAATTGCGGAGCGCCGCGCATGCTTTGGCGCGGCTCACCGGCCAGATTGGTGTGGAAGAGATTCTCGACGCGGTGTTTTCGGGCTTCTGTATAGGGAAGTAAAAGACTTCTTTTTGTGAACAAAAAGAAGCAAAAAAACTTTATTAATTTGGGCCGTGGGCGTTGTTGTGGACAACGCCTCAGGCCCACTTTCCTTTACCCCGCCGGTGGCGCGACTACGGCGAAGCGGCCGCCTTGGGGGTCGATTCCCTGGATGATCCAGCTGCCGCCGGGCACTTCCTGCGGGCCCATCTGCACTGTGCCGCTGGCGGATTTGATGCGGTTGAGTGTGTCCTGAATGTCTCGGACGTTGAAATAATAGGTCCAGCCGGTCGGGGCCTGGGATGGCGGGCAGGCCATCATGCCGCCGATTGCCGTGCCGTTATGGGCGAAGATCTGGTAGGTGCCCATTGGGCCCATATCGATGGCCTCGGCCTTGGTCCAGCCGAACAGGGTTGAGTAGAAGGTGAAGGCGGCTTGCGCGTCCGCCGCCATCAGCTCGTGCCAGCCGCCATGGCCTGGGCTGCGCAGCTGCGGCGGGCCGGAGGGTTCGCCGGGGCGGGATTTGAACAAGGCGAAGAGCGCGCCTTGCGGATCGGCGAGGACGGCGAAGCGGCCGACATTGGGAATGTCTTCGGGGGCTTTGTGTACGGTCGCACCTTTCTCGGCGGCCAGGGAGGCGGTTTTGTCCACATCGTCCACCCCGACATAGCCGAGCCAGACCGGTTTTGCGCCTGTGCTGCGCAGGGCGTCGGGCATTTCCATTAAGCCGGCGGCGGAATCATCGCCGATGGAGAGCAGGGTGTAGGGGATGCCGGGGATGCTGGCGTCCTTCGCTTCCCAGCCAATGACCGTGCCGTAGAACTTTCCCGCTTGTGCCGTGTCGGTGGTGAGTAGTTCATACCAAACGAATTTGCCGTGGCCCTCGGACATTTGTCGTCTCCTCCATGGTTTTGATTTGGCGAAGCAACAGACTACCCCACGCAGCGTCCTTGGAGCAATTTGATAAAAAATAATTCGGGGTCTGGGGCCTTTCGGCCCCAGCGGGTCCAGGGCAGAGCCCTGGCCTTAAATCCTTCGCTTTTTCCCGCCAGATTCGCTAAGACGCGCCCATGAATTACGACGTGATCATCATCGGCGGCGGCCATGCCGGCTGCGAGGCGGCGGCGGCTTCCGCCCGGTTCGGCGCGCGCACGCTGCTTGTCACCCATCGGGCGGACCGGCTGGGGGAGATGTCCTGCAATCCGGCGATTGGCGGCATCGGCAAGGGGCATCTGGTGCGCGAGATTGACGCGCTGGACGGGCTGATGGGCAAGGCCGCGGATGCCGCGTGCATTCATTTCAAGCTGCTGAATCGCGGCAAGGGGCCGGCGGTGCGCGGGCCGCGCGCGCAGGCGGACCGGAAACTGTACCGCAACGCCATGCAGGCGCTGCTGGCGGCGCAGCAGAACCTTACGGTGCTGGAAGGCGAGGCGGCGGGGCTGCGTCGTGATGCGTCGGGGCGGCTGAATGGTGTGAGTCTGGCCGATGGAAGCGAGATTGCTTGCGCGGCTGTGGTGCTCACGACCGGAACCTTTTTGCGCGGTGTGCTGCATTTTGGACCAGAGATGCGCGAAGGCGGGCGGATCGGCGATGCGGCTGCGGTGAGTTTGGCCGATGATCTGCGCCGTCTGGAATTGCCGCTGGGGCGGCTGAAGACCGGCACGCCGCCGCGTCTGGACGGCAAAACGATCGACTGGGCCGGTCTCGCGGAAGACAAGGGTGAGGACCCGCCGGGGTTTTTCTCAAGCCTGACCCGCGCGGCCGCCAATCCGCAGATTTCCTGTGGCATCACCGGCACGACCGAACGTACCCACGAGATCATCCGCGCGAACATCCATAAATCCGCGGTCTATGGCGGCAACATCGCCGGGCGCGGGCCGCGGTATTGCCCGTCCATCGAGGACAAGGTGGTGCGTTTCGCCGAGAAGCCGGGGCACCAGATCTTTCTGGAGCCGGAAGGGTTGGATGACGACACGGTGTACCCAAACGGCATTTCCACCTCGCTGCCGGCGGATGTTCAGGAATTGCTGGTCCACTCCATTCCGGGGTTGGAACGGGCGGTGATCCTGCGGCCGGGCTATGCGGTGGAATATGATTACGTCGACCCGCGCGCGCTGGGGCACGATTTGCAGGTGAAGAAACTGCCCGGCCTGTATCTGGCTGGGCAGATCAACGGCACGACGGGCTATGAGGAGGCGGCGGCGCAGGGGCTGATGGCGGGGCTGAACGCGGCGCGGGCGGCGGGCGGCGGCACGGCGGCGAAACTCGGCCGTGCCGACGCCTATATCGGCGTGCTGATCGACGATCTGGTGACGCAAGGGGTGACCGAGCCTTACCGGATGTTCACGTCGCGCGCCGAATACCGGCTGAAGCTGCGTGCCGATAATGCCGAATTGCGCCTGACCCCGCTGGGGCTGGGCTGGGCCATCGTCAGGGCGGAGCGCCAGGCAGCGTTTACGGCGCTGGAGCAGGAAATTTCTGCGATGGGCGGCAAGCCGCAGGGGGAGAGCCGGGCCGCGGAAATTCTGCGCGCGGATCTGCATTATGCCGGCTACCTCAATCGCCAGGACGCGGAAATCCGCGCCCGCGAGCGCGATGAGGCCGTGCTGATCGCGGAAAATTTCGATTATGTCACGGTCGGCGGGCTTTCCGCGGAGTTGCGCGAAAAACTGGAACGCGTGCGGCCGGAAACGCTGGGCGCGGCAGGGCGGATCGAGGGCATGACCCCGGCCGCGCTGGGGGCGATTTTCGGCGCGCTGAAGCGGAGGAAGGCAGCGTAGGCAAGGAAGACTACTTTTTGTGAACAAAAAGTAGCAAAAAAACTTTGCTCCGCTTTTTTTAAAAAGCGGCCGCTTCCTTCTGCAGTGCGCCTGAGCTAACCAGCCCGCATGGAAAAGGCACGCCTGCAAACCTTCATCGCTTTGGTTGAGAAATGGTCGGGGAAGATCAATCTCGTCAGCCGGAACGATCTGCCGCATCTATGGGCGCGGCATGTCGAGGATTCGCTGTTGCTGCTGCCGCATCTCCCGGCGGGGATTACGCGGGCGATCGATCTCGGCTCAGGGGCGGGGTTTCCGGGGATGGTTCTGGCGATCGAAACTGGCATCGAATTCACGCTGATCGAATCCGATACGCGCAAGGCGGCGTTTCTGATGGAGGCGGCGCGCGAGACCGGCGCCAAGGTGAAGGTGTTGAACACCAGGATCGAGGGCGCGCAGACCGTGCCGGCGCCGCTGGTCACGGCGCGCGCGCTCGCACCCCTGGACAAGCTGCTGGGGCTCGCCGTGCCGCATTTGGCCCCGGAGGGCGTTTGCCTGTTTCCGAAAGGCCGCACGGCGGAAGTTGAATTGACGGCGGCGCGCGCGCTCTGGCACATGGAGGTTGAACGTTTGTCGCCCCAGGCCGACGATGCGTGCATCCTGAAAGTGAGCCAGATCCGTCATGTCGGAAGCTAAAAAACGTCCCCGGATCATTGCCGTGGCCAACCAGAAAGGCGGCGTCGGCAAGACCACGACGGCGATCAACCTGGCCTGCGCGCTGGCGGTGAGCGGCCAGAAGGTGCTGCTGGTGGATATCGACCCGCAGGGCAATGCCAGCACCGGGCTCGGCGTCGCGCCGGGGGCGCGCAAGATCGGCACTTACGGGCTGTTTTCCGGCGAGGCGACGCTGCCGGAGCTGGTAATGGACACCAGCGTCGAGAATTTGTCGCTGGTGCCGGCGGTGGCCGATCTGATCGGTGCGGACCTCGAATTCGGCCAGGAAGAGCGGCGGGAGTTTCTGCTCCGCGACGCGCTGCTGCCGCATTGCCAGGCGGATACGGTGTTCATCGACTGCCCGCCGGGGCTGGGGCTGCTGACACTGAACGGGCTGGTGGCGGCGGATGCGGTGCTGGTGCCGCTGCAGGCGGAGTTTTTTGCACTGGAAGGCATTTCCCAACTGATGCGCACGATCGACGCGGTGAAGCGCGGGCTGAACCCGGCGCTGGAGATCGAGGGCATCGTGCTGACCATGACCGACCGGCGCAACAATTTGTCGGAACAGGTGAGCGCCGATGTGCGCGGTCATTTCGGGGCCGCCGTGTTTGAGACGGCGATCCCCCGCAACATTCGCATCACCGAGGCGCCGAGCCATGGCGTGCCGGTGTTGCTCTATGATTTCCGCTCGGCCGGGGCGCAGGCCTATCTGGCTTTGGCGGCAGAGTTTTTGAAGCGGGCGCGGGCACGGAAGGTGGCGGCATGAGCGGACGGACGGAAACCAAGCGGCTCGGCCGCGGCCTGGCAGCGTTGCTGGGCGATGCGGCGGCGCCGCAAAGCGTGAACGTGCCCGGCGTGCAGGTGCTGCCGGTGGACGTGCTGGAGCCAAGTCCGTTCCAGCCGCGTATGGACATGGACGAGACAGCGCTGGCGGAATTGGCGGATTCGATCGCCCAACGCGGCATTCTGCAGCCGCTGCTGGTGCGCCCCAATCCGGACAAAGCGGGGCATTATCAGATCATCGCCGGGGAGCGGCGCTGGCGCGCGGCGCAACGCGCACAGCTGCACGAGGTGCCGGTGCTGCTGCGCGAGATGAGCAACGCCGATGCCATGGCGGCCGGGCTGGTGGAGAATCTGCAGCGCGAGGACCTCAACGCCGTCGAGGAGGCCGAGGGCTACAAGCGGCTGGTCGAAGAGTTCAACATGACGCAGGAAGGGTTGGGCGAGGCGCTCGGCAAGTCCCGCGCGCATATCGGCAACGCCATGCGCATGCTGAAACTGCCGAGGCAGGTGCTGGACATGGTGAAAGACGGGCAGCTGAGCTTTGGCCATGCCAGGGCGTTGCTGACCTTGGACGATCCGCTGCAAGCCGCCCAGGAAATTGCGAAGAAGCATCTTTCGGTGCGGCAAACCGAGGAGCTGGTGGCGCGGCTGGGGCGGGGTGCGAAGGCGCAGCACCGTGACGCCGGAACGGAAAGTGAGATCGACGCGCTGGCGAAGAGCTTGGGCGAGAAGCTTGGCATGCGGGTGCAGATCAAGTTCAACGGCAAGAGCGGCACGGTGGTTTTGCACTATGCCGATTTGGATCAGATGGATTCGCTGCTGGCGCTGTTGAATAGGTAAGGAAGTGGCCGCTTTTTGAAAAAAGCGGCGCAAAAACTTTTTTTGTGCTGGGTCAGGGGCGTTGGAAGCGGCACGGCACAAATGCTCCACGTGGAGCGTATGGTCCGGGACTGCAACGGTAGCGCTCCACGTGGAGCGTTACCAGACACCCGGGATCAGGCGGAATTTTACGCGGGCGGCGTAACGATCGTAATCCGG
Source organism: Acidocella sp. (assembly GCF_036489515.1). Classification (GTDB taxonomy): domain Bacteria; phylum Pseudomonadota; class Alphaproteobacteria; order Acetobacterales; family Acetobacteraceae; genus Acidocella. The sequence continues at coordinate 10,181 of NZ_DASXFO010000021.1, forward strand.
AAAGGCCGTGCGCAGCATGTCTTCCTCGCGGCCGATCCGCCAGGCGAGGGCGGTCATCCCGAGCGGCAGCATGATCAGCCCCCACCAGGAGCCGAGCAGCAGCGGCGTGCCGAGGAAGTAAAAGATCGCGCCGGCATAAAGCGGGTGGCGCACCACCGCGTAGGGCCCGCTGGTGATGACATGTTGCGCTCGCTGCGTCTGGATACGCAGTTGCGGAGCGGCGAAACTGTTGAAGGCGAAGGTCGCGACGGCGATGCCCATGCACAGGGCGATGCAGGCCGCGCCCAGCCAGCCCAACGCGGCAGGCACATGCGACCAGGCGAAGCGGCGCGCATCAAAGCCCATCAGCACCAGCCAGGCGAGAAAGGCAGGCAAAGCGGCCGGCAGTAGCTTGCGGTCCGGCGCAGGGCTGTTGCGCACCCGGAAGAACAGCCGGCTTTCGAGCAGTTCCGGGTCGTAAACCGCCAGCCAGGCGCCGATGCCGTAGGAAAAAATAGCCATTTCCAGCAAAAAGGCCCAGCCGCGCGGCCAGTCCAGCGTGCCCGCGGCGGCAAACTGCACCACCGCCAAAGCGACAAACCAGAGGCTGGTGACGACGAACATCTGGCCGAACATGGCGCCCTCCAACAGCGGATTATACGCCAAAAAGAAGCAAAAAACTTTTTTAATCTGGGCTATGGGCGTCGTCGGCGCCAGCGCCCCTGGCCCAGCATAAAAGAAGTTTTTGCGCCGCTTTTTTCAAAAAGCGGCCGCTTCCTTCACCCCCTGCGGGCAGCGTTGCGGGCGCGGCTGGCGAGCCCCAGCATGGTTTGGCGGCAATAGGCCTGGTCGGGCGTATGCGTCTGCTTGCAGGCCGTCTCCGCGGTGAGGGCGGCGCGGATGGCCTCGGTCAGCGCTGGCAGGGACCAGACCGAGAGGGCCTGTGTCACCAGTTTCTGGCGCTTGAAGAACACTGGCGGGCGCATGCCGGCCATGGCTTCGGCCACTGAGGCGCCCTCGGTGATGCTGCCGGCGGCGACGCGCAGCCGCGCGAGTTCGCTCAACAGCACCCGCAGAATGCCGACCGGCGAGACGCCTTCGTCATAGGCCAGGCTCAGCGCGCGATCCACCGCGGCCGTGTCGCCGCCGAGCGTGGCGTCCACGGCGTCCTGCATCGAGCCATCGCCGCCATCGGCGAGGGCGGCGGAGACGTCGGCCAGGGTCAGGCGCGGCTCGTTTCCGGCATAGAGGGTGAGCAGCTCCACCGCCTGGCGCAGCGGGCCTTCCTCGCCGGCAATGTTGCCCGCGACCCAGGCGGCGGCATCGGCGTCGATGGCGATGTTGTTCGCCCGCAGCCGCGCGGTCACGGCCTGGGGCAGGCGCGCGCTGTCGATGGCGTAGCAGGCGATGGCAGCGGCGGCGGTGGATTTCTCGCAGGCGGCGCGCAGTTTCGATTTGCCGGTGAGCTCGCCGGCCTCCAGGATTACCAGCGCGTCCAGCGGCGCTTTGGCGAGCCTTTCGACCGCTTTCAGCAGCGTTTCATGCGCATCGCGCACGCGCACGACGCGACGGCCGCCGGTCAGCGAGGCGGCGGTGGCTTCCGAGAGCAATGTTTCCGCGTCCGGACTCTGCAATTCGGCGAAGCGGAACGGGTCGTGCATCGCGCCGTCGACCGACCGCACCAGAGCGAGCCCGCGTTCCGCCACCAGCCCGGCATCCGGGCCGAACAGCAGGACGATCGGGGACGAAGGATTTTTTATAAATCCGTCGATCCTCCCGGCGTCAATTTTCATCGTGTCCCTCTAGAGCGAATGACTTGAAAGCGAAGGAAGGCTACTTTTTGTGAACAAAAAGTAGCAAAAAAACTTTGCTATGCTGGGTCATGGGCGGTGTCGGGGACAACGCCCATGACCCAGCATAAAAGAAGTTTTTGCGCCGCTTTTTTCAAAAAGCGGCCGCTTCCTTCTCTTCAAGACTGCGGATGGGTCTTGAAATAGGTCGCGACCTGGCTGGTGATTTGCGCCGCCAGCTGGTCGGCGACCTGCTGGTCCACAGTGCTGGTCTCGAGCTGCAGCGCGAAATATTGCTGGTCGATGATGTTCAGCGCGTCTTCGGTGGTGACGACACCGTGCGCCAGCGGTTTGGTGGGCGTGCCGATCGGGCTCAGTGTCCAGTTGGCGGTCCCGTTGAAGCGCTGGCGGGTAAAGGAGCTGTCCTCCTGCTCGCCGACATTGGCGGCGCCGAGGCCGTAAATCACCGACAGGCTGTAGAGCTGTTCGGTCGGCGCGCCGTCGGCATGGAGCTGGGTCTGCAGGGCCAAGCGCAGCATCTGCCCGGTGCGTTCGGGGATGTTCTGGACATCGATGGTGTCGAGCTTCGCCGCCACCGTGCTGTCGCCGCTCTGGCCGTAGAGGGGCGTGAAGCCGCAAGCCCCGAGGGGCAGCAGCGCCAAGAGCAGAAGCGGTTTAAGCCTTGACGACAAAGTTCACGATCCTATCCGGCACATGAATGCGTTTTACAATGGTCGCACCTTGCAAGGCTGTCGAGACTGCATCTGCGGCGAGGGCGATATTGGCTTCGGCGTCGTTGCCCGCAGGCACGGTGATGGTGCTGCGGAGCTTGCCGTTCACCTGCACGGCGAGGGTGACCTCGTCCACCTCCAGCAGCGCCGGGTCCGCCACCGGCCAGGATTTTTGTGCGACCAGCCCGGCGCCGGGATGCAGTCTGGCGAAGATTTCCTCGCCCAGATGCGGCATCATCGGCGCGACCAAATGGGCGAGGGTGTCCATCGCCTCGAACCGTGCCCAGAGCAGCGCCGCATCCGTTGGCGTGGCGGCGGCCAGGGCGCCGGCCAGCTCATAGATTCGGGCCACGGCGACGTTGAAGGCGAAGGTGTTGAGCGCCTCGGTCACCGCGGTGATGCCGCGGTGGGTGAGCTGGCGCAGTTTCTTGGCCTCGCCGGTGAAGCTCTCAGGCGCGGCCACGCGCGGTTCGGCGGCGATCACGCCAGCCAGCCGGTGCACGCGCTGCACGAAGCGGGACGCGCCCTGCGCGCCGGTCTCGGTCCATTCCACGTCGCGCTCCGGCGGGTTGTCGGAGAGTACGAACCAGCGCGCGGTGTCGGCGCCGAAGCGGTCGATGATCACGCCCGGGTCCACCGTGTTCCGCTTGGACTTCGACATTTTCTCGATGCGGCCGACGGTGACGGGCAGGCCGGTCTCGATATGCGTGGCGTTGCCGTCGGCGGCTTTCACCACCTCTTCCGGGTAGAGCCAGTTGCCGTCGGGATCCTTGTAGGATTCGTGCGTCACCATGCCCTGGGTGAACAGCCCGGCGAAGGGTTCCTTCACGCTGACATGGCCGGTCTTTTCCATCGCCTTGGTGAAGAAGCGGGCGTAGAGCAAATGCAAAATCGCATGCTCGATGCCGCCGACATACTGGTCCACCGGCAGCCAGTGGTTCGCTGCGGCAAGGTTGGTCGGGGTTTCCGACTGTGGCGCGGTGAAACGGGCAAAATACCAGGAGCTGTCGATAAACGTGTCGAACGTGTCGGTCTCGCGCGTGGCGGGGCTGCTGCAGGCGGGGCAGGCCACGTGCTTCCAGCTCGGGTGATGGTCGAGCGGGTTGCTGGGGCGGTCGAAGGTCACGTCCTTGGGCAGGGTCACCGGCAGCTGGTCGGCCGGCACGGGCACCGCGCCGCAGGCCTCGCAATGGATCACCGGAATCGGGCAGCCCCAATAGCGCTGGCGGGAGATGCCCCAGTCGCGCAGGCGCCAGTTCACCACTGACTTGCCGACGCCCATTTCCACCAGCCGGGCGATGGCGGCGGATTTTGCGGCGCCGGTGGCAAGCCCGTTGAGGAATTCCGAGTTGACGATCACGCCGTCGCCATCGAACGCCTTGTCTTCCAGGGCGAAATCCGGCCCGGCATCCTTGGGGGCGACGACGATGGGGATCGGCAGGTCGTATTTTTGGGCGAACTCGAAGTCGCGTTGGTCGCCGCAGGGGCAGCCGAAGATCGCGCCGGTGCCGTATTCCATCAGCACGAAATTCGCGATCCAGACCGGGAAGGCTTGGCCGTTGAACGGGTTGACCACGGAAAGCCCGGTGAAGAAGCCTTCCTTCTCGGCGGATTCGATCGCTGCCTCGGAGGTGCCGCGTGCCGCGCAGGCGCGGATGAAGGCAGCGGCCTCTGGGTTCTGTGCCGCGACCGCCTGGGCAAGGGGATGTTCCGGGGCGATGGCGAGGAAGGACATGCCGAACAGCGTGTCCGGCCGCGTGGTATACACGGTGATGCCGTCCAGCCCGTTGACAGGCTGGGTCAGCTCGAAGGTGACTTCCGCGCCCTCGGACCGGCCGATCCAGTTCTCCTGCATCAGTTTGACGCGCTCGGGCCAGCGCGGCAGCTCGTTCAACCCCGCCAGCAATTCCGGCGCAAAATCGGTGATCTTCAAGAACCACTGGGCCAGGAATTTCTTTTCGACCAGGGCGCCGGAGAGCCAGCCGCGGCCGTCGATCACCTGCTCGTTGGCGAGCACGGTGTTGTCCACCGGGTCCCAGTTCACCGCGGAGGACCGGCGCTCCACCAGCCCGGCCTTCCAGAAATCCAGGAAAAGTTTCTGCTGCTGGCCGTAATATTCGGGATCGCAGGTGGCGAATTCGCGCGACCAGTCGAGCGACAGGCCCATGCGTTTCAACTCGCCGCGCATCGCCTCGATATTGGCATAGGTCCAGGAGGCGGGGTCGGTCTTGCGTTGGCGCGCGGCGTTTTCCGCCGGCAGGCCGAACGCGTCCCAGCCCATCGGGTGCAGTACGTCGAAGCCTGTCGCCCGCTTGTAGCGCGCCACCACGTCGCCCAGCGTGTAGTTCCGCACATGCCCCATATGGATTTTTCCGGAGGGGTACGGGAACATTTCAAGAACATAATATTTCGGCCGGCCGGAGGTGGGGACATCCTCGGCCTTGAAACAGGCGGCCTGGTCCCAGGCGGCCTGCCAGTGCGGCTCGGCGGTGGCGAAATCGTAGCGGGCGGTATCTGCGGTGTCGGACATTGCTGCGTGTTTAATGAAGCACGTTCATAACGCCAAGGGGCTGGGCCATGGGCTGCGTCGCCGACAACGCCCCAGGCCCAGCATAACAAAGTTTTTTTGCTACTTTTTGTTCACAAAAAGTAGTCCTTTCTTCGCTTTATAGATCTGCGTTCCCGCCGGAGAGCACAATCCCCACCGTTTTGCCCTTGGCGTCGATCTTTCCTGCGAGCAGCGCCGCCAGCGCCACGGCGCCGCCGGGTTCCACCACCAGCTTCAGATGCCGGGCCGCGAAAGCCTGGGCGGCGCGGACTTCATCATCCGTGACGCTGAACCCGCCGGCGAGGTATTTCTGGTTGATGGGGAAGGTGAGCTGGCCGGGGGTGGCGGCCAGCAGCGCGTCGCAGAGTTTCGAGCCTTGCATGTCGTTGCTCTCGCGCCGGCCGGAGATGAGGGAGCGGCCGGTATCGTCCCAGCCTTGCGGCTCCACGGCATAGATTTTCGTCGCCGGAGAGACGGCGGCCAGCGCCAGCGCGCAGCCGCCGATCAGCCCGCCGCCGCCGGCGGGTGCCAGCAAGAAATCGAGGCTCAGGCCCGCCTCCTCGGCATCGGCGGCGAGTTCCAGGGCCAGCGTTCCCTGGCCGGCGATCACATCCCTATGGTCATAGGGCGGGATCAGGGTGGCGCCGGTCTCGGCCTGGATTTTGTGGCCGATGGCCTCGCGGTCTTCCGTCATCCGGTCATAGGTTACGATTTTCGCGCCCCAGGCGGCGGTGGCGTCGCGTTTGATGGCCGGGGCGTCGGCCGGCATGACGATGGTGGCGGCGGCGTTGAGGGATGCGGCGGCGCAGGCGATGGCCTGGCCGTGATTGCCGGAGGAGAAAGTTACGATGCCGGCTTCGCGCTGTTCCGGCGTCAGGCGCAACAGCGCGTTGGTGGCGCCGCGCAGCTTGAAGCTGCCGGTGCGTTGCAGGACCTCGGGTTTGACCAGGATGGTGCCGCCGCTCACGCGGTCCAGCATGGTATTGCGCAGCATCGGTGTGCGCACGACATGTCCCGCAATGCGAGAGGCGGCATCAAGGACATCCGTAGGCGCGGGGGGCGTGAAGGCTGTCGTCATTTGCAGGACCTTTCAAGGACGGGGGAGGAGAACTCCTGTGGCGGGAGCGGTGAAGCGGCACAAGCGGTAGGTCTGGATCGGCTGTCCGTCTCGGCGACGGGTCACGGTGCCGATTTCTGCCTCGCACGGCGTGCCGCTGCGGCGGGTGACCAGGATGCCGGTCTGGTTCGCCAGGTGCGCCGCGGGGAAGTCGAAATAGCGCCAGCGCGGATCGAACCCGGCTACGGGAATGTCGTGGGGCGCATAATAAGCGAGGATGGCGGCGGTGGCGTAATCGTCCGAGGTGAGGAAGGCCGGATGGCGCGCCGCCGCCTGCGCCACGAGCCCGGCGAAGCCACGCATCTGCAGGGCGGTCGGATCGGCGCCGGCGCGCAGCGGAAAGGGGGCGGCCAAAGCCTGGGCATAGGCGATGGCGGTGAGGGCGAAGCCCAGCCCCAGCGCCGGTTTCAACCAGCGGCGCAAATCGGCCATCGGGAGCGAGGCGGCCGCCAGGCAGGCGGAGGGGTATATGATGGCCACCCAGTTGGGCTGCACCCGGCCGGAGATCACGTGTTCCAGGAACACCACGCCCGGCACCACGGTCATCCAGACCAGCAGATGCGCGGCGGCGGAAGGCGCCCGGCCGAGCCGCCAGGTGCCCCAAATGGCGAGGCCGAAAATGATCGGGGTGAGCAAGGCGAGCTGGCCGCCCAGGAACTCACCGAGGAATTGCAACGAACGCGCGGCATCGAAATGGGCGACGCGGCTGCCCTGTTTCAGATAGCTCACCCAGCCATGGGTGCCGTTCCACCATAGATTCGGCGCGAAGATCGCGAGCGCGATCAGGATGGCGGCCCACGGCCAGGGGGTGCGCAGCCGGGCGCGGCCTTTGGCGTCGGTGATCATCCAGATGAAGGCAGCGGCGACGAACAAAGCAGCGGTGTATTTGGAATACAGCGCCAGCCCCGCCGCCACGCCCACCGCCAGCCACCAGCGCGGGTTCTCATGCTCGAGCAGCCGGGCGAAGGCGGCGATCCCGGCGGTCCAGAAAAAAATCAGCGGCGTGTCCGGCGTCATGATGATGGAGCCGGCGCCGACCATCAGCGTCGCGTTCAGCATGGCGGCGGCCATCAGCCCGGCCTGGCGATGCGGAAACATGCGCTCGCCGGCATCCATCAGCAGCAGCGTGCCGAAACCTGCGGAAATCGGCCCCAATAGGCGGATGCCGAGCGGATTATCGCCCAGCAGAGACGTGCCGATGCGCATCCAGACCGCCACCATCGAGGGGGCGTCGTAATAGCCGGCCTGCAGATGCCGCGACCAGAGGAAGTAGTAGGTCTCGTCCGGCGTCAGCGGCACCGTCGCGGCGAGGATGAGGCGGAGAACGGTGAGTGCCGCCAGGGCTCCAAGGACGAGCCGCATCAGCGGGCAGACGAAAGGAAGGACTTCTTTTTGTGAACAAAAAGAAGCAAAAAAACTTTATTACTCTGGGTCATGGGCTTTGTCGCCGACAACGCCCATGGCTCCAGCGGAGCAAAAGTTTTTGCGCCGCTTTTTTCCAAAAAGCGGCTACTTTCTTCTGCCATCATGCACTACCGGACGCGCCAGACCAGCGTGGCGGAGACCGCGTAGTTCCACACCACGCTGATGGCGGCCCCCGCGGCGCCGGAGAGCAGTCCGCCGTGATTTTCAGCATAGAGCGCCCGGGCGATGCCGATATTGGCGATCGCCCCCAGCCCGCAGACCAGCAGGAAGACGAGCAGCCCGCGCCAGGCGCGCGCCCCTTTGAGCCGTTGCGCGCGGTAGGTGAGTTGGTTGTTGAGCTGGAAATTGGCGATCATGGCCACGATTGTTCCCAGCGTCTGCGCCTGGCCGAAATCCATGCCGAAGCGGCGCGCCAGCTCCAGGACCAGAACATTGATCAGCACGCCGACGCCGCCGACCAGCGAGAAGGTGATGAAGCGCAGAGGAATGGTGCCGCGCAGCGTCTTGTCGATCAGCAGCCCGGCGAACTGCGCCAGCACCAGCGCGTCCAGCTTGCTTTCGCCGGCGGTACGCGGGCGGAATTTATAGGGCACCTCGACGATGGCGAGGCGGCGCGGGCTGGCCAGCATCAGGTCGAGCAGAATTTTGAACCCCTGGCCGGTGAGCCGGCCGGCGAGTTGCTCGAACAGCGCGCGGCGGAGGAGAAAAAACCCGCTCATCGGGTCGTGGACCGGCGCCTTGGCGAGCATTTGCGCGAGGCGGATGCCGGCATTGGAGAGTTTGACCCTGAGCGGCGAGGCGAGGCCGGTATTGTCGCCGCCCGCGACATGGCGCGAGCCGATGGCGAGATCGGCGCCGTCCGTGACGGCCTTCAGCATTGCCGGCAGCCGGGTCTCGTCGTGCTGCATGTCGCCGTCGATCACCGCGACATAGTCGGCGGAGGAGGAGAGCGCGCCCTCGATCACCGCCGAGGACAGGCCGCGCCGGCCGACGCGGCGGATGCAGCGCACCCGGCGGTCCTGGGCCGCAAGGGCCCGCGCCTGCTGTGCGGTGCCGTCCGGGCTGTCATCGTCGACGAAGACGACTTCCCAGTCGATGCCGGTGAGCGCGGCGTCGAGGGCCGCGACCATGGGCGCGATGTTGGCGCGCTCGTTGTAACACGGCACGATGATGGAGAGGCTCATGCCGGTGAGGCTTATGGGCGCAGTGGGCTGGCGGCGATCAAAGGGCTTCGAGCACCGCCTCGGCGCGGCTGACATCGAAACCGCCGGGCTCTTCGACGGCGAGATGGGTGACGACACCGTCCACGGCGACCAGGGCGAAACGCTGGCTACGGATGCCCAGGCCCCGGGCGGTGAGGTCGAGTTCCAGGCCGAGCGCCTTGGTGAACATGCCGGACCCGTCGGCCAGCATGATGATGCCGTCCCCGGCCTTCTGCTCCTTGGCCCAGGCGCCCAGCACGAAGGCGTCGTTTACCGCCATGCAGACGATGCGGTCGACGCCCTTGGCCTTGAGTTCGGCCTGGTGCTGCACGAAGCCCGGCAGGTGCTTGGCGCTGCAGGTCGGGGTGAAGGCGCCGGGTGTTGCGAACAGGACCACCTTGCCGGGGCCGAACAGCTCCGCCGTGTCGGCCTCGCGCGGGCCGTCCGACGTGGCGACCATGAGTTTCATGGCCGGAACTTTATCGCCTATCTTGATCATGGAATCTGCCTTTATTCCCTCGGGAGTGTCCTTAACTAACCGATGCGCCGGATGGCGTGAAGGGCCGCACCCGTCTTAAGGGGCTGGTGGGATGGCGGCGTGAGAAATATATGTGCGCAATGACTAAAACGGATACGATCGTTTCCCGCGAGCCGAACTGGCTGACCGGGCAGATACTCGTCGCGATGCCGGCGATGCAGGACCCGCGCTTTGTGCAGACGGTGATCTTTCTCTGCGCGCATACGCAGGAGGGGGCGATGGGCGTGGTGCTGAACCGGCCGCTGAGGCGCCCGAAATTTGTGGAGCTTCTGGCCCAGCTGGGGATCGAACCCAGCCCGCCGCAGCGCCAGGTGCGGCTGGGTACCGGTGGTCCGGTCGACGACAATCGCGGCTTCGTGCTGCATTCGGCCGATTGGACGGTGGAAGGCAGCATGCTGGTGGATGAGCATTACGCGCTGACGGCGAATCTGGAAGTGTTGCAGGCCATCGCCGCGGGCGCTGGCCCGTCGCAGGGGCTGCTGGTGCTGGGCTATGCCGGCTGGGATGCCGGGCAGCTTGACGAAGAGATCCGGCAGAATGCCTGGCTCAGCGTGCCGGCGGATGAGGCGATCGTGTATGACGAGGACTGCCCGTCGAAATGGGCGCGGGCGCTGGCCAAGCTCAAGATCGACCCGGGCATGCTCTCCGGCACCGCGGGGCGCGCATGAAGCGCATTCTCGTCGCCACCCACAACCCGGGCAAGCTCAAGGAATTTGCGACCCTGCTGGAGCCGCTGGGAATCGAGGCGGTCTCCGCCGGGCAGCTTGGTCTGGCGGAGCCGGAAGAGACCGGCACCAGTTTTGCCGCCAATGCGCGGTTGAAAGCGCTGCACGCGATGCGCGCCTCCGGGCAGGCCGCACTGGCCGACGATTCCGGCCTCTGCGTCGCGGCACTTAACGGCGCGCCGGGGATTCTGTCCTCGCGCTACGGGGCGGGGGATTATCCGGCCGCGTTCCAGCGCATCATCGCCGCCGCCACCGCCGCCAACGAATGGCGCGCGCGCTTCGTCTGCGCCATCTGCCTCGCGACACCGGACGGCGGCACCGCGACCTATATCGGCCAGTCGGACGGGGTGATCGCACCGGTGCCGTCGGGCGGAGCCGGGTTCGGCTATGACCCGATCTTTATCCCGTTCGGCCACGATCGGACCTATGCGGAACTGGGGGCTGAGGTGAAGGACCGGATCAGCCACCGCGCACGCGCGTTCGCTCAGCTTCAGGCAAGGCTAAAAGTTTAAGAAAGTAGCCGCTTTTTGAAAAAAGCGGCGCAAAAACTTTTATCATGCTGGGTCATGGGCGTTGTCGGCGACAACGCCCATGACCCAGCATAGCAAAGTTTTTTTGCTACTTTTTGTTCACAAAAAGTAGTCTTTGCCTTGCCTTACCCCTCAATCGCCGCGCGCACGATCGTAGCGTCGAGCACCTGCGGCAGGATTCTCGGGGCGCCGCCATCGGCAGGGTAGAACAGATAGAGCGGCACGCCGTCGCGGTTATTGGCGGCGAGCAGCGCGCTGATTTCCGGGTTGCCATTGGTCCAGTCGCCGACCAGCAGCTGTACGCGATGGGCGGCAAAATCCGTTTGCATCGCCGGGGTGGAGAGGGTGGTCGCCTCGTTGACGAGGCAGGTGACGCACCAGGCGGCGGTGAGATCGACGAAGACCGGCTGGTGCGCGGCGCGCAGTTCGGCGAGCCGTGCGGTGGAATAGGGCTCGGCGTCGGGCCAGGAGAGGGAGCGCGCGTCGGCTTCATGGTGGAGCAGTGGCAGCAGCAGCAGGCAGACGAGCGCCAGCGGCCGCAAGCGCCGCATCGTCAGGGAGAGGAGCAGAATGGCCGTGCCGCCGGCCAGCACGGTCAGGCCGCGCGGCCCGGCCTCGCGAGACAGCACCCAGGCAAGCCATAGAAAGGTGCCCGCCATCGGGATGGCGAGGGCGCGTTGCAGCCAGAGCATCCAGACGCCGGGCTTAGGGACGAAGCCGGCGAGACGCGGCGCCAAGGCCAGCAGCAGGAAGGGCAGCGCCAGGCCGACGCCGAGGGCGATGAAAATGCCCAGCGCGTAGGGCGCCGGCGCGGTCAGCGCGGCCGCCACCGCGCCGCCCATGAACGGCGCGGTGCAGGGGGTGGCGATAATCACCGCCAGCACGCCGGTGAAAAAACTGTGCTGCGCGGGAAGCCGCCCCAGCGCTGCGGGTGCTGTCAGCTCGAACAGCCCGGCCAGGTTCAGCGTGGCGGCGAAAATCAGCCAGGCGATCAGCGCGACGAAAATCGGCGACTGGAACTGGAACCCCCAGCCCACTTCGTTTCCGAGCGCGCGTAAGGCCAGCAGCGCGCCGCCCAGCAGCATCATCGCCACCAGCACGCCGGCGGTGTAGCCCAGCGCCTCGTGGCGGATTTTTTGTGCCGCAGCACCACCGAGCCGGGCGATGGCCAGCGCCTTCATCGCCAGGATCGGGAACACGCAGGGCATCAGGTTGAGGATCAGCCCGCCGAGCAGTGCCAGCAGCAGGTAAGGCGGGTGCGCCGGGTTGGGGCCGGGGGCGGCGGTGAGGTCAAGCGCCTGCATGTTCCCGGCGCGGTCGGTCAGCTCCAGCACCCCGGATATGTTCGTACGCTCCGGCTGCAAAAGCTTGAGTTTCAGCCGCAGTCCGTCGCTGGTGAACGAGAGTTTTTGGGGCGCGGCGTTGACCAGAAGGTTCGGCGTGGTGGGGAAGAAGCGGGCGGAGACGACCTGCGTTGCGGTCGGGCCGGTAACGCTCAGGGTGCCGTCCGGCGAGATTTTCGCGGCAAATGGCGAGGGGGCGATCTGCGGCGGGGTGAACAACGCCGCTTCGGCAGAGGGGCCGCCGGTCAGCTTCAGCGAAAAACTTGTTTGCTCCGGAACGCAGATGTTCGAGCACACCAGCCAGTTCGCGTTCGCTTGCACGCTGCTTCCCACATGGTGCGCCGTGAAGGGGAGCAGAACGTTATCGGACAGCACATAGGCGGCGACCGGGCCTTGCAGGAACAAAGCGGGCGGCGGGAAGCGGAGCGGCCCGAAAATCGTCGGAGCCTGTGGCACAAGCGTGGGCGCGAACCCGGCATCGCCGGGATTGGACCAGTAGATATGCCAGCCCGGCTTTAGGGACAATTTCAGCCCGAGCGTGAGGGTTCCGTCCGTGGCCGTATTGGCTTGGGAAATGAGCTGCACGCTGTCGCGCGGGGTCGAAAACACTTCGCTCGCGGCGGCGTGTGCGACGCCCGGCAAGAGGCAGAGCAGGGCCAGCAACAGAAAACGCATGGGGGAATATCGCACGGACCGCGCCGTAATGGTATCCGGGCGCGATGACTGAATTGCTTGCTTTCCCCGATCTGCCGGTCTCCGACGTGTTGCCGGCGCTGCTGGACCAGCTGCGCCCAGAGGGCCGCAACGCCGTGCTGGTCGCCCCGCCGGGTGCCGGCAAGACCACGGCGGTGCCGCTGGCGCTGATGCAGGCGGGCATCGGCAAGATCCTGCTCCTGGAGCCGCGCCGGCTGGCGGCGCGGGCGGCGGCGATGCGCATGGCGAGCCTGCTGGGCGAGCCGGTGGGCGGGCGGGTCGGCTTTCGCACGCGGCTGGAGAGTGCGGTCTCGGAGCACACGGTCATCGAGGTGATCACCGAAGGGCTGCTGACCAGCCGGTTGCTGGCCGATCCGGGCCTGACCGGCATCGGCTGCGTGATTTTCGACGAGGTGCATGAGCGCGCGCAGGAGGCGGATCTGGCGCTGGCGCTGACCTTGGACCTGCAGCGCGGCCTGCGCCCGGAACTGCGCATCCTGGCGATGTCCGCGACGGCGGAAGCGCAGAAACTTATCTCGCTCCTGGACGCCCCACTGATCGAGAGCGACGGCAAGATGTTTCCGGTGGACGTGCACCACACCAAGCGGGATATTGCTGGTCCACGCGATCTGCCCGATGCGGCGGCCAAGGCGGTGCGCGAGGCTTTGGTGGCGCATCCGGGCGACATATTGGTATTTTTGCCGGGTATGGCGGAAATCCGCCGCACCCAGGCAGGGCTGGAAAATTGCCCGGCGCTGGTGCTGCCTCTGCATGGCGACCTGCCGGTGGCGGCGCAGGATCTGGCGTTGCGCCAGCATGAGCAGCGCCGCGTGGTGCTGGCGACCTCGATCGCGGAAACCTCGCTCACCGTGCCGGGCGTGCGCATCGTCATCGATGGCGGGTTCCGCCGCGCGCCGAAGCTGGACGGCACCAGCGGGCTCACCCGTCTCGCCACGCTGCGCATCAGCCGGGCGGCGGCGACGCAGCGTTCCGGCCGCGCCGGGCGGCAGGGGAAGGGGGTGGCGATCCGGCTGTGGTCCGAGGCGCTGCATCGCGGCCTCGCTCTGTTCGAGACGCCGGAGATTCTCGAGGCCGAATTGTCTGGTCTGGTGTTGGCCTGCGCCGCCTGGGGCGAGGCGGTGGAAAGCCTGCCCTTCATCGATGCGCCGCCGGTCGGCGCGGTGAAGGGCGCAAAAGCCTTGCTCACCGATCTCGGGGCGCTGGACGCGGCCGGGCGGCTGACCAGGCTCGGCCGTGAGATGGCGCGGCTGCGCGCCACGCCGCGCCTGGCGGCGATGATGCTGGTGTCCGAGAAAAAGCCGGAGCGCGCTTTGGCGGCGGACATTGCCGCGATCCTGGAGGAGCGCGACCCGCTCGGCCGCGATGCCTCGGCGGATCTTTTGCTCCGGCTCGACGCGCTGGCGGGCAAGATCGAAGGCGACCGCGCCGGGCTTTCCCGCATCAGGCACGCGGCAAAAATCTACCGCAACCGGTTGGGCGCCGGGACGGTCCCGGCTTTCGGCGATCCCGGCGCGCTGTTGGCGGCGGCGTTCCCGGACCGCATCGGCCAGGCGCGCGGCGAGCCGGGCTCCTACCGTCTTTCGGGCGGCGGCAGCGGCGCGCTCGGCCCCACCGATCCGCTGCGCAAGAGCCGTTTATTGGCGGTGGCGGCGCTGGAGGCCAAGGGCAACCGCATCCGCCTCGCCGCCCCGCTGGACCCTGACGCTTTGCCGCCGGTGCTGGCGGCGCGCTGCACCACAACGCGGGATTCAGGGTTCGATCCCGGCACCGGGGGCGTGCTGGTGCGCGAGCGGGTGCGGCTTGGCGCGCTGGTGCTGGCTGACCGCACCTTTCCCGCCGATGCGCTGGACGCCCCGGCGGCTTTGGCGAAGGCTCTTTCCACCCGTCTCGACCAGCTCGACTGGACCGAGGCGGTGCAAAATCTGCAGGCGCGGGTGGCGGTGATGCGCCGCGTCGACGACACTTATCCTGACCTGTCGAAAGAAGTCCTGGCGGCGGGACCGGAAGAGTGGCTGGCGCCGTATCTGGCCGGGATGACCAATCTGCGCGAGGCCAGAACCGTCGATCTGCATCAGATCCTGCGCGCCCTGATGACGCATGAGCAGGCGCTGCGGCTCGATAAGGAGCTGCCGGTGGAGCTGCGCCTGCCGAAGGGGACGGTGCGCATCGACTATACCGGGCCGGTGCCGGTGGCTTCGGCCCGCGCCCAGGTGTTTTATGGCGTCGACGCCACCCCGGCGCTGGCGGGGGGCAAAATTCCGCTGCAGCTGGCCTTGCTCTCGCCGGCCGGGCGGCCGGTGGCGATCACCGCGGACCTCGCCGGCTTCTGGCGCGGCGGCTGGGCCGATGCCAGGCGCGACATGCGCGGCCGTTATCCCAAGCACGACTGGCCGGAGGAGCCTTGGCGTTAAACTAACAAAAGCAAGGGGAAGACTACCTTTTGTGAACAAAAAGTAGCCAAAAAACTTTGTTATGCTGGGGCATGGGCGTGGGCGCCGGCAACGCCTCCTTGATCCGCTCCTGCCCAGAGATTAGCCTGGGGCATCATGCCCGCATTATCCATGCACTCACCGGTCGGCGATTTGACAATTTTCGCCGAGGACGAGGAGATCGTCGCCCTGGAATGGGGCTGGGGCAGTGTGCAGGATCCCTCGCCCGTGCTGCTGCGTGCCAAGGCGGCGCTGGAGCGGTATTTTGACGGCGGCCCGCTGGATGACCTGCCGTTGCGGCCGCAAGGCAGCGCCTATCGCCAGAAAATTTGGGCGGCGCTGCGCGACATTCCCCATGGGCAGACGCGCAGCTATCGCGAGATCGCGATGGTGGCCGGCGGCTCACCCCGTTCGGTCGGCGGCGCCAATGCCGCCAACCCGATCCCGATCCTGATTCCCTGTCACCGCGTGCTGGGCAGCACGGGGCTTGGCGGGTATTCCGGTGGCGATGGCCTGGCCACAAAGCGTGCCCTCCTGAATCTAGAAAAAATGAACGCCGGAGTTTAAGGTCGATGACCAAAGCAATTCGTATTCACGCCAATGGCGGGCCAGAGGTGATGAAATGGGAACAGGTCCCCACCCCGCAGCCTGGCCCCAATGAGGCGCTGGTCCGCCATGAGGCGGTGGGGTTGAACTTTATCGACGTGTATTTCCGCACCGGCCTGTACAAGGCGCCGCTGCCGGCGACCATCGGCATGGAGGGGGCCGGGGTGGTCCTGGAAGTGGGTGAGGCGGTGCAGGGGCTGCGGGCGGGCGACCGCGTGGCCTATGCCGGCGGGCCGATCGGTGCCTACGCGACCGAGCGTGTGATCCCGGCCGACCGGCTGGTGAAGCTGCCGGAAAGCATCGATTTCAAGACCGGTGCGGCGATGATGCTGCAGGGCATGACCGCGCAATACCTGCTGCGCCGGACCTTTCCGGTGCAGAAGGGCCAGACCATCCTGGTGCACGCCGCGGCCGGCGGCGTCGGGCTGATCATTTGCCAATGGGCGCGCCATCTCGGCGTCAATGTCATTGGCGTGGTCTCCAGCGAGGAGAAGGCGGCGCTGGCGATGGCGAACGGCGCCACCCATACCATCGTCGGCCATGCGCATCTGGCGGCCGAGGTGCGGCGGGTCACCGGCGGGGCGATGGTGCCGGTGGTGTATGACAGCATCGGCAAGGATACCTTCAATGCCAGCCTGGATTGCCTGGCCCCGCTCGGGATGATGGTGAGCTACGGCAACGCTTCCGGTCCGGTGCCGCCGATCGATATCTCGGTCCTGAGCGCCAAAGGCAGCCTGTTCCTGACCCGGCCGACGCTTGCCACCTATATCGCCTCGCATGCGGATCTGGAGGCGGTGAGCCAGGACCTGTTCGACGTGGTCAGTTCAGGTGGTGTGAAAATCCAGGTCAACCAGAGCTTTCCGCTGGCCGAGGCCGCCGCGGCGCATATCGCGCTGGAAAGCCGGAAGACCACCGGCAGCACCGTTCTACTGCCCTGAGTTACGCCGCGCGGATCGGCGCCGGCGCTCCGGCGCGGCCGATATTCGTGTTCGCCGCCACGCTGGCGGTGACCGTGGTGCTGTGCATGCTGTTCGTGGACCGGCCGGTGGCGGAGTTTTTCGCCGAACACCGGGTGCTGCGGCCTGTGTTCCAGGCCTGCGCCGTGCCGTCGCTGTTTTCCTTACCCTTGGCGGCGCTTTTTCTGCTGTATACGCTGGTGCGGAAACTCCGCGGTGCCGGCGCCGTAAACCGCTTGTACCTCGCCGCCAGCGTCGCCACGCTGGCGGGCACGGCGGCCAAGGATGAGCTGAAATGGCTGATCGGCCGGCCCTGGCCGGATACCTGGCTGTACGACGGCATCTACAATTTCCACCCGCTCGCCATGAGCACCCTCTATGGCGGGTTTCCCTCCGGCCATACCGCCTATATCGCGGCACCGCTCTGCGTGCTGTGGACGAAAATGCCGCGCTACCGCTGGCTATGGGGCGGGCTGATCGGGCTGGTGATGGTGGGGCTGGTCGGCGCGGACTATCATTTCGTGGCCGACGTGCTGGGCGGGCTGCTGACCGGCATGGCCTGCGCCTGGGGCAGCCTGGTGCTGATCCCGGTCCGGGATGCCTAGAGCAAAGGGAAGCACTTCTTTTTGTGAACAAAAAGAAGCAAAAAAACTTTATGAATCTGGGCCACGGGCTTTGTCGGTGACAATGCCCATGACCCAGCATAACAAAAATTTTTGCGCCGCTTTTTTTAAAAAGCGGCCGCTTTCTTTTGTCTGAGCCGATTTCCGCCGTCTCGCTGCTGCGGCACAAAAAATTTCTGCCGTTGTTCGTCACCCAGGCGCTCGGCGCCATCAACGATAATCTGTTCAAGAACGCGCTGGTGGTGTTGGCGCTGTACCGGCTGGCGCATCTGGGGCCGGTGCTGGTGGCGCTGGCCGGCGGGATCTTTCTCCTCCCTTACGCGGTTTTTTCGGCCACGGCGGGGCAGCTCGCCGATGCCAGGGAAAAATCCCGGCTGATCCTGCTGGTGAAGTTTTGGGAACTCGGGCTGATGCTGCTCGCCAGCCTCGGCTTTCTCACGGGAAATTTCGCGGTGCTGATGGCGGTGCTGTTTGGCCTGGGCGTGCAGGCGACGTTTTTCTCGCCGCTCAAATACGGGATTCTGCCGGATTTTTTCGCCGGTGACGCGCTGGTGGCGGGGAATGGGCTGATCGAGGCGGGCACCTTCGTCGGCATCCTGCTTGGCACTGTGGCGGGCGGGCTGCTGGTGGTGCTGCCCCATGGCGCGATCGCCGCCTCGGTTGCCTGCCTCGCGGTGGCCGTGGCGGGGATTCTGGCGGCCTGGGCGATTCCGCAAACCCAAGTGGCACAGCCGGGTCTGCGGCCCGGGTGGAACATCCTCTCCAGCAGTGTCTCGCTTCTCCGCCTGGCGGCGAGCGGACCGAAAATCTGGTTCGCGGTGCTGGGCATCAGCTGGTTCTGGGCGATGGGCACGATCGTGCTCGCGGAATTTCCGACCCTGGCGCGTGACGTGCTGCATGGCAGCGGCACGGTGGTGACCTTGATGCTGGGCGTGTTCGCAGTGGGGGTGGGCATCGGCTCGCTCGGCGTGGCGCGGCTGGTGCGGGCCGCGGCGCTGCTGCATTACGTGGTGGCCTGCGGCTTTGGCGTTTCGCTCTTCACCGCGGGTTTTGCCCTGCTGGCGGCTTATGCCCCGGTGCTGGCGAACGTTCCGGCGGTATTGTCGAGCGGCCTTGGCTGGGGGCTGCTTGCGGATCTGCTGGCCCTGGCGATCTGCGGCGGCGGGTTCTCGGTGCCGCTCTATGTGCTGCTGCAGGAGTGCGCCGCGCCCTCGCAGCGGGCGCGTATGGTGGGCGCCAACAACATCATGAATGCGCTGGCCAGCGTAGCGGGGGCGGGGCTCACCGCCGGGCTCTATGCCGGCGGGCTCGGCGCGCCGAGGATCCTGCTTCTGGCCGCCGTGGCGAATGCCGGTGTCACGCTCTGGGTCCTGGGAAAAATCCGCGGCGGTAAGTGAAGAGAAGGTAAGACTACTTTTTGTGAACAAAAAGTAGCAAAAAAACTTTGTGAACTTGGGCCAGGGGCGTTGTCGCCGACACAGCCCATGACCCAGCATAACAAAAGTTTTTGCGCCGCTTTGGCTCGAAAAGCGGCTGCTTCTCGCTCCGGAAAGCCGCGTAAAGCAGGCTTAACCCAAAGTAATCAGGCCGTAACAAAAATGGTTAGTTAGGGGGCCGGGGGAACATGAAAAAGACACAGAGTTACGTTTTTGAGAATAAACCCCGGGCCTCTCATGGGGCGCGCTTGTCGCTCCTATGTGTGGGTGGCTATGATAGAAAATGTGGACCGGACGATTTAGAGGGAGAGTTCTTTGGTGAAACCTTTGCGTAAGGCCGTACTTCCAGTCGCCGGACTTGGTACGCGGTTTTTGCCGGCGACCAAGGCGATGCCCAAGGAAATGCTCCCCGTCGTGGACAAGCCGCTGATCCAGTATGCGGTGGACGAGGCGCGCGCCGCGGGTATCGAGCAATTCTGCATGGTCACCGGTCGCGGCAAGACCGCACTTATCGACCATTTCGACATTGCCTTCGAGCTGGAAGCCACGCTGGCCGAGCGCGATAAGCGTGAGGCCCTGAATCTGCTGCGTTCCGAGGCGATGCCGCCGGGCTCGATCTCCACCGTGCGCCAACAGGTGCCGCTCGGTCTTGGCCATGCGATTTGGTGCGCCCGCACGTTCATCGGCGATGACGCTTTCGCCATCCTGCTGCCCGATGACCTGGTGCTGAGCGACACGCCCTGCATGGAGCAGCTGGCGCAGGTGCATCGTGAGACCGGCGGCAATGTCGTCGCGATCTCCGAGGTGCCGCCCGAACACACCAACCGGTACGGCATTCTGAAGACGGGCGAGACCGAGGGCAACCGCGTCGAGGTCAAGGGGCTGGTCGAGAAGCCAGCGCCGCAGGATGCGCCGTCCAACCTCTCGATCATCGGCCGCTACATCCTGCTGCCGGAAGTGGTCGCTTATCTCTCGCAGATGGAGCGCGGCGCCGGCAACGAGGTGCAGCTGACCGACGCGATGGCCAAGCTGATCGGCGGCGCGCCGTTCCATGGCCTGAAATTCGAAGGCACGCGCTTCGATTGCGGGGACAAGGCCGGCTACCTGGAAGCGCAGATTGCCTTCGCCCTGGCGCGGCCGGATCTTGGGGCCTCGGTGCGGGAATTCCTGAAGAAATACGTGAATTCGTGAGGCGATGCCGCCTTCCGGCGGCGTCGGCGCGGGCTGCCGGCAGCCCGGGGATCAAAAAAATTTAGCGGGTGAGACGGACATGACATTTTCCCACCAGTTCCATGAAAGCACGCTCCGCGAATACGACATTCGCGGCATTGTCGGCGATACGCTGGGCGAGGCGGATGCCTTCGCCATCGGCCGCGTGTTCGGCTCGATCATCGCCGAGCAAGGCGGCAAGCGCATCGCCGTCGGCCGTGACGGGCGGCTTTCCTCGCCGACGCTGGAAGCGGCGCTGATCAAGGGCCTCGTCGCCAGCGGCGCCGAGGTGGTCTCGATCGGCTGCGGCCCGACCCCGATGCTGTATTTCGCCGCCTTCACCGGCCCGACCGATGGCGCGGTGATGGTGACCGGCAGCCACAATCCGGCCAATTACAACGGCTTCAAGATGATGGTCGGCAAGAAACCGTTCTTCGGGAAGGATATTCTCGATCTCGGCGCCCGTGCCGCTGCGGGCCAGGTCGTGCCGGAAAGCCGAGGCAGCCTCGAACAGCTCGATGTCAGCGCCGCCTACGTCGCCCGCCTGCTGCAGGACTGGGACGGCGCGAAGAAGCTGAAAGTGGTGTGGGACAATGGCAACGGCGCGGCCGGCGACGTGTTGGCCAGGCTCCTGGCCGAGCTGCCCGGCGAGCATAAGGTTCTCAACGGCAGGATCGACGGCACTTTCCCGGCGCATCACCCGGACCCCACCGTGCCGAAGAACCTCGAGCAGCTGATCGCCGCGGTGAAGAAAGAGAACGCCGATGTCGGCATCGCGTTCGACGGTGATGCCGACCGCATCGGCCTGGTCGATAACGAAGGACATATCCTCTACGGCGACCAGTTCCTGGTCCTGATGGCGCGCGACGTGCTGCGCGCGCATCCCGGCGCCACCATCATCGCCGACGTCAAGGCGAGCCAGGTGCTGTTCGATGAGGTCGCGAAAGCCGGCGGCCAGCCGCTCATGTGGAAGACCGGGCACAGCCTGATCAAGAGCAAGATGGCCGAGCTCGGCGCGCCGTTGGCGGGCGAGATGTCCGGTCACATCTTCTATAACGACAAATGGTACGGTTTTGACGACGCGCTCTACGCCGCCGTGCGCGTGCTGGGCGTGATCGCGCGCAGCACCAAGACCGTCGGCGAGTTCCGCGCCGGCCTGCCCAGCGTGGTCAACACCCCGGAACTGCGCTTCGACTGCGCCGAAAGCCGGAAATTCCAGGTGGTGCAGGAAGTGGCCGAACGGCTGAAGGCGAGCGGCGACAAGGTCTCCGACACCGATGGCGTGCGCGTCACCACCGAGGAAGGCTGGTGGCTGCTGCGGGCCTCCAACACCCAGGCGGTGCTGGTCGCCCGCGCCGAGAGCTCGTCCGAGGCCGGGTTGTCGAAGCTGAAATCGGAGTTGGCCGGGCAGCTGGCCGCCTCCGGCCTTGCCCCGGATTTCTCCGGCGCGAATGCCGGGCATTAGGACGAAAAAGGAAGACTTCTTTTTGTGAACAAAAAGAAGCAAAAAAACTTTATTAATGCTGGGCCTGGGGCGTTGTCGGCGACACAGCCCATGGCCCAGCATAAAAGAAGTTTTTGCGCCGCTTTTTTCAAAAAGCGGCCGCTTCCTTCCCCCGCCGCCGCGCGCTACTGAACCGGCATGTCCATCCCCTTTGTGAAAATGCATGGCGCCGGCAACGATTTCGTGGTGCTGGACGCGCGTGAACAACGTCTTTCCTTTCCCGCGCACGTGGTGCGCCGCATCGCAGACCGCCGCCTTGGCGTCGGCTGCGACCAGCTGATCGTGCTGGAGCGCGACCCGGAGGCGCAGGCCGATGTGTTCATGCGCATTCTCAACGCTGACGGCACCGAAGCCGGGGCCTGCGGCAACGCCACGCGCTGTGTTGCAGCGCTGATGGCCGAGGAGAGCGGTGAGCGGAAGGTCACGGTGCGCACCGTCTCCGGTCTGCTGCCGGCGGAAATCATCGGGCCGGGCCTGGTCGAGGTGGATATGGGCCCGCCGCGGCTGGACTGGGAGGGAATCCCGCTTTCCGGCGCGATGGACACGCTGCATCTGAACCTGTCGATGGGCCCGGTGGCGGACCCGGCGGCGTGCTCGATGGGCAATCCGCATGCCACCTTCTTCGTCGATGATCTTGAGCATCTGCCGATCGAGAGCATCGGCCCGGTGCTGGAGAAGCACAAATTGTTTCCCGAGCGGGCCAATATCGGTTTCGCCCAGGTCGAGAGCCCGACGCGTATTCTGCTTCGGGTGTGGGAGCGTGGTGCCGGCCTGACCTTGGCCTGTGGTTCGGGGGCCTGCGCCACGCTGGTGAACGCCTACCGGCGCGAGCTGACCGGGCGCAGCGCCACCGTGGTGATGGATGGCGGGGAGCTGGTGATCAGCTGGAATGAGGAAGGCCGCGTGACCATGCGCGGCCCGGCCGAGACGTCATTCGTGGGTGCGCTGGAGGAGTGGGTCTGATGGCGATATCGGGCTTTTTCGGCCGCCTGAAATCCGGCCTGTCGCGCAGCGCGGCACGGCTCACCGACGGCATCACCGCCACCTTCACCAAGCGCAAGCTCGATGACGAGGCGCTGGCGGAGCTGGAGGAACAGCTGATCGCGGCCGACCTTGGCGTCGATGTGGCGAACCGGGTGATCCGCGATTTCCGCAGCACGCGCTTCGGCAAGGAGGTCACCGACCAGGAGGTAAAGGAGACCCTGGCGGCGGAAATCGCCAAGGTCCTGGCGCCGGTGGCGAAGCCGTTGATCCTCGATCGGGCGAAAAAACCCTATGTAATCCTGATGACCGGGGTGAACGGGGCGGGCAAGACCACAACCATCGGCAAACTGGCGGCGCAGTATCGCGCGGCCGGGCTGGTGCCGGTGCTGGCGGCGGGCGACACGTTCCGCGCCGCGGCGGTGGAGCAGCTGCAGGTGTGGGGCACGCGCGCCGGCGCCGAGGTGGTGACCGCGCCGCCCAACTCGGATGCCGCCTCGCTGGCCCATGACGCACTGGCGCGGGCGCAGAAAATCGGCGCCGACGTGCTGCTGATCGACACCGCCGGGCGGCTGCACAACAAGACCGCGCTGATGGAAGAGCTGCAGAAAATCATCCGCGTGATCCGCAAGCTGGACCCGACCGCGCCGCATGCCGTGCTGCTGACGCTCGATGCCACCACCGGTCAGAACGCCATCACCCAGGTCGGGATCTTCAAGGACATGGTCGATCTGTCCGGGCTGATCGTGACCAAGCTGGACGGCTCGGCGCGGGGCGGCATCGTCGTGGCGTTGGCCGAGCAGTTCGGCCTGCCGATCCACGCCGTGGGCACCGGCGAGCAGATGGCGGATCTGCAGGATTTTGATCCGGCGGAGTTTGCGCGGGCGCTGGTGGGGGAATAAGCGAGTAAGGCCTACTTTTTGTGAACAAAAAGTAGCAAAAAACTTTGTGAGTCTGGGCCATGGGCGCTGGCGGCGACGCTGCCCATGACCCAGCATGGCGAGAAAGTTTTTGCGCCGCTTTTTTCAAAAAGCGGCTGCTGTCTTTGACGTGGGAGTAAAAAATGTCCGAAGTGATTTTGGGGCAGCGCACCGGAAATATGGCGGCCAGCCGGCAGAACCGGAAATTGGTGGCAGCCTGGCTGCTGACATCGTGTTTCATGATCTGGGTGATGGTCGGCATCGGCGGCTATACGCGTGATTCCGGCTCGGGCCTGTCGATCATGGATTGGGATCCGATCATCGGCACCCTGCCGCCGCTCTCCACCGCCGCGTGGAACAAGATGTTCGCGCTGTACCAAACCATCCCGCAATACAAGATCCTGCATCAGGGCATGGACCTTGCCGGCTTCAAGGCGCTGTTCTGGCCGGAATATCTCCACAGGCTGTGGGGCCGGCTGATCGGCGTGGTGTTTTTCGTGCCGCTGGTCGCCTTCATCGCCACGCGGCGCATCGAGGCGCGGCTGATCCCCTGGCTGATTCTGCTCTTCATCATGGGCGGGCTGCAGGGGGCGATCGGCTGGTTCATGGTCGCCTCGGGCTTCGACCCGAACAGCGTGGCGGTGCAGCCCTGGCGGCTCAGCCTGCATTTCAGCTTCGCGATGTTCCTCTATATTTCGGTGTTCTGGACCGCACTGACGGTGCTGCAGCCGGAGCCGGTGGCGCTGCCGGGCACGCGAAAAATCAAGTTTCTGGCCATCGCCTCGATCATCTGCCTGGGTGCGACAATGTTCGCCGGGACCTTCGTGTCCGGCACGCATGCGATCGACGCTTTTAATCTGGCGAAGAATACCGGCATGGGCGCGCCGCCGCCGGGGTACCTCACGATGAACATGTTCGCCGACAAGCCGGCGGTGCTGTTCAACCACCAGGCGCTGGCGTCGCTGACTGTGCTCGTGCTGCTGACCACCGCGACGGCGGTTCTGCGCAGCAACGCGCCGAAGCCGGTGCGCGATGCGGGGCTGCTGGTCGGCGGTTTCGTGATCCTCCAATTCATCCTGGGTGTGGCGGCACTGGTCTCGAAAATGTTCGATATCGGTGTCGTGCATCAGATGGATGCGGTGTTGCTGCTCACCGCCTGCCTGCTGCTGCTGCACCGGCTGCGCGGCGCGCGGTGAAGCCGGCGGGGGACAAGGCGGTCGGCAACTGGCTGCTGCTGCTGGCCTTCATGGTGTTCGGCATGGTCGTGGGCGGCGGGCATGTGCGCACCATCGGGGCCGGTTTCGCGATCCAGACCTGGCAGCCGCTCACCGGCTTCATCCCCCCGCTGAACGCCGCCGCCTGGAACCACATGTTCGCGCTCTACCAGCAGACGGCGCAGTTCCAGGCGCAGCCGGTGACGCTCGAAAAATTCAAGGCGCTGTTCTGGCCGATGTTCTGGGACCGCAACTGGGGCCGGCTGATGGCGCTGGTTTTTCTGGTCCCCTTCGTCGTGTTTGTCTGGCAGCGCCGCCTGCCGCGCCGGCTGATGGTGCTGGTCCTGGCGATTTTCGCGGCCGGCGGGGCGCAGGCGGTGTTCGGCTGGTACATGGTGCGCACCGGGCTGGCGCCCGGGATGGTGATGCCGTCGCCGCTCTGGGCGGCGCCGCATTTTTTGTCCGCCATGCTGATTTTCATTTGGCTCCTGTGGACCGGCTTGTCGGTGAAGCGGCCGGCGCCGCCGGTGGTTGAGGGCTTGTCCTGGCTGCGGCCCTGGGCCTTGGCCAGTGTGCTTCTGGTGTTCGTTACCATGGGCTTCGGGGCGCTGGTCGCCACTACCAACGCCATCACGATGTTCCACAGTTTTCCGCTGATGGACGGGCACCTGGTGCCGCCCGGCCTGTTCGCGCTGCACCCGGCCTGGACGAATTTTATCGCCAACAAAGCGACCGTGCAGTTTTTTCACCGGGGGCTCGCCACGATCACCTTCCTGACCGTGCTCACGACTGCCGTACTCGGCCTGCGGGGCGGAGAAAAATATCCCGGGCTGCGGGACAATTTTTTGCTCCTCGCCGGGCTCGTGGCGTTGCAGTATGTTCTGGGCATGGCCACGGCCGTGTTGGGCGCCGCCGGGCTGGGCTATGTGCATGAGCTGAACGCAGTGCTGCTGCTCGCCGCCGCGGTTTGCGCCTTGCATGGTTTGCGTGGCGCGACGCCCCGGCGCATGTTGGCGCCGGAACTTGCCGCCGCGGAGTAAAAGCATGACCGAAGCCCTGACCATCGCCGAGAAGTTGTTTCATAGCGAGAACGGCCTCGACCGGTTAAGCGCCGGAAAACACATCGCCACCGCGACGGATGGCGCCGACGACGGTGAGCTGTTCCTGGAATACCGGGAGTCGGAATCGATCAGCCTGGATGACGGCCGCATTCGCGCCGCCAGCTTCGACACGCGCCGCGGGTTCGGCCTGCGCGCGGTGCTGGGGGAAGCCAGCTATTACGCCCATGCCGGGGAACTTTCCGACGCAGCACTTGCGCGGGCGGCGGCGACCATCAAGGCCGCCAAAGCCATGGAGCAGGCGGTGACCGCCGCCGGCCCCGCTGCCGCCGCGGCCCCACTTTATGCCGGCTTGAACCCGCTCGCGGAACTGCCGTTCGCCAGCCGCGCGACGCTGCTGGGCGAAATCGACGCGTTTGCGCGCGGTGCGGACTCCCGCGTGGTGCAGGTGATGGCCAGCATCGCCGGCGAGTGGCAGGTGGTGGAAATTCTGCGCGCCGACGGCCAGCGCGTCGCCGATGTGCGGCCGCTGGTGCGGATCAACGTTTCCGTCGTGCTGGAGCAGAATGGCCGCCGCGAATCCGGCAGCCATGGCGCCGGCGGCCGCACCTCCTACGCGCCGCTGATGAACCCTAATTTCTGGCAAGGTGCTGTGCGCGAGGCGATCCGCCAGGCGGCGGTGAACCTGGAGAGCGTTCCGGCGCCGGCCGGGGAGATGCCGGTGGTGCTGGGCGCTGGCTGGCCGGGGATTCTGCTGCATGAGGCGATCGGCCACGGGCTGGAAGGGGATTTCAACCGCAAGCAGACCTCTGCCTTCTCCGGGCTGATGGGTAGCCGCATCGCCTCCAAGGGCGTGACGGTGGTCGATGACGGCACGTTGCCCGACCGGCGCGGCTCGCTCACCATCGATGACGAAGGTACGCCAACCTCGCGCACCACGCTGATCGATGACGGGATTCTCGTCGGCTTCATCCAGGACCGCCAGAACGCGCGGCTGATGAACATGCGGGCCACCGGCAACGGCCGGCGCCAATCCTACGCGCATTCCCCGATGCCGCGCATGACCAACACGGTCATGCTGGCCGGCGACGCGACGAGGGAGGAGATGATCAAATCCGTGAAGCGCGGCCTCTATGCCGTGAACTTTGGCGGCGGGCAGGTCGACATCACCTCCGGCAAGTTCGTGTTCTCGGCGTCCGAAGCCTATCTGATCGAGGACGGAAAAATCGGCGCGCCGGTGAAGGGGGCAACGCTCATCGGCAACGGGCCGGATGCGCTGACCAAGGTGGAGATGATCGGCAACGACCCGGAGCTGGACCCGGGTATCGGCACCTGCGGCAAGAACGGCCAGGGCGTGCCTGTGGGCGTGGGCCAGCCGACAATGAAAATGTCCGGCCTGACGATCGGCGGCACGGCTGCCTAACGAAGAAAGTAGCCGCTTTTTAAAAAAAGCGGCGCAAAATTTTTTGGCTATGCTGGGCCATGGGCGTTGTCGCCGCTAACGCCCATGGCCCAGCATTAACAAAGTTTTTTTGCTACTTTTTGTTCACAAAAAGTAGCCTTCTCCTTCGCTTGCCTTGAGGCAGCTCTAACAAAAACAAAAAAATTTGTTAATTTTGTAATGGCTTTTTAGGTACGGCTCTGCAATCCTCGGTTGCAAAATAAGGGCTGAAGCAATGCTGGGTTGGTTTCGAGAGATTGCGCCGATTCGTCTGAAGTTGGCGGTGGCGTTTGGCTTGCAGGTGGGGCTCGTGGCTTTGTGTGGCGCCGCGGGGCTTTTGTTTGCGGCGGGCGACATTGGTTTCGCGGCGATGGTGACGATCTGTGGCGCGGCATTGCTGAGTGCGGCGATTCTCGGCGTGGTGCTGCGGGAGGCGATTGCCGGGCCCTATGTCGGCACGGTGGTGCGGATGGAAGGGTTGGCGACGGGGGATCTCGAGGCGCCGATCAATTTCACGAATTATCGGGACTGCGTCGGCCGGATGACGAAAGCGATGTTTACCTTC
Organism: Acidocella sp.; assembly: GCF_036489515.1. Taxonomy (GTDB): domain Bacteria; phylum Pseudomonadota; class Alphaproteobacteria; order Acetobacterales; family Acetobacteraceae; genus Acidocella. Next base: position 37,765 of record NZ_DASXFO010000021.1, read on the forward strand.
CGCAAGACGGCACTGGACAAGATCGAGGCCGATCAGGCGGCTTCCGTGCAGGCGGCAGTGACGGAGGAGGAACGGCAGCGTTTGCAGGCCCGGATTATCGCCGAGCAGGCGGAGATCGTGGTGAGTTCGGTCGGGCAGGGGCTGGTGCGGCTGGCTGAGGGCGACCTGACGTTTCGCCTGAACCAGACGCTGCCCGGCGACTATGAAAAGCTGCGGACTGATTTCAACGCCGCCATGGAGCGGCTGCAGCAGACGATGCGCGAGATCGCGCGCAACACCGGCGGCGTACGCAGCGGTGCGGGGGAGATCGCCGCGGCCTCTGACGATCTGGCGAAGCGCACCAGCCGCCAGGCGGAGACGTTGGCGCAGGCCGCGACCTCGCTGGACGAGATCACCGGCACAGTGCGCCGCACCGCGGAGGGGGCCGGCGCGGCGCGGCGCCTGGTGACCGACGCGCAGGGCGATGCCGCGCGTTCCGGCGACGTGCTGCGCGAGACCGTCACCGCGATCGGCCAGATCCTCGGCGTGATCGACGAGATCGCCTTCCAGACCAATCTCCTGGCGTTGAATGCCGGGGTCGAGGCGGCGCGGGCCGGTGAGGCCGGGCGCGGCTTTGCCGTGGTCGCGGTCGAAGTGCGGGCGCTGGCGCAGCGTTCGGCGGAGGCGGCGAAGGAGATCAAGGCGCTGATCTCGGCCTCGGGCACGCAGGTCGCTTCCGGGGTGAGGCTGGTCGGCGAGACTAGCACCTCGCTGGCGCGGATCGCCGCCCAGGTCGGGCAGCTCAACGGTCTGGTGGGCGAGATCGCGGCGATGGCGCAGTCCCAGGCGGCGCAGCTGGGCGAGGTGAACGGCGCTGTCCGGCAGATGGACCAGGTGACGCAGCAAAACGCCGCCATGGTGGAAGAGGCGACGGCGGCGAGCCACAGCCTGGCGGGACAGGCGCAAGAACTGACCCGGCTGGTCGAGCAATTCTCCTTGCAGACGGCTGGTTCACTCGTCCCCGTGGGGTCGAAGGAAGTAGCCGCTTTTTAAAAAAAGCGGTGGGGCGTTGTCACCGACAATGCCCATGGCCCAGCATAATAAAGTTTTTTGCTACTTTTTGTTCACAAAAAGTAGGTCTTGCTTTGCTTACGCCTGCGGCGCGATCGGGGCGGGGCGGCGGGGGAGCAGCCTGCCGCAGCGCGACTCGAAGCGCTTGCGGAGTTTGCCGATCCGCGCGACGTCGGCCAGCCGGCGGTCGAGGAAGCGAAGCGTATCCTCGTCGCCTTCGGAATGGTCGCGCAGCCAATACAGCAGGGTCGCGGTGTAGACCGCGGCGAGGATGCCGCGCTTGGTGTACCAGGAGAAATCCGCGGACGTGTCGCCGGCGGCGTGCCAGATGGCATCGACGGTGGCGGCGGTGATCCGCGCGGCGACCGGGGCATGCGTCGGCAGGCTGAGCCAGGAAAGGGCGCGGCGGATCGCCTCCTTGTTCCCGCTTGTCTGTTCCAGGCGAATGTTGATGACCGCGCGGACGCGCGCAGGGACTCGGTAGGCGGCGAGGTCCGCGGCGGCGGCTTCGGTCGCCATGCGCTGGTCCATCAGCGCGAAGGCGCTTTCAATCATCTCGCCGGCGCCGTTCGGAAACATCAGCACCGCATCTTCCGGCGGCTGGCCGATGCTGGCCAGGGCGTTGCGGATGGAGGTCTGCGTCCAGCCGTCGAAGGGCACTTGCGGCAGCAGCGCGTCGAGCAGGGCAGCGGTGTCGTCATCGATCTGCATCACACAATCTCCGGCAGAGCCTGGTTGTAGCGTTCGGTCTCTTCAGAGAAGCCGAAATAGCGGAAATCCGACATGCGCATCGGGTAGAGGATGCCATCCAGATGGTCGGTCTCGTGCTGGACGATACGCGCGGCGAAACCGGAAAGATCGGCGGAAAAGGGCGCGCCGTCGACGTCCAGCCCGGTCAGGCGGATGTCTCTGTGGCGGGGCACCGCGGCGCGCAGGCCAGGGATGGAGAGGCAGCCTTCCCAGCCCAGCTCCCGCACTTCGGAGCGCGGGGTGATTTCCGGATTGAACACGGCGGTCAGCGGCACGGCCACGCCATCTTCGGCGCGCGTGGCCGGCAGATGCCAGATGAACAGGCGAAGCGGCCGGTAGACCTGGGGGGCGGCGAGGCCGACTCCGCCGGCATCCTGCAGAGTCTCTACCATGTCCGCCAGCAACTGCTGAATTTCCGGCGCCTGGGTGTCGGCCACGGGCTGCGCGGTTTCGCGTAGCACCGGGTGACCCGCGCGGGCGATTTTCAAGATTGCCATGCATGCATAGATGGCCCGGCAGAAAAGATTTGGCGAGAGAGCAAACTATGCTATAGCCGGAAAATCTTTCGGGACACGGCCGTGATGGCCGTGTTCGTTTTTTGGTTTTGACGATCGGTTTTCTACGGTCTTTTTCAGGAGTTTCGGGCCAGGTGCAAGTTCTCGTTCGTGACAATAACGTCGACCAGGCGCTGAAGGCGCTTAAGAAGAAGCTGCAGCGCGAGGGCGTGTTCCGCGAGATGAAGCTCCGCCGCCATTATGAGAAGCCCTCCGAGCGCCGCGCGCGCGAGGCCGCCGAGGCCGTGCGCCGCGCCCGCAAGATGGAGCGCAAGCGCATCGAGCGCGAAGGCTTCTAAACTTTTTAAGGTCCGCTCCGGCGGTTCGTTTTCACGCTAGGGCGGTTTGGCCCGGCTCTGATGTGAAGGCGGGCACGGGGTAAAATATCAAGCGCGGTTGCCTCTGGCAGCCGCGCTTTTTGTTTGGGCGCGCTCCACGTGAAGCTGAGAAAAGGAAGCAGCCGCTTTTTGAAAAAAGCGGCGCAAACACTTCTTTTATGCTGGGCCATGGGCTTTGTCGCCGACAACGCCCATGGCCCAGCATCGCAAAGTTTTTTTGCTACTTTTTGTTCACAAAAAGTAGTCTTGCTCTTTGCTTAGATTCTTTCGGCGCCAATCAGGAACTCGACATTGCCTTCGGGGCCGGTGATGGGGCTGGTGGCGATGCCGCGCACTCGCCAGCCGGGCAGGGACGACCACCAGGCTTCGATGCGGGCGCAGACCGCTTCATGCACTTCCGGGTCGCGCACCACGCCGCCTTTGCCGACATGTTCGGGGCCGGCCTCGAATTGCGGCTTGATCAGCGCCACGGCGAAGGCGCCGGGTGCGCATAGCGCCATGGCGGCGGGCAATACGGTTTGCAGGCCGATGAAGCTGGCATCGCAGACCAGGGCGCCGATCGACTCCGGGATCTGCTCGGCGGTGAGGTGGCGGGCGTTGGTTTTTTCCAGCACCGTCACGCGCGGGTCGGAACGCAGCTTCCAGGCCAGTTGCCCATGGCCGACATCGACGGCGTAGACATGTTTCGCACCATGGGTCAGCAGCACGTCGGTGAAGCCGCCGGTCGAGGCGCCGACATCGAGGCCGATGCGGTCAGTGGCGTCGAAGCCGAAATGGGTCAGGCCATGGGCGAGCTTGACCCCGCCGCGCGAGACCCAGGGATGGTCCTGGCCTTTGACCGAAAGGGCGGCATCCTCGGGCAGCAGATCGCCGGCTTTTTTGACGCGCGCGGTGCCGGAATAGACCAGCCCCGCCATGATGAGCGCCTGTGCCTTGGCCCGGGATTCCACCAACCCGGAATTCACCAGCATGAGGTCAGCGCGTAGTTTAGGCATTTTCTTAACTTTCGGGGTCTGGGGCGGAAGGGCCCAAGGTTCCATCGATATACTACATCGATGGAAAGGCCCTGGAGGGCTCCCGGCCCCAGCGGGTCGAGGGCAGAGCCCTCGCCTTAACTCTTCCGTGTAACCGTAAACAGTGCCAGCGAGCGCAGCAGATCGGCCTTTTCGCCGAAGCTATCCAGATGTCCGGCGGCTTGCTCGGCGAGGCGTTCGGCCTGGGCGCGGGCGCGGTCGAGGCCGAGGATGGAGACCATGGTGGCCTTGCCCTGGGCGAGGTCCTTGCCGGCGGTTTTGCCGAGTTCCTCGGCGGAGGCGGTTTCGTCCAGCACGTCGTCATAGATCTGGAAGGCGCCGCCGAGTTCGCGGCCATAGGCGGCGATGAAGTGGCGTTGTGCCTGCGGCGCGCGGCCGAGGATGGCGCCGGCTTCGGCGCTGAACTGGATCAGGCGGCCGGTTTTCAGCGCCTGCAGGCGGGTGATTTCCGGCCCGGAGAGGGTTTTGCCCTCGGCCTGCATGTCGATCATCTGGCCACCGACCATGCCGCGCATGCCCGACGCGGTGGCCAAAGCGGTGATCAGCTCGCAGCGGGCTTCGGCGTCGGCATGGGTGTCGGCCTCGGCCAGCACTTCGAAGGCGCGGGTCTGCAGGGCGTCGCCGGCGAGAATCGCCGTGGCCTCATCGAATTTCTTGTGGCAGCTGGGCTGGCCGCGGCGCAGGTCGTCGTCGTCCATGGCCGGCAGATCGTCATGGATCAGCGAATAGGCGTGCAGCATTTCCACCGAGGCGGCGACGCGGGCGGCGCAGGTTTGATTGACGGAGAAGAGCTGCGCGGTCTGCATGACCAGGAAGGCGCGCATGCGCTTGCCGCCGTTCAGCACGCCGTAGCGCATGGCCTCGATCAGCCGTGCCTCGGCGGTTTCGGGGACCGGCAGCAGGGCGTCGAGCTGCGCCTCCACCAGGCGGGAGGTTTCGGCCAACGCTGCCGCCAGGGCGTCGGGTTTGTACACCAGGTCTAGCGCCATCGGGTCAGTCCTCGGATTTCAGGGCGAGCGAGCCGTCGGCGCGGGCGACGATCGCCTGTACGCGCGCCTCGGCCTCGGCCAGCTTGGTTTCGCAATGTTTTTTCAGGGCGGCGCCGCGCTCATAGGCGGTGATCGCGTCCTCGAGCTTCTGCTGCCCGGATTCCAGGTTGCGCACGATGGCCTCCAGGGCCGCCAGCGCATCCTCGAAGGACAGCGCCGAAATGTCGGTCTTTTCGCTCATGGCGTGTGACTACAATCCTGCCTGAAATTTCACAACCGCATAAGCGCGCGGACATGTGCGGCGGCGGAGGCCGCAGTGGCGTCGAGATCATAGCCGCCCTCCAGCAGCGAGACGACCCGGCCTGGGCAATGCGCGTCGGCGACCGCAAGTAGCGCGTTGGTGACCCAAGTGAAGTCGATCTCACGCAGGCGGAACTGGGCCAGAGGGTCGGCGGCGTGGGCGTCGAAGCCGGCGGAGATGAGCAGCAGTTCCGGGCGGAACGCGTTCAGGGCCGGGATGATTTTATGCTCCCAGGATTCGCGGAAATCGTCGCTGCCTGAGCCGGGGGGGAGCGGCACGTTGAGCACGTTGGCGGCGACGCCCCGCTCATGCACCATGCCGGTGCCGGGATAGCACGGATGCTGATGCGTGGAGGCGTAGAACAGGTCCGGGTCGGGGGCGAAAATATCCTGCGTGCCGTTGCCGTGATGCACGTCGAAATCGACCACGGCGATGCGCTTCAGGCCCCAGCGGGCACGGGCGTGGAAGGCGGCGATGGCGACGTTGTTGAACAGGCAGAAGCCCATGGCGCGGCCGGATTCGGCATGGTGGCCGGGCGGGCGGGTGGCGACGAAGGCGGCTTTGGCCCAGCCCTCCATCACCGCGTCGACGCCGGCGATGGCGCCGCCGGCAGCGCGTAGCGCCGCTTCCAGGGAGCCCGGCCCGAACACGGTGTCGCCGTCGATATAGGTCATGCGGTCGCGGGGCAGGGCCAGAATGGCGTCGATATGGGCCTGGTCGTGGGCGGGGCGCAGCGCCTCGAGCGGCGCTTCGGGCGCGATCTCGCGCAGCAGCGGCACGAATTCCGGGGTTTCCAGCGCGCGCAGGATGTAGCGGATGCGGTCGGCGCATTCGGGATGTTCCGGCCCGGTATCGTGGCCGAGAACCGCCGGGTGGGTGAACAGCGCGACACTCATGGCGCGTCATCCCGGCGTTTGATGGAGAAGCTGAACACGCCGCGGATCTCGCTCGTGGCGATCAGCGCGTGGCCGGTGGTTTTGCAGAAGTCCCCGAAATCAAGGACCGCGGCCGGGTCGGTGGCGAGGATGCGCAGCTTCTCGCCGGCCGCCATGGCGCGCAACGCCCGCGCCGCGCGCAGCACGGGCAAGGGCGATTTTTGGAATTGTGCGTCGATCAGGCGTTCTCCCATGGCGGGAGAATGCGCGTGCCGCAGATCTTGAGCAAGAGTTGGATTCGGCGGAGAATCCCTATCCATGACATATCGTATCGGCATCGATCTCGGCGGCACCAAAACGGAAATTCTGCTCCTGGCGCCGGACGGCACGGAGGTGCTGCGGCGGCGCGTGGCCACGCCTGCTTTCTATGCGGAAAGCCTGACGACGATCGCAGGGTTAGTGCGGGCGGTGGAGGCCGAGATCGGGACCCAGGCAATGGTGGGCGTCGGTATCCCCGGCACGATCAGCCCGGCGACGGGGAAGGTGCAGAACGCCAATTCCAACGCGCTGAACGGGCACGCTTTCGACCTGGATCTGGGTGAACTTTTGGCCCGCGAGGTGCGGGTGGCGAACGATGCCAATTGTTTCGCTTTGTCCGAGGCGGTGGACGGTGCGGCGGCGGGTGCTGCCATCGTGTTCGGGGTGATTATTGGTACCGGCTGCGGGTCTGGGATCGTCGTGCATAGGCGGATCCTGGAGGGTCGGCACCGCGTCGCGGGCGAATTCGGCCATACCCCGCTGCCCTGGCCGCGGCCCGACGAGATGCCGTTGCGGCCCTGTTGGTGCGGCCAGGCGGGGTGTTTGGAGACCTATCTGGCAGGTCCGGCTTTGGCCTTCGAATGCGACGGCGAGGGCGCGCGGGATGCGACGCGGGTGGCGGAACGCGCCGCCGCAGGCGACGAGCGGGCGCGCCGTGCGCTGGCCATTCATTCTGACCGTTTGGCGCGGGCGTTGGCGGCGATCACCAACATCCTCGACCCGGATGCAATCGTGCTGGGCGGCGGCCTCTCCAACCTGCCGGGGCTGGCGGAGAGCCTGCCCGGGTTGATGAAGCCGTATATCTTCGCCGATCATTTCGCCCCGAACGTGGTGCGCAATAAGCACGGCGATTCCTCGGGGGTGCGCGGCGCCGCGTGGCTCTGGCCGGGGAAAGAAGCCGCTTTTTGAAAAAAGCGGCGCAAAAACTTTTGTTTATGCTGGGCCATGGGCGTTGGTGGCGACGACGCCCATGGACCAGATGATCGGCCTCTGCCGCGATTGCGATGCGGCGGTGGCGGGGGAAACCTGCGCCTCCTGTGGCAGTGCGCGGGTAGTGCGGCATGCCGAGCTGCTGGAGCTGGCGATCGGGCATGTCGATTGCGACGCCTTCTATGCCAGCGTCGAGAAGCGGGATCGGCCGGAGTTGCGCGACCTGCCGGTGATCATTGGCGGCGGCGTGCGTGGCGTGGTGTCGACCTGCTGCTATGTGGCGCGGCTTTACGGCGTGCGCAGCGCCATGCCGATGTTCAAAGCGCGCAGCCTGTGCCCGCAGGCGGTGATCATCAAGCCGGACATGGCGAAATACGCCGCGGCGTCGGCCCAGGTGCGGGCGCTGATGGAGGCGCTGACCCCGCTGGTGCAGCCGCTCTCGATCGACGAGGCGGTGCTGGACCTTTCCGGCACTGCGGCTTTGCATGGTGCTGTGCCGGCGGTCACGCTCAACCGTTTCGCCCGGCGGGTGGAGAAGGAGATCGGCATTACCGTGTCGATCGGTCTGGCGCGCAACCGGCTGCTGGCGAAACTGGCGGCGGAGCGTGGCAAGCCGCGCGGCTTCTCGGTGCTGGGAAGCGAGGCGGCTGCGGTGCTCGCGCCGGAGCCGGTGGGGTTGCTGCCGGGGGTGGGCCCGGCCCAGGTGAAGCGGCTTTTTGCGCTTGGGCTATCCCGGGTCGGACAGCTCGCGGTGCTGGATGAACGCGACGCCAGGCGGCTTCTGGGTGAGGAGGGGCCAAGCCTGGCAGCGCGGGCGCGCGGCGAGGACAACCGGCCCGTGCGGCGCGAGCAGGAGCATAAATCCATCAGCGCCGAGACGACGTTTGCCGAAGACCTATCCCGCCTGGCCGATCTGGAGCCGCCGCTTTGGCTGCTCTGCGAGAAACTCGGGCGGCGGCTGCGCGATGCAGACCAGGCGGCGGCGGGGATCGTGCTGAAGCTGAAAACCGACAAATTCGTCAGCCGCACCCGCAACCAGCGCCTGGCCAACCCGACGCAACTGCCGGAAACCCTGTTCGAGGCGGCGCGGGAGATGTTGCGCCGCGAGGCGGACGGCACCGCCTTCCGGCTGATCGGCATCGGCGCCGCCCCGTTGGCCCCGGCCGAGCAGGCGGATCGCGGCGACCTCGCCGATACCAGCGCGGTGCGGCGCCAAGCGCGGCAGGCGGCGATCGACCGGCTGCGGGCCCGGTTTGGCGCAACCGTGGTGCAACGCGGCCGCGGCTTGCCGAAAACGCCGCCGGCCTCCGAAAGGAAGTAAAGGACTACTTTTTGTGAACAAAAAGTAGCAAAAAAACTTTGTTAATCTGGGCCATGGGCTTTGTCGCAGACAGCGCCCATGACCCAGCATAATAAAAGTTTTTGCGCCGCTTTTTTCAAAAAGCGGCCGCTTTCCTTTCGCCGGCCGCAACCATGCTCTAATATTCCGTCATGAGCGCGAATGTGACGATCGACCGGAAACTTTTTCGTGAGGCTATGTCCCGCCTTGGTGCCGCGGTGAACATCATCACCACCGAAGCGGCGGAGGGTGCGGTCGGCTTCACGGCTTCGGCCGTGTGCAGCGTGACGGATGACCCGCCGACGCTGCTGGTGTGCATGAACCGCACCAGCAAGCTGAACGCCTCGTTCAAGGCGGCGGGAATACTCTGCGTCAATGTGCTGTCGCATGAGCAGGAGGCGCTCTCGGCTCTTTTCGCCGGGGGCGACATGCCGATGGCTTCGCGTTTCGCGCAGACCGGCTGGAGCCGGCTGGCGACCGGCGCGCCGGTTCTGGAAGCGGCGGCGGCGAGCTTCGACTGCAAAATCGATCAGATCACGGAAGTGGGAACGCACAGCGTGCTGTTTTGCGCCGTGGTGGCGATCCGCCTGGGTAGCGCCAGCACCGGGCTGATTTATCACGGCCGGGCCTATCACAAGATCACCGGCGCCGACGCAGCGTAGAGGAAAGTGGCCGCTTTTTAAAAAAAGCGGCGCAAAAACTTTTGTGATGCTGGGTCATGGGCGATGTCGGCGACAATGCCCATGACCCAGATTCATAAAGTTTTTTTGCTTCTTTTTGTTCACAAAAAGAAGTCGTTGCCTTCGCTTCGCGGCCTCGTTGCAAGAAATCCAGGGCTTTTCTGCAAACCCGCGTGCAAATCTGCAAGATTTTCACGTGAGCCCTGCATAATCTTCACAGCATCATCAGGCTGGTCCGGCGGGCGGAGCTGCGTACCCCCGCTCGAGGAAGCCGGCCAAAGCGGCCGATGTTACGGCGCTGTTGGGATTTGTGGCTCCATTTGCAGAAAGGCACTGACCGTGAATTATATGAACACTGACCTGCCCGCCAACCTTCCTCAGGAGCCCGACATTTTTATCCGCAGTGCTGATGCTGCGGCGGCAGCGCCGGTGGCGAAGGATTTGTTCCAGGCTTTGGCGGTGCCGCCGGCGCCAACGCTTGACGAGGCCGCTCTGCACCGGACCAATTTGCTGATGGCCCAGCTGTTCGTCACCGCGCTCGGGATTGATCAGGAAGTGCGCTTGTCCGGCCTGCCGGCCTGGACGTCGCTCTGTCGCACGACCAGTTTCGGCATGGCGCTCGATCTGCTCGAATTGTGCAATCTGCGCGAGCTGGGGCTGCATGGTGACCGCAACGATCCGCATTTCGACGCCGACAAGGTCGCCGCGCTGATCGGCCAGATCAACGAGATCTCGAAATATTCCTCGCGCACTGCGCCGGTGGTCGGCTGGCCCTTGGAAGATCTTGCTTACGCGCTCGCGGACCTGCTGGGCCCGGCGGAGACGCGGATCGAGGTGCAGGTGAGCGTGGATCATATCCGCATGCCACCGGTCCAGGCGCATGTCGTAAGCGTCACGGCGCTGCGCCTGTTCCTCGCCATTCTGCGCCGCCGGCATGAGACGCGAGGGGCGGGACCGGTCGGGCTGAGCGTGACCAAGGTTGCGGATGAGGTCACGCTGATTGTCACCGATCATGCGTGCCGCGGCGGGCATGAGGATGGCGGCCTGCGCAAACAGCTGATGCGTTTTGGTGGCAGCATCGATGCCAGTTTTTTGTGGCAGACCCCCGACGAGCATGCTGAAAGCGTCACCATGCGGTTCACTTTGCCGCGCTGACGTGACGTAAGTGAAATTAACTTAAGGACAGGAGGAGGAAAGGGGCCGCTTTTTCGATCAAAAGCGGCGTGGAAACTTTTGTTCCTTCAGGTCGGTGGCGTTGAAACCAGCACGCCCAAAGGAGCCAAAAGAAGCCTTCCCCTTCGCTTCGTGGCACCGGAATGGGTACAGGAACGCCATGCTGACCAGATTTCCGGGTAGGCCGACCGCGGGGCGCGTCTGCGGCGCCAAATTAAATCGATATCAAAACAATTTCGGAAAATGCCTTGACATTCTAGGGGCGAATCATCCAATTTAAGGTTGTTTTTCCGGTTTGATTTTTTCTAGTTACGACGGGGCCATTTTCTGGTGTTGTCTCCCGCGCAAGGATCGTTGTGGCAGGTTTTTTTTACTCCGGCGGTGATGCCGCGCTGTTTCAGCCACGGTCCGAAAAGCCCACTATGAGCTTGGGTCAGGAGACGTTGCGGGACCGGGCGGATCTGCTGCGCGAGATCAACCAAATGCGGCAGGACCAGATGCCTGAACGGCGGGTGTTCCTGGTTGTCATCAACATCGCCGACACCAAAAAATACGACGAGATCATCCGCGTTTTCGGGTACAAATTCGCCGATGACCTGCTAAGCATCCGGCTCGCGGATCTGGAGTTCATCACCCGCCGGCAGCCGGCCTTCCGCGTCGGGTTCTGGAGCGTGGGGTTGGTGTTCCAGGCCGATGAAGAGCGCGATTTCGAAGTCATGCTGACGCGGTTGCTCAGCATGCTGGCGAAACCCGTGATCTGCCGCGGCATTCCGGTTACCATCAAAGGCGGTGTCGGCGTGTGCGATCTGGCGCGCGGGCTGGGGGCGGCGGAGGACCTGCTGCAGGCCACCTTCCTGGCCGGGCAGACCGGGTCGGAGCTCGTCGCCGGCTGGTCGGAATGCAATTATGATTTGTCGGACGATCACCGCCGCGCCTTCGCGTTGATCGCCGAGGCCGAGGCGTCGCTGGCGACGGATTTGGAGTTCGAGCTGAGCTATCAGGCGCGGGTGGATCTGCGCGCCTGGCGCTGCGTCGGCGCCGAGGCGCTGCTGCGCTGGCATCATCCGACGCTCGGGCTGGTGATGCCGGACGAGTTTATTCCGTTGATCGAGATGACCGGGCTGGTGCGCGAGCTGACCGTCTGGGTGCTGACGCGCGCTATCTCGCAGACGGCGAAATGGCACGCCGATGGCTTTAAGCTGAAGACTTGTGTGAACATTTCCGCGAAAAACCTGGCGGAGGCGGATTTCGTCGGCCGGCTCGCTTTGCTGCTGGAAAAATTCGCGCTGCCCCCGGAATTCCTGGAACTCGAATTCTCCGAAAAACATCGCTTCGAGAACATGGCCGATGCCGAGCAGCGCCTGCGCGAGCTGCGGGATCTCGGTGTCAGCCTGTCGCTGGACGATTTCGGCACAGGCGCGAACGGCTTCACCTCGCTGGAGACCATTCCGGCGAGCGTGGTGAAAATCGACCGGCGGCTGATCAACTCGATCGTCGACAATGCCAAGCAGCAGGCGCTGGTGAAGTCGCTGATCCGCATGGCGCATGAGATGGGCATGCAGGTGGTGGCCGAGGGGCTGGAATCGCCGGTGACGCAAAAGATGCTGCAGGACTGGGGTTGCGACGCGGCGCAGGGGTTCCTGATCAACCGCCCGATGCCGGCCGAGGCCTTTATCGCGTGGCTGAGCAAGACCTTCGTCGCCTGACGGCAGGGCCAGGGGCGGTGTCGGCGACAAAGCCCATGACCCAAACTAATAAAGTTTTTTTGCTACTTTTTGTTCACAAAAAGTAGCCTTCCCTTCTTAACTTGCCTTCTTCGCGCGGATCGCGTCGCCGGCGCGCGGGCTTAAGGCCAGCACATCGAACAGGCCGGCCAGGGAAATCATCCCGGTGATGGCGAAGGCGATGTGGAAGGCCATCAGGGGCACGCCATGGCGGTCGGGATGCACCAGCATCGCCAGGCGCAGCGCCACCGCGCCGAGCGCGATGCCCACCCCCATCGCCATTTGCTGGGCCATGTTGAACAACGTGTTGGCGCCGCTCATTTTCGCCGCCGGCACGTCGGCGAAGGCCAGGGTGTTGATGGCGGTGAACTGCATCGAGCGGGTGAGGCCGCTGACGAAGAGCAGCGCCAGGGTCAGGGGGGCAGGGGTGCCTGGTGTGAGCAGGGCGCAGGCGAAGATCGCCGCGGCGTTGAGCGTGCCGTTGACCAGCAGCAGCGAGCGGAACCGGAAGCGCCGCAGGATCGGCGTGGTGAAGGGCTTCATCGCCAGGTTGCCCGCGAACACCGCCAGCAGCAGCGTGCCGGAGGCGAAGGAGCTGAGGCCGAAGCCGAGCTGGAACATGAGCGGGAGCAGAAACGGAAGTGCTGCGATGGCGCTGCGGAATAGCGAGCCGCCCCAGATGGTGGTGGCGTAGCTACGATAAGCGAGCGCGCCGAAATCGATCAGCGGGTGCTCTTGCCGCCGTGCGTGCCGGACGGCGAGCAGGGCCGTGCCCAGCCCGAGCAGCACGCAGAGGCCGGCGGCGGCCCAGGGCGCGCCCTGATGGCTGAACAATTCCAAGCCGTACATGAACATAAGACAGGCGAGGCCGGTGAGCAGGAAGCCGAACCGGTCGAAGGGTTTGCCGGTGACCGTTTTGCCGGCGGGGATCAGTGTGAGCGCCAGCGGCAGCGCGATCAGGCCGAGCGGCAGGTTGAGCAGAAAAATCCAGTGCCAGGAAGCATAGGTCGTGATGAAGCCGCCCAGAGGCGGCCCCAGCACTGGGGCGGCGAGGCCGGGCCAGGTGATGGTGGCGATGGCCTTGATGAGATTGTGCTTCTCGGTCGAGCGCAGCACCGTGAGTCGGCCGACCGGCACCATTATCGCCCCGCCGAGCCCCTGAAGGACGCGCGCCAGTACGAATTCAGGCAGGGTGGTGCAGAGCGCGCAGAGCAGCGAGGCCAGGGTGAACCCGACGATCGCGCCGGCGAAGACCCGCCGGGCGCCGTAGCGGTCCGCCACCCAGCCGCTGGCCGGGATCAGCACCGCGAGGGTCAGCAGATAGGCCGAGACGCCGATATTGAGGTCCACCGGATGCACCCGGAAGCTCGCGGCCATCTGCGGCAAGGCGGTGACGACGACCGTGCCGTCGAGATTTTCCATGAAGAACGCACCGGCCACGAGCAAGGCAATGGCGGCGCTGCGGGAGACGGGGAAGGCCAAAAATGGGGCTCCTGGGGCGAGATCGCTTGAAACCGAATCGCTGGCGATTCGGTTGAGCGATGGAATCGCCCGTGCCATCAAGGTTAGAGCATGATCGATCTAAAGCAATCATGCCCTGGCGACGCGATGTCGTATGCTATGCCAGGATGAGAGATGGTGCCAAGCATGCAAACGGCGTGTTAGGTAACGGGCAACGGAAGGGGAGCGGTGGGATGCGCATACTGGTGGTCGGCGCGGGATCGACGGGTGGCTATTTCGGCGGGCGGCTGGCGCAGGCCGGGCGCGACGTGACGTTTCTGGTGCGCCCAGCCCGGGCTGTGAGACTGCGCGATGAGGGCTTGAGGATCGTAAGCCCGCATGGCGATTTCGCCGTGACGCCGAAGCTGGTGACCGCCGACGCGCTGCAGGGCGCCTATGACCTGGTGCTGCTGACGGTGAAAGCCTATGCGCTGGAATCGGCGATGGAGGACATCGCAGCGGCGGTGGGAACCGAGACGATGATCCTGCCGGTGCTGAACGGCATGCGGCATATCGACGATCTGCGCGAGCGGTTCGGGGGCAAAGCGGTGCTGGGCGGTTTGTGCCGCGTGATGACGACGCTCGATGCGCAGGGGCAGATCGTGCAGCTGACCAAGATGCACGATCTGGTCTACGGCGAGCTGGATGGCACGGTCACGCCCCGGATCAGCGCGGTGGACGCAGAACTGCAGGGCGCCGGGTTCGCGGCGCAGTTGAGCGAGCATGTCGAGCGGGACATGTGGGACAAATGGACGATGTTGGCGAGCCTCGCGGGGATCACCTGCCTGATGCGCGGCACCATCGGCGAGATCGAAGCGGCGCATGGCGGTGCGGCTTTCGCGGTGCGTTTCATGGACGAGGTGACCAGCGTGGTGAAGGCCGTGGGGCAGCCGCCGCGCGCCGCGGTGCTGGAGGCCGTGCGGGCCGCGGTGACCCAAAAAGGCGCTCCGACCACGGCTTCGATGTATCGCGACCTGATGCAGGGGGGGGGCGTGGAGGCCGACCAGATCCTCGGCGATCTGCTGTCGCGGGGGGAGCGTGCCGGGATCGACACGCCGCTGCTCGCCGCGGCTTATGCGCAGCTTGGCGTGTATCAGAACAGGCGAGGTTAAGCGCAAGAAAGCACTACTTTTTGTGAACAAAAAGTAGCAAAAAAACTTTGTTAATCTGGGCTTTGGGCGTTGGCGCTGACACAGCCCATGGCCCAGCATAGCAAAAGTTTTTGCGCCGCTTTTTCAAAAAGCGGCTACTTTCTTTAATCAGGCAATCCAATTTGCTGCACTGCATCTTGCCGGCGCGGCGAGAGGCTTTCATTGTAGACTCGTGAGCCTCACTAAATTCCCTGTTGCCGCCCAAGCCTGCGGCCTCCTCCTCCTCTCGGTCGTTCTCGAACTGCTATTGACGCAACTGCATTTGCCGGCGGCTTTATTGCTGGGGCCGATGAGCGCTGCGATCATTTTCGCGGCGCTGCAGACCGGCATCCGCATTCCCTTCCTGCTCTTCACCTGCGGCCAGGCGATCGTCGGCTGCATGATCGCGCGCACGATCACCGTCTCGATCTTGCGGGACATGCTGGCCGACTGGGCGGTTTTTCTCGGCGCGGTGGTGGCGGTTTTCGTCGTCAGCAACGCGCTCGGCTGGATGCTGGCGCGGCTGCGCGTGCTCCCCGGCAGTACCGCGATCTGGGGCTCTTCCCCGGGCGGCGCTACCGCGATGGTGCTGATGTCGGAGGCGTTCGGCGCGGATATCAGGCTGGTCGCCTTCATGCAGTATCTGCGCGTGGTGTTCGTGGCCGTGGTCGCGACTCTCGTCGCGCGCATCTTTACCGGCAGCACTGGCGGGATGGCGGCGCAAAATTGGTTTCCGCACATTGTGCCCGGACCGCTCGCGGAGACGCTGGCGCTCGCCGCGTTCGGCGTGGTGCTGTACCGTAAATGGCGCCTGCCCGCCGGGGCGCTGCTGGTGCCGCTGTTTCTCGGCGCGTTCCTGAACGGCGCCGGGGCGATGACGATCGAGCTTCCCCCCTGGCTGCTGGCGGCCAGTTACGCGCTGGTCGGCTGGAGCATCGGGCTGCGCTTCACCCGGCAGATCCTGGCGCATGCGGCCAAGGCGTTTTCCCGCGTCGCCGCCTCGATCCTGTTCCTGATCGCGCTGTGCGGCGTGCTGGCGGTGCTGATGGTGAAAATCATGCACGTCAATCCGCTCACCGCTTATCTGGCGATGAGCCCGGGCGGCCTGGATTCCGTGGCGATCATCGCCGCCTCGTCACCTTCGGTGAACATGCCGTTCGTGATGGCGATGCAGACGGCGCGCTTCCTGGTCGTGGTGTTCGCCGGCCCGCCGATCGCCCGCTTCGTCGTCAACAGCCTGCGCCGCTACGCCCCGCAAGGATAAAGAGAAAAGAAAGGCTACTTTTTGTGAACAAAAAGTAGCAAAAAAACTTTGCTAATTTGGGGCATGGGCGTTGTCGCCGACACAGCCCATGACCCAGCATAGCCAAAAATTTTTGCGCCGCTTTTTTTAAAAAGCGGCTGCTTTCTTCTCTCTAGCCAGCGCGGTCGCCGCCGATCAGGGCCAGGCCCTCGGCGACGGAGACGAACTCGCCACCGGCGGAGAGTTTTTCCGCGCCGAAGCGGCGGGTGAACAGCGCGCGGACGGCGGGGACGAAGGAGGTGCCGCCGGTGAGGAACACGCGGTCGATATCCTGCGCTTTGAGGCCGGCCTGGGCCAGGGTGGCGTCTACGCTCTCACCCAGGCGTTCCAGGTCCGGCGCGATCCAGCTCTCGAACTCGTCCCGCGTGATGGTACGGTCGATGGTGAAATCGTCGTGCTCGAAGTGCAACCGGGCTTCCGGCGCGTGCGATAATTCGGCCTTCACCGCGCTGACCGTCTGGTAGAGCTGGTAGCCGAGTTCGTCCTGGATCAGGGTGACGAGGTTGAGCAGCAGCGAGGGATCGTCGCTGGCGCGTGCGACTTCTTCGATATCGCGGAGAATTTTTGGCGTGCGCATGAGCGAGAGCCGGTGCCAGCGCGCGAAGCCGTTGAAATATTCTACCGGCACCGGCAGTTCCTTGCCCATGATCTTGTAGAAGCTGCCTTTGCCGAGACGCGGCGAGACGGCGTGATCGATGATCCGGTAGTCGAAACTGTCGCCGGCGATCCCGACACCGCCATGGGCAAGTGGGCTGAGCGGCTGCGCGGCGCCGGGGGTGAAGCGGATGATCGAAAAATCGCTGGTGCCGCCGCCGAAATCGCCGACCAGCACGGTGGTGGGCGCGGTGAGGGTGCGGATGAAGCGGTAGCCCGCGGCCTGCGGCTCGAAGGCGACATCGACCGAGGGACAGCCGGCGGCGGCAAAGGCGGCGCGCAGCCTGGTCTCGCCGAATTCGTCATCGGCGAAGTCGCCGGCGAAACGCACCGGCCGCCCGGCCACGATATGGATGTCCTCGCCCTGCAGCCCGGCGGCCTCGAGCAAGGTGCGGAGGAAGACGGCGATCATCTCCTCAAGCGAGAAGGTGCGGCCGAAAATACGGGTGTGGGCGAAACTGCGCTGCGCCAGATAGGTCTTCATCGACATGATCAACCGGCTGTCGATCGGATCGTCCAGATAAGCGGCAATCCCCTCCGGCCCCCCGGCATGCTGCAACGCGCGCCCCCCGCCATGCTCGCGCCAGAAGCACAGCACCGTGCGAAACACGTCGAACACCTCATCCCCCAGCCCAAAGCGCTGCGTCCGCACGCTGCCATCGGGCTGCAGCACGGCAACCACCGTATTGGTGGTGCCGAAATCAATGCCGACCAATTGTGTCATCCAGCACCTTCGCTCAGGGAGCGGGGCTTTGACCGCGAATGACGGCCCAGCGCAAGGGGGGCGCTATTTCGCCTTCAGCGCAAACACCCGCAACGCCGAGGCCAGCGGCTGCGCCTGGATGCGGGAGGCATCGATGCGGGTCACCAGAGCGGACAGAACCAGCCCCTCCTCCTGCGCGATGGAGCACAACACCTCCCAGAAATCGGGCTCCAGCGCCACCGAGGTGCGGTGGCCGGAGAGGCTGAAACTACGCTTTTCCAGCATGCCGCGCATCAATCACATACAGCAGCGCCGGCAAAAAGACGAAGGTGGCGATCAGCACCGCGCCTA
Source organism: Acidocella sp. (assembly GCF_036489515.1). Lineage (GTDB taxonomy): Bacteria > Pseudomonadota > Alphaproteobacteria > Acetobacterales > Acetobacteraceae > Acidocella. The sequence continues at coordinate 55,461 of NZ_DASXFO010000021.1, forward strand.
AGCTCAGGAACAGCAGCTCGCCCATGCTGGCCGTGCCCCGGTCAGCACTTGCCGCCAGCGTGCCGAACGCGGTGCCCGTTGTCAGCGCCGAGAACAGCACCGCATGCGCCGTCGCCGAGCCCAGAAACCGCCGCATGCCCGCGCGAAAATTCATCACGAAATACACGTTGAACGACACCCCCACCCCCAGCAGCAGCGGTTTCTGGG
>NZ_DASXFO010000066.1:0-11076 GCF_036489515.1 Acidocella sp.
GACGCGCCGGTCACGCTCCCGCCCGGCGGCAGGGCGCTGATCCCGACCGGCTTTGCCATGGCCCTGCCCGAAGGCTTCGAACTGCAGATTCGTCCGCGCTCGGGCCTGGCGTTGAAGCACGGCATCGTGCTGCCGAACGCCCCCGGCACGATCGACGAAGATTATCGCGGCGAAGTGCAAGTGATCATGATGAATACGGGCGCCGAAGCCTTCACCGTCACACGCGGCATGCGCATCGCCCAGGCAGTGCTGGCACCGGTGTGGCGCGCCGCCTGGATCGAGGTCGAAGACCTGGACAACACCACGCGCGGCGCCGGCGGCTTCGGCAGCACCGGGCATTAGAAGAGAATAAGGAAGGCTACTTTTTGTGAACAAAAAGTAGCAAAAAAACTTTGCTACGCTGGGCCATGGGCTTTGTCGCCGACAACGCCCATGGCCCAGCGTAGCCAGAAGTTTTTGCGCCGCTTTTTTCAAAAAGCGGCTGCTTTCAATGTGAAGCATCTTACTACATTAAGTGACATTTGCTCGCCGCATGGCTATGGCAGGGCAGAACTCTCCCCATAACGCCGGGCGGTACAATGAAGAATTTTACTCCTCCCGCCCTGGCCGGGCAGCGTGTACCCAACCGCTGGGACGGCGTGGCCATGGTGCTGGTCATGGGCGTTCTGCTGGGGGTGATCTCTGTCGGCCGACACACGATTTCGACGCCAATCGCGGCGATCCAGGGCACGCCGATCCATCTCGACCCGTCCTACCTGCCCGGCTACGCCCTACGCACCGCAGCGCGCATGTTCGCCGCCTTGTTTGTCTCCCTCCTGTTCACCTTCACCTATGCGACACTGGCGGCGAAAAGCCGGCGTGCCGGTCTGTTGCTGATCCCGATCCTCGACATCCTGCAATCGGTGCCGATCCTTGGCTTCCTCTCCTTCACCGTAGTGTTTTTCCTCGGCCTGTTCCCCGGCCAAGAGATGGGCGCGGAGTTCGCCTCGGTCTTCGTGATTTTCACCAGCCAGGCCTGGAACATGGCGTTCAGCTTCTACCAGTCGCTGACCACCCTGCCCGCCGACCTGCAGGAAGCGGCGCGCAGCTTCCGGCTCTCGCCCTGGCAGAAATTCTGGCGGCTGGATGTGCCCTTCGCGATGCCGGGGCTGGTGTGGAACACGATGCTGTCGATGTCCGGCGGCTGGTTCTTCGTCGTCGCCTCCGAGGCCGTCACCGTCGGCAACACCACATTTGCCCTCCCCGGAATCGGCTCCTACGTCGCGACCGCGCTGGATCAGCGCAACCTGCGGGCGATTTTCTATGCCATCCTGGCGATGCTCGTGGTGATCCTGCTCTATGACCAGTTGATCTTCCGCCCGCTGGTGGCATGGTCCGGCAAATTCCGTTTCGAGACCACCGCCAGCGTCAGCGCACCGGAACCCTGGATGCTGAAACTGCTGCGTCGGACCCAGCTGTTCCGCAACCTGGGCGAAGCGGTCGGCGCCGTGTTCGGCAGCGTCTTCCGGCTGCGGCTCGGGCGCAGCGCCGCGGCGCAGGTGGATGAGAATCGCGCGCCCTCAAAACTCATCGACAGGCTCTGGTACGCGGTGATCGCGGTGCTGGCACTCTATGCCGGCTGGCAGGTAGTCAGCTTCGTCTCCACGACCCTGCATTGGCATGATCTCGGCACGGCGATGCTGATGGGGGCCTATACGATGATCCGCGTCATCGTCCTGATGGTGATCGCGGCGCTGATCTGGGTGCCGATCGGCGTGTGGATCGGGCTACGTCCGAAAGCGACGCGCATCGCCCAGCCGATCGCCCAGTTCCTCGCCGCTTTCCCCGCCAACCTGCTGTTCCCGCCGGTGGTGGTGGCGATCGTGTACTTTCATGTGAGTGCCAATATCTGGCTGACGCCGCTGATGCTGATCGGCACGCAATGGTACATCTTGTTCAACGTCATCGCCGGCGCCGCCGCGTTTCCGGGCGACATGAAGGAGGCGGTGGCAAATTTCCGCGTGCGCGGCTGGTTGTGGTGGCGCAAGGTGATGATCCCGGGCATCCTGCCCTATTTCATCACCGGTGCGATCACCGCCTCGGGCGGCGCGTGGAACGCCTCGATCGTCGCCGAGGTGGCGAGCTGGGGCAAGACCAATCTCATGGCGCAGGGGCTCGGCGCCTACATCGCCGAGGCGACCGCTGACGGGAATACACCGCGCATCGTGCTGGGCGTGGTGGTGATGTCCGGCTTCGTCGTCATCTTCAACCGGCTGCTCTGGCGTCCGCTCTATGCCTACGCGACACGCCGCACCACTCTGGGGTAACGCATCATGGATCACACCGTCGAAACGCCATTGCTGACCGTCCGCAACTGCCGCCAATCCTACCACAAGGAAGCGAGCGCGGATCTGGTCGTGCTCGAGGATGTGGAGCTCACTTTGCGTGCGGGCGAGATCGTCGGGCTGCTCGGCCGCTCGGGCTCGGGCAAATCAACGTTGCTGCGCATCGTCTCGGGCCTGCTGAAGCCGACCGCGGGCGAGGTGACATGGCGCGGCACACCGCTCACCGGTCCCGCCCCCGGGGTCGCCATGGTGTTCCAGAGCTTCGCGCTGTTCCCCTGGCTGACGGTGCAGGAGAATGTCGAGCTGGGCCTGGAAGCCCAGGGCGTGAAGCGGGCCGAGCGCGAGGAACGCAGCGAGGCCGCGATCGATCTGATTGGCCTGGGCGGCTATGACGGCGCCTACCCGAAGGAACTTTCCGGCGGCATGCGCCAGCGCGTCGGCCTGGCACGGGCGCTGGTGGTGCATCCCGACCTGCTGCTGATGGACGAGCCGTTCTCGGCGCTGGACGTGCTGACCGCGGAGACGCTGCGCACCGACCTCATCGACCTCTGGATGGAAGGCAAGCTGCCGGTCAAATCCATCCTGATCGTCACGCACAACATCGAGGAGGCGGTGCTGATGTGCGACCGCATCCTGGTGTTCTCCTCCAATCCCGGCCGGGTGGCGCATGAGCTGAAAGTGCCGTTCGCGCATCCGCGCAACCGCTTCGACCCCGCGTTCCGGCAGATGGTGGACGATATTTACGGCATCATGACCCGGCGCAAGACGCCGGAAGTGCCGGCCACGCCGGCGGCGGCACCGACCGGCTTCGCCACCCCGCTGCATCCCGTCGGCACCAACCTGATGGCCGGCCTGATGGAGACACTGCACAACCCGCCTTATGACGGCAGGGCCGACCTGCCGGCGCTGGCGGCGGCGCTGCAATACGAGGCCGACGAACTGCTGCCGCTGGGCGAGACGCTGGGCCTGCTCGGCTTCGCGGTGCTGGAGGAAGGCGATCTGATCCTCACCGAAACCGGCCGCCGCTTCGTCGAGGCCGATACCGAGGAGCGCAAAACAATCTTCGCCGAGCAGCTGCGCGCGCATGTGCCACTGATCGCCGCGATCCGCCAGGTGATCGACCAGCGCCCCAACCACCGCGCCTCGGCGGTGCGCTTCCGCGACGAGCTGGAGGACCATATGTCCCCCGAATATGCCGAGGAGACGTTGCGCACGGTGATCGCCTGGGGCCGCTACGCGGAGATTTTCGAGTATGACGAGGAAGCCCAGCAATTCGGGCTTGAGGAAGAGGACGAGGAAAAAGTTTAAGGAAAGTAGCCGCTTTTTAAAAAAAGCGGCGCAAAAATTTTGGGAACCTAGTTTTTTTGCTACTTTTTGTTCACAAAAAGTAGCCTTCCCTTACCTTCTCGTTAGCGACCAATAAATCGGCTGCCGTCCGGCGGCGATGGCCTTGGCCTCGTAGCGGGTTGGCGGCCAGCCTTCGGGGCGGGTCAGAGTGCGGGACGTGATGGCGAACAGCTTCTGCCCCGCGAGCACCTCGTCGGTCCATTGCTGATAGGTCGGATCGTCGGAGGCGATGCGCCATTCGCCGCCCGGGCGTAGCGCGCGCGCCGCCTCGGCCAGCAGCTCCGGATGCACGAAGCGGCGCTTGGCGTGGCGCGATTTCGGCCACGGATCAGGGAACATCAAAAAGAGCTTGCCGAGTGCCGCCTCGTCCAGCTCACGCAGCAACGGGCGGGCGTCGTCGGTGAACAGGCGCAGGTTGCGCGGCGGCACCGGTGTTGCGGTCTCGTCCGGCGCCAGGCGGGAGAGCAGCGAGCAGATGCCGTTCTCGAAAACTTCCGCGGCGATCAGCCCGATTTCCGGATTCTGCACGGCCAGCGCCTCGGCATGCTCGCCGCCGCCGAAGCCCACTTCGAGCCAGAGCTCCCGCGGCGTGAACTCAAATTTCTGCGCCGGCCAGGAGAAGGTCGGCAAAAATTCCGCCAGCAGCCATTCCTGACGCGGGCGAAGCTTGTGGCCGCGCACACGCCCATAAAGCCGGTCAGGGGGCGGTTTCAGTGTCATGGATCAGCCAATAAAAAAAGGCGCGGTGACACTAGGCCACCGCGCCGGAGCAAAAAGAAAATCAGCGGCCGAAGGCGGACTTCAGGGCCGGGACGAGATCGGTCTTTTCCCAGGTGAAGGTGTTGAGATCGGCGTCCGGCGTGCGGCCGAAATGACCGAAGGCCGAGGTGACGGCGTAGATCGGGCGGTTCATCTGCAGATGCTCGCGGATGCCGCGCGGCGACAGGTTGACCAGCTGACGCAGGGTCTTCTCCAGCTTCACCGGGTCCACGTCCTTGTCGGTGCCGTGCAGGTCGACATAGAGCGAGAGCGGCTGCGACACGCCGATGGCGTAGGAGAGCTGCAGCGTGCAGCGCTCGGCCAGGCCCGCGGCCACCACGTTCTTGGCGAGGTAGCGGCAGACATAAGCTGCCGAACGGTCGACCTTGGTGGGATCCTTGCCGGAGAACGCGCCGCCGCCATGCGGGGCCGCACCGCCGTAGGTGTCGACGATGATCTTGCGCCCGGTCAGGCCGCAGTCACCGTCCGGACCGCCGATGACGAAATTGCCGGTCGGGTTGACGTAGAATTCCTTCGCTTCCGGCATCCAGCCGGCGGGCAGCGCCGCCGTCACGATCGGGGTCAGCATGTCCTTGATGTGACCGGCGTTCATGCCTTCTTCGTGCTGGATCGAGACGACCACCGAGGTGGCGCCGACCGGCTTGCCGTCGACATATTTCAGCGTCACCTGGCTCTTCGCGTCCGGCAGCAGGCCCTGGACGGTGGAGTTGGCGACGCGGCGCAGCTCGGAGATGCGGCGCAGGATCAGGTGAGAGTAATAGATCGGCGCCGGCATCAGCGCTTCGGTCTCGGTGCAGGCATAACCGAACATGATGCCCTGGTCGCCGGCGCCCTCGTCCTTGTTACCGGCAGCGTCCACGCCGGCCGCGATGTCGCTCGACTGCGCGTGCAGATGCACGTCGATCTTGGCATCGCGCCAGGAGAAGCCGGACTGGTCGTAACCGATGTCATGCACCGCCAGGCGTGCCAGATGCGCCAGATATTCCGGGGTGATGGTGTCCGGGCCACGGGTTTCACCCGCCAGCACGATGCGGTTGGTGGTCACCAGCGTTTCGCAGGCGACGCGGGAATAGGGGTCGGCAGCCAGATAGGCGTCGACCACGGTGTCCGAAATCCGGTCGGCAACCTTGTCCGGGTGACCTTCCGAAACAGATTCGGAAGTAAACAGAAACTCGCCTTTATCGCGCATCCAGAATATCCCTTATGATTCGGCGCTGTCCGATGACGTATCTGCCGGTTGGGGTCAAGCCTCAGAAGCCCAGCACGTCACGCATGGTATAAAGACCGGGGGGCTGGCCATGCAGCCAGAGCGCTGTGCGCACCGCGCCGGTCGCGAAAACCCGCCGGTCCAGCGCATGGTGGGTGAGCGAAATCTGCTCCGATCCGGCGGTAAAAGAGAGCGTATGGCTGCCGACGATCTGCCCGCCGCGCAGAGTCGCAAAGCCGATCTCGCCGTCCTTGCGGGCGCCGGTATGGCCGTCCCGGCCGCTGACCATGACATCCTTCAGCTTGACGCCGCGCCCGGCGGCGACGGCGTGGCCCAGGCCCAGCGCGGTACCGGACGGCGCGTCCACCTTCTGGCGATGGTGCATTTCCAGGATTTCCGCGTCGTAGGCGTCCGCCGGCAGGGTCGCGCCGAGACGCTCGGCGATGGCGAAGGCGACATTGACGCCGGTGCAATAGTTCGGCGCGGCGATGACCGGGATTTGTCGCGCCGCCGCCGCGATGGCCTGGGTGGCGGCCGCGTCAAAGCCGGTGGTGCCTAGCACCCAGGGCTTGCCCGCCGCCGCCAACACTGCGGCATGCGCCTCCACGGTGCTGGCATGGGTAAAGTCGATGATGAGGTCGGAAATCTCCGCCAGCGCCGCTAGGTCGGGGCTCAAAACGACGCCCGCGGGCCCGGCGCCCGACCGACTTGTGCCACCGGCAAGCGCCGCGAGCGCCGCCACTTCCTCGGCCAGAAGCCGTCCCATCCGGCCTGAAATGCCGGCAATGCCAATGCGTAATGTCATGGTCCACCGCATAACGGATTTTCGTAAAATCCCCAATCTTTACGGATCATGTGTCGGACCTTCCCGCCCCTCTCTTAGTTTGACAAACGGCGCGACTCTCTGGGATGAAGATTAAGGAGAGTTAATGACTCCTGTCAGGGAGGTTTTCGTGGTGCGGGGGATCAAGGAAAGCCGGACCATCCAACGGGGCAAAACCCTGAAAATTTTCGCCGGGCTGGGCTTGGCGCTCACCCTCACCGGCTGCCTCTCGGCGCAGACGCCGCAAATGGCGCAGGTCCCGACCAACGACGGCAATGTCGGCGTGCTGAACGTGGCCGACGCGGCGATCGCCGGCAACGATCCGCAAATGGCGCTGCAGGTCACCCAGTCGGTACTGACAAACAATCCACGTGATGTGCAGGCGCTGTATCACGAGGGCGCGGCCTATTACGCGATGAACCGCTGCGAGGATGCGATCGCCGCCTATCAGCAGGCGCTGAAAATCGACCCATCTTCCTCGGAGGCCGAAACCGGGATCGGCCGCTGCCTGCTGCAGCGCAACGCCGCCGAAGCTGAGTTGACCTTCACAAAGGCGGTGCAGGACGACCCGCGCAACGCCGCGGCGCAGAACGATTTGGGCGTCGCCCGCGACCTGCAGGGCAATTACGCCGGAGCCATCGCCCCGTATAAGCAGGCGCTGCTGCTCGCCCCGGGCGTGATCTCCACCGAGGTGAATCTCGGCCTGTCGCTGGCGCTCTCGGGGGACGGCGGGGATGCGCTGCAATATCTCGGCCCGCTCGCCACCGGCCCGGAGGCGACGCCGAAAATCCGCGAGGATTACGCCGCGGCGCTGGTCGCCGCGGGCCGCCAGGACGAGGCCAGACAGGTGCTCAGCATCGACCTGCCGCCCGATCAAGCGACGGCGCTGCTTGCCGCCTTTACCAACGTCATCGCCAACAAGCGCCATTAAGCAAGCGGCCGCTTTTTAAAAAAAGCGGCGCAAAAACTTTTGTTATGCTGGGTCATGGGCGTTGTCGGCGACGCAGCCCATGGCCCAGCATAACAAAGTTTTTTTGCTACTTTTTGTTCACAAAAAGTAGCCTTACTTTTCCCTCACATCCCCCCGGGATAATTCGGCCCGCCAGCCCCTTCCGGCACAACCCAGTCGATATTCTGCGTCGGGTCCTTGATGTCGCAGGTCTTGCAGTGCACGCAATTCTGCGCGTTGATCTGCAATTGCGGATTTCCCTGTTCGACGCCGGTGATTTCGTAAACCCCGGCGGGGCAATAGCGGGTTTCCGGGCTGCGATATTCATTCCAGTTGACGCTGATCGCCTTGGCCGGATCGCGCAGCACCAGATGCGCCGGCTGGTTCTCCTCGTGATTGGTGTTGGAGAGAAACACCGAGGAGAGGCGGTCGAAGGTCAGCTTATTATCCGGTTTCGGATAGTCGATCGGCGTTGCGGCGCCGGCCTTGAGCAGGGTCTCGTGGTCGCTGTGGTTGCGCAGCGTCCAGGGCGCCTTGCCGCGGAACACGTACGTATCGAGCGCCGCGTTCGCCAGGCCGCCATAGAGGCCGAACTTGGCGAAGCCGGGGCGGATGTTGCGCACCTCGTGCAGCTCCGGCCAGACCCAACTGGCACGCAGCATGTCGGCATAGGCGGTGACCTCGGCGGGCTTGCCGCCTTTAAGCGCTGCGGCGAGCGCTTCCGCCGCGACCATGCCGGATTTCATCGCCGTATGCGTCCCCTTGATCTTCGGCACGTTCAGCGTGCCGGCGGCGCAGCCGACCAGCACGCCACCGGGAAAGGTAAGTTTCGGCAGCGATTGCAGCCCGCCTTCATTCAGCGCGCGGGCACCGTAGGAAATTCTCTTGGCCCCCTCAAAGACCGAGACAATGGCGGGATGCGTCTTGAAACGTTGCATCTCCTGGAACGGCGACAGATAGGGATTCTTGTAGTCCAGCCCTACGACGAAGCCATAGGCGACGAGATTCTCGCCGAAATGATAGAGAAAGGAGCCGCCATAGGTGTCAGACTTGAGCGGCCAGCCGATGCTGTGCATGGCCAGCCCCTTGCGGAACTTTTCGGGCCGCACCTCCCACAATTCCTTGATGCCGATGCCGTAGGTCTGCGGGTCGTTTTTAGCGTTCAGGCCGAAGCGCTGCATCAGCTGTTTCGACAGCGAGCCGCGGCAGCCTTCGGCGAAAATCGTATAGGTCGCGCGCAATTCCATGCCGCGCTGGTAGCTCGCGGTCGGCTGGCCGTCCTTGCCGATGCCCATGTCCCCGGTGGCGACGCCGACGATGCGGCCCTCTTCCATCAGCAGTTCGGCAGCGGCGAAGCCGGGATAGATTTCCACGCCCGCCTCTTCCGCCTGCTGGCCCAGCCAGCGCACCACATTGCCTAGCGAGACGATGTAGTTGCCTGCGTTATGCATCTGCGGCGGCGTCGGCAATTGATAGGATTTTTTCGCGGTCAGGAACAGAAAGCGGTCTTCCGCCACCGGCGTGCTGAGCGGGATCATCGCCGGGTCGCACTCCCGGAACAGTTCCTTGAGCGCGCGCGGTTCCAGGACCGCGCCGGAGAGGATATGCGCGCCGACCTCGCCGCCCTTTTCCACCACGCAGACGGACAGGTCAGGGTCGATCTGTTTCAGCCGGATCGCCGCCGCCAGGCCGCCGGGGCCGGCGCCGATCACCAGCACGTCGAATTCCATCGCCTCCCGTGGCTCGAGCTGTTCTGACAAATGATGCCTCCTGGCTGTTTTGCGTCGTATAGGTAATACGCGTGTTGTGCGTAAAGGTACGGCGGAATGAGTCACGCGGATATGGTCCTGGTCGAAGCGCTGCGCCTGCAATGGGAATGGGGCGCCGAGGAGGCGCTGCTGGACGCGCCGCAGGACCGCCGTCACGCGGCGGCGCCCGCCGCGCCCGTGACGCCGGCACAACGCGCCAGTACGGCACCGCCAGAACACGCTGGTGCGGCGCCGCCGCAACACGCTGGTGCGGCGCCGCCGCAACGCCCCCGCGCGCGGGCCCCTTCCATGCCCGCCGGCCCCGCGGAAGCCGCACAAATCGCCGCGCGATGCCAAAGCCTGGAGACGCTGCAGGCGGCGATGGCTTCCTTTACCGGCTGCGCGCTGCGCGACACGGCCACGCAGCTGGTGTTCGCCGACGGCGCCGCCGATGCCGGGCTGATGATCATCGGCGAGGCGCCCGGGGCTGAGGAAGATCGCGCGGGTAAGCCCTTTGTCGGCCCGGCCGGGCAGTTGCTGGACCGCATGCTGGGCAGCATCGGCCTGGACCGCCGTCAGGCCCGCATCGCCAATGTCGTGCCCTGGCGGCCACCGGGCAATCGCACGCCGACCGAGGCGGAAATTGCCCTCTGCCTGCCCTTCCTGCACCGCCAGATCGCGCTCATCCGCCCGCGCGGGCTGCTGCTGCTGGGCGCGGTGGCGGCGAAAGCGCTGCTGGCCCCGCCGGAGCGGGATCTGGGCATCAGCCGGCTGCGCGGCACCTGGCGGCAGATAAACATCGAAGGCCTGGACTCGGCCGTGCCGGCACTCCCCAGCTTCCACCCGGCCTATCTACTGCGCATGCCAACCGCCAAGGCGCAGGCCTGGCGGGACCTTCTGGCGCTGCGGGAATGGGTGGAAAGCGCTGACCATAAAGCAAATATCACGACTATGTGATCAAATTTTCGACTTGGCGCGCAGGAAATCCCTCAGATTCGTCTTATTAAATAGATTTGTCTCGCCGATAAACCTTGCATCGGGCAGTTGGGCTGTGTACGGACGTCTGCATGCGAGGAGCTCATTCTATGCTCTCCCGCCTGAACGTCACCGTGTTGGCTTTGGCTACGGTGTCCGTTTTCGCCTTCGGTCTCGTCGACAGCACGAGCGCCATGGCGAAGTCCCCCGACACGGGACAAGGCTCGGGACTCACCCCTCCCCCCTCAGCGCAGCTTGGCGCAACGAGTGGGGACAGTTTTGCCTATGCGGTTCCCCGCAATGCACCGTCGCCCGACGTGGAAGTCGTGCTGCCCGAACCGCTGCCGCCCAGCGCCGTCGCAATGTATAAACGAATTTTTACACTGCAAAATGCCAGAAGCTATGCGCAAGCCGACAGACTGATCAGCCGTCTGAGCGATCCGACCCTGGTCGCCACGGTGCTGGCGGCGCGTTATCTGAGCGACAATTATATCAGCTCCCCCGCGGAACTGCAGCATTGGTACGCAAGCTACCGCGACCAGCCGGAAGCACCGGCGATTTATGCGCTGATGCGCCATAAACTGCCTATGCGAGACCTGCCTCCGCCGCCCCGCATAGCGTTACTGCCGGAACAGACAATGACCGCCGGCGCCGCCGCCCCCCCCGCCCTGGGGACGGACGACGTTTTTTGGCGGCACCGCTTTGCTTACGGCCTGGCCGAGTGGAAAGCCGGTGAACTGGGTAAAGCCGCCACCATTTTTGCCGGCACCGCCGCGATGGCCAGCATTTCTGACGATGATCGCGCCGCCAGCGCATTCTGGGCAGCCCGTGTGGCGTTGCGGCAGCATCGGCCGGACGCTTATCTCAGCTGGCTGCAGCAGGCGGCAAGCAGCGGCGGCACGTTCTATGGCCTGCTGGCCGGA
>NZ_DASXFO010000051.1:0-10495 GCF_036489515.1 Acidocella sp.
CCAGCAGAACGTCAGCACCAGCGTCGCCGTCACCTTCCAGATCGACCCCGCAGACGCCGTCTATATTTACCAGAATTACCGTGACATTCACGGGCTACAAAATACCATCATCGCGCCGATTGTCTCGAACGACGTAAAAGCCATTGTTTCGAACTACGATGCCCAGGACCTCATCATCAAGCGCGAGCAGCTTGGCAGCGAAATCAAGGACAAAATTGCTGCCGATCTGAAAGTTTACGATATCATTGTCGATGGCGTAAACATTACCAATTTAGATTTTTCAGATGCTTACAATCAGGCGATCGAAAATAAACAGATAGCGCAGCAGAAGGCACTTGAAGCGCAGTACCAGCTACAGCAGGTGCGGGTATCGGCTCAACAGCAGGTGGTGCAAGCCAGTGCGCAGGCAGATGCCGCCGTTGCCACCGCACAAGGCCAAGCCAAAGCCACTATCCTACAAGCCACAGCCGACGCACAAGCGTATGAGCTGAAGCAAAAAACGTTGACGCCGGAATTGATCGAGCTCGCCCTAATCAATAAATGGAACGGACAAATGCCGACCTATGCCAGCACCGCTCTGCCCTCGGCTTTGTTCGGCGCCCCCGTTATGGGCGAGCCGGCCGCGTCAAGCCCGGCGCCCTAAACATCGGGCCGTTTGAGGTTTCTTCGTGACGCGAAACAACTCCAAACGTCAATCCGTGAGAGATTAGACCAGCATTTGATAAGACTCTTGGCTCAGTGAAAACAAAAGAGAATAGAAATGACTGACGCGCAGCTCAGGGAACTTGTTCGCCGGTGCGTTCGAATAAAGCAAACGTCCGCAACTTGGCCGACGTCGGCCAAGTGGAAACGAATGGCAGGTTTCGGGAAATGGCTTGGGATCTGGCAATGACCGCAATGAGCGCGAACCGGAATGTCAGCCGTTGGCCGGGATGGGCCGGAAGCGGTCGGACTGCTTTGGAACGTCCAACGACGACAAGCAGACGTTCGTGCACGGAAATTGTTGATGTTAAGTATCAACCTGAAGCGCTCATTCGCACCCAACTCATGCACCAAAAGTCGGCGCTTGGCCTCGATCAGCAGAATCCTCATGCGCCAGGGTTAGCCAAATCTGCGTTCCCTGGTGCGATGAAAGATTAAATCTCGACAATGTTGCCGAAACCTCGTGGGTAAGTGGGCTGCGGCAAGGCTCCGCACATGAATTCTCAAGCTCATCCATCGCGCTAGGACGACCACATGAAAATCAGTTCCCTTCTCCCGGCCCTCGCCGTCACCAGCCTCCTTGCCTCGCCCGTGGCGGCGGCTCCGCTCTATCATCTTGTTAAAACCGTGCCGCTCGCCGGCGGGGTGAAATGGGATTATCTGCGTTTCGACGCGCCGACGCATCGCCTCTACATCTCGCATGGCACCGAGGTGACGGTGGTGAACACGCGCGGCGACCGTATCATAGGCGAGCTGAATGTGCGGGGCGGCAGCCATGGCATCGCCGTGGACCCCGGTTCAGGCGACATTTACGCTGATAGCAGCAAGCAGAACGTCGCCTATGTCTTCAACCCCAAGACATTCGCTGTGCTCGCCACCATTCCCGTGGTGGAGGATGCCGATGGCATGGCGTACGATCCCACTTCGAAGCAGGTTTTCAACGTCGGCGGTGATGGCAATGGCGTGACGCCCATCGATCCCGCGACGAACAAGGCAGCCCCCACCATCTCCCTTGGCGGCGCGCCGGAATTCCTGGGCGCTGACGGTGCCGGCTCGCTCTATGTCAACATCAACGACAAGAACGAACTGGTGCGCATCGACACCGCGACGGATCAGATCACCGCGCGCTGGCCGACCACGGGCTGCGTCGAGCCGACCGGCCTTGCCATTGACCCTGCCAAGCGCTTCGTCTTTTCCTCCTGCCACTCCGGCGTGATGGACGTGCTCAATGCCGATACGGGGGCGGTGGTCGCCACCTTGCCGATCGACAAAGGCACGGATTCCGCGGCTTTCGATCCCAAGCGCCATCGCGCCTTCTCCGCGAACAGTGTCGGCACGATCAGCGTGATCTCCGATGCCGAGACTACGCCTGTACTGCTCGGCACTGTGAAGACCGAGCCGGGTGCGCGCACCATGGCGGTCGACCCGGCCACCGGATACATCTACACTGTGACCGCGGCCGTAACCAAGGTCACGCCCGCAACCTCACCCAATGGCCACCCGCATTTCACCTTTGCCCCTGGCAGCCTGAAATTGCTGATTTACGCGCCGGCTGCTTAAGGCCGTCTAACTGCCTGCGCTGACCTACGCTCCCGCGGGGGCGCCGGACAGTGCAGGCAGATTAACGATGACTCTTAACCCTGGTTGATTGTCGCCCAGGGTTATTCTCCCACCATGTAATGCCGCGATCGCCACCGCGAGGGCCAGGCCAAGCCCATGGCCTGGGAGGTGACGTGAAGCGTCCAGCCTGACGAAACGCTGGAACACCCTTGCGTGCTGGTTCGGAGGAATGCCGCATCCATCATCGGAAATGGTGATCTCGATCTGCCCATCGACGAGCATGGCCTGGACATGGGCCACGGACGCGCCGGTGGCGTGCAGCATGATGTTGTCCAGAAGATTGGTGAACATTTGCGCCAGCAAGTCCTTGTCCCCCTGCAGAGTAAGCCCCGGCGCGATGTCGTTCGCAGTTGAGATGCCACCGGCGGCAAAGGCCGGCTCGTAGCTTTCGGCGAGCATCGTCAGTTGGGAAGAGAGCGGGACGGCGCAAAAATGCGCCCGCCTCGCGCCGGTTTCCACTTCCGCGATCCGCAGCATCGCCGCGAAAATCTCCAGCGCCTGATCGATCTGCAGCAGCGCCTCGTCGAACATTTCCGCCAGGCCGGCCCCGCTGAAGCGCTTGCGGGAGAGTTCGAGATGCCCGCGCAGCCGCGCCAAGGGCGAGCGCAGGTCGTGCGAGATGTCGTTGGTCACTTGGCGAAGATTGTCCATCAGCTCCTGCAGGCGCTGCAGCATCGCGTTCAGCCCCGTGGCGAGCCGGTCGAATTCGTCGCCGGTCCCGGTGACGGGCGCACGGCGGGAGAGGTCGCCCTCCATGATGTCCCGGATGGTGGTGGCGAGGGCATCGACGCGGCGCAGCGTGGCACGGGCGGCGAGGGTGCCGCTGAGCAACCCAAGGGCCATGATCGTGCCGAACACGGCCAGGAACGAGCGGGCGATGAGCTTGTCCAAAGCCCGTAGGGCGCTGGCGTCGGCGGCGATGTACAGGGTTTCGCCATCGAGGAACCGCCGCGCCGTGCCGCGGATCGCCACGACCCGCGGAGGCAGCGTGAGCCCGTCCTGCCGACGCAGGGTTTTGATCCCGGTCCAGCTTGCGGCGACTGCCGGGCTGAGACGAAAATTTCCCGCCAGAAACCGGTGGTCCGGGCCGATATCCGCGTAGAACAACCCGCCGCCCTCGGCCATCGTCTCGCGCACATTCTGCGCCAAAGGCTGCTTGTCGTGGCGGAGGTCGGAGAGGATGTCGGTCAGCGCACCGGAGACGGCGGTGTCGATCTGCTCGCGCCAGATGGTTTCGGCCGCGTGATGGATGATGACGAACACCAGCACGGCGCCGCCGAGCGAGAGCGCCAGGCTGCGCAGCGCCAGGCGGAAGCCGGATGTCCGGAACAGCAGGCGGGCCGGCGCTTCAAGCCACATCGATTTTATATCCGGCGCCGCGATAGGTGTGAATCAAGGCGGGCGAGAAATTCTGGTCGATCTTGCCGCGCAGCCGGCTGATATGCGCCTCGACGATGCTGGTCTGCGGCACGAAATGGAAACCCCAGACATCCTCCAGCAGCATCGTCCGGGTCACGACCTGGCCCCGGCGCAGCATCAGATACTCCAGCACTTCGTATTCCCGGGGTTTCAGCTCGATCTTTCGGCCGGACCGCCGGACCCTGCGGGTCGGGCGGTCGAGTTCCAGGTCGGCGATCTGCAATCGGGTCGTCTTGGGTGGCGTGGCGTTGCGCCGGGCCAGGGCTGCCACGCGCGCGGCGAGTTCTGCCATGACGAAGGGTTTCACGAGATAATCGTCGCCCCCGGCGCGCAAGCCTTCCAGCCGGTCATCGAGCCCGCCCAGCGCCGTGAGAAACAGCGCCGGCGTGTGGCAGTCCGCCCCACGGAGGGTCCGCAGCATCGACAGCCCGTCGAGGCCGGGGAGCATGCGGTCGATGATCAGCACATCGAACCCTCCGCCGACAGCTTCTAACAGGCCGGCGCGGCCGTCCGGCGCCACCTGCACCTCGTGCCCCTCCGGCGCCAGCCCCGCACAAAGATGCGCCGCGGCCTTGGAATCGTCCTCGATCAGCAGAATTTTCATAGGTGATAATTAGAGCATGGTTGCCGTACATCAATCATGCTCCAGGAAAGCGGCCGCTTTTTAAAAAAAGCGGCGCAAAAACTTTTGTTCCGCTGGGCCAAGGGCGTTGTCAGCGACAATGCCCATGGCCCAGCATAATAAAGTTTTTTTGCTACTTTTTGTTCACAAAAAGTAGCCTTCCCTTCGCTTCCGGGGCGGCGCAAAATATTAACTTTCGACAAAGTTGGTGACACGTCGCGGGCAAGTTGGCTGGGCCAAGGGCCTGCGTATGAGTTTCCATCCGCGTCTGTTGGGACTGTTTTTTTGCGCCGGCCTTGGTGCCTGTGCCGCCTATCATCCGGCGCCCTTGGCTTCGGTCCCTCCGCTACGCGATAGCGTGGCGTCCCTGCGCCACACCCTGCCGGATGGCGGTGAGGTCGGCACGGTGGGCCCCCTATCACTGCGGGACGTGGGGGCGTTGGCCGTGCTCAACGATCCAAATCTCGTGGCCGCGCGCGCGCAGCATGATATCTCGGCCGCCGAACTGCTGGCGGCGGGGGAGCTGCCGAACCCCTCTTTTACCGGCGGGTTCGCCGCCTTGCTTGGCGGACCGGCCAGCATGTCCGCCATCAATGCGGGATTCACGCAGGATCTCGGCGCGCTCATCACCTACCGGGTCAACCGTCAGGCGGCCGCTTCGGGGCTCGCTCAGGTGGATGCGGGGATTCTCTGGCAGGAATGGCAGGTGGCCTCCCAGGCGGAGCAGTTCGCCGTAAGCTTCTCCTCCGACGAAGCGACCGTGGCGAGCCTGGCTGCGGAGGCGGACGTTCTCGCCGGGGTGGACCGCGACACAGGCGTAGAAATCGCGCAGCACAACCTCACCCTGAACGACGGCGCCACCAGCATGGCGGCCCTGGCTGGCGTGCAATCGCTGCTGGATGTCGCGCGGCTGGCGGCGGCGCATGACCGGGACCAGCTCGATGCGCTGCTGGGCCTGGAGCCCGACACTGCGATTCCGCTTGCCCCGCCGAACGTGGCGCCGCTGCCGCCTTCCATCCTCGCCCCCGCTTTTGTCACGCTGGCGCAGCGCCGGCCAGACCTCATCGCGCTGCGCTACGGCTATGCCGTGGCGGATGCGCGGCTGCGCGCGGCGATCATGACGCAGTTTCTTCCCATGAGCGTCGGCGCTGCGGGCGGGCGCGATACGTCCGGCGTGGACAGCGCCGGGCCACAGGTCACCCTGACCCTGCCATTGTTCAATCGCAACCGCGGCGGCATCGCGATTGCCCAGGCCACGCGTGCGGCGCTGGCCGCGCAATACCAGGCGGCGCTCGCCAGCGCCGCGGGCGGGGCGCGCGCGCTTAGCGGCGACATTGTTTTGCTGCGCAGCCAGGAAACGGCCGCGCAGGCCGCCGCGCAAAACGCTTCCGCCATGTTGGAAGCTGCGCAAAGCGCCTATGCGGCCGGGCAGATCAGCGCCATGGCCCTTGCCAACCTGCAAACGGCGGCGGGCGATCGCCTGCGCGCCAAGATCGCCCTGCGCGGCCAGGTGCAGAGCGCAGAAATCTCGCTTGCGACATTGCTTGGCCTCGGTCTGCCGCCGTTGGGCCACGCGCCGGAGAAACACGCCCGATGAAAAAATCCATTCTCTTCGCCGGATTCGTGGTGGTGGCGGGCATCGCCGCCCTCGTCTACGGGGAGACCAGCGGCAATGTGCCGGCGGATGTTCCTTCCGCGCCCAGCGCCACGGTCAACGTCATCACCCTGGTGCAACGCAGCGTGCCGATGCGCATCGTTGGTTCCGGCAGCATTGTCGCCGGGACGGCGGAGATGGATGTCAGCCTCGCCGCCCCTGGCATCGTCACCGGGTTTATGGCGCGGCCGGGCCAGGCGGTGACGGCGGAGCAGGTGCTGGCGAACGTGGCGCCGGACCCGCAATCGGCGGCGGCGCTGCGCCGGGCGGAGGATGCGGTGACGGCCGCGCGCATTGCCCGTGACCATGTGGTGGCCTTGCTGGCCCGGCATTTGGCGACCACCGCCGACGTTGCCGCCGCCACACAGGGTTTGAGCGACGCAAACGCCACCCTCGTCGCCCTCCGTGTTTCCGGCACGGGCGAAAACCACACCGTCACGGCGCCTTTTGCCGGTATTGTCACCGCCATCGCCGCAGCACCTGGCGGCGTGTTGCCGGCCGGCACCGTGCTGGTGAAGCTTGCCCCCGCCGGCCGACTTACGGTGCTCGTCGGCCTGTCGGAGGCCGAGGCATTGCGCGTGCATGCGGGCGACGCCGCCATGCTCACGTCGCTCAACACCGGGCGCAGAATCCCCGCCACCGTGGCGCAGCGCGCCGCCATGCTGGACCCGCAGACCGGCCTCATGGATGTTTTTCTGGTCCCCCAGGCGTCGGTGGCGCTGGGCGAGCCGGTTCGGGTGAGCATCACCGTCGGAACCGTGACCGGCTATCTTGTGCCGCGGGCCGCGGTGCTGAGCGACGAGCAGGGCAACTATGTCTACCAGCTCGATGCGCATGACATCGCCCATCGCGAAGCCGCGAACGTCCTCGAAGCGGACGGCGCCATGAGCGTGCTGGCGCCCAGCCTTGATCCCGGCACGAGAATCGCCACCACCGGCGCTTACCAGCTCTCGGACGGCATGGCAGCGACGTTGCAAGGATCAGGGCAGGGATCGGGCCATTGAGCATCATCGCCTGGCTGGACCGGCACCGCCGCTCCGTTCTGACCCTGGCCGCGGCGCTGGCGCTGGCAGGGCTCACCGCCGCTCTTTCACTCCCCATCGGCCTGTACCCTGACGCATCCTTCCCGCGTGTGCGGATCAATATCGACGCCGGCAGCCAGCCCGCCGCGCAGATGGTGCTGCAGACCACGCAGCCCGTGGAGCAGGCGGTACGCGCCGTGCCCGGCGTGGTGGACGTGCTCTCGACCACATCGCGCGGCGCGGCGCAGCTCACCGTGGATTTCGCCTGGGGCACGGACATGGCGAACGCGACGCTTGGCGTGAACGCGGCCATGGCGCAGAGCCTCGCCGCCCTGCCGCATGGCGTCAGCTACACCGTGCTGCGCATGACGCCCACCGTGTTTCCCTTCATGGCCTATGCGCTCACCTCGCCCACGGTGAGCCAGGCGAAGCTGCAGGCCATGGCCGCCTACCAGATCGTGCCGCTGCTCTCCGGCCTGCCCGGCATCGCGCGGGTGCAGGTCCAGGGCGGGGATACCAGCGAGGTGGAGGTGACGGCCGATCCACGGCGCCTCGCGGCCTTTCATCTCACGCTCAACGATCTGGTGAACGCGCTGGCTGCCGCCAACACGCTGCAGGCGGTGGGCCGGGTGGAAGATCATGACCTGCTCTATTTGCTCATGGCGGCGAACGAGTTGCACGGGCTTGCCGATGTGCAGCAGACGGTGATCCGCGCCGGGCCCTATGGCGCCGTGCGACTTCAAGATGTCGCCACCGTGCGCATGGGCGTGATGCCGCAATTTCTGGGCGTGCAGGCCAATGGCAAACGTGCGGTCACCCTGCTTCTCTACCAACAGCCGGGCTCGGACATGGTGACCGCCGCGCGCCAGGTCGACCAAGCGCTCGCCGGTTTCGCGCCGCGGCTGCCGCCTGGTGTTACTTTGAGCAAATGGTATGACCAGAGCGCCCTGGTGCTGGCCGCCGCCGGCTCGGTGCGGGATGCGATCCTGATCGGGATCGTGCTGGCCGCCATCGTGCTGCTGGTGTTCCTGCGCAGCTGGCGCATCACGCTGCTTGCCGTCACCATCGTCCCAGCCTCGCTCGCCGCCGCGATCCTCGTGCTCTCGCTGTTCGGGCTCAGCTTCAACATCATGACCCTGGGCGGGTTGGCCGCCTCGGTGGGGCTCGTCATCGACGATGTGATCGTGATGATCGAGCATATCGCGCGCCGCAGCGCCGGCGGCGCGCAGCAGGAGGGACGGCTCTGGGTGCTGCGCGCGGGCGGTGAATTCTTTCGCCCGCTGACCGGCTCCTCCGCTGCGACGCTGATCGTTTTCGCGCCGCTCGGCTTTCTCTCCGGCGTCACCGGCGCGTTCTTCAAGGCGCTCTCGCTGACCATGGCGGCGACGCTGCTCGCCTCCTGGGCGCTCACCGCCCTTGCCGTGCCGCTGCTGGCCGGGGCGCTCATCGATTTCAAGCGCTGGCAGGATCCGGGGACCGCGCGGGATGGCGCGCTGTTCCGCTTGCATGGCGGGCTGCTTGCGGCGCTGTTCCGTCGCCCCTTGCTGCTGGCTTTCCCCATAGCCGGGCTGATCGCCGTCGGGCTGTTCTCCTTCCAGAATGTGCAGACCGGCTTCTTGCCCGATCTCGACGAGGGCGGGTTTGTGATGGACTATCTCACCGCCCCCGGCACGTCCCTGACCGAGACCGAGCGCGAGGTGGCGGAGATCGAGACCATCCTGCGGCAGGACCCCGCCGTGGAAAGTTTTTCCGTGCGCGCGGGGGCCGGGTTTGGCGGCGATATCGCGGAATCCAACAAGGGGGATTTCGTCATCCGCCTGGTGCCGTTGGCCAAGCGCGCCGGCATCAACGTGGTAATGAGCCGGATCAGCGATGCCGTCACCGCGCATGTGCCGGGTGTGCGGATCGACCCGCACCAGTTGATGGGCGACGAGATCGGCGATCTCACCGGCGTGCCGCAGCCGATCGAAATCAAACTCGCCGCCGCCGACCCGGCGCAGCTTGGCCCCACGGCGCTGCGCGTGGCAGCGGCGATCGGCAAGATCCCAGGTGTGGACTCGGTGGATGACGGCATCATCCCCGCCGGCGATGCAATCGACTTCACCGTGGATTCAGTGCGCGCCGCTGCTCTCGGGCTGGACCCGGCGCGGGTGGCCGCCCAGGTGCAGACGGAAATGGCCGGCACCGTGGCCACGCAGTTCCAGGCCACGCAGCAACTGATCGGCGTGCGCGTGCGGCTGGACGGCGCGGCGCAGTTGAACACCGATGATCTGCGAAACCTGCCCATCGCCACGCCCGGCGGCGCGCTGGTGCCGCTGGGCAGCATCGCAAGCTTCACCACGATCTCTGGCCAGCCTGAGATCACCCGTGAGAATCTGCAGCAGATCGTGGATGTGACGGCGCGGCTCACCGGGCGCGGGCTGGGGGCCGGCATCGCCGACGTGAAGACGGCGCTGGCCAAGCCGGGTGTGCTCGGGCCGGGCGTGACCTACACGCTGGGGGGGCTGTACCAACAGCAGCAGATCGCCTTCGCCGGGCTGGAGCGCGTGTTCGCCGCCGCCTTGCTCGCGGAATTTATTTTGCTCCTGGTGCTTTATGAGCGCTTCGCCTGGGTGTTCGCGATCATCTGCACCTCGGTCCTGTCCACCACAGCGGTGTTCACCGGGCTCTACCTTACCGGGCTGGAGCTCAACATCACGGCGCTGATGGGCATGGTGATGATCGTCGGCATCGCGACCGAAATGGCGATCTTCTACGTCTCCGAGCTGCAGCATCTGCTCGAGCACATGGCCCCGCGCGAGGCGCTGATGACGGCCAGCGCCAACCGGCTGCGGCCGATCGCCATGACCACGCTGGCGGCCATTCTCACCTTACTTCCCTTGGCGCTTGACCTGGGTCAGGGGGCGGGGATGCAGCAACCGCTCGCCGTCGCCATCATCGCCGGCCTGGTGGTGCAATTCCCGCTGGTGTTATTGGTCCTGCCAGTGCTGTTGGCGCCGACTGTCAAGCCTACGACGGAGCGAATGACCGAGGATTGATTCAGCCGATATCACGCTTTGAATGATCAGATGCCATGATGGAGGGAAATATCGGTCCAACAGGAACGATCACCAGGGTCCTGACACCGCCAATACGTCGCCTTGACCAAGACGTACCGGATACTCGTTCATGACATCTGAACTAGCCTACTCGAACGTCTGCTTCTAGAAAGCTTCTTGCGAGGTGATTGTGTCAGCGATGGGCGCAAAGCAACCGAACCTGACTTGAGGTGAAGCGGCTGTCGGCAAATCAAACGCGGTCTCGAAGCGGGCAATTCTTTATTACTAACCCGGCCGCCAAATAGGTATCACGCTCTTCGTCATGCGGCATATCGGACATCAGCCGCCTGAAAGAAGGAACGCACCTTTTCCGGCCGGCGTTGCAGTCCGCGCATGTGAGAATGCAGCCCAGCCTTCA
>NZ_DASXFO010000083.1:0-22892 GCF_036489515.1 Acidocella sp.
GGCTCAAGCCAACGATCAAGCTCTTCGGTCCAATCCAGTCCCGGGCGCACCATGGTCAGCCTCGTCAATGCCGACCACCCATGAATCACTCAAGAGCCGATTCGGGAATCCTAAAAACAACCGCAGTCAATAAAATCTGCCAAAGTAGTGCTAGTACCTCAGCACATAGGTTTTGACCGGTTGCACAGGGCGGATTGCGCTGTTTGTCATCGGTCGGGTTGGTGCTTGAGCGGGACAGCCGCTTCCGACCAGATCCGGACATTTAGCCCGCCTCACGCGAAGGCCCGCTCCCAGCAAAAGCGGTCGATCGAGCATCGGCGATCGCGCCACGCCGGTTCGAGCCTATAGCAAACAATGCCGTGCAAAATCTAAGAATTTCATTCCAAGTTAGCGGGCGTGTTCCGAGCCACGAGACGATCGCGCTGCGCGCCCAATGCTGCCGGGATACGTTGCACGAGGTGATCAAGGCGTTCGAGACAACGGAGACCAGTGCCGCGATCGAGCAACAGGCCGTTCGCGGGTAGATTGCCGGTATAGCGGCGCGTGGAGCCGCCGGCGGCGTCCTCTTTTGTATCAACACAGCCGCCTTGCTGCCGCGCGTGGCCTGCGCCTGGGTGGCCGCGCCCGTCTCCGGCGGAGATCCGTGGACGGCGGGGCAGGCTCTTCTCCGTCAAGGCGATCCAGCCAAGGGACACGCCGAAGAAGTGGCCTACTGGCCACCATCGATCGAGCGGTTTCTCCTCAGGCCATTTCCGTCTTGGGGTTGCCCGTATCCCTGGTGCCCCGAGCTGGCGCAGCTCGGGAGCAGCGTCGCGCAGTCTGGCGCGCCCATGAAACTGGAGGCTATGGTCCCAAGGATACCACTTTACATTGTCTCTTAAACAAAACAATACTACTTCAAATAAATCTGAGCCGACCTTATAGAAACGCCTCAAAAAAACTAACGACGCCAGGAAACGTAATGACTGAACAAACGAGTATATCGCGGATTTTCGATATCTTAAGTATGACGAGTGAGGCTATCCTTCGAGCAACCTCGCCTGAGGAGGTGCTTCTGCAAACCTGTTCTGCCGCCGTTCAAGGCGGAGAATTCGCCGCCGCGGCCGTCTTCATGGCCCAGACGGGTAGTCCGCTGCACTATGAAGCTGGCGCGGGCAAGGGCGCAGACAGGCTTGGGCGGTGGCAAGCTCCCGTTGATACTAACGTCGAACGCGCTCCCGACCTTATAAGCATTGCATTTCGCGAGATGAGACCTTGTATTGCCAATGACTATGCAAACGACGAGCGCGTGCGGGCCTGGCATGAAGAGGGAATTTCCATCGGCATTGGCGCTGCCATCGCCATGCCTATCGTGCAGAATGGATGCGCCACGGGCGTTTTTCTTTTTCTAACGCCTGGGGTCGGTTTATTCGATGACAAGGTTGTAGGTCTTATTGAACGGCTACTCGGGAATGTCGCATTTGCCTTGAATCGGCTGGAACGCGAGGCCGAGAGGGCGCACGTCAACCGGATGATCTCGGCGCTGAGTGAAAGCAATGAGGCAATCCTGCGCGCCGAGACACGTGAAAAACTGTTTAAACTGGTGTGCGAGGCAGCCATACAGGGGGGACGATTCACGTCTATCCACATCGGCTTAGCGGAACCTGAAAGCGACTTCCTCCGCATTGCAGCGTCGGTGGGCCCGGGTGCGGAAACATTTTTGAGTGTGCCCCTGGCAACCACGGTCAAGCATCCCGGAGGGCGTGGATTGACGGGCGCCGCCTTCCGGACACAGCGGCCCTGTATCAGCAATGACTATCTGGCTGACCAACAGGTCAACGATTTCCACAATGTGGCCCAGAAAACCGGTTCAAAATCCGGTGCCGGGCTGCCGCTGATCAGTCGCGGCGCGGCAGTTGGCGCCATGCTGTTCGTGTCCGCGGAGCGCAATACCTTTACGCCCGCGTTTGTCGAGCTTCTTGAGCGGCTTGCGGCAAACCTCTCCTTTGCGCTCGAGAATTTCGACCTGGCAGATGAAAGGAAGAAAGCAGAAGATCGGATCAGATATCTCGCTACGCATGACAGCCTGACCGATTTGCCGAACCGCCCGATGTTCGAGCAGTTACTGAGTTTTTCGATTAAGACGGCAACGCGCTATCAGCGGAAATGTGGCGTTCTGTTCATTGACCTTGACAGATTCAAAATCATTAATGATTCGCTCGGCCATGCGGTAGGAGACACCTTGCTGATCGAGGTGGCCAACAGATTGCGCAACAGCGTGCGTGCCAATGATGTGGTAGCGCGGCTTGGCGGCGACGAATTCATGATCCTGCTAAACGAGATCACGGAGAGTGTTCAGGTGGCGGCGATTACGCGCGACCTTCTGGCAGTATTGAGCAAGCCCCTAAAACTGTGCGGCCATGAATGCCGCGTGACGGCGAGTATCGGTGTCGCCATGTTCCCTGATGATGGCGCCGATGAACAAAACCTAACGAAGAATGCTGATATGGCAATGTACCTCGCCAAGACGGAGGGCAAGAATACCGTCAGGTTTTTCTCGAAGGAGCTTAAGACGCAATCCGTCGATGCCCTGATCATAGAATCTGGGCTGCAATACGCCTTGGATCGGAATGAATTTTGTCTGCACTATCAGCCAAAATTGAATGTTGTGACGGGACAGATCACCGGCGTCGAGGCGTTACTGCGCTGGAACAACCCGGAGATGGGATTCCTGTCGCCAATACAATTCATATCGATAGCTGAGGAAACCGGATTGATTCTACCAATCGGCGCTTGGGTCCTGAAGACAGCTTGCATGCAGAATATGGCGTGGCAGTACGAAGGCGGTGCGCCGCTGTCCATGGCCGTTAACGTTTCGCCACGTCAATTTTCTGACAAAAACCTATTGCGGGATGTTGACAATGCGCTTTCCTTAAGCGGCATGGCGCCGGAGCTTCTGCAGATCGAGATTACGGAGAGCATGCTGATGCTCAATGTGGAGCGCGCAATCCAGATATTGGATGCGCTTCAAAATCTCGGTGTGCGGATTGCGATTGATGATTTTGGAACCGGCTATTCGTCGATGTCTGCGATCAAGCAATTTCCGATCGATACGATCAAGATCGACAGATCATTTATTAGCGGTTTACCGCAGAACGCGCAGGATAAGGGAATCGCCCAGGCAGTCATCAGCATGAGCAAGGTACTTGGGTTGACGGTTATTGCCGAGGGCGTAGAGACCAAGGAGCAGGAGGGATTCCTGCGTGGGCAGGCTTGTGATGAAATGCAGGGTTTCTTGTTCAGCAAGCCGGTTTCGGCGGATCAAATGACGGCACTTCTGCAGTCACCGTCTCGTTTACTCAGAGCCCCCAACGCAGCTGGATTAGAAACAATTAGGTCTGACAAGCCAAAGATGTATGTTCAATAATGAATTCAGGCCAACATTATGCGCTTCGCGGGTTTTTCTGTTCTGCGAGCGAGCGCTCGACAGATAGGCATCCCTACGCCGACCAAATTTCAGGGCATCCGCTCGGCCCATTGCGCGCGCGAAGGCCCCGGCTCGAACGGATCGCCGAAATACTGGGTCTCGCGTCTCACCTTCCCATCGAGGAACTCCATGGTGCTCACGGTATAAGACGGCCGCCCGTCATAGGTTAGGACAAATTCAGTGACCCAGAGGTCGCCCACACCGACGATCCGCCGCACCGTGAAGCGTTTCCGCTTCGGCTGCGCTTCGCGGGACGACTGAATTTTCCGCCGTTCGCGGATGTGCTCGCCCGACTGCGGATATTCGAGCACCGCGTCCTCTCGATAGATCTGGTGCTCCCTCTCGAAGTCGTTCGCATCGGAGGCGGCCCAGTGATGATCCAGTGCCTGGAAAGCACCCGAAGGCGTCCATTTGATGGGTGTGACCCCGTTCCCAAAGGCCGGTGGCGGTGGTTGCCGAGGGTCAGGAAGACGAGTGTCGGAAACGGTCAAAACCTCTGTGCCGCGCGCCTAGAGCGGGATTATGTTTAGCTGAATCGCATTTTTAGCTTCGCGACGCGGCGCCATATCTGATTCAAACTACTGGCTGGACGGGAGGCCAGTATGGATGGCGAAGCCCTCTTCTCTGGACTTGCGTGAACGTGTTGCGGGTGACCGCGATGGGCCCAACATCTACGAGCTACACAAGCCTTGCGATCCTTGGTCGAACCACAACCGGAAAGGGGTGGCGTTGTCCTGGAATGCTCTGCACCCGAAGGCCAAAGACTTCCTGTTCACCGAGGGCACGCTGCAACAACTCTCCCTGGAAAACGCCGAGTACGCGCACGCGCTGGTAGCGGGGGATGAGCTTGGGCCATGGCACCGCCAAAAGAACTGGCTTGCGAAGGAAGAGCGGACGAAGAAGAGCCCGGCAACTATTTACGACGCCCGCCAAACGGCTGTCTGGCGGATGGTTGACACAGTGACCAGTACCGTGGCCGCCTCCAACGGCCAGCAAGTCCTTCGCACGGTGAAAGAGAAGCGCAGCGGCTTCGACAAGGAGGCACTGATGACCTACGTCGCCAACCTGCTCGCGGACCAGGACGGGCTATGCGCGGTCACGGGAATCAACCTGCAGTTTGACGGCGAGGAAGACGACAAGGAGCTGCTCTGTTCGCTGGACCGGATCGACAGTTCCGGCCACTACCAGCCTGGAAACCTCCAAGTGGTCTGCCGCTTCGTGAACCGCTGGAAGGGCGCCAGCCCGGATGCCGACTTCCGCCGGCTGGTTCAGTTGATCCAGACAAGCAGGTTCTGAGGCAGGCGAAACCCGTACCGGCGGCGTCCCTCGGCGCCTCGGGGGCTATTCGGGGGGAACTGTGGGGGACGGGGAAGCCACTCCTCGGGGCGGCCCTACAAGGACATCAAAAACCCCTTACATTTCAATGCAATAGCTGGCGCGCCCTGGTGGATTCGAACCACCGGCCTCAAGATTAGAAGTCTCGTGCTCTATCCAACTGAGCTAAGGGCGCGTTGGAGCTCGTGGTAACCCGCGTTTAGCTCCCTCGCAAGCTGGTTTTGCCGCAGAAGGCGGCGCGAACCGGCTTAGTGCGTCCAGTTTTCGCGGCGGTCGGCGCGGAAATTGTCGGCGTAGGATTTCGGTTTTTTGATCCGCGCGGTGGGGATCTCCAGGTCGTAGGGGATGCCGTTCTTCTCGGCATAGGCCAGGGCCGCCTCACGCGAGTCGAACATCACACGGATCTGCTGGCGCATATCGTCGCTGCCGGTCCAGCCCATCAGCGGATCGCGGATCTTGGCCTTCTCCGGCTCGTATTCCAGCACCCAGCGATGCGTCTTGGCGGTACCGGACTGCATGGCGGATTTCGTCGGCAAATAGATACGAGCCCGCATTCACCTTCTCCTCACTGGTCGGGGCGCCCGGATTCGAACCGGGGGCCTCTTGTACCCAAAACAAGCGCGCTACCAGGCTGCGCCACGCCCCGAACTTTGTTTCCACACGGCGCCAGGGCCGTTTTCCGACCCTGGTGCCGCGTTCGCTTAGCTGCCGCCCAGCTGCTTGGCAATGACCTTGTCGCCGACATTGATATCGTCGGCCGCGGTGATGCCCGCTTGCAGCTCCAGTGTGGCGATGACCGGCACGCCGCTGGAAATCGACCGCAGGCTGTAGGGCACGGTGTTCTCGGCGATCGCCTTGACCGTGTGGTCCGCGCCGATGAACACCATATCCAGCGGCGCGATGGTGTTCTTCATCCACATTTCCGAGACCTGCGGCTGCGGCCAGGGGAACAGCATGCCGGTATCGGCCGGGACCGAGGTGCGGAACATCAGCCCGGTATCCTGCTGCTGCGTGGTCAGCGCCATTTCCACGGAGAACACGTGGCTCTTGCCGTCATCGGAGATGATGGTGAGTTTTTCCGTCGGCAATTTCGGCTGCGGCCCCGTGGGGTCGTCGGTCTGCGCGCACGCCATCCCGGCCGTCATCACTGCCGCCACCAGACCCAAAGCAAGAACCTTCATAAATCCCTCATTCGCTGCATCACGTCACGCACCAACGCGCAGGGGTTGTAGCCGCCGGCGCCGCGCACGGCCAGTCTTGTCACCATGGACAAAGCCGGGTGCGGCTGCAATCACCGCTGGGTGACGACACGGCTCCTCCCCCCCTGGCTGATCGCGCTGCTGTTTTTCGGGACGACCCTGCTCAGCCGCATTCCAACCTTTTTCCAGTCGGTCCTTGATTGGGATGAGAGCCTGTATTTCCTCATGGCGCAGCAATGGCGCCACGGCCACCTGCCCTACACCACCATCTGGGACAACAAGCCGATCGGCATCTATGCCATTTTCGCCGCTTCCCAGGCGGTGTTTGGCGACCGGGTCGCCGCCATCCGCCTCGCCATGGTCCTGTGCGTGAGCGTGCTGGCCTTTGCCATGTCGCGGATCACGCGCGCTTTGACCGGCGACGAGGCGGCGGGGCTGCTCGCCGGGGGGGCGCTGATTCTGTGTTCCCTGAGCAATGACGGCCTCTCCTCCAACACCGAGCTGTTCATGGCCTGCTGCACCGCTTTGGCGGTTTGGGTGACCCTGACCTCGGAGCGGGCGTTTCTCGTCGGACTGCTGCTCGGCGCGGCGTTCATGATCAAATACGTCTCAGTCTTCGAGACACCGGCGATCTTTTTTCTTTTCCTGTTCCGCCATCGGCGGCCTGCCGCCGGCGTCAGCATGATTCTTGGCGCCGCCCTGCCCTTGGCGTTCGCCGCGCTGCTCTACGCCGCGCATGGGCGGCTCGGCTTGTGGTGGGCGTACAGCATCGCCTCGAATTTTCGCCGTGTGGATGCACCTTTCACGGCGCAGGCCTTCGCTTATGCGCTGCACACGGAGCTGCTGCGCTGGGGGACGATGTATTTGGCGGGGCTCGCCCTGCTGATCCTGGCCGCCGTCCGGCGGCGGGGCACTGACCTGTTCCTGGCCGCCTGGCTGATCGGCGGGGCGGTCGGCGTCGTCGTCGCGAAATCCTTCTACGACCATTATTTTCTGCAAGTCCTGCCGGTTCTGTGCGTCATCCTTGGCGTTTTGTTCGCGCGGTTGGGACAGACCGTATGGCTGCGCGTGGGCTTTGTGGTGGTCGCGCTCGCTTTGCCGGCCTGGGCGGCGAAAACCTCGGTCGCCTATATCCTGGCCCCCGACATTCCGGCCGAAATCGGCGCCGCCCTGAAGGCGGAGCCCGGCAGCCTGTACGTGTTCGACAGCCAGCCGATCATCTACGCGCTCGCCGACAAGACGCCGCCGACTCGCTTCGTGCTCCCCTCGGAGCTGATCGGGCGGTCGCTGCCGCGCGTGGCCGGCGATGATCCGGTCGCCGAGGTCGGGCGGATTCTTGCCGGAGCCCCAACATTCATCGTCCGCCGCAGCGCCCCGGAGACCAATCCCGCCATCATCAACCCAGAAGTCTACGCGGAAATGAACGCCGCTATCGCCGCGCATTACCACCTCTGGCGGCGCTATCCGGGGGTTCTCGTTTTTCAGCGGAATTAGACGAAGGAAAGCAGCCGCTTTTTGAAAAAAGCGGCGCAAAAACTTTTATTATGCTGGGCCATGGGCTGTGTCGGCGACAACGCCCATGACCCAGATTCATAAAGTTTTTTTGCTACTTTTTGTTCACAAAAAGTAGCCTTCCTTTGGCGCTGCAGGGCGCGATGTCATCGACCCTTCATAGAACCGCCACGAAATCGACGGCATTAGTCATCTAGATCACATTCGTCTTTAAATCCCACGGAAGGTTACCCATGGCGGCCGATCAAGCGTCTTACATCGATCCGGACAGCATGCGCGACAAGCTCTCCGACGCGCCGTCGATCGATCCGACCGCGCGAGTCCGCGACACTGTTTTTGGCCGTTTCAACGAGGTCGGCGCCCGCACCCGCGTGGCCGAGTCGGTCCTCGGCGACTATGCGTACATCGCCAACGACACCGATATTATTTATGCGGAGATCGGCAAGTTTTGCTCGATCGCCTCACAGGTCCGGATCAATCCCGGCAATCACCCGATTGAACGGCCGGCGCTCAACCATTTCACCTACCGCGCCAGCAAATACGGCCTGGGCCCAGACGAACCCGACTTCTTCGCCTGGCGCCGCAGCCATCGCGTGACGATCGGTCACGACGTGTGGATCGGCCATGGCGCGACCATCATGCCGGGGGTCACGATCGGCTGCGGCGCGGTGATCGGCTCCGGCGCGGTGGTCACCAAGGACGTGCCCGATTTCGCCATCATGGTCGGCGTGCCGGCCAAATCGCTCCGCTTCCGCTTCGCGCCGGAGATCTGCGAAAGCCTCAAAAAGATCGCATGGTGGAACTGGTCACAGGCGCAGCTCTCCGCCGCGCTGATGGATTTCAGGACCCTGCCGACCGAGCAATTTTGCGCCCGGTATCTTGACCAAGCCCCACTAACGGAGTAGATGTCTAGACATGTTTGACGCTCCCTCCTCTCTTTCGCCGCGCCAGATCTGGCTCGGCCTTTTGGCACGCGCCAGCCGCGAGCGGCTGTCGCAGCTGCTCGACTCTGCGCCACCGCTTCCCGGCTTCGAACGCCTGCGTGAGCCTGAATGTGGCATGGCCATGATTCGCGGCCGCATGGGCGGCAACGGCGCCCCGTTCAATCTCGGCGAGATGACCGTGACCCGTTGCTCGGTACGCGACGAGGCCGGCCGCGTCGGCCACGGCTACGCCGCCGGCCACGATCTCGAACAGGTCGAACTGGTGGCGCGGCTCGATGCCGTGTTGCAGGACGAAGCCTTGTTCGAGGCTTATGACCAAGCGGTGCTGCAGCCGCTGGCGCAGGCCCAGGCCACGCGCCGCCTCGAGACCGAGGCGCGGGCGAAGGCCACGGAAGTCAAATTCTTCACTTTGGCGACAATGCGCTCATGAAATTCTTTGCTCCTGGATTCACCTCCCCAACCGACGCCCAAAGCTGCTTTCGCGGCATTCTTCAGGCGCTCAGCACGCCCGGCGAAATCATCACGCTCGACCGGCCGGTTGGCCCGCCGCCCGGACTTTCGGGTGCGGCCGCCTCGGCGCTTTTGACGCTGGCCGATGCGACCGTGTCCGCCAGCCTGCCCGAGGGCGACAATGATGCGCGCGACTGGCTGGTCTTCCATGCCGGCGTGCAGATGACGGCGCCCGCGACCGCGGATTTCGTCATGGCCCGCGACCATTTCGACCTATCCCAGCTGAAGCAGGGCACGGACGACGTGCCGG
This sequence comes from Acidocella sp., assembly GCF_036489515.1. Classification (GTDB taxonomy): domain Bacteria; phylum Pseudomonadota; class Alphaproteobacteria; order Acetobacterales; family Acetobacteraceae; genus Acidocella. The sequence continues at coordinate 9,217 of NZ_DASXFO010000083.1, forward strand.
AAGACGGGGCGACCCTGGTCCTCGATGTCGCATCGCTGGAAAGCGGCCGGGCCTTTCGCCTGACCGGACCGGGCATCGAGACGGAAACGCGCGTGAAGCTGCCTTTGAGCGCCACGTTCCTGACGGACTGGCGCCGCCAGGCTCACATCACGCCACGGGGCGTCGATGTCATTCTCTGCCACGAGACACGGATTATGGGACTGCCACGCAGCCTGACCATCGAGGAGATTTAGATGGCGTATGTTGCCGTCAAAGGCGGAGAGGCCGCCATTTCTGCCGCGCATTCCTGGCTTGCCGAGGCACGCCGGGGTGCACCCGACGTGCCGGGTCTGGACCTCGCGCAAATCACCGAACAGCTCGGCCGCGCCGTTGACCGCGTGATGGCGGAAGGGGCGCTGTATGACCGCGATCTCGCCGCACTCGCCATCAAACAGGCGCAGGGCGATCTGATCGAGGCCGCGTTCCTGCTGCGCGCCTACCGCACCACCCTGCCCCGCCTGATCGACACCACCCCGGTGGACACCAGCGCGATGCAGATTTTCCGCCGCGTCTCGGCGATCTTCAAGGATCTGCCGGGCGGCCAGCGTCTCGGGCCGACCACGGACTATACCCATCGGTTGCTCGATTTCAGCCTGGAAACCGCTGCTCCCGCACCCTTCGCGATGCCGGCCGGCGAGCCCGGCGCCATTGAGAAGATGCCGCGCGTGACCGACCTGCTCGGTGTTGAATCGCTGCTCGAAAACGACCCCACCGGCGACGAGACACCGGGCGATCTGACCATGGATCCGCTGGAATATCCGGCGCCGCGCGATTTGCGACTGCAGGGGCTGGCGCGTGGCGATGAGGGGTTTCTCCTGGCGCTCGGCTATTCGACCCAGCGCGGCTACGGCTCGACCCATCCCTTCGTCGGCGAGCTGCGCATGGGCGAGGTGGCGGTGAGCATCGTGCCGCCGGAACTGGGCTTCGCCATCGACATTGGCGACGTGACGCTGACGGAGTGTCAGATGGTCAACCAGTTCGGCGGCAGCAAGACCGTGCCGCCGCAGTTCACGCGCGGCTACGGGCTCTGCTTCGGCCATGCCGACCGCAAGGCGATGGCCATGTCGCTGGTCGACCGGGCCATGCGCGCCGGCGAACTGGGCGAAGAAGTGACGGCGCCGGCACAGAGTATCGAATTCGTGCTGTCCCACTGCGACAATATCGAGGCGACAGGCTTCGTCGAGCATTTGAAGCTGCCGCACCATGTGGATTTCCAGAGTGAGCTGGAGACGATCCGCGCCATGCGCGCCGAGGCACTCGCGGCGCTCGAGGCTCGGAAACTAAAAGAGACCAAGCGTGAAAGCGAGACGCTATGAAGGGCTATAATTTCGCCTATCTGGACGAACAGACGAAGCGGATGATCCGGCGCGCGATCCTCAAGGCGGTCGCCATTCCCGGTCATCAGATCCCCTTCGCGAGCCGGGAAATGCCTTTGCCTTACGGCTGGGGCACCGGCGGCATCCAGGTGACATCGTCGATCATCGGGCCGGATGACGTGCTGAAAGTCATCGACCAGGGCGCCGACGACACCACCAACGCGGTGTCGATCCGCGGGTTTTTCGCCCGCGTGGCCGGCGTGCGCACGACCACGCACACCAGCGAAGCCAGCATCGTGCAGACCCGCCACCGGATTCCGGAAGCAGCACTCCGGCCCGACCAGATCCTGGTCTACCAAGTGCCGCAGCCCGAGCCGCTGTTTCGCCTCGAGCCGAGCCGCCCCGTGGCACGGCGCCGCCACGCGATGGCGGAATATGGCGAAATGCATGTACGCCTGTACGAGGACATCACACGCTTTGGCCGCGTCGCCACGGCGTACGATCACCCGGTGATGGTGAACGAACGCTACCTGATGTCCCCCTCCCCGATCCCGGCTTTCGACAATCCGAAAATGCATCGCATGCCGGCGCTGCAGCTTTTTGGCGCGGGACGTGAGAAGCGCATTTATGCCGTGCCTCCCTTTACGAAAGTTCGCTCGCTGGATTTCGAGGATCACCCGTTCCACCCCGGACGCGCGCCGCATTGTTGTGAACTGTGCGGGAGCAAGACGAGCTATCTCGATGAGATCATCATCGACGATCAAGGCGGCAAGATGTTCGCCTGCTCGGATACCGATTTTTGCGAATCGAACCGGAGTGACGCGGCATGAATTTGCTCGAAGCCAGAAATCTTAACAAGCAGTTCGGGCGCATCACCGCGCTTGATGATGTCTCGATCGGTCTGCGGCGGCACGAAATTCTCGCCATCGTCGGCGAGAGCGGCTCCGGAAAGACCACGCTGCTGAACACGCTGGCCGGCAATGTCGCGCCCGATTCCGGCGACGTGTATTACGATCGGGGCCAAGGTTTGGCGCCGATCTCCGCACTCGGAGAATTGGGGCTGCGCCGGCTGCAGCGGGCGCAATGGGGGTTCATCCAGCAGGATCCGCGCCGCGCGCTGCGGATGAACGTCACCGCCGGCGGGAATATCGGCGAACGCCTGATGGCAGGCGGCGGGCGGCATTACGGCAATATCCGTGAGGTCGCGGCACGCTGGCTGGAGGCCGTGGAGATCGATCCGTCGCGGATCGATGATTATCCCCGGCACTTCTCCGGCGGCATGATGCAGCGCCTGCAGATCGCCGCAACGCTGGTGACCGAGCCGGAACTCGTGTTCATGGACGAACCCACCGGCGGCCTCGACGTTTCGGTTCAGGCGCGCATTCTCGACCTGATCCGCAGCCTGGTGCGGCGGCTGGGTCTTGCCGTGGTGCTGGTGACCCATGACATCGGCGTCGCGCGGCTGCTGGCTGACCGGCTCGTCGTCATGCGCCGGGGCCAGATCGTGGAGTCCGGCCTGACCGATCAGGTGCTGGACGATCCGCATCACGAATACACGCAACTCCTTGTTTCCTCGGTGCTGCCGGCATGAGCGATATTCTGGTCCAAGCCACTCGGCTTTCCAAAACCTTTACGCTGCATTTGCAGGCCGGCACGCAGCTGGACGTGCTGCGCGATACCTCGCTGACGGTGCGCGCAGGCTCATGCGTGGCCTTGGCCGGCCCTTCGGGGACCGGCAAATCCACCTTGCTGCGCAGCCTGTACGGTAATTATCTGGTCGACGAGGGCGAGATTCTGATCCGCCATAACGGGCGAATGATCGACCTCACCACGGCGGCGCCGGCGGAGATCATTGAAATCCGCCGCGCCACGCTCGGCTATGTCTCGCAATTCCTGCGCGCCATTCCGCGCGTCACGGCGTTGGACGTGGTCGCCACGGCCCTGACCGACCGCGGCGCCGATCTCGCCGCGGCCCGCAAGACCGCGGCGGCGATGCTGGAGCGCCTGGGCATCGGCCCGAGCCTGCACGGCCTGCCGCCCGCGACGTTTTCGGGCGGTGAGCAGCAGCGCGTGAACCTGGCCCGCGCCTTCGTTTGCGATTGGCCGATCATGCTGGTCGACGAGCCCACCGCCTCGCTCGATAACGCCAATCGCGACATCGTTATCGAGCTGATGCGCGAAGCCAAGGCCAGAGGTTCGGCGCTGATTGGTATTTTCCATGACGTGTTCGTGCGCGAGGCGATTGCGGATGAGGTGTTGGCCCTGGTACCTGTTTCGAACACACGCGCTGCCGGCGACGCGACGCGGAAGACTGAGGAACTTGCATGACCAGCCTGAGCAATGCCCAAATCGTCCTGCCGGGCAGCGTCCTGCAGGGCAGCCTGACGATCGAGAACGGCCGCATCGTGGCGATCGGCGATGCGCCCGCCGGGGAAAACATGGAAGGCGACTTCCTGATTCCCGGCATTATCGATCTTCACACCGATAATCTCGAACGCCAGGTTTTGCCGCGCAGCAATGCGCGCTGGCCCTCCCGCTCGGCGATGCTGGCGCATGACGCCCAATGCGCGGCCGCCGGCATCACCACGGTGTTCGACGCGCTCTGCCTGGGCGATATCGGCTTCGAGAAGGCCCGCAACGAGACCTTCCAAAACGGCTATAGCGATCTGCGCGAGCTGACCAATGCCGGCATGCTGAAGACCGACCATTTTCTGCATCTGCGCTGCGAGTTGCCGGCGCCGGAAATGCCGGAGCTGCTGGAGGTCGCCATCGATGACGAGCTGGTCCGTCTGGTCTCGGTCATGGACCACAGCCCTGGGCTCGGGCAATACGCGGACATCGAACGCTACCGCAAGATGCGCGAACGGGAAGGACACTCGCCCAGCAAGGTCGACGATGACGTCGTGAAGCTGCAGGCGAACCACCAGACCTACCATGCCCCGAACCGCGCGCTGGTGCTCGAGGCCGTGCAACGGCGGGGGATCCCGCTCGCCTCGCATGATGACCGGACCGATGAGGAAGTGGCGCGCAACCATGGCGAAGGCATCGCCATTTCCGAGTTCCCTGTGTCGCTTGAGGCCGCCCGTGCCGCGCGGCGCTTGAACATGAGCACCATCGCCGGCGCGCCCAACATCGTTCGCGGTGGGTCGCATTCCGGCAACGTCTCCGTCACGGATTTGATCCGCGCCGGGGTTCTGGATGCGCTGGCCTCCGACTATGTCCCCGCCGCGATGCTGGAAGCGGCGTTCTGCGCGGTGGCGCAGGGACTTCTGGCGTTGCCACAGGCGGTCGCGCTGATCACCTCCGGCCCGGCCGATATTGTCAAGCTGGCCGATCGCGGCCGGATTGCGGCTGGTTTGCGCGCCGACCTCGTCCAGGTGCGCCTGTTCAACGGCACGCCGGTGATCCGCGCCGTCTGGCATCAAGGCAAGCGCATTGCCTGAGCCGTATCGCGTCGCCTTGTACTACGCGCCCACAGCGGATGACCCGCTATGGGCGCGTGGTTGCACCTGGCTCGGCCGCGACCCCGAGACAAATGTCGAGATCCCTCAGCCCGACATCGACGGCATTCCGGCGCAGGTGAGCGAGCCGCAGCGCTACGGGTTTCATGCGACCCTGAAACCGCCGATGCAATTGACGGGAACGCTCGATGAGTTCCTGCACGACGTGAAAAGCTTTTGCCGCGAGCTGGCACCTTTCGCCATGCCCCGTTTGGACGTGACATTGCTCGGGCGTTTTATCGCCCTTTGCCCAAGCTCCGACGCCACGCAATTGCAGGCGCTGGCCGGTGCCTGCGTGATTTCGCTCGATGCCCACCGCCGGCCCGAAGACGCCGCCGCACAGGCACGGCGCGGCGCCGGCCGAACCGATTCACAACGGCATAACATCGCACAATGGGGTTACCCGTTCGTGATGGAGGATTGGCGTTTCCATATGACGCTGAGCAATCCAACCGCCGATGAGACGCTGGTGGAAGCCGCCAAGCCCCATTTTGCAGAGGCCCTGGCACTGCCGCGTCGCGTCGCGAGCGTCGCCGTCTTTGTCGAACACGTTGCGGGCGAACCATTTCGACTCCTTGAACGGATCCCATTCGGCACATGACACCTGGTCACCTTGTTCTGATCGTCGGCCCCTCAGGGGCCGGCAAAGACACGCTGTTGAATTTGGCGCGCACGCATTTTGCGGCCTGTGAGGATGTGGTGTTTCAGCGCCGCGTGATCACCCGCCCCGCCGATACGACAGAAGACCATGAGCCCATCACCGAAGCGGAATTCGAGGGGCGCGATTTCGCGCTGTCCTGGCGCGCGCATGGTCTGTGCTACGGCATTCCGCTCGACCTCGAGACGAAGCTGGAAGCGGGCAAGACCGTCATCACCAATGTCTCGCGCACGATCGTCGGCGGCGCGCGGCTGCGCTTTCGGACATTCCTGATCGAGATCACCGCCTCGCCGCATGTCTTGGCGGAACGCCTGGCCGGGCGCGGGCGCGAAACCGCCGCGGACATCGCCGCCCGGATCAAGCGCAGCGTCGCAACCGTCAGGCCGGATTCCGTCATCGTCAATGACAGCACGCCAGCCGAAGCGGCAGCTCAGTTGATTTCAGTTCTTGAAGCGTTGAGGCAAAGGAAAGAAGCCGCTTTTTAAAAAAAGCGGCGCAAAAATTTTTGTTATGCTGGGCCACGGGCGTTGGCGCAGACAAAGCCCATGGCCCAAATTAATAAAGTTTTTTTGCTTCTTTTTGTTCACAAAAAGAAGCCTTCCTTTTCTTAAAAAAAACGGCCGGATCGCTCCGGCCGTTTTGGCTTATTTGGCCTTGATCCGATCCATCGCGTCCGGCGCGACATAGGCGAGTTTCCCGCCCGCGATGGTCGCCACGATCCGCGGCAGCGGGCCTGGCTCGACGAGAACGACGTCACCGCGCTGGCCGACGGCAAGCTCGCCGCGATCGTCCAGCATGGCCATACGCGCGGCATTTTTCGTGACCAGCGCCACGGCGTCGGCAAAGCTGGTGCTCTCGTTGCGTGCCAGGCGGTAAACCGCGTGCAGCAGCGACGGATAGTGATAATCCGAACAGATCACCGAGCAGCAGCCCATCTTCACCAGATCCTCGGCGCCGTGCCAGCCGGTATGCGAACCGCCGCGCACGACATTCGGCGCGCCCATGACGGTAGGCTCATCGTTCGCGACCGCGTATTTCGCGACCTCGACCGTGGTCGGAAATTCACAGATTTTTGCGCCCAGCGCGCGGAAGGTGTCGCGCTCTTCGAGGCTGCCGTCGTCATGGCTTGCCATCGGGATACCGGCGGCGCGCGCGGCGGCCGCGAGCCGTTCCCTGACCGCGGCGATCTGCTCCGGCGTCACCGCGGCGGCACGTTGTACATCGGCCGCGAAAGCCTCGTAGCTCTGCCCGGCACGCTCGACCATTTTCGCCACCGCCGCCGGCTTCGGCAGCTTTTTCATGATGCTGGGTGCATGGTCGTTGAAAGACAGCATTTCGATATGACCGGCTTCGATATCCGCCACAGCCATATCTACACAATCAAGATTGGTCACCTCGAAGCGCACATGCAGTTTCAGGTCCGGCACCGAGCCTTTGGGCCGCGCCAGCACGGCGTCACGCACCATCTTGTAGGTCGCGGCGGAGCGCAGCCCGGCCTCCCACGACAGGGTGATCGCCAGATACGCCGTGGTGACGCCGGCCGCGAGCAGCTGCGACTCCAGCTCGGCAAAGGCGATGCCCACCGGCAGATAAACGCCGGGACGCGCCGCGATGGAACGTTCGAAGGCATCGCCATGCACGTCGATGAAGCCGGGCAGAATGTCCAAGCCGGTGGCATCGATCTCCACCCGCGCCGGCCCAGGCGCCGCGATCACACCACTTGTAATACGCGGGCCGCCTACAATCAGAATATCAGTCATCACGCCTCAAACACCAGTTGCACACGCGGTGCCGGATAACAGGTGGAGCCATATTCCACCACCTCTCCCGACGTCGTCGCGTTTAAAGTTTCACACGTTAGTAACGCATCAGTGCGCGCCATGCGCAGCAATCGGGCTTCCCGCACGTCGGGCATGCGCGCGCAGACGCGGGTCCACAGACGCGTATAATCCGCCACGCCCGCGGCCGACAAAGCCGCGGTGATCGAAAAATTTTTCTGCAAGGCCTCTTTGAGGCCAGGATAACGCGACGCTGGAAAAATATGCCGGGAGAGCGCGACCGGGCGATCATCGGCAGCACCAAGGCGTTCCAGGAGCACAACCATGTCGTCAGGCCCGAGTTGCAAAGCCTGCCCGGCGGCCTCGGCTTCCGGAAGAGAGTCGAGGCGTACTTCCTCGACCGTGAGAATCTCGCCGATCGGCGCGCGGTTATGGCTGCGGATCCATTCACTGAACCGCGGCCGCTTGCCGATGCGATAATCCATCACGTCTTCGGCAACGAAAGAGCCGCGCCCGTGCTCGGTGCGGATGATGCGGGCGTCGGAAAGTTCTTCGAGCGCACGCCGGATGGTATGGCGGTTGACTTTATATTGCGTAGCGAATTGCGCCTCGGTCGGGAGCTTTTCGCCCCTTGGGTAGAGGCCTTTCTCGATATCGCGCGCCACTTCGCTCGCGATCTGGCTCCACAAGGCCTCGCCTTTTTTCCATTCGATCGTCATCGCCAATCACATGACGCGCAACCGGATATTTGTCTAGATGTTTATGTGAGTCATAAAAACTTCATCGATCCGCAAACGCTTTGTCTTCAAACGCCGTTAAGCAGGGCCCCGTCGGCAACGACAACAAACCGCGTATCACCACGCAACAAGGGACCAGTTTCACCCATGAAGAAATTTGCTCTGGCCGCGCTTGGCCTGGCTTTCGCCGCCTCCGCGACCCCTGCTCTGGCTGCCAATTACTGCCCGGCAGGCGGTGCCATCCGCTTCGGTGTCGAGCCCTTCGAATCCAACGCCGTGCTGACCCCGATCTACGCCAAGGTCGGCGCGCTGATCAGCGCCGAGGTTGGCTGCCCTGTGCATATCTACATCGCGACGTCCTACAACGCCGAGATCGAGGCGATGCGCGCCGGCAAGCTGGAAATGGGCCAGTTCGGTCCCCTGGGCTACGTGCTGGCCCATCAGGTGGCCGACGCCCAGGCCATCGCCACGGTGGCCGACGCCAATGGCAACCCGTCCACCTACACCGCGTCCATCGCCACCTGGCCCGGCTCGGGCATCACCACGCTGGCGCAGGTCAAGGGTCATACCTTCGGCTATTCCGACCCTGCCTCCACCTCGGGCCACCTGTTCCCGGCCTACGCGCTGGCAGCGGCGGGCATCGATCCGAACAAAGGCGTCACGCCGCTTTATTCCGGGTCCCACACCGCCAGCTATGAAGCGCTGCTGAACCACAAGGTTCAGGCCGGCGAAATGAACAGCCAGGTGGTCAACGCGGCGACGCTCGCGGGCCAGTACGACCCCAAGAACTTCGTGGTGCTGTGGCAGTCCAAGCCGATCCCGCTGGATCCGATCGCGGTCTATGGGAAGATGAACCCGGTCCTGAAAGCCCGCCTCATCACGGCCCTGCAGCACCTGAAGCTCACCACCCTGACCCCGGCTGAGCAGAAGGTTCTCGGCACGCCGTCCGGCGAGCTGGTGCCGCAGAACGACGCCTCCTACGACCAGATCCGTTCGCTGGTGAGCGTGCTGCACATCAACCTGTCGAAACTGAGCTGAAGTGACTGCAATGCTGATCGAGGCGAAAAACCTCGGCAAGCGTTACGCAACCGGGAGGCTGGCGCTGCAAAGCGCCAGCTTTTCGGTCTCCGCGGGCGAGTTTGCCGTTATTCTGGGTGCTAATGGTAGCGGCAAGTCGACCATGATGCGCATTATCGCCGGCATCAGCAAGCCCACCGAGGGTGAAGTGCGGCTGGCCGGACAAGACATCACCACGCTCACAGGCCGTAAGTTGGCCGACGCCCGCATGGGGCTCGGGATGGTGTTCCAGCATGCGAATCTGGTGAAACGCCGCAGTGTGATTGCCAACGTGGTGTGCGGCACTCTGGGGCGCCACCGCAGCATCGCGACCTCCCTCGGCTTCCTGCCGGAAAGCGAATTTGGCCACGCCATGCAGTGCCTGGAACGGGTTGGTCTGGCCAAATTCGCGAACCAGCGCGCCAGCACGCTCTCCGGCGGCCAGGCGCAACGCGCCTCCATCGCCCGGGCACTGGCGCAGCGCCCGCATGCGCTGCTGGCCGACGAGCCGATCGCCAGCCTCGACCCGGAAGCCTCCGAGGAGGTCATGCGCCTGCTACGCCAACTCGCCAAGGATGAAGGCATGGCCGTGCTCGCCGTGCTGCACCAACCCGAACTCGCGCGCCGTTACGCCGACCGGCTGCTCGGCCTGCGCAAAGGTGTCATCGCCTTCGCCGACGCACCGGACAAAGTGTCGGACAGCGAGATCGATAGCCTCTACGAAGGATTCCACCCGGCATGAACTCACAGAATACAGATGTCATGACCTTGTCGGGCGGCGCTGCGGCGCCCGCATCCTCCAAAGTCGGCATGGTCAAGAAAATCAGCATCGGCATCATTCTGCTGCTGGTGCTGATCCAGGCGCTGTATGTGGTGCAGGCGCAGCCCGGAGAGCTGATCTCGGGCGTGCATGGCATGGCGGGCATCATCGCCCGCTCTCTGCCGCCCAACGTATCGGATCTGCAGACCCAGTTATGGCCGGCTCTGGAGACCATCGATATCGGGATTTTCGGCACGTTCTTCGCGGTGATTTTGGCGCTGCCGCTGGCCATTCTGGCCGCGCGCAACACCACGCCGGCGCGCCCCGCCTATGTGTTCGCGCGCGGCCTGATCGCGATCTGCCGTTCGGTGCCGGATCTGGTCTGGGCCCTGCTGTTCGTCACCGCGGTGGGCCTCGGTCCGTTCGCCGGCGCGCTGGCGCTGACGATCCATTCAATCGGCATGCTGGGACGGCTGCTCGCGGAAGTGATCGAGGACATGGATACGGGCCCGATGGAGGCCCTGTCCTCGACGGGCGCCGGCCGCCTGCAGGTCTTCAGCCATGCCGTCGTGCCGACCGTGCTGCCTTCGCTGCTGGGCATTTCGCTGTTCCGCCTGGATGAGAACATCCGCTCCTCACTGGTGCTGGGCTTTGTCGGCGCCGGCGGTATCGGCTTCCAGCTGCTGACGGCGATGAACCTGTTCGACTATCCGACGGTGTCGACCCTGCTGGTCATGACCTTCATCATCGTCATGGGCGCGGAGCGTATGTCGGCCTGGCTGCGCAAGCGGGTCGCATGAAGAAAGCGGCCGCTTTTTGAAAAAAGCGGCGCAAAAACTTTTGTTATGCTGGGCCTGAGGCTTTGTCCGCGACAACGCCCATGGCCCAGCATTAACAAAGTTTTTTTGCTACTTTTTGTTCACAAAAAGTAGCCTTTCCCTTCGCTTACCTTAGGCAGATGCCGAAGAACTTCGCCAAGCCCGTCATGGATCATCGTGACGGAAACATAGAAAACGATCGCCAGGCCAACCCAGGCGAGCCAGCGGAACCGGTTCAGCAGACGGGCGACCAGGCTGGCGGCGACCCCCATCAAGGCGACCGATACCAGCAGCCCGACCGCGAGCACCGCAGGGTGCGCCCTCGCCGCCCCGGCCACGGCCAGCACATTGTCGAGGCTCATCGAGAGATCGGCGATGATGATGCGCCAGATGGCCGTCCGGAGCCGGGTATCGGGCTGATGCCCGGCAAGATGCGTCTCGGGCCGGCGCAGTTCGCGGGCCGATTTCCACACCACCCAGAGCAGCAACAGGCCGCCCGCCAAGGTCAGGCCGATCAGGGCCAGCAGTCGCAGCGCGACAAGGGCGAAACCGACACGGATGGCGGTGGCCCCGGCGATCCCGACCCATATGGCGCGCCGTCGCTGCGCGGGAGGAAGGCCATTGACGGCCAGACCGATGACCAAGGCATTGTCACCGGCCAGGACCAGATCAATGACCAACACCTGCGCCAGGATCGGCCCGAGGGTGAGCAATGCGTTGAAACTCATGGCCCCTCGACCTGACCAGCCGTTGGTGTCTTGTCAACGCCGCATGGGAAGGTTACGCGAACCTGTCTTTGCCCAAGGAGCCGCCATGATCCCCCGCTATACCCGCAAACAGGCCGCCGCCATCTGGTCGCCGGAAAACCGCTACCGGATCTGGTTTGAAATCGAGGCCCTCGCCTGCGAGGCGATGGCGGCGATCGGCACCATCCCGCCCGAGGCGGCTGCGGTCATTCGCCAGCGCGGCGACGCGAAACTGGCGGCCATCGGCCCGGCGGACATCGAGCGGATCGACGAGATCGAGCGCGAGACGCGGCACGACGTGATCGCGTTCCTGACCTGGCTCGCCGAGTCGGTGGGACCGGAAAGCCGCTTCGTCCATCAGGGGCTCACCTCCTCGGACGTTCTCGACACCTGCCTCGCGGTGCAGCTGACCCAGGCGGCTGATCTGCTTCTGGCCGACCTCGACGACGTGCTCGCCGCCCTGAAGAAACGGGCCTTCGAACACAAGCAGACGCTGACCATCGGCCGCAGCCATGGCATCCATGCCGAGCCGACGAGCTTTGGCCTGAAACTGGCCGGGCATTATGCGGAATTCCAGCGCAACCGGGTGCGGCTGGAAGCCGCACGGCAGGAAATCGCCACCTGCGCCATTTCCGGTGCGGTTGGCACCTTCGCGCATGTGGATCCGGCCGTGGAGGCCTATGTGGCCGCCAGACTGGGCCTGGCGGTCGAGCCGGTCTCCACGCAGGTGTTGCCGCGCGACCGGCATGCCGCCTTCTTCGCGACGCTCGGGGTCATCGCCTCCGGCGTTGAACGGCTGGCGACGGAAGTGCGCCACCTGCAACGCTCCGAAGTGCGCGAGGCCGAGGAGTTTTTCCATGCCGGGCAAAAGGGCTCGTCAGCGATGCCCCATAAGCGCAACCCCGTGCTTTCGGAAAATCTCTGTGGCCTGGCGCGGCTCGTGCGTGCCGCCGTCATTCCGGCGATGGAAAACGTCGCCCTCTGGCATGAGCGGGATATCAGCCACTCCTCGGTCGAACGGGGCATCGGGCCGGATGCGACGGTGACGCTGGATTTCGCGCTGAGCCGCCTGGCGGGAATGATCGACAAGCTCACGATCTATCCTGAGCAGATGCTGGAAAACCTCGAGAGCCTCGGCGGTGTCGTGCATTCCGGCGAGGTCCTGCTGGCGCTGACCAAGGCCGGTATTCTGCGCGAGGACGCCTACAAAATCGTCCAGCGCAACGCCATGGCGACCTGGACGAAGCTCGGCAAACCGGGCGGCCAGAATTTCCGCGCCAATCTGTTGGCGGATCCTGAAGTCGCGGGGCGCGTCTCTGAGGATGTGATCGATGCGGCGATGGATTCCAAGCTGCACCTGGCACAGGTCGATGTGATTTTCGCCCGCGTCTTCAACAGCTAGCAAGCACCACACCGTCATGTGCTCGATCATTTTACGAACGGGTTCTGATGGGGTGCTGATCGGCGCCAACCGTGACGAAATTTTAGCGCGCTCCTGGGAGGGGCCGGCGGAATATTGGCCGGGGATTATCGGCGGCCGTGACCTCCTGGGCGGCGGGACGTGGATGGCGATCAACCGCCACGGTGTGCTGGCCGCCGTCTTGAACCGGCACGGCAGCCTGGGTCCGGCGCCGGGAAAACGCAGCCGCGGGGAACTGCCGCTCCTGGCACTGCGTGAAACCAGCGCCAAGGCGGCGGCGGAGCGGCTCCGCGATCTCGATGCCGGCGCCTATCGCAGTTTCAATCTGGTGCTCGCGGACCCGGGCGGCGCTTTTCTGCTCCGCGGGTTGGAGCACGGCACACCGGACGTGCAGGCGCTGGCGTCCGGCACCGTCATGCTCACCTCGGGTGAGCCTAACGATATGTCATTGCCGCGCATCGCCCGGCATCTACCCAAATTCACCACCGCGGATTTTTCCGACTGGGGCGCTTTGCTGGCCGATCGTTCGCCACCCTGGGGGAGTTCTCTCAACATTCCCGAGCGTGACGGATTCGGCACGGCGTGTTCGTCGCTGCTGCATTTAAGCCCGACGGCAGCCCCGCAATGGTGGTTCGCTGCCGGTGCGCCACACGCAGCTGCGTTCGAAACTGTGCCGCTTTGGAGCGCAGAGTAAAGCAAAAGGAAGACTACTTTTTGTGAACAAAAAGTAGCAAAAAAACTTTATTACTAACCCGGCCGCCAAATAGGTATCACGCTCTTCGTCATGCGGCATATCGGACATCAGCCGCCTGAAAGAAGGAACGCACCTTTTCCGGCCGGCGTTGCAG
>NZ_DASXFO010000084.1:0-9596 GCF_036489515.1 Acidocella sp.
CTGCAACGCCGGCCGGAAAAGGTGCGTTCCTTCTTTCAGGCGGCTGATGTCCGATATGCCGCATGACGAAGAGCGTGATACCTATTTGGCGGCCGGGTTAGTAATAAAGTTTTTTTGCTACTTTTTGTTCACAAAAAGTAGCCTTCCCCTTCGCTTCCCCTTGCGGCTTTGCCGTGCCGAGCGGGTCGGCTATAGACGCCACATGGACCTGAAAGAACACATTCGCGGCGTTCCGGACTTTCCGAAGCCTGGGATCTTTTTTTATGACATTTCCACCCTGCTGCGGAATGCCGATGCCTGGCAGGTGGCGATGGGCCGTCTGGCCAATGTCGTGCGTGCCTACCATCCGACCGTGCTGGCGGGGGTTGAGAGCCGTGGCTTCCTGTTGGCGGCGCCGCTGGCGCTGAAGCTGGGTTGTGGCTTCGTGATGCTGCGCAAGCGCGGCAAGCTGCCCGGTCCGACCGTGGGCTATGACTATGACCTGGAATACGGCACCGACCGGATCGAGATCCAGGCGGACGCCGTCGAGAAGGGCGCGCGGGTCGTGGTGGTGGATGATCTTCTGGCGACCGGCGGCACCATGGCGGCCGGCATCAAGCTGCTGCAGAATGTCGGCGCCGAAGTTGTGGCCGCCGCGGCTTTGATCGAGCTGACCTTTCTCGAAGGGCGCAAGAAGTTCGACGTGCCGTTCGAGGCGCTCGTTCAGTACGACGAATAAGATGACGCGTCAGGGCGCGATGGCGTGTTATTCTGAGGGAATGGGCCACCGATGAAACGCCGGCAGATTTTAGGCGGCCTCGCCGCGGCGCTGGTGCCGTGCGGGTTCGCGTCCGCGCAGGTGGTGACCGGCGCGCTACCTTTGACCTTGCTGGAAGCCGGACCCGCGGGCGACCGGATCAGCCGCTGGGGCAATGCCTGCGCGCTGGCGATGACAGGCAGTTTCCCCGGCGACCCGGTGATCAGGACGCAGGCTGTGGGTGGGCTGGACGGCGTGACCGGCGCGAACCAGTTGGACACGCTGGTGATACCGGACGGAAGAACCGCGGCGATCGTACCCGGCGCCGCGCTGACCGCCTGGCTGACCGGCGACAGCCGGGTGCATTTCGACCCGACGCGCTGGGTGCCGCTGATGGTCGGCTGCAATTCCGGCGTGCTGGTGGTGCGGCTGCCGAAGGGCGCTGCGCCGGATCTGCAGACTCTGCGGGCCATGGCCCCGCTGCGTCTGGCGGCGTATCAGCCCGAGAGCAATGATCTCGCGGCGCTGCTGGCGCTGGCGCGGATGGGCGTGTCGATGGCCCCGGTTTTCGGCTTGCGCGACAGCACGGCGAAGGCCAGCGCGTTTCTTTCAGGCGAGGTGGATGCGGTGTTTCTGGCCGACGAAGGCGTGCCGGAGGACGTGGCGCCACTGACCGCTGGCGGCGGTGTGCCGGTGTTCTGTCTCGGTGCCCTGGCCCCGAATGGCGCGCTCACCGGCGATCCGCTTTTCCCCGGCCTGCCGGATGTGCACAGCTTCGGCAGCAGCGACACGGCGTTTCTCGATAGCGCCTTCCGTGCTGCGGCAGTGGCGGCGCGGACCGATTTCCTGCTCGTGCTGCCGCGCCTCAGCGATCCGAACAAGGTGGCGCAATGGGGCCAGGCGGCGAATGCCGCGATCGCCAGCCCCGCCCTCGCGGCCGCGGCGAGCGCCAGCTCGATCACGCTGCAGGCGGCGCCGGTGGCGCAGGCCTCGCTCGCCGTGCTGGGGCAGGTCGGCGCCGGGCAGGCCGAGCTGCAGGGGTTTCTGGCGAAAAATTTCGGCTGGCAGCCGAGCTGATTGGCAAAGCCGGCGAAAAGTTTCGCATGCTCAGCCTGCGGCGGCGCCTTTCCGAAATGGGCGGGGCGCTGCGAGGCGTGCGGCGAATGGAACACGCTGGAGGAGCAGGTGCCGTTGCAGGTGCTGCCCGGCGGCATGAAGCCGAACCCGGCGCGGGCCGGCAAGATCGAATTTTTCGGTCTCGCGGGCCTGACGCCGCCGCCCCCGCGCGTGCCCACCACGATCGAGGAGTTCGACCGCGTGCTGGGTGGCGGGCTGGTGCCGGCCTCGGTGGTGCTAGTCGGCGGTGATCCGGGCATCGGCAAATCCACGCTGCTGCTGCAGGCGGGCACGGCGCTGGGCATGGCGGGCCGGCGGGTGGTGTATATTTCCGGCGAAGAATCTGTCGATCAGATCCGCATGCGCGCCGCCAGGCTGGGGCTGACCGAGGCGCCGATGGCGCTGGCGGCGGCGACCCAGCTCGGCGACATTCTCGCCAGCCTGACGCAATTTCCCGACGCTGCCTTGGTGGTGATCGACTCGATCCAGACGATGTGGACCGACGGCGTGGATTCCGCGCCGGGCAGCGTGACACAGGTGAGGGCGGCGGCGTTCGAGCTGATCCGCGCGGCCAAGACGCAAGGCTTCGCGCTGATGCTGGTGGGGCATGTGACCAAGGAGGGCAACATCGCCGGGCCGCGCGTGCTGGAGCACATGGTCGACGTGGTGCTGCATTTCGAGGGCGATCGCGGCCACCAGTTCCGCATCCTGCGCGGCATCAAGAACCGCTTTGGCGCCACCGACGAGATCGGCGTGTTCGAGATGACCGGCGCGGGGCTGTCCGAGGTGGCCAATCCTTCCGCGCTGTTTCTCGCGGAACGGCGCGGCAATGTCGCCGGCAGCGCGGTGTTTGCGGGGCTTGAAGGCTCGCGGCCGGTGCTGATGGAGATCCAGGTGCTGCTCTCGCCCAACCCCGGCGGCTCGCCGCGGCGCTCGGTGATCGGCTGGGATTCCGGGCGGCTCTCCATGCTGCTGGCGGTCCTGGATGCGCGTTGCGGGCTGAAGCTGGCGATGAACGACGTGTATCTGAACGTCGCGGGGGGCTTGCGCATCACCGAGCCGGCGGCGGATCTGGCGGTGGCGGCGGCGCTGATTTCCGCCGCGTCGGACGTGCCGACCGATCCCTCGATGGTGTTTTTCGGCGAGATCGGCCTCTCTGGTGAACTGCGCCAGGTGGCGCAGGCGGAACTGCGGCTGAAGGAGGCGGCGAAGCTCGGCTTCGCCCAGGCCGCGAGCCCGAAGCGCGTGGCCGGCGGGGCGGCGCGGCTGTCGGTGCCGACCAGTTTGAAGCTCGTTGAAATTGGTCACCTCACAGATCTGGTGGGCGTGGCCACGTCCGGAGTAAAACGAGCGGTGCAGAGCAAGGAGTCCTCATGACCTGGGTCGATGGCGCGGCGCTGCTGATCGTGATCCTTTCAGCGGTGTTCTCCATGGTTCGCGGCTTTGTGCGCGAAGTTCTGGGCGTGTTCGCGTGGGTGGGTGCGGCGTTTGCGGCGCTGCGCTTCTATCCGCTAGTGCAGCCTTACGTGAACAGCGTGCTGCCGATGAAGAATCTGGTGGTGTATGTCTCGATGGGGGCGGTGTTCCTGGTCACGCTGGTCGTGCTCAGCGTGGTCTCGGCGCTGATCGGCGGGATGGTCCGGGACTCGGCCCTGTCGGGGCTCGATCGCAGCCTGGGCCTAGTATTTGGCGTGGTACGTGGGGCGGTGATCGTCTGCCTAGCCTATATCGCACTCTCGGTCGGCGTCGATCGGGCGCAATGGCCGGCGCCGGTGGTGAATGCGCGCTTTCTGCCCTGGGCGCATGAAGGGGCGGTGGCGCTGGTCTCGTATCTGCCGCGTCAGTACCAGCCGGAGGTGGCGCCGCTGTCCGGTGCCGCGACGCCGAGTGCTGCCACGCTGATGCAGACGCCGGTGGCAGGCAGCGCATTGGCGCATTAAGGCAAGCGAAGGCCTGCTTTTTGTGAACAAAAAGTAGCAAAAAAACTTTGCTATGCTGGGCCATGGGCGTTGTCCCCGACAATGCCCATGGCCCAGCATAGTAGAAGTTTTTGCGCCGCTTTTTCCAAAAAGCGGCTGCTTCCTTTCCGAGGACAGCGCGCTGCAAACGTGCCATAAGCTGGCCGCGCTCGACATAAGACTGTCACACGTCTAGGGAGAGCGTGGCGGTTACCGGATAAGGGCAGGGCTCAATTTTGATCGATGATGACAAGCCGCATGAGGAATGCGGCGTCTTCGGCGCATGGAATGTGACGGACGCGGCGGCGATTACGGCCTTGGGCCTGCACGCCCTGCAGCATCGTGGCCAGGAGGCCACCGGCATTGTCACACATGACGCCGTGCGTTTCCATTCGCACAAGGGCCTCGGCCTGGTGGGCGACAATTACGGCGATGCCAAGGTCATGGCAGGGCTGCCGGGGACGCGGGCGATTGGCCATAACCGTTATGCCACCACCGGCGAGACGGTGCTGCGCAACGTGCAGCCGCTGTTCGCGGAATTCGAATTCGGCGGCCTCGCGGTCGGCCATAACGGCAACCTCACCAACGCGCACACGCTGCGCAAGGCGCTGACGCGGCGCGGCTGCCTGTTCCAGAGCACGATGGACTCGGAAGTCTTCGTGCATCTGATCGCCATCAGCCTGTATGCGAATGTGATTGACCGGCTGATCGATGCGATCAAGCAGGTGGTAGGCGCCTATTCGCTGGTGGTGCTGACCAACGAGCATCTGATCGGCGTGCGTGATCCGCTCGGCGTGCGGCCGCTGATCCTGGGGCGCACGCAGAATGCCGATGGCAAGGCCGGCTGGGTCCTGGCTTCCGAGAGCTGCGCGCTGGATATCGTCGGCGCGGAATTCGTGCGTGACGTCGAGCCGGGCGAGATCGTCGTGATCGACGATGCCGGGGTGCGGAGCGTCAAGCCGTTCGGCGTGCAGAACCCGCGCTTCTGCGTGTTCGAATACATCTATTTCGCCCGTCCGGATTCGGTGATGGAGGGCACGTCCGTCTACGCCGCACGGAAAAAGATCGGCGCGCAACTGGCGCATGAGGCGCCGGCGGATGCGGATATCGTGGTGCCGGTGCCTGATTCCGGCGTGCCGGCGGCGATGGGTTTTGCCGAGGCGAGCGGGATGAGCTTCGAGCTTGGCATCATCCGCAACCATTATGTCGGCCGCACCTTCATCGAGCCGACCGACCAGATCCGCCATCTCGGCGTGCGCCTGAAGCATTCGGCCAACCGCGCGGTGCTCGAGGGCAAGCGCGTGGTGCTGGTGGATGATTCGATCGTGCGCGGCACCACCAGCCAGAAGATCGTGGAAATGGTGCGCGCGGCCGGGGCGAGGGAGGTGCATATGCGCATCGCCGGACCGCCGACCACCCATTCCTGCTTCTATGGCATCGACACGCCGGAGCGCGGCAAGCTGTTGGCGGCGCGCAACGATGTCGCGGCGATGGCCAAGCTGATCGGCGTGGACAGCCTGTCCTTCATTTCCATCGACGGCCTGTACCAGGCGCTCGGCCGGGCGGGGCGGGATCCGAAGGCGCCGGCCTTCTGCGATGCCTGTTTCACAGGCGACTACCCGATCGCGCTGACCGATGCCGAAGCGGGCGATCCCCAGAGAACCCTGCTCGCCGAGCTGGGTTGATGCCGTATCTCTGGGTGGCGATCGGCGGGGCCATCGGCAGTGTCGCGCGGTTCTGGCTCGGCAATGCGATGGCCGTGGCGGTGGGTGCGGCGTTTCCCTGGGGGACGCTGCTGATCAACATCCTGGGCTCGTTCGTCATCAGCTTCTTCGGCGGGCTGACCGGCATGGGGCATCGTTTCGCGTTGCCCTATGAGGCGCGGATTTTTGTCACCGTCGGCGTGTGCGGCGGCTTCACCACCTTTTCGTCCTTCAGCCTGCAGACCGTGGAACTGGCGCGCACCGGGCAGCCGGGGCGGGCGGCGCTGTATGTCGCTCTGTCGATGATCATCTGCCTGGCGGCCTGCGCTGTGGGCGTCTGGGCGGCGAGCGCGATCAACCAGTCGGTCGGCGCGCGCGCTGCGTAAGGAAGCAGCCGCTTTTTAAAAAAAGCGGCGCAAAAATTTTTGTTATGCTGGGCCATGGGCTGTGTCAGCGACAACGCCCCAGGACCAGACTCATAAAGTTTTTTTGCTTCTTTTTGTTCACAAAAAGAAGTCTTGCCTTTCTCTTGCCTTTTCCTGCGTGTGACCGCTTGTGTCTGACAAATGTTATAATATAACATAGCATAACATTTTTGTCAGGACGCCAAAAACCGGCGTTTGAGATCAACAGGGGTTCTTATGACGCCGACGCGGAAGATGCTGCTGCAATCGACTTTTCTTGTCCTGAGCGCCGGGGGGCTGGGGATTCTGCCGGCTGCGGCGCAGACCGCGCCGGTGGCGCCGACGGAAGTTTCGCTGGGCGATGGTGCCGCTACGCCGACCATGGTCCGCGAGGTGAAGGTGGCGGAGAAACTCAACGCCGCGCGCAGCCAGATCGAGACTAACCTGGGGGCAACCAGATATAACCTCAGCCACAAGGCCCTCGAGTCGATCCCGCAGGCGGATAACGCGCCGTTGAACGACGTGGTGCTGCAGGCGCCCGGCGTGGCGCAGGACAGTTACGGCCAGATCCATGTGCGCGGCGACCATAACGAGGTGCAGTACCGGCTGGACGGCGTGGAACTCCCCGAAGGGCTCTCGGTGTTCGGCCAGGTGTTGGAGTCGCGCTTTGCGCATTCGATGTCGCTGATCACCGGAGCGTTGCCGGCGGAATATGGATTTTTGCAGGCGGGCGTTGTGGATATCCAGACGAAATCGGGCTCGACCGATCCGGGCGGTGAGATTTCCATGGAAGGCGGTTCGCGCGGTTACCTGCAGCCGAGCTTCAGCTATGGTGGCGTGGCGGGGAACACGGATTATTACTTCACCGGGGATTTGCTGCGCAACCCGGTCGGCATCGAGAATCCGACCGGCAGTTCCTCCCCGCTTCACGATGTTAGCGACCAGTACCATTTCCTCGGGCACATCTCGACGATTTTAAACCCGACCACGCGGGTGAGCCTGATCGTCGGCATCTCTAACGAGGAATTCCAGATCCCCAACAATCCGGGGCAGACGCCGGTGTACACGGTGAAGGGCGCCACCGCCGCCAATTATAACAGCGCCGACCTTAATGAATATCAGCGCGAAATCACCGATTTCGGCATTCTCTCGCTGCAAAAATCTTACGCTACGGTCAATGAGCAGATTTCGCTCTATTCGCGCTATAGCAGCCTGAACTACACGCCCGATCCGATCGGCGACCTGGTGTTCAACGGCATCGCGCAGACGGCCGACCGTTCGATCTTCTCGAACGGCGTGCAGAGCGACGGCAGCTGGCGGATCAACAACGCGCATACGCTGCGCTTCGGTTTCCAGTTCGAGGCGGATGCGCTGAATGTCACCACCGCCTCCACGGTGCTGCCGGCGGTCCCCGGCGCTTATCTGCCCTCAGGCATGCCCGAGGCGGCCTCGGATACGCCGTTGCCAACGATCTACCAGGGCCAGCAGAAGGTCGGTACGCTGTATGGGCTCTACGTGCAGGATGAGTGGAAAATCCTGCCGCGGGTAACGATCAATTACGGCGCGCGCTTCGACGGCGTGAACGAATACACCTCGGCGACGCAGCTCAGCCCGCGCGTGAACGTGGTGTGGAACGCGACTGACACGACCACGCTGCATGCCGGCTACGCGCGTTACTTCACGCCGCCGCCGTTCGAACTGGTCGGCGGGAACACGGTTGCGGCCTTCAACAACACCACGGCTGAGTCGGCTTCCAGCCAGGACAG
Source organism: Acidocella sp. (assembly GCF_036489515.1). Lineage (GTDB taxonomy): Bacteria > Pseudomonadota > Alphaproteobacteria > Acetobacterales > Acetobacteraceae > Acidocella. Next base: position 7,684 of record NZ_DASXFO010000084.1, read on the forward strand.
CACGGTGAAGCCGGAGCGGGATAATTATTACGATGCCGGCGTGCAGCAGATGCTCTCGCCGTACCTGCAGGTGGGGCTGGATGCCTATTTCAAGACCGCCACGGATCTGATCGACGAGGGGCAATTCGGGGCGCCGGTGATCCTCACCGCCTTCAATTATGCGAAGGGTCAGGATAGCGGCGTGGAACTCACCGCCAGCTACGATCGCGGCCCGTGGTCGATCTATGGCAACCTCGCCTACTCGCGCGCGATCGGCAAGGATATCGACACCGCGCAATTCAATTTTACGGCGCAGGAACTGGCCTATACCCAGGACCACTGGATCTATCTCGACCATGACCAGACCGTGACCGGCTCGGGCGGCATCGCCTATACGCTGAATGCGAAAACGCGGAACCCGACTTTGTTTTCCGCCGACCTGGTTTATGGCAGCGGTCTGCGCTCCGATTTGACGACCGCTGAGGAGACCATTCCGAACGGCGCGGAGGTGCCAGGCTATTACACGGTGAACGGCTCGATCGTGCAGCAGCTGAACTTCGCCGGCTGGCACGGTGCCTCGGTTCGGCTGGATGTCCTGAACCTGCTCGATCGTACTTACGAGTTGCGCACCGGTAGCGGTGTCGGCGTGTTCGCGCCGCAATACGGGCAGCGGCGGACCATTCTGGTGGGCTTCTCGCAGCGCTTCTGATAGAGGAAAGCAGCCGCTTTTTGAAAAAAGCGACGCAAAAACTTCTTCTATGCTGGGCCATGGGCGTTGTCGTAGACCACGCCCATGGCCCAGTATAAAAAAGTTTTTTTGCTTCTTTTCGTTCACAAAAAGAAGCCTTCCGTGCGCTTTCCTTCGCTGCTGATCCCCGGGCCGTGCTCGGCTTTCAGCGGTGGCGGATGTAAGAGGGCCCATGCTTGTAAGAGCCAGGCCTGAATTATGAGGATTCTGCTGGTCGAGGACGAGCCCGACTTGGGCGCCGCAGTGCAGGAGCATGTGCGCCAGGCGGGGCATGCGGTGGATTGGTTCCAGACCTTGGGGGCGTCGGGTGCGGCGATGCGCACCGTGGCCTACGACCTGCTGTTGCTGGACCTGCAACTGCCGGACGGAAGGGGGCTGGATTTTTTGCGGGCGCTGCGGGCGCGGCGAGACGCCATTCCCGTGGTGATTCTGACCGCGCGTGATCAGATCAGCGACCGGATCGAGGGCTTGAGCGCCGGGGCCGACGATTATCTGGTGAAGCCGTTCGATCTCAATGAGTTGATCGCCAGGCTGAATGCCGTGGCGCGGCGCTATTTCGGCACCGTGGCGACGGCGCAGCAATTCGGGTCGGTGGAGCTCGAGCTTGAGGCGCGCTTGGCGCGGCGGGATGGGGCCGAGGTGGAGCTGACGGCGCGCGAATGGGCGGTGCTGGAGGTACTGGTGCGCCGGCCCAATGCCACCGTGTCGCGCGAGCAGATCGAGGATGCGCTCTATGCCTTCGAACAAGAGATCGAGAGCAACGCGATCGAGGTGTATATCAGCCGGATCCGGCGCAAGCTCGGGCGCGATTTCGTGCGCACCGCGCGCGGCCTTGGTTACCGGATCAGGAGTTGAGACGATGATGGGGCGCAGCCTGGTTTCGCGGCTGATCTGGCTGTTGGCCTCGGCCATGGCGGTGTTGTGGCTGCTCGGCAGCGTCACCGCCGGCCTGTTGACCGTGTTCGAGGTGAACGAGCGGCTCGACAATGCGCTGGTCGAGATCGCGCAGCGCCTGCTGCCGGCGACCGTGGACGCGCTGAGCGCTCCGCAGGTGATGGACGACAGGGCGCGGCAGCTGGTCTTGACGCTGAACTCGAAAGCCTTGGCCTATCAGATCATGGCGCCGAACGGGTGGGTGGCGCTGCGCTCGGAAAACGCCCCGGCGGCACCGTTCACGACGGCGTTC
>NZ_DASXFO010000029.1:0-3992 GCF_036489515.1 Acidocella sp.
CCGCTTTGCGTTTATTGCGTCGTTTGAGGATAGAGCTATGGCCCGCCGTTGTGACCTGACCGGAAAGACCGTGCAAGCTGGCAATAATGTCAGCCATGCGAACAACAAGACCCGCCGGCGGTTCCTGCCGAACCTGCAGGAAACCTCGCTGCTTTCCGACGTGCTCGGCAATGTGCGCATGCGCTTGTCGACCCGCGCGATCCGCACGATCGAGCATAATGGCGGCCTGGATGCGTTCCTGCTCAGCCAGAATAACAGCAAGCTGACCGTCGAGGGCCTGGCCCTGAAGCGCCGCCTGGAGCGCGCGAAGGCGAAGAAGGAAGCTGCAGCAGCCTAAGGCTGCCACTGGCCAGATGGGGCCGGTGTTGCTGGTGATTTCGGAGAGCCGGTGCCCTGCACCGGCTTTTTCGCGTTATGATGGTGGTTCACCGGGGAGGGGCGCATGCTGATCCAGGTTACCCCGCGACTCGGCCTTGATGAGGCGGATCTCTCCGAAACGTTCATCGCTGCCTCGGGGCCGGGCGGACAGAACGTTAACAAGGTCGCGACCGCGGTGCAGCTGCGCTTCGACCTGGGGAATTGCACGACACTGCCGGAGTCGGTGAAGGCGCGGCTGCGCACGCTGGCAGGCAGGCGGCTGACGCAGGAGGGCGTGATCGTGATCACCGCCAACCGCTTCCGTACCCAGCTCCAGAACCGCGAGGATGCGCGCGAGCGGCTGTTCGAGATGATCCGCGCCGCCGCCATCGCCCCGGTCTACCGCAAGCCGACTCGGCCGACGAAAGCCTCGAAAACCAGGCGGCTGGACGCCAAAAACCACCGCGGCGAGATTAAGCGCCTGCGCCGCACCGGGCCGGATGCATAAAGAGAAGAAGACTACTTTTTGTGAACAAAAAGTAGCAAAAAAACTTTGCTATGCTGGGGCCATGGGCGTTGTCGGCGACACAGCCTCAGGCCCAGCATAGAAGAAGTTTTTGCGCCGCTTTTTTTAAAAAGCGGCTGCTTTCTTTGCCCTTGGTCAGAAGAACTTCGCCAGGCGCAGCAGCACCGCGCGCTGCAGCGGACCGCCGCGATTGGCGACGTCGTATTCGCCGACCAGCGCCACGTTCAGGGTCGGCGTGACAAAGCTGCTGGCGACCAGGCGCAGCTGCGTTTCGTTGGTGCTCGTGTCGTCGGAGGTGAAGCCGGGATTCACCTTCGCGCCGTTGCGCAGAACGTAATATTGCTTGCCGCCGAAGCTCTGGAAGAGACCAGGCGCGATGACCGCGTCGGTGGCGGGATAGAATTCATAGGGCAGATAGACCCGCATCTCCTCCGAGGGTTCCTCATGGAAGCTCGCCGGCTGCGATTCCTCAGGGGACACCGGATTACTCCCCGGGATCGCCGGGTTGATGAAATCATGAGCGAGGGCATAGCTCGGCGGGAGGCTGTCGGCAAAGACGGCGGGGGAGATGGCGGCCGAATCATTGTTCGGGCTGAACAGATAGGCTTCGCCCCACAGTTCGATCGTGAGGTTGCGCGTGGTCGGTGTGCCGATCAGCGTTTTGCGGAAGCCCACTTCCATCTCGTAGGTCCAGGTGTTCTGTGCCGGGTTCAGATAGTAATCCTTGTTGAAGCTGCTGATCGGCGGCGCAATCCAGGGGTGGAGCACCAGGTAGGTGCCGGTGGCGGGATCGTTGATGGGGAAGGTGAAGATACCAATATTCGGCTGGGCGAAGCCGCCTTGTGTCGAGAGGGAGGCATAGGCAGGGCCGATGGGCGGCAGCAAGCCAGGGGCGGCGCTGGGGAGGTTGCCGACGCCGGCGTGCTGGCTACCGAGGTAGCTGAAATATTCTTCGAACACATCCACGCCGGAGAGCAGCCCGCCGACATCGAAGGTGCGGATATAGCGGGCGACCGCGACATCGGTGGAAAGATGCGTATCCTGGCCGTTGGTGCCGTTATTCGGGCTGCCGACAGCCCCGGCATCGGTGAATTCATTGTAGAAAAGGCCGATATTGACGTTGACCGGCGGGGCGATGGCATCGCCGGGAATAGGATCGGAGGCATAGGCGGCGGTCGCGCCGAGGCTCAATCCGAGAGAGAGCAATGAGGTGAGCAGATGGGGCCGGATTGTTCTTGCTCTTTTTGACATCGGCGAAACGTTCCTTACTTCTTGTTGTTGCGAGACATTTCTGGTCTCCCGCTTGGGCGCTATCACAATCGCTCCTCACGCAACTGTCAATTGCCTTTCCGTAAGCGTTATAAAGTTTTCTGAAAGGAACGGGGAACGCTATGCCACTTCTTCCCAAAAGCGGCTGCTTTCTTAGGGCTAAAGAAGCGGGGTGAATGAATTGTTGCGCTGCGGGGGAACGCCTTGTTAGCAGGGGGCATGAAACCGGTTTTCAGATTCGGCGCGGCCAGCATCGCCGTCGGCGTGGTCGTGCTGTTGCTCAAATTCCTCGCGGCCAGGGTCAGCGGCAGCACCGCCCTGTTCTCCGATGCGCTCGAAGCTCTGGTCAATGTCGCCGCCTCGAGTCTGGCGCTGTACGCGCTGATCGTCGGCGCCAAGCCGGCCGACCGCGAGCATCATTACGGCCACGCCAAGGTGGAGTTGCTGAGCGCGGTGGCGACCGGGGCGATGATCCTGATCGCCGCGGTGCTGATTTTTCAGCGCGCCCTAGGCGAAGTGTTCCACCCGGCGCCGCTGGCGCCGTGGCGGCATGGGCTGGGCGCGGGGCTGGCCTGGAATTTTCTCGCCGGGCTGGTGAACGCCGCCTGGGGCGTCGTGCTGATGAAAGTGAGCCGGGCCTATCGCTCGCCGGCGCTCGGCGCCGATGCGCGGCATCTGTTCAGCGACGCGCTGACCACCGCCGGCATCGTCGTCGCCCTGGCCGGGGCGGCGCTGCTGCGGCTGCCGGTCTTCGACCCGCTGATCGCCCTCTGCATCGCGCTGAACATCGCGGTGATGGGCGGCCTAACCCTGCTGCGCTCGCTGAGCGGACTGCTCGACGAGGCGCCCCCGCCGGCGATGACCGCGCGCATCCAGGAACTGGTGCGTCAGCACGCCAAAGGCGCGCTGCAGGCGCATGACCTGCGGGTCCGCCAAGCCGGTCCTGCGAGCTTTCTGGAGTTCCATCTCGTGGTGCCGGGGGAAATGTCAGTGGCGGCGGCGCACGACATCTGCGACCGGATCGAGGCGGCGCTGAAGCAGGAAATGGAGGGGGTGGTGATCACCATCCATGTCGAGCCGGAAGCGAAGGCGAAAAGCCTGGGCGCGCTGGTGCCGTAGGAAGTGAAGAAAGGAAGGCTACTTTTTGTGAACAAAAAGTAGCAAAAAAACTTTGCTCCGCTGGGCCATGGGCGTTGTCGGTGACAACGCCTCAGGCCCAGCGGAGCAAAAAGTTTTTGCGCCGCTTTTTTTAAAAAGCGGCCACTTTCTTACTGATTACGCGGCGTCGCCGGAGGAGCGCTCGGCGCGCTTACGGGCGTTCGGGTCGAGGTGCTTCTTGCGCAGGCGCACGGCGGAGGGGGTGACTTCCACCAGCTCGTCATCCTCGACATAGGCGATTGCCTGTTCCAGCGACATCCTGCGAGGCGGCACCAGCAGCAGCGCCTCGTCCTTGCCGGCGGCGCGGATGTTGGTGAGCTTCTTTTCGCGCACCGGGTTCACGTCCAGGTCATTCTCCCGGCTGTGCTCGCCGAGGATCATGCCGACATAGACCTTCTCGCCGGGATTGACGAACAGCGCGCCGCGGTCCTGCAGGGAGAACAGCGAGTACTGCACGGCCTCGCCATCCTCGGAGGAGATCAGAGCGCCGTTGCGGCGGCCTTCGATCGCGCCCTTCCAAGGGCCGTAGCCGGCGAACAGACGGTTCATCACGCCGGTGCCGCGGGTGTCGGTGAGGAACTCGCCGTGATAGCCGATCAGGCCGCGGGCGGGGATGCGGAAGGTCAGGCGCTGCTTGCCGCCGCCGGAGGGGCGCAGGTCGGTCATCTCGCCCTTGCGGCGG
>NZ_DASXFO010000096.1:0-38916 GCF_036489515.1 Acidocella sp.
GACGGCGTCAGCGACTTCGATCCGGCTAGCACCAGAGAGTACCATGTTCACGGCGACGCGTCGCAGTTCGGCCTGTGTCGATGCAGGGAGTTTGCGGAAATCACGATCGATGGGCATGCCTATGTGATAGCAGCCCACGTCTTATTATGATACCTATTTGCCCGTCCAGTTAGTAGCAAAGTTTTTTTGCTTCTTTTGGTTCACAAAAAGAAGTCTTCCTCTTCGCGCTTTAGCTCGCTGTGCTTGACCAGCCCTGAGCACAGAAGATGCCTTCTATGTTGTGAAATACCCGCGCAAATGCTAAACGGGTGGCAATCATAAATTAAAATGTGAGGGAATCGCCATGCTCGATGCAGCCATTGCTCCCATTTCCGGCGGCGCGGTTACGGGATTTTCGTTCAAGCCGCGCTACGACAATTTTATCAACGGCAAATTCACTGCCCCGGTCGGTGGTCAGTATTTTGATAATGTATCGCCGATCACGGGCCATGTTTTTAGCCAGGCCGCGCGGTCGACCGAAGCCGATATTCAGCTGGCGCTTGATGCGGCTCACGGCGCCGCCGGAGCTTGGGGGAAACGGAGTGTGGCGGAACGCGCCCTGATCCTCAACCGCATGGCCGACATCATGGAGCAGAATCTGGATCTGCTCGCCTATGTCGAGACGGTCGACAACGGCAAGCCCATTCGCGAGACCACGCTGGCGGACATTCCTCTCGCCATAGATCATCTGCGCTATTTTGCGGCCTGTGCGCGGGCGCAGGAAGGTACGCTTTCAGAGATCGACGAGACGACCATTGCCTATCATTTTCATGAGCCGCTCGGTGTCGTGGGGCAGATCATCCCGTGGAATTTTCCGATATTGATGGCGATTTGGAAGCTGGCGCCAGCGCTCGCCGCGGGGAACGCTGTCGTTCTGAAGCCAGCGGAACAGACGCCGATCAGCATCATGGTTCTGGCTGAGCTCATTGGTGATTTGCTTCCTCCGGGCGTTCTGAACCTCGTCAACGGGTTCGGTCTGGAAGCGGGAAAGCCCCTGGCGTCTTCCAATAGAATCGCCAAAATTGCCTTTACCGGCGAGACCACGACGGGAAGGCTGATCATGCAATATGCAAGCCACAACCTGATTCCCGTGACGCTCGAACTGGGGGGAAAGTCGCCCAATGTTTTCTTCGCCGATGTGATGAATGAAGATGATGAGTTCCTTGATAAAGCGGTCGAAGGGCTGCTTCTGTTCGCCTTGAACCAGGGAGAAGTCTGCACGTGCCCGTCGCGCGCGTTGATTCAGGAGAGCATTTACGATCGTTTCATGGAGCGCGTTCTACAGCGCGTCAAAGCCATCAAACGGGGAAATCCGCTTCATGCCGCCACGATGATCGGGGCGCAGGCGTCCAGCGAACAGATGCACAAGATTCAGTCTTATATCGATATCGGCAAGCAGGAGGGTGCGGAACTTCTGATCGGCGGCGGCCGGCCGGCGATGGATGCCGAACTGTCTGACGGGTTTTATGTCGAACCGACGGTCTTCCGGGGACAAAATAAAATGCGCGTGTTCCAGGAGGAAATTTTCGGGCCGGTTCTCGCCGTTGCGACATTTAAAGACGAAGCCCAGGCTCTGGAGATGGCGAATGACACGCTCTATGGCCTGGGGGCAGGGGTGTGGTGTCGGGATGGCGCGCGGGCCTATCGGATGGGCCGTGGTATCAAGGCGGGGCGGGTTTGGACGAATTGCTATCATCTGTACCCGGCACACGCCGCGTTTGGCGGCTATAAGCAGTCCGGGATCGGGCGTGAGAACCATAAGATGATGTTGGACCACTACCAGCAAACCAAAAATCTTTTGGTCAGTTATAGCCCGAACGCGCTCGGCTTTTTTTAAAATGACACCAAAGATGGCGCCGCCGGAGCGCGTCGTGGCGACGGAGGCGGCACTGGCGCTCATCGCGCGGCTGCGGCAGGGGCATGGTCAAGTCCTCTTCCATCAATCGGGAGGATGTTGTGACGGCTCTTCACCCATGTGCTTTGCCGCGGACGACTTTGTCGTCGGACCGGATGATGTTCGGCTCGGTGAGATTGGCGGCGCGGCGTTCTTTATGAATCCTTCGCAATTCGCGTACTGGCGGAATACTCAATTGATCATCGACGTCGTAACCGGGATGGGCGGGATGTTTTCGTTAGAGAACGGAACAGGCCTGCGTTTTCTGACGCGATCAAGGGTGTTTTGTGAAGACGAATTGGCGGCGCTGAATGGAACAACGTAAGCGGCCGCTTTTTGAAAAAAGCGGCGCAAAAACTTTTGGCTATGCTGGGCCATGGGCGGTGTCGGAGACAGCGCCCATGGCCCAAACTAAGAAAGTTTTTTTGCTACTTTTTGTTCACAAAAAGTAGCCTTAACCCTTACTAACCGTTTCCAGAGACCTACGTGTTGCCGTGATGGTGAAAGGCAATAGCACGGCGGTTAGAAATCCCGTGACGGCCATAAACAGGAACACGGTGGTGAAGCCAGAGGAGATCCCGCCCCAGGAATAGACCGCGAGCGCTATGATCGGACCTAGGGCTCCTCCGAGATGCCCGGCCCCGTCTGTAAGCGACACGCCGGTAGCGCGTGCGCGGGTTGGGAAGCTTTCCGCCGTCAACGTGTACATGAGGGGCAGGAAGAAGCCGAGCGATCCCGCGAGCAGAAAGACCGAGACATAGATCAGCAGCGGCGAGCTGGCGATCCCGATACCGATGAAGCAAGCGGTCCACAGGATCATGCCGGCGAGGATCGTGTGCTTGCGCTCGAACGTGTCACCGATCGCGGTTGCGATCAGCGAGCCGGCCGGATAGCCAATCGAGCTCGTCAGCAGGAAGAGGATACTGTGTGTGAGCGTGTAGCCACGGGCGACGAAGAAGGTGGGGCCGAGGCCAAGCCATGTATAGGTGCCGATATACCAGACAAACCACAGGGCGAAGAGCAGCAGCACGCGGCCGCGGAAAGGCGGGCGAAACAATGCCGCGGTCGGGAAGCCTTGCGCGTGGACTTCTGCGGCCACCTCGATCGGGGGCGGCAGCGTATCGCCGATGCGTGCCCGCACGCGTTTCTCAGCCGCTGCGACCACGGCGGCGGCATCGACGTGCCGACGCTTGCTGAGCAGCCAGCGGGGTGATTCCGGAATCCAGGGGAATGCCAGCAGAGTGAGGCCGCCGAATGCGCCGATCAGAAACATCGCGCGCCATCCCCAGGCGAAGTTGGGCACAAGGCCGAGCGCCACTACGGGCACGACGCCCTGGCCGATCATCGCGAACACATTGGCGAGCGCCGTGTAGCGGCCGCGCACGGCGGCCGGCGCCATCTCGCCGATATAGGCGGAGATCACCGCGATCTCGGCGCCGATCCCCATGCCGGTGACGAAGCGGCCGATCACCATCGATTCCAGGTTAAAGGCGAAGGTGGTGACGATACAGCCGCAGCTGAACAACAACGTTGCCGTCATGATGCCGCCCTTGCGGCCGATGGCATCGGAGAAATTGCTGTTCAGCCAGGAGCCGATCACGTAGCCGACGAGGCTCGCCGTGATCGGTAGTGCTGCCTGGCCTTGGCTGAAATGCAGGACCTTGCTGAACACCGGAAGCCCGAAGGCGACGTTGGTGATGTCGAAGAAGGCAATCAGATAGCCGATGCCGACGACCCACAGCACGGCGCTCGGGTAGGGCCAGACGGGCAATCGGTCGAGGCGGGCAATGAGATCCTTTTCGAGATCGTCCCGCGATGCATCTATTTTCATGGTACGTTTCCAGGTCGTTTGATTTGTTTATTTATTTGTTTTTTTGTTGCGTCGCCCGGAGGGGCAGCCGGCCGAACGCGTAAAGGCTAGCTCGTAATTAGGCTGGTCCGACCCCGCTTTATTCGAAGAGGGACGTCGCGCGGTTCAGGCGGTCGAGTGCCAGCACCGTGTCGGCGAGTCTGGCCGCACCGTCTGGCCCCAGCACGCCACCGGCAAGGCCTGCGAACTTGGCGCGCAATTCGGCTTCGTTAAGGAAATTCGCGGGCTCGCCTTTCGGCACGATCACTGTCTTCGTATAGATTTCCTGGCCAGCCTTCACCGTAAGCTTGCCGGACATGTTGGCGGGGAATTCTGCCTCGATCTCGGGATCGTTCTCGCAAGCGATCTTCTGCATCAGCGTGCGGATCTCCGGATCGTAGAGGCCCTGATAGCTGTCCCATCCCATCTTGCCGGTCGCCAGTGCCGTGGCGATCACGAAGGGGCCGCTGAATTGGGCATCGACGATATTGGCGGGGTTCAGCTTCTTTTCAGGAGGCTCGCCCACGAGCAGCATTCCGGCATGCGAAATTCCGAGCGTAACGGAGTCGATGTCTTCCGGGCGCAGCCCATGCGCTTCGCGGAGCGCCAGTGCTGCATCGATGCCCGCATGGCCCCAGCGGCAGGACGGATAGGGCTTTACGCCGGTGAGCATCAGTTCCCAAACGGTGCCGAGATCCTGCACGACGCGGTCGGGTTCGGGCGCGGGCGCGTAGGCGCGCAGGAAACCATGCTTGCCTTCTATCGGCTCCGCCGCGCCCTTGAACCCTTCACGTGCCAGCATGGCGGCGACGAAGCCGGCCATGCCTGCCCATCCGACCTGGAACCGCTTCGTCCACGCGCCATTCGCGAGGAATTGCAGGCTACCGGCGGCTTGGCTGAGCGCAATGCCGAAGGCGGATGCCGTGGCGGCGGCATCAAGGCCGAGCACGCGCGCCGCGGCGGCGGCAGCGCCGAACGCACCGCAGGTCGCGGAGGGGTGGAAACCGCGCTCATAATGGGCGCCAGGCGGGAGGGCGCGGGCGATGCGGAGTGCCGCCTCGTATCCCGCGACGATGCCAACGAGCGTGTCTGCGCCGGATGCGCCGACGATCCCCGCGGCCCCCAACGCAGCCGGCACGATGGGAGCCGCGGCATGCACGATGGCGGCGGCATGGGTGTCGTCAAAATCCAGGGAATGCGCCAGGGTCGCGTTGAGCAGCACGGCACCGGCTGGCGCATAGCCTTCCGGATCGCCGAAGACGCGCGCCTCGCCCTTATCGAGCCCGATGGCTTTCACGGCCGCCAGCAAGGCGGGCGTGCTTTCCGAATCGTGGCGCGCCCGCACGATATTGCCGACACAGTCGAGCACGAGCATCCGTGCCCGCGCCGTTACCTCCGCCGGAATCGCGTCGGCGGAGAGCGTGGCTACGAAGTTCGAGAGCCGATCCGTTATTGTCATGACATTTTGCCTTCCGTTTCCTCAGCGATCACCAGCGCGCTTCCGCCTCCATGGTACGCGTGCCCTCTCCGTTCTGGATCCACAGAGCGAGCCCCGAATCTGTTTCCTTCGCGCAGAGCCGGAACGGCATGAAATCAAACAGCGGATGAAGGCCGCGGAACGTGAAGCCGCGCGGCGCGCTTTTGCGGAGGGAGGCGGCGTATTCCAGCAGCAGCGTCGCCTGCAGCGGGCCGTGGACGACCAAGCCCGGATAGCCTTCTTCCTCTGTCACGTAGCTGCGGTCGTAATGGATCCGATGGCCGTTAAAGGTGAGCGCGGAGTAGCGAAACAGCAAAGTCGGGCTTGCCTTTGTGTCGTGGTGCCATGTCGCGTCCGCGGGCGGAGCCGGCAGCGGCACCGCTCTTGCTCCAGGCACATCTCCCTTTGGGCCGAGCGCACGATAGACGATGTCGTGCCGCTCCGTGATCGCAAGTCCGCGCTCCGTGGAAATCTCGTGATCCACCGCGACGAAGCAGAGCACGCCGGTGCGGCCTTCCTTCACCACCACATCCGCGATGCGCGAGCGCCGTTCCACCACGTCGCCGACGTGCAGCCGATCCTCGAAGTGAAGCCTACCGCCCGCCCACATCCGGCGCGGCAGCGGGACGGGCGGCAGGAAGCCGCCGCGTGCCGGATGCCCGTCCGGCCCCAACAGGCATGTCTTCGCGATCGCCGGGGCGAGGCACCAATGTATGGCGAGCGGGGCGGCCTCTCCCTCCACCGGGGCTTCGCCGTCATGGTCGAAAGTTGCGTGGAACTCCTGGGCGAGGCGTAGCGAGACCACGTCGCGTGCGGTTTCGCTTCGTCCGATCCAGCTTTGCAGCAGATCGACATCGAGTTTCGGCGTATCGGTCATGGGTCTTTCTGTTCGTCGCGGCGAGCGGAAGAGTTGGAAGCGAATTCCGCAAGCACGTCTTTGGTATGCTCGCCGATGGCGGGTACCGGCCGATAGCTGCGCGGCTCGCCGATTTGGATCGCCGCAGGCGCCGGAAAGGATACCGGGCCGGCGTCCGTCTGCACTTGGATCCGGCGCAGATGCGGATGATGGGAAAGGGCCGCCATGTCGTTCAACTCGGCGAAGGCGATATCGGCTTTCATCAAGCGCGCGATCAGCATGTCCGCCGACAGGATGCCGAACACGGCGGCGACCGCTGCGTCAGTCTCCGCGCGATGCTGCACCCGCGCGACGTTGGAGGCGAAGCGCGGGTCCTCCGGCATGCCGGCGGCGCCGAGCACGTCCTTGCAGAAGACGCGCCATTCGCGCTCGCTCTGAATCGAGATGAGCACGCGCCGTCCATCCGCCGTGGCGAAGACGCCGTAGGGCGCGATCGAGGGATGGGCGAGACCGACACGCTGTGGCGGCTTGCCGGCTTCGGTATTGAGGAGCGGCACGGTGAGCCAGTCTGCCATGACGTCGAACATTGACACCCGGATATCGGCGCCCTGGCCGGTCCGCCCGCGCACGATCAGGGCTTCGAGGATCGCGGCATGGGCGGTCGCCCCCGTCGCGATGTCGACCAGCGATATGCCCACGCGCGCCGGCTCGCCAGGGCCGCCGGTGATGGAGGCCAGACCTGATTCCGCCTGGATCAGCAGGTCGTAGGCCTTGCGGGCGGCGAGGGGGCCCTCCTCGCCGTAGCCGCTGATCGAGCAGCAGACAAGTGCCGGGTGCTCCTGCCGCAGCTGTTCGATGGGAAAGCCGAGCCGCGCCATTGCGCCCGGCTTGAGGTTCTGCACCAGAATGTCCGCATGTGCGATGAGGGCGCCGAGGTGCCGGCGTGCCACCTCTTCGCGCAGATCGAGCACCAGGGATTCCTTGCCGCGATTGAGCCACACGAAATAGGAGCTGCCGGCCGGCGTGGCGTCATCATAAAAGCGCGCGAAATCTCCTTCCGGCCGCTCGATCTTGATCACCCGCGCACCGGCATCGGCAAGCCGCGCTGTGCAAAAGGGGGCGGCGACGGCCTGCTCAACGGTGACGACGATCAGGCCTGCAAGTGGTTCGTTCGCCATCAATAGGACCGGGGCATGCCAAGCACGTGCTCGGCAAGGTAGCTGAGGATGAGATTCGTCGAAATCGGCGCCACCTGGTAGAGGCGCGTCTCGCGGAATTTACGCTCCACGTCATATTCCTCTGCAAAGCCGAAGCCGCCATGGGTCTGCACGCAGGCTTCCGCCGCCTCCCAGGAAGCCTCGGCGGCGAGCATCTTCGCCATGTTCGCCTCGGCACCGCAATTCTGCCCCGCCTCGAACAGTTCGGCCGCCCGCTGAACCATCAGTTCGGCCGCCCGCATCCGGGCGTAAGCCTTCGCGAGCGGGAACTGGATGCCCTGGTTCTGGCCGATGGGACGCCCGAACACCACGCGCTCGTTCGCATAAGCCGTGGCCTTGTCGATGAACCATTTCGCATCGCCGATGCATTCGGCGCCGATCAGGATGCGCTCGGCGTTCATGCCCGAGAGGATATAGCGAAAACCTTTGCCTTCCTCGCCGATCAGATGGTCCGCAGGCACGCGGACATTGTCGAAAAAGACCTCGGTCGTCGCGTGGTTCATCATCGTGCGGATCGGCCGGATCGTGAGCCCGGCCTGTTTCGCGTCTCGCATGTCGAGCAGGAAAACGGACAATCCGTCGGTGCGTTTCTGCACCTGCTCCCGCGGCGTGGTGCGCGCCAGCAGCAGCATCAGGTCTGAGTATTCGGCGCGTGAGGTCCAGATCTTCTGGCCGTTGATCACGTAGTGATCACCCTCGAGGCGTGCGGTGGTTTTCAGTGCCGTTGTATCCGTCCCGCTGCTCGGCTCCGTCACGCCGAAGGCCTGGAGGCGAAGTTCGCCGCTCGCAATTTTCGGCAAATAGCGGCCTTTCTGCGCCGCGTTCCCGTGCCGCAGCAGGGCGCCCATGATGTACATTTGAGCGTGGCAAGCCGCGCCATTGCAACCCGCATGGTGGACCTCCTCGAGGATCGCCGCGGTGGCCGAAAGCCCGAGCCCGGAGCCGCCATATTCCTCCGGGATGAGAGCAGCGAGCCAGCCGCCTTCGGCGAGCGCCTGGACGAATTCGGCCGGGTAGGCGCCCTCGCGATCGAGCGCGCGCCAATAGGCGCCGGGGAAGCCCGTGCAAAGCTTGCGTACTTCCTCGCGAATTGCGACGTGCGGATCCTCGTTGAGCATTGTCTCGGCGTTGGCCAATATTTTCTTCCTCGGCTTTATAGCTGCCCCGCGCTGCAGATAGCTTACGAAAACGCGGTATTGGTGATTGCTTGGGGTATTTATCGTTTATGGCTTTGTAGTTGAAAAATAGATAATTATTCTATGAGCTATTGTTTTATTGTCTAGCTCCGATAGGTGAAGCATGGATATCCGCCAACTTCGCTATTTCATGGCCATCGTCGAAGCACGCTCCTTTTCGCGCGCGGCAGAGCAATTGCACGTTGCACAGCCGGCGCTGTCCCAGCATGTGCTGGCGATGGAGGCGGAGCTCGGCGTGCCGCTGCTCCATCGCGGCGCACGTGGCGTGGCGCCGACCGAGGAGGGGCTTCGCCTGCTTGATCGCGCCCGACTCATCGATGCGCAGCTTGCAGCGCTGCATGATCATGTACGCGGCCGTGAGGCACAGCCGAGCGGCGAGGTGCGGTTTGGCATGCCGGGCACGGTTAGCGAGCAGCTCGGGGTGCCGCTGATCGAGACCGCACGCCGGCAGTATCCTGAGGTTCGCATCCGGATCGCCGAAGCGATGAGCGGCTTTGTGCTTGGCTGGCTGCGCGAGGGTACGGTGGATATCGCCATGCTTTACAATGTGGCGGACGAGAAGGGACTCGCGATGCACCAGGCGCTGACCGAGGAGATCAGGCTTTTCGGCAGGCCGGGCATGGAGGGCGCGCCGAGCGGGGCGGAGGTGTCTCTGGAGACCGCACTCGGGTTGCCGCTGATCGTGCCCAGCCCATCGCACGGCCTGCGCAACCTGATCGATGCCGGAGCCCTTTCGATCGGCAGACACGTCGCCCCCGCGATCGAGATCGATTCATACCGCCAGATCAAGCGTCTTGCGGTACGGGGGCTTGCCTTCGGCCTCCTGCCGGCGATGGCGATTGACCAGGAGGTCCGCGACGGCACTTTCCGCTCCTGGAGCATTTCGGGGCCCACGCTGGTTCGTCGCATCTTCCTCGGGTATCGGACCGACCGCCCGTTATCTGCCGCTGCCCGAGCGGTGGGGCAGCTCAGTTGGACGATTTTGAGGGACATGGTGCACACCGGAGCCTGGGACGCGGTCTGGACGGATCGTGACGATCTCCGGTTCTAGAGCAAGGGTAGCAAAAAACTTTATTACTCTGGGCCATGGGGTGTGTCGCCGACAACGCCCATGGCCCAGCATAGTAAAAATTTTTGCGCCGCTTTTTTCAAAAAGCGGCCGCTTGCTGTCTGCAACCCGCGGACTTCTTGCTTGACAGGCGCAGGACGTTCATGTGTCTATCTTCTTACCAAAACCAAATAACAATGGCGAAGACCGGGGCCATCATGACGCGTACAACGCGCGACCGGATCGGCATTATTCACCTGCACCATAACAAGAACAAATCAGGAGGAATTGGATGGATCACAAGGGTATTGGCCGTGAGTTGCGCGATCCGACGCGTCGGCATTTTATCCGCGCGGCTACCGTAACCGCTGGTGGTGTCCTTGCCGCACCTTTCGTCCTCCGCCACGCCTTAGGCGACGTGCCGGCGCATGTGTTGAAAATGACGATGTCGGATGTCAGGGCACATCCGGTTTATCCCGTATTGAACCAGTTCTCTGCTGACGTCCTGCGCCGCACCAACGGCGCGGTCGAGATCAAGGTCTATGGCGCCGGAGAGCTTGGTAGCCAGAACAATGGCCTGACGGGCATTCAGACGGGAATCACGGATCTCGTCTGCACGACGACCGGCTACATCGAGACGATCTACCCGCAGGTCGCGGTGCTCGATCTGCCCTATATCTTCCGGACCAGCGCGGAGGCCGAGGCCGTGCTCGACGGTCCCGTCGGGACGAAGCTGTTTTCGCTCTTCCCGGCCAGGGGCATCTATGGGCTCAGCTGGGGAGACTGGGGCTGGCGGTCTGTCACCCATGTCACGAAATCCGTCCCTGAACCTGCGGATATTGTCGGGACCAAGATCCGCGTCCAGCCCGGCGCGATCTACGCTGCGACATATAAGACGCTGCACGCGACTCCCGTCGTGATCGATCTCTCGGAGACCTACCTTGCCCTCTCGGAGCATGCCGTGGACGCGGTCGAGCTGCCGATGATCTCGCTGGTTGCCGGAAAATTCTATGAAGTCGCGCGGCATGTGAGCCTCACAAATTTCGTTTACAACGCTGGTGCCATTCTGGCGGGCAAACGCTCCCTCGACCGCCTCGAGGCCTCCTATCAGACCGCGATCCGTGAGGCCGCGCTGGGGATTTCGCCGGTCTGGCGCACGACCGTGCAGCAGAGCACGCAAGACGCGATCGCGCTCGTGAAAAACAAGGGTGGCACCGTCGTGAATGTCGATCAGGCCGCTTATGCGAAGGCTTTGCAGCCCGTCTACACGGCGTATGACCCGATCGTCGGGGAGGATCTGGTACGAGAAATCCGGAGCCAGATCGGCGCGGGCTGATACCGGCGATGTCAGGCGCGGCGGCATCCCTGCCGACGGCCCGCGATGCGGGGCCCGTCGCGCTCATGGTCTCGCGCGTGGCCGCCGTGCTCTGTCTGATCGCGCAATTGATCGCTGCTGCCGGGCTGATCATAGAGCTCCTGGTGGTGTTGTTCACGATCACCGAACGCAGCCTGTTCAGCAGTTCGGTGCTTTGGAGCGATGAAGCTTCGCGCCTCGCTTTGTCCATCATCACCTTCATTGGCGGCGCAACCGCCTATCGTGGCGCTCACCACACTTCGATCCGGCTCATTACCGATCGGGTCACGCCCGGAGCAAGACGCACCATTGCGATAGCGATCGAATGGCTCGTCTTCACCGTCACGGTTGCCATCGCTTGGCAATCGGTCGGGCTGTTGGAGACGAGTTGGCCTGACCTGACGCCGATCCTGCAGATCAGCGTCGGCTGGATCGCGCTACCGATCACAATCGGTATGGGCCTGATCGCGATTTTCGCGCTCGAGCGACTGCTCATGGCGTATCCGCCGTGGGCGGTCCTGCGCGTGGGCGCCGCCGTTAGTCTTCTCGCCGCTGTCGCTTATGTCTATGGCGACACGGCGGTCTTTGCGAATAACCCGAACCCGTCTCTGGCCGGCATGATCCTGATCTTCATCACCGCGATCCTGCTCGGCATGCCGGTCAGCTTCGGAATGCTGCTCGCGGGCATGAGCTATCTCGATCTCGTCGACATGGCGCCGCTGGTCGCCGTGCCGCAGTCGATGGTGGACGGCACCGGAAACTTCGTATTGCTCGCCTTGCCGTTTTTCATTTTCGCCGGGTTGATCATGGAGCGCGGCGGGATCAGCCTGCGCCTCGTGCGTTTCGCGATGGCGCTGGTCGGGGGTATGCGCGGCGGCCTGCTGCAGGTCATCGTTGTCACGATCTATCTGGTTGCCGGTGTTTCAGGATCCAAGGTCGCCGATGTGGCGGCGGTGGGGCCGGTCGTTCGTGGCGAGCTCAAACGCCAGGGCTATCGCGAGGCGGACGGGGCGGCCGTGCTCGCCGCCGCGGCCGCCATGAGTGAGACGATCCCACCAAGCATAGCCATGCTTGTGCTGGGCTCAGTCACGCCGATTTCGATAGGCGCGCTCTTCATCGCCGGCCTGATCCCTGCCGCAGTGATCGCGCTCTGTCTGATGGCGCTGATCTATGTCATCGCCCGACGTGGGCCCGAACGGGACGTGCGGACATCACCTGGGCAACGCCTGAAGGCTGCGCCGGGCGCGATCCTGCCACTGATCATGCCGGTTGCGATGGTCGCCAGCATCAAAGGGGGCATCGCGACGCCGACGGAAGCGTCATCGCTCGCGGTGGTCTATGGCGTCGCCCTGTCCGCGCTGGTCTACCGCGCCTTGTCGCCGCGTCAGATGCTCAATCTCGCGGTCGAATGCGGGAGCGTGGCTGGCATGGTCCTCTTCGTCCTCGCCTCGGCGTCGTCCTTCGCCTGGGTGCTGACCGCGGCAAACCTCCCCCAGGAGCTGATCGCGCTTCTCAGCGGTCCGCATCAGAGCCGGCTGATCTTCATGGCAGGGTCCGTCCTGTTATTGATTGTCATCGGCTCGCTGCTTGAGGGTTTGCCCGCGCTGATCATTCTGGCGCCGCTGCTCCTGCCGATTGCGACCGGCATGGGAATCGACGCGGTGCAGTATGGTATCGTCCTGATCCTTGCCATGGGGGTCGGCGCTTTTATCCCCCCTGTCGGCGTCGGCTTCTACGTCTCCGCTTCCGTCGCCGGCAGTGATCTTGAATCCGCAGCCCGAGCCATGGCGCCCTACGCGGTTGTGCTCGTGTGCGCTGTCCTGCTGATTGCCTTCGTGCCAGCCATCACGCTGGGCGTACCGGCGTTGTTCGGCTCGCATTGAGGAAGCGGCCGCTTTTTGAAAAAAGCGGCGCAAAAACTTTTGTTATGTTGGGCCATGGGCGTTGTCGGCGACAACGCCCATGGCCCAGATTAGTAAAGTTTTTTTGCTACTTTTTGTTCACAAAAAGTAGTCTTCTCTTGCAACTCCCGCGTCATCGCCTCGCGCATTTTGAATTTTTGGATTTTGCCGGTAACCGTCATAGGCATTTCCTGCACAAAGCGGATATGGCGGGGGATTTTCGGGTGCGCGATCTGGTCACGGCAGAAATCGCGCAATTCCTCAGCCTCCATCTTCTCGCCCTCGCGCAGGATCACCCAGGCGCAGAGTTCCTCGCCATAGAGCGCGTCCGGCACGCCGAACACCTGCACATCCTGGATTTTGGGGTGGCGGTAGAGATATTCCTCGATCTCGCGCGGGTAGAGATTCTCGCCGCCGCGAATCACGATGTCCTTGATGCGCCCGACAATCGTGCAGAAGCCGTCAGCGTCGATGGTCGCGAGGTCGCCGCTATGCATCCAGCCTTCCGCGTCCTTGGCCTGGGCGGTCTGCTCCGGTTCGTCCCAATAGCCCGTCATCACCGAATAGCCGCGAGTGCACAGCTCGCCCGGCGTGCCGCGCGGAACAATGTTGCCTTCCGGGTCGATCAGTTTGACCTCAAGATGGGGGTGGATGCGCCCGACGGTGGTGACACGGCGCTCCAGCGGGTCGTCAGGCCCGGTCTGGAAGCTCACCGGGCTCGTCTCGGTCATGCCGTAGCAGATGGTGAGGTCGCGGATATGCAGCCGGTCCACCACCTTGCGCATGATCTCGATGGGGCAGGGGCTTCCCGCCATGATCCCGGTCCGCAGATGGCTCGGCGCGAATGTGTCGAAGCGCGGATGATCGAGTTCGGCGATAAACATGGTGGGCACGCCGTAAAGCGCTGTGCAGTGCTCATCCCGGGCGGTTTGCAGGGTGGTGAGAGGATCGAACCCCTCGCCGGGATAGACCATGGCGGCGCCATGGGTGACGCAGGCGAGATTGCCCATGACCATGCCGAAGCAATGATAGAGCGGCACGGGGAGGCAGATACGATCCTGCGATGTCAGCGCCATGCCGCGCCCGACGAAATAGCCGTTATTGAGAATGTTGCGATGGCTGAGCGTCGCGCCCTTGGGCACGCCGGTGGTGCCCGAGGTGAACTGGATGTTCGCGGCGTCGGTCGCGGAAATATGGGACGTGATGCGCGCCAGGCCACCCAAGCCAGCCTCGCGCCCGGCAGTTTCCAGTGCCGTGAAAGAGATTGCGCCCGGCATGATCGTCTCGCCCATCTGCACCACCAAGCGCAGATGGGGCAGGCGCGCGGCATGCAGGGCCCCCGGCGCGGCGCCGGCCAGCTCCGGCGCCAGTGCGGCGACCATGGAAGGATAGTCACTGCTCTTGAAGGGCGGGGCAATGACGAGGGCGGCCGTTCCCACCTTATTCAGGGCGTATTCAAGCTCGGCCAGGCGGTAGGCGGGGTTGACCGTGACCAGGATCAGCCCGGCCTTGGCGGCGGCGAACTGGATGAGGGCCCATTCCGCGCGGTTCAGTGACCAGATGCCGATGCGGTCGCCCGGCTTAAGCCCCATGGCCAGCAGCCCGGCGGCGATGGTCTCGGCCCGCACCCGCAAATCGTGCCAGCTCATCCGCACCGATTGCGCCGGGCAGACCAGTGCGTCCTGCTCGGGCCAGGTGGTGGCGGCAAGGTCGAGCGCCTGGCCGATGGTGATTTCAAGCAAGGGCGGCTCGCTGCCGCCGCGTACATAACTTTCCGTCATCCGAGCTGGCTTTTCAAAGTGAAGTAAGCAGCCGCTTTTTGAAAAAAGCGGCGCAAAAACTTTTATTATGCTGGGCTATGGGCGTTGTCGGTGACAGTGCCCATAGCCCAGGTTAGCAAAGTTTTTTTGCTACTTTTTGTTCACAAAAAGTAGCCTTACTCTTCGCTGTTCCGCGCCAGCATTTTATACGCCTGTTTCAGATGGGGCAGGTCGAGCATTTTCCCGTCCAGGGCCACCACCCCCGCGCCGGGGTTGGCGGCGAAGAGTTCCACCACGCGCGCGGCGTAGGCGAGCTCGGCGGGGGAGGGGGTCATGACCTCGTTGATAATCGGGACCTGCGCGGGATGAATGGCCAGCATGGCGCAGAACCCCTCGCGCCGGGCGGCGGCGGCATAGTGGCGCAGCCCGGCCTCATCGCGGAAAGCGGGGTAGACGGTCTCGATGGCCGGAACATTGGCGCTGGCGGCGCCGGCCAGGCAGAGGGAGCGGGCGAGGCGGCACAGGTCGTTCAGCGATCCGTCCGGATTACGGCTGGCGGTGGCGCCTATGGCGGCGGGAAGGTCCTCCGCCCCCCAGGTGAGTCCGGTCAGCCGCGCGCTTGCCTGGGCGTAGGTGCCGAGATTGAAGAGCGAGGCCGGGGTCTCGGTGGCGATGGGCAGGATGCCGGTCTGGCCCGGCGGCAGGTTCGATGTGGCCTCCAGCGCATCGAGATAATGCGCGAGCGTCACCACATCGGCCGCGGACTCCGCCTTGGGCAGAACGATGCCGGCGGGGCCAGCCCGCATCACGGCGGCGAGGTCCGCCAGAGCGAGCCCTGAGCCCAGCGGGTTGATGCGTACCCACAAGGCCGCCTTGCCGCGCGCCTGGGCCAGGGTGGTGGCGGCGATGGTGCGGGCTTCCTCCTTGCGGGCCAGGGCGACGGAGTCTTCAAGGTCGAGGATCACCGCATCTGCCCCGGCATTCTGCGCTTTGGCGATCTTGGCCGGGGCGTCGGCCGGAACGAAAAGCCAGGAGCGCGGTGTCATTGCGGCAGCCTTTGCAGCAAGGCGGTGCGCTTGCACTTGCAGACCAGCTCGTTGCGCTGGTTGTACATACGGTGGGTGAAGATCACGATGCCCGCATTGGGACGGGATTTGCTCGCGCGCTTCTCCGCCACGGTGGTCTCAGCCCGTAGCGTATCCCCCACGAACACAGGCAGGGGCATGACGACCTCATCATAGCCCAGATTGGCGATCAGCGTGCCCAGCGTGGTGTCGCCGACCGAGAGCCCGACCATGAGCGAGAAGGTGAACAGCCCGTTGACCACGATGCGCCCGAACTCCGTGGCGCCGGCATATTCGGCGTCCAGATGCAGCGGCTGCGGGTTGTGGGTGAGCGTGGTGATGAGGAGATTGTCGGTCTCCGTCACGGTGCGGTGCGGATCGTGGCGTCGTGTGACGCCGATCTCGAATTGCTCGAAATACTGTCCGGCCATGGTTTACGCTCCAGATTTCAGGTGCAGGAGGAGGACGCCCTCGGCCACGCGTGCGCCGGGGCTGGCGTTGAGTTCGTCGACAATGCCGTCGCAGGGGGCATTCAGGGTCATTTCCATTTTCATAGCCTCCATCACCAGCAGCGGCGCGCCCCTTTGCACGGTATCGCCCGCGGCCACGGCCACGGAGAGAATATGGCCCGGCATGGGGGCGTGCACCGCACCGTCGCTCATGGCGGTATCCTGGCCGGTGTCATCCGCCGTGACCTCGCCAAAGGCGAAGGCGCGGCCCGCATCGAACACGACCGTCTCGTCACCGTAATTGGCCGTGGGCAAAGAGGACGGCGGGAGCGGTGGGTGCAGCGCGATATTGTGCCTGTGCCCGCCGCATTGCAGGCGCAGCTCGACGCGCGGCGCGGCGTTGAGGCGGAAGCCAAGCAGACCAAGCGGGGTGTGGTGTGCCGCCAGCCGAGCCCGGGCGGCGGCCTGCAGCACCTTCTCGCCAGGTTCGGCATCGCCCAGCAAAGCGGGCAGATGGGTTTCGATAAAGCCCGTATCCAGCGCGGCGTTCAGGAATGCCTCATGCCGCAATGTGCGCGCCAGGAACGCAGCATTTGTTTTCACCGGCCAGATCTGCACGCCGGCACAGGCCTCGGCCAGGCGCTGGGCGGCGGCGGCCCGGCGCGGCGCGTGGGCGATGAGTTTGGCGATCATCGGGTCGTAAAAGCCGGTGACCTCGTCGCCCTGCTGCACGGCGCTGTCGATCCGCACGCTTTGGCTGGGGAGGTGAAAATGCTCGAGCCGCCCGGTGGATGGCAGGAAGCCGGTATCTGGGTTTTCGGCATAGAGCCGGGCCTCGATGGCATGGCCGGAGAGGGTGATCTGCTCCTGGCGCAGCGGCAAGGGTTCACCGGCGGCGACGCGCAGTTGCCACTCCACCAGATCTTGCCCGGTCACGGCCTCGGTGACCGGATGCTCCACCTGCAGCCTTGTGTTCATCTCCATGAACCAGATTTTGTCCGCGCGCAGGCCGGATGAGGCGTCAGCGATGAACTCGACCGTTCCGGCCCCCTCGTAATCCACCGCCCGTGCGGCCTTCACCGCGGCGGCGCAGAGCGCGGCGCGGACCTCGTCGCTCATGCCGGGGGCAGGGGCTTCCTCGATCACCTTCTGGTGGCGGCGCTGGAGCGAGCAGTCGCGCTCGAACAGGTGCACGACATTGCCATGGGAATCGCCGAAGACCTGCACCTCGATATGGCGCGGGCTTGAGACGTAGATCTCCAGCAGCACGCGGTCATCGCCGAAGGCGGCTTGCGCCTCGCGGCGGCAGGAGGCCAAAGCGGCGGCGAAATCCTCCGGGCGGTCCACCCGGCGCATGCCCTTGCCCCCGCCTCCGGCGACGGCCTTGATCAACAATGGATAGCCGACGCGCTCGGCCTCGGCGGCGAGAAGCGTGTCGGCCTGATCCTCTCCCAGATAGCCGGGCGTGGTCGGCACGCCGGCTTTCATCATCAGCGCCTTGGCGGCGTCCTTCAGCCCCATGGCGCGGATGGAGGCCGGGCGCGGCCCGACCCAGCCCAGCCCGGCGGCAAGAACGGCTTCGGCAAACGCCGCGTTCTCGGCGAGGAAGCCGTAACCGGGATGGATGGCCTCCGCCCCGCTGGCGTGCGCGGCGGCGAGCAGCTTGTCCGGCACCAGATAACTCTCTTGCGCCGGGGCCGGGCCGATGGCGATGGCCGCATCGGCCTCGGCCACGAACAAGGCGGTGGCGTCAGCGGCGGAATAGACCGCGACGGTGCGGATGCCGAGGCGGCTTGCGGTGCGGATGATGCGGCGGGCGATCTCGCCACGGTTGGCGATGAGCAGGGATGAGAACATGGTGCTTACATCCGGAACAGGCCGAAGCGCTGCGAGCTGGCAATGGGCGCGTTGAGGGCGGCGGAGATGGCAAGGCCGAGCACGTCGCGGGTTTGCGCCGGGTCGATCAGGCCGTCATCCCACAGCCGGGCGGTGGCGAAATAGGGGCTGCCCTCTTCTTCGTATCGCGCCCGGATGGGGGATTTGAAGGCCTCCTCCTCCGCGGCGGACCAGCTGCCGCCTTTGGCCTCGATGCCGTCGCGCTTCACCGTGGCCAAAACACTGGCGGCCTGCTCGCCCCCCATGACCGAGATGCGGCTGTTCGGCCAGGTGAAAAGGAAGCGTGGGCCGTAAGCCCGTCCGCACATGCCGTAATTGCCCGCGCCGAAACTGCCGCCGATGAGCACGGTGAATTTCGGCACGCTGGCGGTGGCCACGGCGGTCACCATCTTGGCGCCGTCCTTGGCGATGCCACCGGCCTCGTATTTGCCGCCGACCATGAAGCCGGAGATGTTCTGCAAAAATACCAGAGGCGTGCGGCGCTGGCAGGCGAGTTCAATGAAATGTGCCGCCTTCTGCGCGCTCTCCGAAAACAGCACGCCGTTATTGGCGAGGATGGCCACAGGATATCCCCAGATACGGGCAAAGCCGGTGACGATGCTGGCGCCGTAAAGCGGCTTGAATTCGTGCAGGGCGGAGTCATCGACGATGCGGGCGATCACCTCCCGCACGTCGTAGGGCGCGCGCACATCGGCGGGGATGATGCCGTACAGCTCCTCCGGGCTGTAGCGCGGCGGCTTTGGCGCGGCGATGTCGATGTCCACCTGCTTGCGCGTGTTCAGCCGGGCGACGATGTCGCGCACGACGGATAAAGCATGCTCGTCTGTGGCGGCGACATGGTCCACCACGCCGGATCTGCGCGCATGCGTGTCGGCCCCGCCAAGTTCGGTGGCGCTGATGACCTCACCCGTGGCGGCCTTCACCAGCGGCGGCCCGGCCAGAAAAATCGCCCCCTGGCTCTCCGCCCCGCCGCCGCGCACGATGACGGTCTCATCGCTCATTGCCGGCACATAGGCGCCGCCGGCCGTCGAGAGGCCCATGACACAGGCGATCTGCGCGATGCCGCTTGCGCTCATATTCGCCTGGTTGAAGAAGATGCGGCCAAAATGCTCCTTGTCGGGAAACACCTCGGCCTGGTGCGGCAAATTCGCGCCGCCGCTATCCACCAGATAGATGCAGGGCAGCCGGTTCTCCGAAGCGATTTCCTGGGCGCGCAGATGCTTCTTCACCGTGAGCGGGAAGTACACACCGCCTTTCACCGTGGCGTCGTTGGCGAGGATCATCACCTCCCGCCCACTCACCTGGCCGATGCCGCAGATGAGTCCGGCGGCGGGGGCTTCGTCGTCATACATGCCGTGGGCGGCGAGCTGGCCGATTTCCAGAAACGGCGCGCCGGGATCGAGCAGAAGCTCCACGCGCTCACGCGGCAGCAGCTTGCCGCGCGCGATGTGGCGCTGGCGCACCGGCTCCGGCCCGCCCAGCGCGGTGGCGGCAATCGTCGCGCGCAGCGTGGCGGCGAGGGCGCAGTTAAGGGCGGCGTTGCGCTGGAAGGCGGCGGAGCTGGTGTCGATGGCGCTCGTGAGGTGCGTCATACGCCGATCAACTCCCGGCCGATGAGGAAGCGGCGGATCTCGCTGGTGCCGGCGCCGATATCGTAGAGCTTGGCGTCGCGGACCAGGCGCTCAACGCCCGTCTCCTTCAGATACCCCGCCCCGCCCAGGGCCTGGATGGCCTCCAGCGCCACGCGAACGGCATTCTCGCTGGCGAGCAGGATCGCCCCCGCGGCGTCAAAGCGCGTGATCTTGCCGGTATCGCAGGCGCGGGCCACGGCATAGACATAGGCGCGCGCGGCGTTGAGGGCGACATACATGTCGGCGATCTTGCCCTGCATGAGCTGGAAGCTGCCGATGGCGCGGCCAAACTGCTTGCGCTCGCGCACATAGGGCAGCACCGCATCCAGCGCCGCCTGCATGATGCCGAGCGGCCCGCCGGCGAGCACGGCACGCTCGTAATCCAGCCCTGACATCAGCACGCGCACGCCGCCATTCAGCTCGCCCATCAGGTTTTCCTCGGGCACCTCGCAATCCTCGAAGATCAGCTCCCCCGTGTCCGACCCGCGCATGCCCATCTTGTCGAGTTTTTGGCCGGTGCGGAAACCCTTGAAGCCGCGCTCGATGAGGAACACGGAGATGCCGTTGGGCCCGGCTTCCGGTGCGGTTTTGGCGTAGACCACCAGCACATCGGCGATGGGGGCGTTGGTGATCCAGAATTTCGTGCCGTTGAGAACATAGCGGTCCCCGCGCTTTGCAGCTCTCAGCTTCATCGAAACGACGTCCGACCCGGCCTCGGCCTCGGACATTGCGAGCGCGCCGACATGCGCGCCGGAGATGAGCTGAGGCAAATAGCGGCGCTTCTGTTCCGGCGTGGCCCAGCGGCGGATCTGGTTGACGCAGAGATTCGAGTGCGCGGCGTAGGAGAGGCCGACTGCGGCGGAGGCGCGGGAGATTTCCTCCACCGCCAGTACATGCTCGAGATAGCCCAGTCCTAGCCCGCCGAATTCCTCTTCCACGGTGATGCCGTGCAGGCCGAGCGCGCCCATCTCGGTCCAGAGTGAACGGTCGAAATGGTTCTCGGCATCGATCCGCGCGGCCTGCGGGGTGATGCGGTCGGCGGCAAAGCGGGCAGTGGCGTCGCGGATCGCTTCGGCGGTTTCGCTCAGGCCGAAATCCATCTGTGGGTCGGAGGCCATCCGCATTTCCTCGTTATGTTTTTTTGTCGAGGCTAGCTTATCAGGATCGCCGAGAGGGAAGACTTCTTTTTGTGAACAAAAAGAAGCAAATAAACTTTATTATGCTGGGCCATGGGCGTTGTCACCGACAACGCCCATGGCCCAGCATAACCAAAAGTTTTTGCGCCGCTTTTTTTAAAAAGCGGCTACTTTCTTTCTAATGTGCCAGGGCCGCCGGTTCGTCCGCCGCCTCGTTTGTCGCGACGGTACGCAGCGGCAGGTCCCGCATCCCCAGCGCGATCGCCACCGCGATCGCCATCACCACGGCGCAAGCCAGGAACGCCAGATGGAAAGCGTCCGCCAGCGCGACATGCACCTGCGGGACCATCGCCGCCGGGACGTTGGCGAGCGCGCCGTGGTGTTGGCGGATCTCGCCCAGGTCGATATGCGCGGTGATGCCGAACGCCACCAGATGCGCAGCGAAGCCGCTGGCGAGCAGTGCGCCCACCATCGTGCTTCCGAACGCGCCGCCCATGGAGCGCAGGAACAGCAGGCAGCCGGTTGCAGCGCCGATATCCCGCCGCTCCGCCGCATTCTGCGCGGTCACGAGGCAGTTCGGCATCACCAGCCCGAGAGAGGCGCCCAGAACGGTCTGGTAGAGCATCAGCAAGAAGCGTGGCGTGCTGGCGCTCAGCAGCGTGAGGAGCCCGAAGCCGAGCAGGCACCCCAGCAGCCCGACGACGAGGATCGCCTTCATCTTCCCGTGCCGGCGCGCCAGCCAGCCGGCGATAATCGACGCGACACAGTTCGCCCCCAGGAAAGGCGCCAGCAGCGCCCCCGACATGGCCGCGTTCGCGCCGTCCACAAGCTGGAAGTAGAGCGGCAGCAGGAAGGTGCCTCCGAACAGGCCAAATGCCCCGCAGAAGGCGATGGCCACGCTGCATACGAACACCGAATTGGAGAACAGGCGCGGCGGCAGCAGCGCATCCGGAAAGCGGCGCTCCTGCCAGATGAGCGCCATCATGAACACAAGGCCGACCGCGGTCAGTTCGAGGATCGGCGGCGCGGTCCACTTCATCTCCACCCCGCCCCAGCTGAGCACCAGCAACCAGGCGCTGACCGAAACGGTCAGCAGGACAGCGCCTGTCCAGTCGATGCGCGCCTTGCCGCCCCGCGTCGGCAGCAGCCGGAGTGAGCGATCGCACAGCAGCATCGCCACCAGCGCGATCGGCAGGTTGATCCAGAAGATCCAGCGCCACGACAAGCTGTCAGTGACCCAGCCGCCGATCATCGGTCCCGCAACCGAGGCAAGTCCCCAGGTCGAGGCCATGTAGCCCTGATAGCGCCCACGCTCGCGCGGGCTGACCACGTCCGCGATCGCCGCCTGCGCCATCGCCATCAGCCCTCCGCCCCCGATTCCCTGCAACGCGCGGGCGATCACAAGCTGGGTGAGGCTGCCCGCCATCGCGCACAGAACCGAGGCGGCCGCAAAGATTGCCAACCCCACCAGCAGCAGCTTGCGCCGCCCATAGATGTCGGACAGCTTGCCGTAGATGGGCGTGGCCGCGGTGGAGGTCAGAAGATAGGCGGACACGATCCAGGCGAGATGGCTGAACCCGTTCAGGTCGGCGGCGATTGCCGGCACGGCGGGAATCACTACCGTCTGGTCGATCGCGGCAAGGAAGATGCAGAGCAGGATTCCGCTCAGGACCTGGAGGATTTGCTGATGGGAAAAACGCGGCAGATCATCGTATGTCGGCATGGCAGTCCCTGGTCCTCCCGCGCGGCGTTGAATCCGCCGTGTCTATCTCTCCTTGCATCTACCTCAGACCAGCGCATGCAGCCACGCGTTAGGCTCAACCCTGCTGCGTGACGGTTCGAAGAGGTGTTGAAACTGCCGGAGGGTCACTGGAAGCGCGTGATCGTGTTCCAGCTTTTCGGGGGGCGCGTCCTGCGGCTTTTCGATCTTGAAACGGCAACGAGCTAACATTCAGCCGATGAGACAGACGTTCTGTCCAAATAAAGACCAAAGCTGCCGTGATCGTCTACGAAATACACCAATGTTCTCCTTTTAAGCTCCGTTATTCCGAATTGTTAACAAATATGGACAAACGGTGAACATTCACTAAATGCCCGACTTCATGCCCGCAGGCGCCCGCGCTCCGGCGCACCAAGGACACGGGCACGCCGCCGCCGAAAACCGTTTTGAGAAAAAACCGTCGAGAGCAGTTGTCAGACGACTTCCGCCAGACGATGCATCAGCACCGACAGCCCGGCTTCCTGCACCAGCGCAGCCGCCGTTTCCACATCCATCCATTGCAGACGCCGCTGCTTGCGCTCGGGCCATTTCCTCATCTGAATGCCGACCTCCAGCGAATAGACCTCCACGGTCGCCGGCAGCACCACGCCGGAGCGGAGGCGCTTGCCATAGGTGTAAATGCCTAACGGCATGTTACTCACAGCCCCGGCCAGGCCGGCCTCCTCATAGGCCTCGACCGCCGCGGCGATGGCCGCTGTTTGCCCCGGCTCGACATGGCCTTTGGGGATCACCCAGCGCCCGGTATCGCGAGAGGTGATCAACAGCACGCGCAAACCATCGGGCCCGTGGCGGAATGGAAGCGCGCCGGCTTGACGCATGATGGGCGTCTCCGGCGCCAATCCTGAAATGGCCACGAAATGATTCATGACGTGGCGTCGAGAGGCTCTGGTTCAGAGAGTGGCTTGTGTGTGAGAGTGGGGGAAGCGTTAACGCCTCCCGGCCTCATGAAAACGATGACGTCTCCCCGCGCACGGTTCAAGATTTCAACTTTCCGACCAGCTTCGATCCATGGCCGCACGGAGTCATGTGCTGTTTGAAAGTTCAAAAAAAACATGTCCAAAAGCTTGTCATCTAAGCGGATGTAAAATTCCGGTTTGGCCAGAGGATCTTCGATGACAGGCAAAGTCATGCTGCTCTCCCGACATTCCGCGCGGATCATTATCTTTGTGTGAATGTTACATTCAAATGACAATATAAAAACTAGTCAAGGGAAGAGCGCAATGTGAGTGGAAGGAAAATTGCTTTCTAACGGCAGTGATGATCGGGCGTATCTTAAAAATGTTCTTTGTTTGTTCCTTTTCGGCCATGGATTGCCCCCGCTGCTCCTCGGAGAGGAAGCGGCCGCTTTTTGGAAAAAGCGGCGCAAAAACTTTTGGTTATGCTGGGCCATGGGCGTTGTCCCCGACAACGCCCAAAGTAGCCGTCCTTTAGCTAACTGATGGAAACCGGCCGCTTGACCAGAATCAGGGAGAGCGTGGCGGAGACCAGACCGATGACCGCCGCCGTTAACAGGGCTGGCACGAAGGAATGCGTGGCCTGCACGATGAAGCCGGTGATCATCGGCGCCAGCGCGCCGCCCAGATAGCCGCCGAAATTCATCACCCCGCCGAGCGAGCCGACAAAATTCTGCGGCGCGCCGACCGAGACCATTGCCCACTGGCCGGACATCGCGAAAAATCCGAGGAACATCGCCAGGGTCATGGCGGCGATGGCAAGACTGTTATCGCTCACTTCCGCCGCGACGGCCGTGAACAGCGCCATGCCGGTCAACCCGAACACCGCCGCCATCTTGCACGCCGCAAGCGGGGTGACGCGCTGCCCTGCGGCCAGCCGGTCGATCACCAGCCCGCCGGTGATGCTGCCGACGGTGCCACCGAAGAACGGAATGGCGGCGAGGAGACCGGTATGCGGGATGCTCATATGGCGCTGGATTTCCAGATAGCCGGGCAGCCAGGCGGTGTAGAGCCAGATCAGGTAGATCGTGCCGAAAAAGCCAAAAATCATCCCCCAGCTGGTGCGGTGGCCAAACAGCTTGCGCCAATCCGAGAACGTGGCCGGGGCGGGCTGGGCCTCATGGTGAGAGAGATAGCGCGCATCGGTCCCTTGAAACCCGAGTTTGGCCGGCGAACGGTAGAAGGTAAGCCAGACTCCGGCGACCGCAATCCCGGCGAGTCCCATGATGGCGAACATCGCGCGCCAACCAAAAGAGGTCATGAGCAGCGTGACCAGTGGTGCGGACACCGCCGGGCCGATCGAGGAACCGAGCAGGAATACGCCGGTCGGTAGGCCACGTTCCCGCGGGCTGAAACAGTCCCGCACCACGCGCGCGCTGACCGGAGATTGCGGCGATTCCCCGGCGCCGAGCAGCATGCGCAGGGCGCAGAATTCAGCGAATCCGCCGGCAAAGCCGCAGAATAATTGCGCCGCGGACCAGATGATTTGCGCCGTACCGAGCAACAGACGCGGGCCGATGCGATCGACGAAAAAGCCGACCGGGAGTTGGCAGAAGGCGTAAGCCCATAGAAAGGAGGAAAGCAACAGCCCCATTTGTCCAATGGAAATGCCCAGATCATGACGGATCAGCGGATTGGCGATGGAGAGGGTCGAGCGGTCGATCATGTTGACCAGGTTGCTCATCACCAGCAGGCCAAGAGATGTGACCTGGAGCTGTCGCAGCCGTCGCGAAGGTCTGATGGCTTCGGCTTCCGCATAGGGCAGGTCAGCAATCGTCGTTTGCTGCTCAAGCATAGATGAATCCTCCGTGTTTTATTTTTCACCGCGCCACGAGCGGGTTCGGTTGTTTTTTTTTCGTAGATCAAACTGTAATGGGCTCGGCCCGGTTGGGCAAACAAATTCAGAAATTGGCAGGCCGGCTATTTCAGATGGAGGAAAGCGGCCGCTTTTTGAAAAAAGCGGCGCAAAAACTTCTTCTATGCTGGGCCATGGGCTGTGTCGGTGACAACGCCCATGGCCCAGCATAATAAAGTTTTTTTGCTTCTTTTTGTTCACAAAAAGAAGTCTTTCCCTTCGCTATCCTTAACGCGCCGTCGACCAGAACAGCGTGATGCTGGACGGCAAGAAACTGCGGCTCTTACTCAGGCAAAACTCTGCCGTGACAAGTTAACGCGACAATGCCATCAGACCTTGAAAAATCTTATCCTGCCCATCAAACTAACAAACACTTTAAACAATCTGACGACAGAGAAGAAGAACAAGTGAGGGAATGTGATGGAGCAAACCAAGACAGCCGTGGCTTCTAGATACCGGTACGTCATTGTCGGGTTTCTGTTTGTTGCGGCGATGCTGAATTATATTGACAGGATGACGCTTCCCGTCGTGGCACCTCTTGTTGCCAAGGAGCTGAACTTCAAACCGGCGGAAATGGGTGTGATTTTCAGCGCGTTTTTCGTCGGATATGTGGTGTTTTGCTTTATCGGCGGCGCATCGGCCGATCGGCTTGGTGCGAAGAAGGTCTATGGCCTCGCCATGGCGGTCTGGTCGTTGTTCTGCGGCATGACCATCGTTGCGACAGGTTTTGCCTCGCTGCTGGTCTATCGCGTCATCTTCGGCATGGGCGAAGGCCCCATGGGAAGTGTCAGCAACAAAATGGTCCGCGACTGGTTCCCTCGCGAAGAAGTCGGCCGTGCGCTGGCGATTGCGCCGAATATCGGCAATCAGATCGGGGCGATGGCGGCCGGACCGTTCGTCGCAGTGCTGGTCACTGCGGGCTCCTGGCGGACCCCCTTCATTGTGGTTACGCTCCTTGGCTTCTTGTGGCTGGTGGCTTGGATGTGGTTGGTCACTGACACGCCCGCCACAAACCTCCATGTTTCCGCCCGCGAACTTGCGATGATCGGCGATAGCCGGGTCGGTGAGGCCGCCAATGGCGCCGACGCTGGTCGCAGCCTTGGCTATTATCTGTCCCGCCCGGCGGTGCTCGCACTGGCTGCCGGCTTTTTCGGCGCCAATTACATTTCATATTACATCTTCACCTGGCTGCCGAGCTACCTGATGAACGTCCATCATCTGCCGTTGCGGGGTGCCGCAATGTTGGTGGCGATTCCGCCGCTCATGGGCATTCTTGGAAATATCGTCGGCGGAAGTGCTGCGGACTGGTTGTTGCGGCGGACCGGGGCGCCGATTTTGGCGCGCCAGATCATCCTGGTCCTTGGTTTGTTTGTGGCGGCTTGCGCGCTGGGCGCGGTGACATGGGTGACCACGGTCCAGGCGGCGCTCGTGCTGATAGCCGGCGCCCAATTCTTCGTCTCGATGGCACCATTGGCTTGTTGGCTGTTGGTCCAGGAATTGGTGCCGCAGTCACGTACCGGGGTGGTCGGAGGGTATGTCCATTTCCTGTCGAACATCGCGGGCGTTATCGGACCGGCGGCAACCGGCTTCATCATCCAGTATGCTGGAGGCTACGGTCCGTCGTTCCTTCTGGCCGGAGGCATCGTTATGCTGGGCGCCTTGGCCGTGCTGTTATTTGTTCGTGAACCGGTGCCCCCGGTCAGCCACGCTT
This sequence comes from Acidocella sp., assembly GCF_036489515.1. Classification (GTDB taxonomy): domain Bacteria; phylum Pseudomonadota; class Alphaproteobacteria; order Acetobacterales; family Acetobacteraceae; genus Acidocella. The sequence goes on from NZ_DASXFO010000096.1 coordinate 27,067, forward strand.
CTCGGATATAGGAAAGCAGCCGCTTTTTGGAAAAAGCGGCGCAAAAACTTTTGCTATGCTGGGCCATGGGCTGTGTCGGCGACAACGCCCATGGCCCAGCATAGCAAAGTTTTTTTGCTACTTTTTGTTCACAAAAAGTAGCCTTCTCCTTCGCTTGGCCTCACGTGACGGGGGCGGGGTTGAACAGAGTGAGGTCGTTGAACAGGCCCCACCGGTCCGACCATGGCGTGGTCCGTCCGCTGGCGACGTCGAGGATGGTTCTGAATAAATCCCAGCCGGTTTCCTCGATCGTCGCAGCACCGGTGGCGATGCGTCCGGCATCGAAATCGATCAGGTCATTCCAGCGTTCCGCCAATTCGGTGCGGGTTGAAACCTTGATCACCGGGGCCGCCGCGAGGCCATAGGGCGTACCGCGCCCGGTCGTGAAGATTTGCAGCGTCATGCCGGCGGCGAGCTGCAACGTGCCGCAGATGAAGTCGCTCGCGGGTGTCGCCGCAAAGATCAGGCCTTTTTGCCGGACGCGTTCACCGGGGGAGAGCACACCGGAAATCGCGCTGGAGCCGGATTTGGCAATGGAGCCGAGCGATTTCTCGACAATGTTGGCAAGCCCACCTTTTTTATTGCCGGGTGTGGTGTTGGCGCTGCGGTCGGCGCCGCCTGTTGCGAGATAGTCGTCATACCACGACATTTCTCGTACGAGCGCCGCGCCGATTTCCTTGGTGGCTGCGCGCGGGGTGAGAAGATGAATGGCGTCGCGCACCTCCGTCACCTCCGAGAACATCACGGTGGCTCCGGCGCGCACCAGGAGATCGGCGGCAAAACCTAAAGCCGGATTGGCGGTGACGCCGGAGAAGGCGTCGCTGCCGCCGCATTGCATGCCGATTACCAGATCGGAGGCGGGGCAGGTCTCACGCCGGCGGTTGTTGAGCACTTCCAGCCGCGCTTCCGCCATTTTCATGATGCCATCGATGATCGCCCCGAATCCATGGAACGCCTCGTCCTGCATCCGCACGATGTTGGCGGACTCCCCCTCCGGAACCAGTCGTTCGGGCACTAATTTTTCACAACCAAGGCCGACCACCATCACCTCGCCGCCGAAATTGGGATTCTGAGCGAGATTCTGCAAAGTTCTGATTGGCACAGCAGCCATTGGTGCGGAGATCGCGACACCACACCCATAGGCATGGGTTAACGCGATGACGGCATCGACATTCGGATATTTAGGCAACAGCTCAGAACGGATTCGTTTGACCGCGAATTCCATGGTGCCGGCCACGCATTGCACGCTGGTGCTGATCGCCAGAATGTTCCTGGTCCCGACCGTGCCGTCAGGGTTGCGGTAGCCCTCGAACGTGTAGCCTTCCAGAGGCGGAAGCGGCGCCGGAACGGCGGTGGCGAGATCGAGCGCCGCGAGTGCGGGCGGGCTTGGCATCAAAATCCGTGATTCCTCGACCCATGCCCCGGTGGCGATCGCCCCCCGGGCAAAGCCGATGATTTCGCCATAGCGCCGGATGGCCTCGCCATCGCCGATATCGATGAGCGCGACCTTATGACCTTGCGGCACATAATCGATCAGGCGCAGACCGTCCGGAAAGACGGACCCCGCGGGCAAGCCGAAATCGTTGACGATGATCGCGACATTGTCCGCAGGATGCAGCTTGATATAACGCGGCTCGTGCTTGCGGTCTGATTTTTCCTGTGGCACCGGTTCCATTTCCTTACCCCCTTTTGGGAGCATCAGGCTATCAGCTTCCGGACGTCAAGGTTGCTCACGAGTGTCTTGACTTCCGCCAGTTCGGCTTCGGTCAAATCAGTCAGCGGCGACCGCACCGAACCGGAATCACGCCCGACAGCCTTCATGCCCGCCTTGATGATGGAAACAGCATAGCCTTTTTTGCGATTGCGGATGGCGATCAGCGGCAGAATGAATTGACGCAAACCAGCATATACGGCCTTGCGATCCTGGCGGCGCACCGCCGCATAGAAAGCAGTCGCAAATTCCGGTACGAAATTGAAGACGGCGGAGGAATAGGTGGTGACGCCCATCTCAAGGTAAGGGAGCGCGAACGTCTCGGCTGTGGGCAGCCCACCGATATAGGTCAGACGATCCCCCATGCGCGAATAGACCCGGGTCATCAGCTCCACATCGCCGACGCCGTCTTTGTAGCCAACGAGGTTGGGGCAACGCTCGCAAAGCCGCGCCAGTGTATCCTCGTTCAGTATGGCGTTGTCGCGATTATAGACGATGACGCCAAGCTTTGTTGACGCGCAGACAGAAGCGATATGGGCCGCGAGGCCTTCCTGTTCGGAATGCACGAGATAAGGCGGCAAAAGCAGAATGCCGTCCGCGCCCGCGCGTTCGGCGGCAGCGGCCAGATCCTTCGCGATGGCGGTGCCATGACCGGCCGGGGCAATCACCGGCTTGCGGCCTTTGGTTTCGGCCACTGCCACGGTCACGACTTTTTCAACCTCGGCCGGCGTTAGCGAAAAAAACTCGCCGGTGCCGCCTGCCGCAAACAATCCCGCGACATTGTAGCCGCACAGCCAGTCCAGATTCGCGCGATACTGAGTTTCATTGAAAGCGAAATCCGCCGCGAACGGCGTTACCGGGAAAGATAAAAGGCCGCTGCCGAGTTGCGTGGCCATTTCTTTGGGAGTCAGTCTGCTCATGGTTTTGACTTTCTGATTTCAATGGTCGGTGGCAAACGATACGAAACATAATTGAGGCGGAGATCAATCCCCGTCAAAGCCGAAGCGTGAATGGATCGATGCCATGTGAGCATCGCAGCGTGGACAGCGCGTCACCGTACAAGACAAGGACGCTTGTCGTCGAAGGTCCAGCCGGGGATCAGGAATTGCATGGCCTGGGCATCGTTGCGCGCCCCCAATCCATGGTCCTTGTAAAGCTGGTGTGCCGCTGCGAGGGCGTCCATGTCGATCTCGACACCGAGGCCGGGGCCGTCGGGTACGTTGATTTTGCCCGCCACGATCTGCAGCGGCTCCTTCGTGAGCTGCTGGCCGTCCTGCCATATCCAGTGGGTGTCGATGGCGGTGACCTTGCCCGGTGCTGCTGCCGCCACATGCGTAAACATCGCCAGCGAGACATCGAAATGGTTATTGGAATGCGAGCCCCAGGTGAGGCCGTTGTCGCGGCATGTCTGGGCAACACGGACCGAACCCTGCATGGTCCAGAAATGCGGATCGGCCAGCGGGATGTCGACGGCGCCGAGGCGCAGACAATGCGCGAGCTGCCGCCAATCGGTCGCGATCATATTGGTCGCGGTCGGCAGGCCGGTGGCGCGCTTGAACTCGGCCATGATTTCGCGGCCCGAGAAGCCAGCTTCAGCGCCGCACGGGTCCTCAGCATAAGCGAGAATGCCCTGCATGTTCCGGCACAGGCGAATGGCTTCTTCGAGCGACCAGGCACCGTTCGGGTCGAGCGTCACGCGCGCCTTGGGAAAGCGGCTTGCCAGGGCGGTAACGGCTTCGATTTCTTCCTCGCCGCGGAACACGCCGCCCTTGAGCTTGAAGTCGACAAAACCGTAGCGATCGTGGGCCGCCTCGGCCAGACGCACGATCTCTGCCGGCGTCAAGGCCTTTTGGTGGCGTAGGCGGAACCAGTCATTTTTGGCAGCCGGTGCGTCGGCATAGGGCAGATCGGTCTTGGTGCTGTCGCCGACGTAAAACAGATAGCCGAGCGTCTCGACCGCGTCGCGCTGGCGGCCTTCGCCGAGCAAGGCGGCAACGGGAAGGTCGAGATGCCGCCCGAGCAGATCCAGCAAGGCCGATTCAAGCGCTGTCACGGCATGAATCGTGATGCGCAGGTCAAAGGTCTGCTTGCCGCGCCCGCCGCTGTCGCGGTCGACAAATTGCCGGCGCACGGAATTTAAGATATCGTTGCAGGCACCGATGGTTTTCCCGACAACCAGGGCGCGGGCGTCTTCGAGCGTTTGACGGATGGCCTCGCCGCCCGGCACCTCGCCGATGCCGACATGGCCGGAATTGTCTGTCATCAGCACAATATTGCGCGTGAAGAACGGCGCATGAGCGCCGCTCAGGTTGAGCAGCATGCTGTCGCGCCCGGCAACCGGAATCACCTGCATATCCGTCACAACGGGGGCGCCGCCAAAGCCGTCCCGAACAGATTTTTGGATCATATTTCCTCCTAGCTAACCTTTAGAAAGGCGTTGTGATTTCAGATCTGGTCTGCATCGATGCCGGGCCGCACGCGCAGATGGCCACGACGTTAGAGGGCGGTTTGATCCGCGTCAAAGCCAAACAATGGATCGATCAATACCTGATTGGGATCAATTGGCGGTGTCAGTCGAGGCAAGCTTGCAGGCAATGTCGACCAGAACAGGCAGCAAGGGGCTTTCATTATCACGCCGCCACACCATGAAGAGTTCCGCCAGCGCTGGAGAGGGGTCAGAAAGCGGCTTCAGATGCACATCATGATAATGCAGCATCGCCGCGGCGCGCGGCACAATGGCCAGGCCAAGTCCGGCGCGGACCAGCGCCAGCACCGAGTGAACCTGACTCAAATGCTGGACGTAACGCGGAAAAACATCGGCCTTGGCGAATTGGGTGACCAGAAGGTCATGAAAGTACTTGGATTCGTAAGGAGAAAACATAATAAATGGTTTTCCGTCAAAATCCGCGTAGGAGAGCGCCTCGGCGTCGGCCAGCGGATTGCCGCGCGGCACGGCAGCCAGCAACGGCTCGGCCACGACGCGTATCGACATCAGCTCGCGCCGGACAAAGGGCGGTCTCAACAGGACGACATCAAGCTGCCCGGAGGTCAAAGCCTCCAGCTGTTCGCTGGAGACCATCTCTTTCAAGGACAAATCGACATCCGGCAGATGTTCAACGCAGGCGGCGATCAACTCGGGGAGAAATTCATAAGCGGTGGTTGCGGTGAAGCCGATTTTGAGAGATCCGGTTTTGCCAAAAGCGATGCGGCGGACCATCTGGCTGGCGCTCTCGGCTAGCTTGAGGATACGCACGGCCTCGGGCAGAAAGCTCCGGCCCGCGGGCGTCAAGCGGACGGAACGGCTGGTGCGCTCCAGCAGCGTGGCGTCAATAATATGTTCCAACACCTGGATCTGCCGGCTCAATGGTGGTTGGGTCATGTTGAGGCGGGCGGCTGCACGCCCGAAATGCAGCTCTTCGGCGACAGTCACGAAACAACGGAGCTGGTTTAGATCAAACATGGATAAAGCTTCAGGACGTTGGTTGGGCCCTGTGTATCACCAAAGCTGTTCTATGCAAAAAATGGCGGCCGATGAAGAAAGCAGCCGCTTTTTGAAAAAAGCGGCGCAAAAACTTCTGCTCCTCTGGGCCATGGGCGTTGTCACCGACAAAGCCCATGGCCCAGGTTAATAAAGTTTTTTTGCTACTTTTTGTCCACAAAAAGTAGCCTTCCTTCACTCTAAGACGCGGTAAATTCCGCCATTTCACGCGTCCATGCCTGTGCCTGTTCGCTCATGCTGACGCCCAGGCCCGGGCGGGTTGGCACCAGCATCCGGCCGTCTTTCACCTCCAGCCGCTCATTGAACAATGGCTCCAGCCATTCGAAATGCTCCACCCATGGCTCGCGTTGCATCGCGGCGGCGAGATGGATGTGAAGTTCCATTGAAAAATGCGGCGCGATTTGCAGGCCAGCGAACTCGGCCAGTGTCGCCACTTTCAAAAATGGCGAAATGCCGCCGACACGCGGCGCGTCCGGCATCAGGAAATCCGCACCATTCTGGCGGATAAAGTCCCAGTGCTCCAAGACGCTCGTCAGCATCTCTCCGGTGGCGATGGGGGTGTCGAGCTGTGCCGCGAGCGCCGCATGACCGGCAGCGTCGTAGCAATCCAGCGGTTCTTCGATCCAGATCAGGTTGAACGGCTCGAAAATCCTGCCCATGCGCTGTGCTGTCGGCCTGTCCCATTGCTGGTTGGCATCGACCATCAGCGGGAAATCATCGCCGAGATGCTGGCGAACCTTTGAGACGCGTTTAACGTCAAGCGCCCAGTCCGGCTGCCCCACCTTGAGTTTGATGCCGCCAATTCCCTTCTTGCGTGAGGCATCGGTATTGACGAGCAGTTCGTCAAGCGGCGTATGCAGAAATCCGCCCGAGGTATTGTAGCAGCGCACGGAATCGCGTTGCGCACCGAGCAGTTTGGCGAGCGGCAGGCCTGCCCGTTTTGCTTTCATGTCCCACAGCGCAACGTCGAACGCGCCGATGGCTTGCGTGGCGAGGCCGCTGCGGCCCACCGAAGCGCCGGCCCAGCATAATTTGTCCCAGGCTTTTGAAATGTCGTTGGGATCCTCGCCCAGCAGCGCCGGGGCTATTTCTTTCGCGTGAGCGAACTGGCCGGGCCCACCCGCTCGTTTGGAATAGCTGAAGCCGAGACCTTGATAACCCTCCGTGGTCTCAATTTCACAAAACAGGATGGCGATCTCGGTCATGGGTTTCTGTCGGCCGGTTAGAACCTTGGCGTCACTGATCGGCGTTTTCAGCGGAAGATAGACCGAATGCAGCCTGATCGCCCGGATGGTTTCGCTGGTTTTGGACATTTAATCGGTCCTCTTTAGAGCAAGGTTGCTTTGTCGATTCGATTGGGCCATGTCGCTCAGGGAAGTGAAGGGAAGGCTACTTTTTATGAACAAAAAGTAGCAAAAAAATTTTGTTAATGCTGGGCCTGAGGCTTTGTCAGCGACACCGCCCATGGCCCAGCGGAGAAGAAGTTTTTGCGCCGCTTTTTTCAAAGAGCGGCAGCTTTCCTTTATATGCTCGCGGCAGGCCCGGGATTGGCGCCGCGTTCGAGCAGCTCTATCGACATGCCTTGTGGACCGCGAATGAAGCAGACCCGGACATGAGGGCGGATGGTCGTCGGCTCCCTGGTGAACTCGACACCCTTGTTTTTTAATTCGGCGGCGAGCGCGTCGATGCCCGTGACTGTAAGGCCGATATGGTCGAGTCCCTGGTGCGGCGTTACCGGTGGCGCGCCAATGTCCTCGCCTTCGGTGACAGGCGTGATGAACAAGACGACATTGCCGAATTTGACCTCAAGCCGGCCCGGCCCATGCGCGATTTCACCGCCGAGCATTTGTTCAAACCATGCGGCAGCAGTCTCCGGGTTCGGGCTGCGCAAGTGAATATGATCGAAATCCACGACAGGCATTCTGTAGTCTCCCTATTTTGCTACAATAAACTCCCCACGCTTGGCGCGGTCTCGGCATTCACAAGCTCGGCGTTTCATCCTGGCACCGGTGGCGCAGGAAGTCCGGCTGTCTTGCTTCAATCTTTGCACTCGCGGGGGGCTGCACTAGCCGCGCCCGGCGAACGGCATTTTTGTCGCCATGACCGTTAGGTCCATGACATTCGCATCAAGCGGAAACGAGGCCATGAAGGCGACCGCTTCGCCGACACTCTGGACATCCCTGGTGGGTTCGACGGCCATCGATCCGTGCGTGGCGGCCCGCCCAATTCCACGGCCCGCTCCGGTGACTACGGCGATCTTGCGTGTCATGGCTTTTTTCCTCCAGTGCACCGTCCCATAGGACCCTAGGCTATTGATATTGTTGCGGCCAAACATGGTTCTGGTCGAGGGTGGGAGGTAATCCGAATAGGCATCCGGTATCAACACTCCAGTGAGCATCGATCGATCCACTTCTAGCATCGATATGTGAGCATTTAGAGCATGATTAGTTTAGGTTGACATGTTTTCGCTGTTTTTTCACAGGCGATTCGATTGCTCAGGCGCGGAGTAGAAAGCTTCTTTGGGGCCCTTGCTGTTTCAGCGCCACAGGCCCAGCGGGCCAAAAGTTTTTGCGCCGCTTGGCTCGAAAAGCGGCCGCTTTCCTCTATCCGAGACCTCGGCCTGGAACATGTTGTTATTTCTATAACATCGATTGATATTGTGGTAATTATAGTCTTATCGGGAGGTGGAAAAATGCGGCGTTTGTCGTTTACTGAGCATCCAGCGTCCGTAGGCGAGACTTTCGCCGAGCATTTTCGCGCTGCCGGCAGTTTTGGCGCGTCCATGCTGTCGGCCGGGAGGGCCTGTTTGGTGCATGCGCTGCTGCCGTCCCTGTTTACCTATACCGGCTTGAATACGGTGCGGCGTCTTTACGGCCGTATGGTCGTCGCCCGCGCGGCAAAGACACACGAAACACAGAGGTGATCTCGTTGACAATACCGGCCTTGGATCACGTGGTGATCGACGTCAAAGAACAACTGGATGAAGCCGCTGCGCAGTATCGGCGCTTGGGATTTCATCTAACGGACCGCGGACACCATACGCTGGGATCGGCCAATCATCTCGCGATCTTCCGCACCAATTATCTCGAGCTGCTGGCGATGGGCCTACCCGGAGGGCCTGTGCGCCAGGAGCTCGCCTCCTTTCCCAAAGGGCTCAATGGCCTGGTACTTTCAACTGAGGATACCGATGGGCAGTATCGAGATCTCCGCGACCGTGGCGTCGCGATGCGCGATCCGCAATCCTTCTCGCGACCGGTCGAGCTTCCCGGCGGTATCGTGGATGCGCGTTTCCGCACGGCCCATGTTGAGGCAAGTGAGGTGCCCTTCGGGCGGCTCTATTTCTGCCAACATTTTACGCCGGAGCTGGTCTGGCGTGACGAGTGGCAGAATCACCCCAACGGGGCCGAGGAGATCACCCATATTCTGATTGCCGCGGAAGATCCGGTGGCCACCGCTGCGCTATTCGGGCGGATGTTCGGCGTGGAGCCTAAGCGTATCGAAGCAGCCGCGACGTTGCGCTTCAAGGCAAGCGAGGTCGAGATCGATATTCAACCGCACGACATCGCCGCGCGCCAACTAGGTGCTGCTTTTCCGGAGCGGGCGGGCCGGTCATCCTTCGTCGCCGCGCTGCGCTTTCGGACGGTCTCTTTCGCACGGACCGCGGCGGCGCTCGCCCCGCTCGGCTTTTCGCAAGGTTCGGAAGGCCGGCTTTTGGTGCCTGCGCAGGCGGCAGGAAATATCGCGCTCGAATTCAGGGAGTGATGGGATATGCAAAGTGACATGATCGCGCTTGAGAAAACGACGGGAGGCGGCACCGCGTGGAGCAATCTCGGCACCGCGATGTACCGCTCCGGCATTCAGGATGCCGCTGCTGTCATCGATCTCGGCGGCGAGGCGCCCCCGCGCACATTCAGCTACGCCGATATCGAGGCAATGGCCGACGGTGTCGCGCGCGGTCTTGAGCGGCGCGGCCTCAGGCGTGGCGACAAGGTCGCAATCGTGAGCGCCAACCGCGTCGAATATCTTGCGGCCTTTCTCGGTACGATGCGCGAATGCAGAGATCAGCAACGGATATGGCACGACCGAGGCTGGGCCTATTGCCTTCGCGCCGCACCCGGCGGGATTGCCGACGCCGCCGCTCTTCGTCGGCGTCAAGCATCCGCTTGTCGAACTCCGCTTCGTCGATGGAGAAGCTGTCGCTCGAATTGGATTTCCCGACCCCGACGCCCGGCGAGGGCGACGTTGTCGTCCGCGTACGCGCGTGCTCGCTCAACTATTACGACGTCTTCACACGCCGAGGCATGCCGGGCATCTAGATTCAGATGCCGGCGATCATACGCCCGCCGCGCTGCTGGGCATGGCGGCAAGTGTCATTCCCTATCTACGCTTCGGAACAGGTCTGCTGACGAGCAACATCGTTGAAGCAGGCGGCTTCGTACGCAGCGGTCCCGATGTTGGCCGCCCGACCTTCAGCTCCATATCTGCATCGGTATCGTCGACGATCATGCACGCCGCTTTCATGCCGCGACAGGAATTGCGCTGGACGTCTGCGTGTTGCGGCCGGAAAGCCGTGGCCGAGTGACCCTGGCGTCCCGTGATGAGAAGGCCGCGCCGTTCATCGATCCGTGCTTTCTGTCCGCGTCCGGCGACATGGAGCTTCTGGTACGCGGCGTGCGCATCATACACAACCTTCTGAAGATGCCGCCGCTCGCGCGCTATCGCGGGCCCCTCCTCTACGGCACCGGCGAGGAAGATGATGCGGGGCTGCGCGCCCTGATCCGGGAGCATGCTGACACCATCTACCATCCGGTCGGCACCTGCCGTATGGGCGGGGACGCGCGTTCGGTGGTCGATCCGCAGTTGCGCGTGGCGGACGCATCGATCATGCCGGCGCTGATCAGCGGCAATACCCAGGCACCTTCGGCGATGATCGACGAAAAGGCGGCTAACCTCATTATAGGACAATGGTCATGATCGATGCCAATATGCGGATCATTTTCGATCAACAACACGCCGCCTCGCGTGCCGGAACCGCGCCATCGGCCCAGACGCGCCGCGCGACGCTGGCCACGCTTGAGCACTTGATCGTCGACAATGCCGATGCGCTGGCCGCCGCCATTGCAACGGATTTCGGCGGGCGGGCCCGGGCAGAAAGCGAGCTGATGGAAATGGTCCCCGCCGTGCGGGCGATCCGTTACGCCCGCCGCCATGTCGCGCGGTGGATGCGGCCGGAGCGGCGGCCGGTTGATCTCGTCTTTCAGCCCGGACGCGCTTCGGTTCGGTACGAGCCGCTTGGCGTCGTCGGCATCATCTCGCCTTGGAACTATCCGCTGCTGCTCGCGCTCTCGCCCCTGGCCGACGCGCTGGCAGCCGGCAACCGCGCGATGCTGAAGCCCTCGGAGCTGACGCCGGCCTTTGCCGATCTGCTCGCCCGGCTCATCGAACAGCATTTTGACCCGCTGGAGGTTGCCGTTGTCACGGGCGGGGTGGAGACCGCGAAGGCGTTTGCAGCGCTGCCCTTCGATCATCTGCTGTTTACCGGCTCGACCACGGTGGGGCGCCACGTCATGCAGGCTGCAGCCGGGAACCTGACCCCGGTGACGCTCGAACTCGGCGGCAAATCGCCGGGGATCGTTGCCCCCGATTACCCGATCGACAAGGCGGCACGGTCGATCGCCTTCGGCAAGTTCGTCAATGCCGGCCAGACCTGCATCGCACCTGACTACGCGCTGGTCCCCGAAGCTGCCGCTGAGACCTTCGCACGGGCCATCATTGCCAACGCGGAGCGCGCCTATCCCCGCATCGACGGCAACGCGCAGTACAGCTCGATCATCGATGGGCGGCACAGAGAGAGGCTGGCGGCCGCGCTCGAAGAGGCGCAGGCGGGCGGGGCCAAGGTCTTTGCACATGGCGTGGCGGGGACGGATCCAAAACGAATGGCGCCCACGGTGGTGCTCAACGCACCTGCCACGAGTATGCTAATGACGGAGGAGATTTTCGGGCCGATTCTGCCGATCGTCACCTATCGGGACCTGGATGAGGCGATCGCCTATGTCACCGGCAGACCCCGCCCTCTGGCGCTTTATCTGTTTTCGCGTGACAAGCGGACGCAGGAGCGGGTTCTGTCGCGGACGATGTCGGGCGGCGTGACGCTCAACGGCACGCTGTTGCATATCGCGCAGGACGCCCTTCCTTTTGGCGGTATCGGGCCGAGCGGAATGGGCGCCTATCACGGCCGCGATGGCTTCCGCCGGCTCAGCCACGCCCGCGCGATTTACAAGGTTGGCTTTTTCAATACGTTCGAGCGACTGGGGCCGCCATGGGGGGCTTTGAGCCGGACCGTGGCCCGCGTTCTGGGCGGCCTGGGGTGATAGGAAAGCGGCCGCTTTTTGAAAAAAGCGGCGCAAAAATTTTTATTGTGCTGGGCCATGGGCTGTGTCACCGACAACGCCCATGGTCCAAATTACTAACCCGGCCGCCAAATAGGTATCACGCTCTTCGTCATGCGGCATATCGGACATCAGCCGCCTGAAAGAAGGAACGCACCTTTTCCGGCCGGCGTTGCAGTCCGCGCATGTGAGAATGCAGCCCAGCCTTCATT
>NZ_DASXFO010000046.1:0-13762 GCF_036489515.1 Acidocella sp.
TTTATTCCAGGAGCTTTTTATCTGATGGCAAAATCCACCGGCAAATCCTCGGGTCCGATCCGGGGCGATGCCCCGGGCGGGTTCATTTTCATTCCCCTCGGCGGCACCGGGGAGATCGGCATGAATTTCAACCTCTATGGCTGCGACGGGGCCTGGATCGCGGTCGATTGCGGCATGGGCTTTTCCGGCCCGGATGCGCCGGAGGCAGAGATACTTCTGCCTGATCCGGGGTTCATCGCCGAGCAGCGTGAAGCGCTGCGCGGCCTGGTTATCACCCATGCGCATGAGGACCATATCGGCGGCGTGGCGCGGCTCTGGCCGCAGCTGCGCTGCCCGATCTATGCCACGCCGTTCTGCGCCGCGGTGGTCCGCCGCAAGCTCGCCGAGGCCGGGCTCGGCCGCGAGGTGAAAATCCATGTGATCAAGCCGGGCGGGTCGTTCACGCTTGCCCCGTTCAGCCTGCGCTTCATCCCCATGACGCATTCCACCCCGGAGGCCCAGGCGCTCGCCGTCACCACCTCCTACGGCACGGTGCTGCATACCGGCGACTGGAAATCCGACCCCAACCCGGTGGTCGGGCACACGATGGACGAGGCGGCTCTGCGCGAACTCGGCGATGCGGGGGTGCTGGCGCTGGTGTCCGACTCCACCAATGCGATGAATGAGGGCCATTCAGGCTCCGAGGCGGAGGTCGCGAAGAGCCTGAAGGCGCTGATCGGCGACCTGCCGGGCCGCATCGCCGTGACCTGCTTCGCCAGCAACATCGCCCGCGTCTCCAGCGTGATCGAGGCCGGCCGGGCAGCGGGGCGGCATGTCGCCCTGGTCGGCCGCTCCCTGGGCAATTACGTCGCCGCCGCGCAGGAGGCCGGCTACATGCAGGACGTGCCGGATTTCGTGCCCGAGGAAGAGATCGGCGCGATCCCCGACGACAACCTGCTCCTGGTCGTCACCGGCAGCCAGGGCGAGCCGCGCTCGGCGCTGGCGCGCATCGCCGCCGACACGCATCGCTACGCGGTGCTGGGTGAGGGGGACTGCGCGATTTTCTCCTCGCGCATGATCCCGGGCAATGAGCGCGCCATCACCGCCGTGCAGGACGCGCTGGTGCGCCGTGGCGTGGATGTGATCACCGATGACGATCAGTTCACCCATGTTTCCGGCCACCCGGCGCGCGACGAGCTGAAAAAGCTCTACCGTCTGGTACGGCCGAAATACGTCGTGCCGACCCATGGCGAGTGGCGGCATCTCTCCGCCCAGGCGGAACTGGCCGAGGCCGAGGGCATCCCCGCTTTGCGGCTGGAAAACGGCGACGTGCTGCAATTCGGCCCCGGCGCGCCGGAGATCGTCGATACCGTGCCGACCGGCCGGCTCGCCGTCGATGGCGATCGCATCGTGCCGCTGAAGGGCGGCGTGCTCGGCGCACGCCGGCGCATGCTGTTCAACGGCGTGGTGGTGGGCAGCTTTATCGCCGACGGCGCCGGCCAGCCGCTCGGGACCGTGCGCGTGTCCGCCCCGGGCCTGCTGGACGAGGCCGAGGGCAAGTTCCGCCAGCAGGTCGAGAAAGAGTTTCTGGAGCTGCTGCTCGACCTGCCGCGCAAGCTGCGGGCGGATGAGACCGCCTTCATCGACGCAGCGAGGGCCGGACTGCGCAAGATCATGGGCAAGCATTTCGGCAAGCGGCCACTCGTGGAAGTGCATATGCTGCAAATGAACTGAAACGAAATTGGTTAAAAATTAACCGATCTTTAAGGGTTATTTCCGAAAATGGTGAAAATTTTTATCAATTTGCGCTTGAAAGCCTAAAATACATACAAAAAACGTGCAGATTGTTCTAGACGCCCGCTCTTTGGGCAGTGCAATATGCCTTCAGGATGAAGTTTGGTTCTTCGTCCTGCCGTGTGACTGGCGTTTCCTCCCTGAACTTGGCCCGCCGCCCTCCTAGGGCTGGCGGGCTTTTTTCTTTCTGAGTATGAAACGAATCGGGATGCAACCGGCACGCGAAATCACCGATCTCACGATCTGCCGCGCGCTCTTTGCGGCCTGGGTGTTCGCCTATTATCTGGGCCTGGCGCACCGTCTGGGGCCGTTCGCGGGCTGGCTGGGGCGCGGTTATCTCGGCGTTGACGGGTTTTTTCTCCTCTCCGGGCTGGTTCTGGCGCGTAACCACCCGGAATTCGCGCCCCGCGCGCCGGGGCGGTTCGCGTCGAAAGCCGGGCGCTTCCTGACCCGGCGGCTGGCACGGATTTATCCCGTGCATGTCGCCATACTGTGCCTGCTGGCGGTGTTGCTGCTCCTGGCCCAGGCGCAAGGTTTTTCGCCGCGCACGCCCAGCCGCTTCGGATTTCTGCCGTTGGTGGAGAATTTACTGCTCATTCAGGGCTGGGGTTTCGCGGATGCCGGCGCCTGGAATTATCCCTCCTGGTCGATCAGCACGGAATGGGCGGGCTATCTGGCATTCCCGCTGCTGTGGCGGGCTTTGTGCTGGTGCGAGGCGGTGGTCGCAGGGCAGGTGGTGCTGGTCGGATTCCTGGTCCTGGGCCTGCTCGTCACCGCCAATCACCAATCCGTCAATTTTGGCCTTTCTCAAGGGTTGCTGCGCTTCTTACCCGAGTTCCTGATCGGCATGGGCACCGCGCGGGTGTTGCCGCATTTGGCCGGCAACGTGCCGGCGCGGGGGCTGGCGTTGGGCGGGTTGGCGCTGGTCGCTCTCGGTGCCGGCGCCGGGCAGGATTTTTTCGCGCTGCTGGGGCTGTGGCTGTTGCTCACCGCTTTCGCGGCGCAACAGGAGGCCGGATGGACACCGCTGCTCGGCCGCCCGGCAGCACTTCTGGCGCTCGGGCGGCTCTCCTACGCGTTCTATATGAGCTTTGCGGTGGCGGAACTGCTGTTGGTGAACCTGTTCCGGCAGCGCGGCTGGGTGCCGGCCGGGCACCCGGTTTGGTTCGCCGCCTTCATGCTCGCGGGGACACTGGGGCTGGCTGTGGCGCTGCATGTGGCAGTGGAAACCCCGGCGCGGCGCCTTGAGAAAGGAAGACTACTTTTTGTGAACAAAAAGTAGCAAAAAAACTTTGTTATGCTGGGTCATGGGCGTTGTCGCCGACATCGCCCATGACCCAGCATAACAAAAATTTTTGCGCCGCTTTTTTAAAAGCGGCCGCTTTCTTTGCCTAGCGTGCAAACCGCTCTAAACAGCTGCTGCCCCTCATTGCGAAGGTTTTCCATGCGCCTGTCTCAAAGCCTGATCCCCACCCTCAAGGAAACCCCGGCGGAGGCGCAGATTGCCTCGCACCGGCTGATGCTGCGCGCCGGCCTGGTGCGGCAGATGGCGTCGGGCATCTATGCCTGGCTGCCGGCGGGGCATCGGGTGCTGACCAAGATCGCCAACATCGTGCGCGAGGAGCAGGACGCGGCCGGCGTGCAGGAAATGCTGATGCCGACGATCCAGAGCGCGGAGCTGTGGCGCGAGAGCGGCCGCTACGACGCCTACGGCAAGGAGATGCTGCGCATCACCGACCGCCATGAGCGCGAGCTGCTGTTCGGCCCGACCAATGAGGAGATGATCACCGCGATCGTCCGCGATTCCGTGAAGAGCTATCGCGACCTGCCGCAGATGCTTTACCACATCCAGTGGAAATTCCGCGACGAGGTGCGCCCGCGCTTCGGCGTGCTGCGCGGCCGCGAGTTCCTGATGAAGGACGCGTACAGCTTCGACCTCGACCGCGAAGGCGCGGTAGTCGCTTACAAGAAGATGATGCTGGCCTATATGCGCACTTTCCAGCGCATCGGCATCACCGCGATCCCGATGCGCGCCGATACCGGGCAGATCGGCGGCGATCTCTCCCACGAATTCCACGTGCTGGCGCCGACCGGCGAGAGCGGCGTGTTCTATGACGCCGACTTCGAGGCCGGCGATGCGCTGGCGACCGGCGATGTCGACGCCTTCTACGAGCAGATGACGACGATCTATGCCGCCACCGACGAGAAACATGACGTGGCGGCCTGGGAGAAGGTGCCGGAAAATCGGCGCCGTGAGGGCAGGGGCATCGAGGTCGGACAGATTTTCTACTTCGGCAAGAAATATTCCGAGACGATGAATTTCGGCGTGGTCGGGCCCGATGGGACCAAAATTTTTCCGGAGATGGGCAGCTACGGCATCGGCGTGTCGCGCCTGGTCGGCGCCATCATCGAGGCGTCGCACGACGAGGCGGGCATCATCTGGCCGGATGCGGTGGCGCCGTTCCGTGCCGCCATCTTGAACCTGCGCCAAGGCGATGCGGTGACGGACAAGATCTGTGAAGACCTGCACGCCCGCTTAAGCGCGGATTGCCTCTACGACGACCGCGAGGAGCGGGCGGGCCAGAAATTCGCGGAAGCCGACCTGATGGGCCATCCCTGGCAGATCATCGTCGGCCCGCGCGGGGCGGCCAACGGCCAGGTGGAGCTGAAGCGCCGCGCCACCGGCGAGCGGTTCGAACTTTCGGTTGAAGACGCGCTGGCGAAAGTGCGCGGCTGATGTTCAACGCCTTCGAGCGGAAGGTCGCGGCCCGTTATCTGCGCGCGCGCCGCGGCGAGCGTTTCGTCTCGGTCATCGCGATCTTCTCGCTGGTCGGCATCGCGCTCGGCGTCGCCACGCTGATCATCGTGATGTCGGTGATGAACGGGTTCCGCCAGGAGCTGCTCGCGCAGATCCTCGGCCTCAACGGCGATGTCGGCGTGTACGGCGCCGGCGTGCCGCTGACCAACTACCAGGACATCACCGACCGGATCAGGCAGATCCATGGTGTGACCGCGGCGTTCCCGATCGTGCAGGACGAGGTGCTGATGTCCGGCCCGCAGGGCGGGGCCACCGGCGGCATCGCGCGCGGCATCACGCAGGAAGGGCTGCAGGCGCTGCCCACGGTGGAAAATCATGTCATCGCCGGCAGTCTCTCAGACCTGCAGGGCGACGGTACGATCGCCATTGGCAGCGGCCTCGCCAGCCAGTTCGGCGTCACGGTGGGCTCGACCATTTCGCTGATCCTGCCGCAAGGAAAAGCCACGATCATCGGCACCATTCCCAGCGTGCAGAGTTTCAAGGTGGTCGCGGTGTTCCAGACCGGCATGGAGCAATATGATTCGAGCTTCGTGTTTCTGCCTTTGGGCGCGGCGCAGACTTTGTTCCAGCAGCCCAACGCCGCGACGCAGATCCAGGTGTTCGTGAAAGACCCGGACCACGATTCCCAGGTGAAGCAGGACATCGTGAACGCCCTGCCGGACACGCCGGTGAACATCCAGGACTGGCGCCAGAACAATAACAGTTTCCTCGCGGCCGTGACGGTCGAAGGCAATGTGATGTTCCTGATCCTGGCCCTGATCATCGTCGTCGCGGCTTTCAACGTGATCTCCTCGCTGATCATGATGGTGAAGGACAAGGCGCGCGACATCGCGATCTTGCGCACCATGGGGGCGAGCTCGGGGGCGATTCTCCGCATCTTCCTGATGTGCGGCGCCTCGGTGGGGATCCTCGGCACGCTGATCGGTTTTGGGATCGGCGTGGTGTTCTGCGCCTATATCGAGCAGATCCGCGAATTCGTGCAGCGCCTCACCGGCACGCCGCTCTTCGACCCGACCGTGTATTACCTGGAATCCCTGCCGGCGCAGTTGGACTGGCACCAGGTGACCGAGGTGCTGGTCCTGTCCTTCGCGCTTTCCATCCTCGCCACCCTGTATCCGAGCTGGCGCGCCGCCCGCATTGACCCGATCGAGGCCCTCCGCCGTGAATGATATCCTGGTCCTCAAAAACATCAGCCGCACCTACAAGACCGAGAGCGAGGCGCTGACGGTATTGGACGGCGCGGATCTTTCCCTGCGCCAGGGGGAGATCGTCGCCCTGGTCGCGCCCTCGGGCTCCGGCAAATCGACGCTGCTGCATCTGGCGGGGCTTTTGGAAAAGCCCGATGGCGGCGCGGTGCTCATCAATGGTGAGGATGCGGGCACGCTGGGCGACGCGGCGCGTACAAAAATCCGCCTGCACACGATCGGCATCGTGTATCAGTTCCATCATCTATTGCCGGAATTCACAGCACTCGAAAACGTCACGCTGCCGCAGATGATCGCTGGCAAGAGCCGGCCCGAGGCGGAGCTTCGGTCCCACGAATTGCTGAGCAAGCTGGGGCTGGCGGCACGGGCCAACCACCTGCCCGGCAAATTGTCCGGCGGCGAGCAGCAACGCGTCGCCATCGCCCGGGCGCTCGCCAACAATCCGTCAATTCTGCTGGCGGACGAGCCAACCGGGAACCTCGACGTGCATACAGCCGACATCGTGTTCGATGAGCTGCTGCGGATCGTGCGCTCGGAAAATGTCGCGGCACTGATCGCCACGCATAACCCGGAATTGGCACGGCGCATGGACCGTCAGCTCAGCTTGCGTGACGGCAGGCTCGAATAGAGGAAGCGGCCGCTTTTTAAAAAAAGCGGCGCAAAAATTTTTGTTATGCTGGGCCATGGGCGTTGTCGCCGACAACGCCCATGGCCCAGCATAACAATTTTATTAATCTAAGCCGTGCTGGTTTCAGCGCCACAGGCCTAAAGGCGTAAAAATTTTTGCGGCGCTTTTTTTAAAAAGCGGCTACTTTTTTCTCTACTCTAACGCTCGATCGCGCGGTCCGGCACGTTGTAGCCGAGGCTGCGCAGGGCCGCGGCGGCGCCGGGGTGGAACGGCAGGTCGGTGTCGAGGACTTGCCGCAGCTGCGACGGGGCGGCCACGGCGGGCACGATGCTGGCCAGCGTTTGGCGGTGGTGCAGGGCGGCGAGGGTGATGTCGCGCGCCACGTTGTCCGGCAGCCGCGCCGCGCCGATCGCCAGATTCGCCGTGCCGATGCAGGCCACCGGCAGGCGTTGGCCGGGGAACAACCCGGCCGGCATCACCATGCCGCGCATGCCCGGGATCGCCTGTTCCACCCGCTCGATCTCCGCCGGCGTCAGCCCGATCAAGGTGAGTTCCTGCCGGGCGGCGACGGCGGTGATGGCCGGCAGGGGCGGCGCGCTGATGAAGGCGCAGGCATCGAGTTGCCCGGCCGCCATCTGCTGCAGGCTGCTCTGGAACGTGCCGGTGGCGATGAAATGGCCGCTGAGACCAAGGGCGGAGAGGATCGATGGCACGGCGGCGGCGCCGGTATCGCCAGGGGTGCTCAGGCCGATCCGCCGGCCCGCCAGCTGCGCCACGCTGGTGATGCCGGTGCTGCGTGGCGAGACGATCTGCAAAGCTGAGGGAAACATCGGGAACAAGACACGGAAGGCGTCGAATTTCACTCCCGCGGTCCATTGCCCGAGGCCCTGCCGCGCCGCGACGCCGATCATCGCCGTGGTCAGGCCCAGCTGGGCGACGTTGCGTTCCATCAGCAGGATATTCGCCACCGCGCCGTCGGAGGCGTGGAAGGCGATGTTTAACCCGGCCGTTTGCGCCGCGCGCCCCCAGGCCGCGCCATAGCGCGCGTAAGGGGTGCCGGCACGGCCTGTGGCCATGATCAGCGGCATTTGTGGCATCGGCGCGGCCCCTGCCGCAGCCGGCAGGGCCAGCGCCAGGCCGAGCAGGCCCCGTCGCGATAAGCTCATCCAAAAACCTCCGAAACAATCAGATCAGGTGTCGGCAGCGCTCCAAGGCTGCGATCAGCGCCGTGCGCACGCCGGGTTCGAGTGCCGAATGCCCGGCATCCGGCACCAAAGTGAGGCGCGCCGCCGGCCAGGCGGCGGCGAGCTCGAAAGCCGATTGCGCCGGGCAGATCATGTCGTAGCGCCCCTGCACGATCTCGCCGGGAATGCCGCGCAGTGTCTGCATGTGCGCGAGCAGTCCGCCCTCCGGCAAAAACAGGTCATGCGCGAAATAATGCGCTTCGATGCGCGCCAGGCCGATGGCGGAGCGGTCCTGGGCGAAAGCGGAGACCGCCTCGAAGCTCGGCAGCAAGGTCGAGCAGGAGCCTTCATACAGGCTCCAGCTGCGGGCCGCGGGCTCGTGCACGAGCGGGTTCGGGTCGGAGAGGCGACGCAGGTAGTTGCCTAATAGGTCGCCGCGCTCGGCTTCGGGCAGGAAGTTTAGGAAGCTGGCATGCGCTTCGGGGAAGACCCGCGCCATGCCGTGCAGGAACCACTCCACCTCGGCGGCGCGGCCGAGAAAAATGCCGCGCAGCACCGCGCCGGCCACCGCTTGGGGATGCGCCTGCGCATAGGCCAGGGCCAGCGTCGAGCCCCAGGAGCCGCCGAACAGCAGCCAGCGCTCTAGGCCAAGGAAACGGCGTAGCGTCTCGATGTCCGTGACCAGGTTGGGCGTGGTGTTGGCGGTGAGGCTGCCGAGCGGTTTCGAGCGGCCGGCGCCGCGCTGGTCGAAAATGATCACGCGCCAGATCATCGGGTCGAAGAAACGGCGATGCACCGCACCAGCCCCGGCGCCCGGGCCGCCATGCAGGAACAGCACCGGCTTGCCGCGCGGGTTGCCGACCTGCTCCCAATACATCACGTGCTCGTCCGAGAGCGGCAGATAGCCGGTCTCAAAGGGCCCGATCTCCGGAAACAGATCGCCGCGCGGCATTTTTTTGGTCCTACCCGGCCAAAGCGGCGCGGATCGTCGCCGCGACGCGCAGCGCCTGCGCGTCGGTCAGATCGGGGTGGATCGGCAGTGCCAGGATGCGTGCGCCCAATTCTTCCGCCACCGGCATTTTGGTCCCGTCGTGGCTAGCGGCGTAGGCCGGCTGCTGGTGCAAGGCACGCGGGTAATACACGGCGCTGGCGATTTTTTGGTCGCGCAGCGCGGCCTGCACGGAATCGCGCACCGCCTGATTGGGGAGCAGGATCGAATACACCGCCCAGGCGCTGGTGCTGTCCGGCACGCGGGCGGGGGTTTCCACGAGCCCGGCCAGTTCGGTGTCATAGATCCGGGCGATGGCTTCGCGGCGCAGGATCTCGCTTTCGAACACGTCGAGCTTGGCCAGCAGCACGGCGGCCTGCATCGTGTCCAGCCTGCCGTTCATGCCGGTGCGCAGCACTTCGTAGCGGGTCGTGCCCTCGCCATGCGTGCGCAGCGAGCGGTACAAAGCCGCGCGCTCGGCGGATTCGGTGAACAGCGCGCCGCCGTCGCCATAGGCGCCGAGCGGCTTGGAGGGGAAGAAGCTGGTGGCGGTGGCATCCGCGGCGCGGCCCAGCCGCTCGTTCCCAAGTGCGGCGCCAAAGCTTTGCGCGCAATCATCCAGCGTAAACATTTCTGCTCCGGCGGCGATGTTTCGGATCGCCGGCCAGTCGGCGGGCTGGCCGAAAAGGTCGACGCCGATCACCGCGCGGGGGACGAGCTTCCCGGCGCGCTTCACGTCGGCGATGCGGGCCTGCAGGCTGTTGAGGTCGATCTGGAAGGTGCTTGGATCGACATCGACGAAGACCGGGGTGGCGCCGAGCAGCAGTGGCACTTCCGCGGTGGCGGTGTAGGTGAAGGCGGGCAGGAACACCGCATCGCCGCGGCCGATGTTTTCGGCCATCAGCGCGATCTGCAGCGCGTCGGTGCCGGAGCTCACGCTCACGCAATGCGTGGCACCGCAGAAGGCGGCGAGCTTTTCTTCCAGCTCGGCCACTTCCGGCCCGAGAATATACTGGCCATGCGCCAGCACAGCGTCGAGCCGGGCGCGCAAAGCGGGGCCGATGCGGCTCTGCTGGGCCTTCAGGTCGAGAAATGGGATCGGCGAAACAGTCTCAGTGTCCATGAGACGCGTCTTTAACCTGCCGTACCGGAAACGGCGAGCCCTGGCGCGTGCACGAATTCCGGCACCATGCGGGCGAGCGTGGCGGTGGCCGCCGCCGCGTCGCCGGTCCGGGCGGCCGCCTCGATGGTGCGGATCGCCGCCGCCACCAGGCGCACATCGACCAGGCGCGGGGTGGCCATCAGCAGCCCCTCATGGCCGGTCGGTTCCGGCTTTTCGCTGCCGTGAAACAATTCCTCAAATAACTTTTCCCCCGGCCGTAGCCCGGTGAAGCGGATCGCCACGTCCTCTTCCGGGCGCAATCCGGCGAGGCGGATCATCTGCCGCGCCAGATCGACGATTTTCACCGGCTCGCCCATGTCGAGGACGAAGATGCCGCCATCGGGGATCGCCTCGGCGCCGCTGCCGACCACAGAGGCCTGCAGCACCAGCCCGACCGCCTCGCGCACCGTCATAAAGTAACGCTGCATGTCGGGATGCGTGACGGTCAGCGGACCGCCCTGACTCAGCTGGCGGCGGAACAGAGGAACCACCGAGCCGGTGGAGCCTAGCACATTGCCGAAGCGCACAGTGACGCAGCGCATCGCCGCCCCGCCATGCCGCGCCGCCACGTCCAGCCCCTGGCAGTACATTTCCGCGAGCCGCTTGGTGGCGCCCATCACCGAGCTCGGATTCACCGCCTTGTCGGTGGAGATCAGCACCATCAGCGCCGCGCCGCTCGCCGCCGCCGCATCGGCCACCGCGCGGGTGCCGAGCACGTTGGTCTGCAGGCCCTCGAGCGGGTTGGTCTCGACGATCGGCACATGTTTCAGCGCCGCGGCGTGGAATACGAGCTCAGGCTTGAACGCGTCGCAGAGTTTTGCGAGCCGGGTGCGGTCGCGCACATCGGCGATCACGGCGCGGCGCGGCACGTCCGGCGCCAGTTCGGCGACTTCCAGGTCGATCTGCCAGAGCGCGTATTCGCTGTTGTCCAGCAGCATCAGCTCCGCCGGCGCGAAGCCCGCGAGCTGCCGCGCCAGCTCCGAACCGATGCTGCCGCCCGCACCGGTGACCAGCACGCGCTGCCCTGCGACCAGCCGCGCCATGCCGGCACGGTCCAGCTTCACCTGCTGGCGGTTCAGCAGGTCTTCGATGGCGATCGGCTGCAATTCGATTTTCTGGTCCGCCGGGGCGAGGCGGGTGAGGCTGGGGGCACGCAGCACGCGGATGCCGGAGCGATCCGCCGCCGCCAGCAGCGCGCCGAGCGCGTCGCCCGCCAGCTCCGGCGTGGTGATGATCAGCAGGTCCGGTTTCTGTGCCAGCCGGTCCAGAGCTTCCTCGGCTTCCTCGACGGCGCCGAAAATATTCAGCCCCTGCACGCGCCGGCCGATATGGCGTGCGGAGAGCGCCATCAGCCCGACCACGCGGTAGGGAGCGGCGCCGAGCCGGGAATAGGCGGTGAGGAACAGTTCCGCCGTTTCGCCGTTACCGACCAGCACCGCGGTCTGTGCCGCCTCGTTGCTCTCCGCCGGCAGCTGCCGGGCCAGCCGGTAGAGCAGTTTCGGGCCGCTCAGCGCCATCACCAGGGTGAGAACCAGAATCACCGGGAAGGCGGTGGAGGGCATGGCGAGCCCGGCGCCGACCATCAGCAGCACTAGCATCAGCGCGGTGACGGCGGCGGCGGCGCCGATCAGCGCCAGGTCGCGGAAGGAGACGAAGCGCCAGTGCAGGCGCGACAGGCCGAACGGAAAGCCGATCAGCCAGATCGCCACCGCACCCGCGAGGGGCAGAAGCTCAGGCGAGGGGACAGGGTGAAGCGGATCGGCGAGCCAGAAACTGACCGTGACGCCGAGTGCGGCAAGCACGCCGTCCAGCACGATGTTGAGGGCGATGCGGGTGGTGAGATCGAACCGGCGGCGTTGCGTCATAACGGGCTTATAACCCGGCCCCGCGCTGAATGGTAAAGAGGAAGCAAAAGGAAGGCTTCTTTTTGTGAACAAAAAGAAGCAAAAAAACTTTATTAATCTGGGCCATGGGCGTTGTCAGCGACACAGCCCATGGCCCAGCATAAAAGAAGTTTTTGCGCCGCTTTTTTTAAAAAGCGGCTACTTTCTTCTGCTTTAGCCGAGCCAGAACGTCCCTTCGACCTCGACCGCCGCGTCCAGCGGCAGGGAGGCGACACCGATGGTGGAGCGTGCATGGCGCCCGATTTCGCCGAATACGGCGACGGTGAGATCGGAGGCGCCGTTCATCACCACCGCGTGCTGGGAAAATTCCGGCGTGGCGGCGATGAAGCCGCCGAGGCGCACGACCTTGGTGATGCTCGCCAAGCCGCCGGGCAGAGTGGTTTCCAGCTGCGCCAGGACGTTGATCAGGCAGAGCCGCGCGGCGTGCTGGCCCTCCTCCAGGGTTATCCCCTGGCCGAGCTTACCGGTGACGGCGACCTTGCCGTCGATCGCGGGCAGCTGGCCGCTGACGGTGACGAGATTGCCGACGACGGTAACCGGAACATACGTGGCCACGGGAGGCATTGGCTGGGGCAGGGTGATGCCGAGTTCGATGAGGCGGTCCAGGACGGTCATGCGTTGCTCACGAGTTTCAGGTTGCGGCGGCGTTCGCGCGGGGCCGGGGCGGGCAGGTCGAGCGGCAGCAGCGGCGCGCGCTCGGCGGCGCCGTCGCCCACCGTGTCGGCCGCTTCCGGGGTCGCGGGGGCGAGGTTGGTCTGGCCGAGATAGTTCACCGCCAGGTTGCGGAACACGTAGTCGATCATCGAGGTGGCCTGCAGCACCGCAGGATCGCCCTCGACCGCGCCGGTCGGGCCGAAGCGGGTGAAGGTGAAGGCTTCCACGTAATCCTCGAGATCGACGCCGTGCTGCAGGCCGATGCTGACGGCGATGGCGAAGGCGTCCATCAGGCCGCGGAAGGCCGAGCCCTCTTTATGCAAGGCTACGAAAATCTCGCCCAACCTGCCATTGGCGTATTCGCCGGTGGAGAGGAAGAGCTTGTGGCCGCCGACGCTGACTTTCTGCGTGTAGCCGCTGCGGCGGGCGGGCAGCGTCTCGCGCCGGCTGGCGCGGCGCACCGGCATTGGCACGGCGGGACGGTCCGGCATCTGTGCGACCAGAGGCGCCAGCGCGTCATGCATGGCCAGATGCGCGGCCGGACGGGGTGCTGCGAATAGCGTGTCTCCCGCCAGCATTCTGGTCAGCGCCGCCTCGGCGGAGAGGTTCTGGGTCGCGAGTTTTTGCGTCGCCCAAGGCGCCATTTGGCCGTCGGCGTTCAGGGCGGAGAGGGCGGGCGCGAAATTGCGGATTTCCGCGCCGAGCAGGGCTTCGACGGCAGGGTCCTCGGAGAAGCCGAGCAGGCTTTCATGCCGGCGGCTGCCCAATGCGGCGGCGGCCTCTTGCGCTGCCAGGGCGGCCGCGCGCAGGCCGGGCACCGCGCAGCCGGCAGGCAGGGAAGGGCGCGAAATCGCATGGCCCGGGGCGACGCCGCGGACCAGAAAAGCGGCGGATGCGCCATCGGCGGCAGCACTCATGAGTGCGGTGAGGGTCGCGGCCGTGTCCCGTGCCGGAGCGGAATCATAGTCCAGGCCGAGCCGGGCGAGAAACAGGTTCAGGTCGGTGAAGCCGAGCGCCAAGCGGTGGGCCGCCGGGGCGGCGAACGTCAGTGCGGTAACGGCGAGGCGTGCGGCGGCGGCGAAGCCGGCGGCGTCGAAACCGCCGGTGTCATCGAGGAACCCGTTCGGGTTGAGGGTGAAGCCGGGCAAAGCGGGCGCCTTGTTCGCCCAGATCGCCGCATCCGGCGCGCCGCGGCGGGCGGCCAGCAGCGCGTGCAGTTCGTCGCCGAGCGTGGCGGAAAGGCCCGCCGTGGCGGCGCGGGCGGCGATCGGCGCGATCCAGCTTTCCGCGGCCAGGGCGATGTCGAGCCTTTTCGCGCTGGGCAGCATCGCGGCGAGCGCATCGGCGGCGGCCGCCCCCCAGGCAGCGGGAATTTTAACGGTAACCGGCGGCGCGTCGGGATCGGCCTGCGCGGTGAATGCCGCCTGCCGGATGCCGTGCCAGGAT
>NZ_DASXFO010000040.1:0-74387 GCF_036489515.1 Acidocella sp.
CCGGTCGAGAGAAAGAGCTTGTGGCCACCGACGCTGACTTTCTGCGTGTAGCCGCTGCGGCGGGCGGGCAGCGCTTCGCGCCGGCTGGCGCGAAGCGGCGGCATGGGGGCGGCGGGGCGGTCGGGCATCGCCGCCACCAGCGGCGCCAGCGCGTCATGCATCGCCAAATGCGCGGCCGGGCGCGGTGCCGCGAACAGCGTTTCGCCGCTGAGCATCCGGGTCAGCGCCGCCTCGGCGGAGAGGCCCTGGGCCGCGAGTTTCTGTGTCGCCCACTGGGCCATCCGCCCGTCGGCGTCCAGCGGCGAAAGGGCAGGCGCGAAATTGCGGATTTCCGCGCCGAGCAGGGCTTCGACGGCGGGATCCTCGGAGAAGCCGAGCAGGCTCTCGTGCCGGCGCGTGCCGCAGGTGGCGGCGGCCTCTTGCGCCGCCAGGGCCGCGGCGCGCAGGCCGGGCGCCGCGCAGCGGGCGGGCAGAGGCGGGAGCGAAATCGCGTGGCCCGAGGGGGTGCTACGCGCCAGCAAAGCGGCGGAGGCGCAATCGGCGGCGGCGCTCAGCAGCGCGGTCAGCGTCACCGCCGTGTCGCGGGCTTCGGCGGAATCATAATCGAGGCCGAGGCGGGCCAGGAACAGATTAAGATCCGTGAAACCGAGCGCCAGGCGCTGCGCCGCCGGGGCGGCGAGGGTCAGCGCGGTGACCGCGAGCTGCGCTGCGGCGGCGAAGGCAGCGGCGTCGAAACCGCCGGTTTCGTCCAGGAATGCGTTCGGGTTGAGGGTGAAGCCGGGCACGGCGGTCGCCTTGTTTGCCCAGGCATTCGCCCAGACAGAAGCATCCGGCGCGCCGCGGCGGGCGGCCAGCAGCGCGTGCAGTTCATCGCCAAGCGGCGCGGCAATTTTCGCGGTGGCGGCGCGGGCGGTGATCGGCGCGATCCAGCTTTCCGCGGCGAGGGCGAGGTCGATGCGTTTTGCGGTGGGCAGCATGGCGGCCAGCGCATCGGCGGCTCCTTGGCCCCAACTGGCGGGAATTTTGACGGTGACCGGCGGCGCGTCTGGGTCGGCCTGCGCGGTGAACACCGCCTGCCGGATGCCGTGCCAGGATTTGTGCGTCTTGTAAGTTCCCATGGCCAGGAACTTAAGCGGAACTGGTCCGTAGGGAAAGTGGATGTTGTGGTGAAACGGCCGGTTGACCACAAAATCCTGTGGATAGTCTGGAAAAATTCCAGCGATGGACCAGAGCGCCGCCATCTCCTATATCCGTCCCCATGAGCACATCAAAAACCGATGCTAAAGTCTCGATCAGCCAGCTCGGCGGGATTAGCGGTTTCATGCGCAATCCCGGCCTGTTCCTCTTCACGCTGCGCCGCGGCGGGTATGTCGGGCAGGACGCGCTGGGCAACAAATATTTTGAACGGCCCGGCCGCCAGAAGGGCGGGCGCACGATGCGGTGGGTGGTCTATGCCGGCGCGCCGGAGGCCTCCACGGTGGGGCCGGAGTGGCATGCCTGGCTGCACCATCTCACCGATGAGCCGCTGCCCAGCACGGGCCGGCAACCCTGGCAGAAACCACACCAGCCGAACCTGACCGGCACGCCCGCCGGCCATCGCCCGGCGGGACATGATTATGCCGGTGGCAAGCGTGCCCGTGCCGCGGCGGATTATGAGGCCTGGACGCCGGACCTGGGCTGATGGCGCGGAGGCTTCCGGAAACCCTCACTGGTTTCGCCGTCATCATCGTCGCCGTGGTGTTTCTGGGCTATGCGCTCAATCGCACCGGTGCGGTGACCACCGGCGGCTATACGCTGCGGGCGCAGTTTTCCAGCATCGGCGCGCTCACCGTCGGTGCGGATGTGAAGATCGGCGGCGTTATCGTCGGCCATGTCGCCGATGAGCGCCTCGACCCCACCACCTATGCCGCGCTCGTGCGGTTGGCGCTGAACGACGACATCAAGATCCCTGCGGACAGCAGCGCCTCGATCGCCTCGGACGGGCTGCTCGGCGGCGCTTACGTGGCGATCTCGCCGGGCGGGTCGAACACCATGCTGGCGCCGGGACAATCCTTCGCGGTGACTCAGTCGGCGATCAATATCGAGGATCTGCTCGGAAAATTCATTTTCTCCATGGGCGGCAGTTCCAGCGGCGGCAAGTCCGGCGCGGCGACAGCTGCGCCCGCGCCGTCCGGGGGTAAATAAGCTATGCGCCTTTCTCTTGCGGTTGCGGTGGCCTTGCTGCTGCCCCTGAGCGCCCCGGCCTGGGCGCAGACCCAAGGCAATGGGAATTCCGTGATTGCCGTGCCGCTGGCGCCACCCATCGTCGCGGCGCCGTCCACGCCGGTGGCGCCCATGGCGCCGCTTGCGCCGCCGCCGCCAGGGCTGGTGCAGACGCCGGTGCCGCCCGCCAATGAGGACGTGCCCGCGCCGGAAGCGCCGAGTGCGCCAGCCGGTGCCGCGCCGGCCACTGCCGCACCCGCCGCCCCGCCCGATACCGCGCCGGTCATCCCGAACACTTGGGTGCCGGGCACGACGGCGACACTCGGCGTGCTCAGCGAGGTCGATGGCGGCACCTCGAAGGTGAGCGTTCCCGTCGGTGGGCAAAGCGTGATCGGCGATCTGCAGGTCAGCGTGCAGGCCTGCGACACGCGGCCGCCCAACGAGTTGCCGGATGCGGCCATTTTCATGACAGTGACCCCGGCGGGCGGTGATGCTTCCAGCACCACGCTCTACCGTGGCTGGATGGTGCGTTCGACGCCAGGCGCCACCGTGGTGGGGGATGGCAGCGAAACATTCAGGGTCATCGGCTGCTCCTAGAACGAGATGGCTTGAAACCGTTCTGAGGGAGGAACGGTAAGGAAGGCTACTTTTTGTGAACAAAAAGTAGCAAAAAAACTTTATTAGTTTGGGCCGTGGGCGTTTTCGGCGACACAGCCCATGGCCCAGCGGAGTAAAAATTTTTGCGCCGCTTTTTTTAAAAAGCGGCCACTTCCTTTTTGCGGCGCTGATCCAGTTCTACCTCATTGTGAAAACGCAATAGTCTTTCTGCAGGAAAATGGCAGAAGATTCATTCGTTATGATTTCGCGATGATATGTGACATATTTGCTACAGCTGGCTCGAAAGGCGGAATCTGCTCTTTCATCGGCGGCCTCATGTTGCCAGATACTCGCCCGGGTCCACTGCGAACCTGATTGCCTGTCTACTGAGGAGTCACACGAATGAAGTTTCGTTATGCCTTGCTTGCCGCGACTGTGCTGGCCGCACCTGTTGCGATTTCCCACGCTGCCAACGCGCAGCCCGTCACCGGCCCGTATGTGAGCCTTGGTGCTGGCTACAACATGGAAAGCAGCCAGAAGGCGAAGAATATCGTCCACGGCAACACCGTGACCTCGGATACCGCGCGGATCTTCACGAATAACGGCTATGACATCAACGGCGCCGTCGGGTACGGGTTCGGCAATGGCTGGCGCGCTGAACTCGAGGGCGACTACATCAGCAACGGCTTTAACAAGTTGCGGGTCAACGGTGCCGGCGACGCCAGCCGCGGCTATGAGGGGCGTTACGGCGTTTTCGCGAACGCCTATTATGATTTCGACATCGGCCTGCCCTACTTGTTCCCGTATGTGGGCGCCGGCATCGGCTGGCAGGAAGACGCCTTCAACGGCCTCAACGCGGGCGACTACAGCTTCGACAAGACCCGTGGCTCGCTGGCCTATCAGGGCATCGTCGGTGTCTCCTACCCGATCTCCTTCGTGCCGGGCCTGTCCGCGACGCTGGAATACCGCTTCGTCGCACTGGCCGATTCCCGCAAGTTCGATGGCTCCTTTGACGGCGAGCCGGCGAGCATGAAGGTCGGCTCCGAGTACAACAACCAGATCAATGTCGGCCTGCGCTACCAGCTGTTCACGCCGCGGCCCGTGCCGCCGGCCCCGGCCCCGGTGGCTGCACCGGTTGCCGCCCCGGCTCCGGCTCCGGCCAAGACCTATCTGGTGTTCTTTGACTGGAACCAGGCCAGCCTGACGCCGCGCGCCACGCAGATCATCTCCCAGGCCGCTACGGACAGCCACACCCAGAACGTCACCACGCTCGACGTCTCCGGCTACACCGACACCTCCGGTACGCCGACCTACAACCAGGGCCTGTCGATGCGCCGCGCTCAGGCGGTTGCCGCACAGCTGGTCACCGATGGCGTGTCGCAGTCGGAAATCGAGATCCACGCTTACGGCGAGACGCACCTGCTGGTGCCGACCGGCCCGGGCGTGCGCGAGCCGCAGAACCGCCGCGTCGAGATCGTTCTCAACTAAGCGTCTCTACGTACAGAAAAGCCCCGGCGGGAAACCGCCGGGGCTTTTTTTTGAGCGAAGGAAGAAAGCACTACTTTTTGTGAACAAAAAGTAGCAAAAAAACTTTGCTATGCTGGGCCGTGGGCGTTGTCGGGGACGCCGCCCATGCCCCAGCATAGTAAAAATTTTTGCGCCGCTTTTTTTAAAAAGCGGCTACTTTCTTACTCCAAAACAAGGTCGCGAAACGCGCGCAGCGCCGGCGCCGACAGCCCGACCGCCTCGGTCAGATAGCTCGTCATCCCGCCAAACTCATCGTCGATCGCGGCGAAGGCGGCTTGCAGATATTCCGGCCGGGCCTCGGCCAGCGGCAAGGCGGTGGGGATGTCTAACGCCTGGCCAAAGGCACGTTCCGCCCAGGCCGCCATCTGCGGCGCCTCGGTTTCGGCGGCGAAGAAGTGTCCGGTCGCGACATAGTCGGCCAGAATATTTTCCCGCGAAATGCCGGCGGCGGCGAGCAGCATGGCGGTGAAGAAGCCGGTGCGGTCCTTGCCGGCGTGGCAATGGATCAGCAGCGGCAGGGAACTTTCCTGTAAAATACTGGAAAACAGCCGGCCAAGCTGCGGCGCATAGGCGCGCGGCTTGCGGCGATACAGAGTGTCCATGGCGAGGCGCGCGCCGCGCGGGGTGGGGTCGCGCAGGATCAGCGCAAAGATTTTCGCGGGGCTGGCATCGGTGCCATCGAGCCCGGGCAGGTCCAGACGGCGGTGCCGGCTATCCTCCGGCCAGCGGGACAGGTAGCGCGTCTGCTCGGCCTGGCTGCGCAGGTCGCAGACCAGGCGGATGCCAAGCTGGGCGAGACAGCCAAGATCCGTCGCATTGAGGCGGGATAATTCCCCGGACCGATACAGCGTGTTCGGCTTCAGCCGCCGCCCATCGGCGGCGGGGAAGGGGGCGATGGCGCGGAAATTCGGGGCGCCGCCGAGCAAGGGCGGCGGCGCTTGCTCCCTCATGGCTGGCTGGCCACGACTTTCTTGCTCGCGGTCTGGGCGGTGGCTTCGACCTTGCTGCTGCCCTTGGTCGCGGCCTTCGTCGTGACCTTGGCCTTGGTGACGGTGTGCTTCACCACGACATGCACTTCATGATGCACTTCATGCACGTCACGTTCATGACGCGTGTCGACGTGCCTCGTCTCATACACATGATGGGCCGACGCGGCGCTGGCGACCTCGACCATCGGCGCCGCGCTGGGCAGCGCGCCCGGTGCACGGTCGGTGACGAAGGTGTTCAGCTGCACCTCAGTTCTCAGCGCCGCCACTGCGGTGAACTCGGCCTGGTTGTTGAGACAGAAGGGGCGGCCCTGCCCGATGCCGCTGACCGACTGGTTGTTGGCCAGCAGGGTGACGAAATTGTCTTCCATTTTCTGCCCGCTATAAGGGCCGCTGGCCTTGCGGAAATAGGCGTCCATGACGTGCTGGTCCGCCAGGATATCCGGCTGGAACGTGTGCATGAAGGCGTCGTATTGGGTTTGGTCGTCGCAGGAGAGAGCGGCCACCATCAGCGCGGATTTCAGGCCGATGACGTTGAACGCCTGCTGCGCCTGCTCTTCCTCGTCGGAAGTGAAGCGGATGCGCGGCGAGACCGGCGGCGGCAGCTCCACCTGCGTGGCATAGACATGGCCGACCGGCGGCGGCGGCGCTGCGGCCACTACCGGCGGATGTCGGTTGCAGCTGGTCAGAGCCAGCAAGGCGAGGCCCGTCGCCAGGCCCGCCACCGCCTTGTTCTTATCCGCCCTGGTAAAATCCACTGTATAATAATCCTTCCGAAATGATTCTGGCGCTCCGTCCCCTTCAATACAGGCAAAGCGGAGGGGGGCCAAGCTGGAAATGGCCGCAAGATTTCCTTGCAGCGCATTCAAATTAAACGATTTTTTTGGAATGCAGCAAAACGTGATCGGCGGGGGCTTGAAGGGAAGAAAGCGGCCGCTTTTAAAAAAGCGGCGCAAAATTTTTTTCTATGCTGGGCCATGGGCGTTGTCCCCGACAATGCCCAAGGCCCAGATTAATAAAGTTTTTTTGCTTCTTTTTGTTCACAAAAAGAAGTCTTTCTTTTCTCTTCCTAGAGCCGCACCACGCGCAGCGCGTTGGTGGTGCCGGGCTGGCCGAACGGCACGCCGGCGACCACCACGATTTCGTCGCCCTTGCTGGCGAAGCCTTCGAGCCGGGCGATTTTTGTCGCGTTCGCCACGGCCTCGGTCATGGAATGCACCTCGCGGGTGACCGCCGCGTGCACGCCCCAGACGGCGGCCAGGCGGCGCGCCACGGTTTCGCTGATGGTCAGGCCCAGCACCGGGCAATCCGGCCGCTCGCGCGCCACGCGCAGCGCCGTGGAGCCGGATTCGGTGAGCGCCACGATGGCCTGCGCGCCGATCGTGCGCGCCACCTGCACGGCGGCGGCGGCGATCGCATCGGCGGAGGAATTTTCCGGCGCCGGGCGCTTGGCGTCGATGGCGCGGCGCCAATCCTCGTCGCGCTCCACCCGGGCGACGATGCGGTCCATCATGTTGACCGCCTCGCGCGGATACTGGCCGGCGGCGGATTCCGCCGAGAGCATCACGGCGTCAGCGCCGTCGAACACGGCGGTCGCTACATCGGAGGCCTCGGCGCGGGTCGGGGCGGGAGCGGAAATCATGCTCTCGAGCATTTGCGTCGCCACCACCACCGGCATGCCGCGCTGCTGGGCGGCGCGGATGATGCGTTTTTGCGCGATCGGCACGTCTTCCGGCGGGAGCTCCACGCCGAGATCGCCGCGCGCCACCATCACCGCGTCGGCGGCGTCGAGAATTCCATCGAGATTTTCCAGCGCCTGCGGTTTTTCCAGCTTGACCATCACCAAAGCACGGCCGGCGGCGATCTCCTTGGCCTGGACCACGTCTTCCGGGCGCTGCACGAAGGACAGGCCGATATAGTCGATGCCGAGCGGCAGCACGAAGTCGAGATCGGCGAGGTCTTTTTGCGTGAGCGCGGGGATTGGCAACACGACGTCAGGAATATTGACGCCCTTGCGGTCCGACAGCACGCCGCCGTTGAGGATTTCCGTGAGCAGATGGTCGTCGCGCTTGCGGACCACGCGCAGGCGCAATTTGCCGTCATCGAGCAACAGCGTCGCGCCGATCTCGGCGGCGGCGAGAATTTCCGGATGCGGCAGGCAGACGCGGCGGGTGTCCCCGGGGGCGGGGTTCATGTCGAGCACGAAGTTCTGGCCGGCCTGCAGTTGCACGCGGCCGGACTGGAACTGGCCGACCCGCAGCTTCGGCCCCTGCACGTCGGCAAGGATGCCGATCGGGCGGCCGAATTTTTTCTCCAACGCGCGGATCATCTCGATGCGCGCGGCATGGTCTTCGTGAGACCCGTGGGAGAAGTTGAGGCGGAACACATCCGCCCCGGCCTGGAACAGCTGACCGATCATTTCCGGCGTCGAGCTGGCGGGCCCCAGCGTGGCGATGATCTTCGTGCGGCGATGACGGCGGAAACGTTCGCTCATTTTCGTTATTGCTTCCCTAAGAGATCAGGATGGCGCGGATATCATTCACGTTTGTCATGGTAGGGCCGGTGATCACGAGATCGCCCAGCGCGCTGAAATAGCTGTAACTGTCATGAGAATTCAAAAATTGCGTGGCGTCCAGTCCCAGTGCCCGGCCGCGCGCAAGGGTGTCGGGCGTGATGATCGCGCCAGCCGCGTCCTCGGTGCCGTCGATGCCGTCGGAGTCGCCGGCGAGTGCGGAGATGTTTTTCGCGCCGTTCAGGGCGATGGCGAGGCTGAGCAGGAATTCGGTGTTGCGGCCGCCGCGGCCGGGCGTGCCGTTGTCGATGGTCACCGTGGTCTCGCCGCCCGAGAGCAGCAGCATCGGCCCGGTTTCGCGCAGGGCCTGCGCCGCCATCTCGCGGCCGAGGGCGGCGGCTTCGCCCTCCAGCGCATCGCCGAGAATTTTGTAGGGTATGTCAGCTGCCTTGGCGGCGGCTTGCAGCGCCATCATCGGCGTGGCGATCATGCGGTAGTCCGCGCCCTCGTACCAGGTCGGGCCGGAGCCGATGACCGCGGGGGAATCGCCCGGCACGTCGGAGATCGCCAGCGTCACCAGCTTTGCCGGCGCGCAGGCGGCGGCGAGCTTGCCGCCTTTGATCGCCGAGAGCTGCTTGCGGATGCGGTTCATCGTGCCGATCGGCGCCCCCGAGGCGAGCAGCGCCTTGTTGACGAGTTTTTTGTCGTCGAGCGTGAGGCCCGGCGCCGGCAAAGTGAGCAGCGCCGAGGCGCCGCCGGAGATCAGCGCGATCACCTGGTCTTCGGGCCGCAAGTTCTGCACGGCCGCCATGATTTTTCGCGCGGCGTCCTCGCTGGCGGCGTCGGGCACGGGGTGTGCGGCTTCGAGCACCGTGATCTTTTGCGTGGGTGTCTTGTGGCCGTAGCGGGTTACCACCACGCCCTCGAGGGCCACATCCGGCCAAGCGGCTTCCAAGGCCGCGGCCATCGAGGACGCGGCCTTGCCGGCGCCGATGACGATGTTGCGGCCTTTGCCGGGGGCGGGCAGATGCGGCTTCAGGGAGAGGGCAGGGTCGGCGGCAGCGATCGCCGCCTGGAATATCGCGCGAAGCATATTAGCGTTATGGTCCTCCACACTTCCTTTATGACAGGAGCCGGAAGCATGAGCAAACCCACCTTCGATCCCGCCACTACCGAAAGGCTGGAGGCGGCTGCGTTCCGGGCGCTGGTCAAGCATCTGCGTGAGCGGACCGACGTGCAAAATATCGAATTGATGAATCTCGCAGGATTTTGCCGGAATTGCCTGTCACGCTGGTATCGCGAGGCGGCGGAGGGCTTGGGGCTCACGCTCGCCGATGCCGATGCGCGCGAGATCGTCTACGGCATGCCCTACAAGGAGTGGCAGGCGAAATACCACAAGCCGGCCGCGGACGAGGCAGCGCAGAAATTCAAATCCACGGGGCATTGACGCTGGGGGCGGGGTCGCTCTATCCCCTCGGCTCTTCGAGCAAAGGAGAGCCCCATGGCGCTTGACGCGACCACCGATGACAAGCCGACGAAGGTCGCGGGCGAGTCCTTTTGCCCCCGTCAATTTGTAGTCTAAGTTTAGAGTCGACAGGCTGTCTGGGCTTGCCAGCCGCCTCAGTCGCCCCGACGTCCTAACTCACCAGAGGCCTAGAGGAAATTCATGTCTGAAGCACCATTTGACACCACGGACGACGCTGCCGCGAGCCGGGCCAGGCAGGCTGCCAATCCAGACCCTGCAGTCGGTGGTGTTGCCGTCGACCGTTTGCGCAGCATCATCGATCGCGTGGAACGCCTGGAAGAAGAGCGGAAGGCTCTTGCGAGCGATATCAAGGATATTTTCTCTGAAGCCAAATCTGCGGGATTTGACGTCGCCGTCCTGAAACAAATTCTCAGGCTGCGCAAGAAAGAGCCTGCGGAAATCGAGGAGCAGGAGACGCTGCTTGATATCTACAGGCGCGCCCTTGGCATGTGATTGCGCCATTGAGCGCGGTCTGGGGTAATGAAAGCTAAAAGCGGCCGCTTTTTAAAAAAAGCGGCGCAAAAATTTTTGCTATGCTGGGCCATGGGCATCGTCACCGACAATGCCCATGGCCCAAATTAATAAAGTTTTTTTGCTACTTTTTGTTCACAAAAAGTAGCCTTCCTTTCGTCGATCTCAGCACGACAGCTGCCGTTATTCCCCGAATATGCTCGGAGAATGACGGCAGCTATCGTTGGGCTTAGCGGGCCGGTATTTTAAAAGGCTCCGCAGGGGCGAGGCGTGATCAGCGGCCTGC
Source organism: Acidocella sp. (assembly GCF_036489515.1). GTDB lineage: Bacteria > Pseudomonadota > Alphaproteobacteria > Acetobacterales > Acetobacteraceae > Acidocella. Next base: position 10,107 of record NZ_DASXFO010000040.1, read on the forward strand.
CGAGGAGACGCTATAGTAAGGCGAGGGGCTATCGATCGTGGCGGAGCTCACCATCACCTTGTCGGTGTGAGAGTGCTGTTGCACGGTCTGATGAGGCAGCGGGGCCAGATAGTACTGGGCCGGGCCGGGCTGCGTATCACGCGCGTTAGCGGCCAACGGGGCCAGAGCGATGGCCAAAGCCATGGCCGGCAAAAGTTTTGAAGCGATAGACATTTTAGGAACCTTTCTGGATTTTGGCCCAGACGAGTCTTGGGTCATCAAGTAAGTGTAGTCAGAAACGCGGGGTTAACCGCCGAAGGAGTCGGGGAAGAGATTGTTGCTGTAGACGTGCGTCGGGTTGTCGATGGTCGCAGAGCTGACCATCACCGCGTCGACGTGATCGTGCGTTTGCGTGGCGGCCGGCTGGTGTGCGCTCTGCGCCTGTGCGGCGAAGGGTGACAGTGCGATCGCCAGAGCCATCGCGGGCAGGATTTTCATAGAGAAATTCATTGTAATCATCCGATTTTGATAGATCGACCAGATCGTCGATGGCCGCAATATGTACGTACACAGATTTTGCTGCAAGTGCGAAAAGGGTGGTTTTGCCCGCGAAAATCGACGGCCTCGTGGCAGGAAAGTGAATGCCTGAAAATTTCTAATGATTGATAGACGATTCAAGACATCTTGGTAAAATAAGCATCAAATGCAACTTTATGGGATTTTTGCGCGAGATCGATGCTGAAAACAAATAGTTTTATCGGCGGAGTGAATTAAAATCGGGATGCGATAATGACCTTTTTGTGACTCGATTGACAAATAAATATGGACGCCCGTATTTCGTCCGACATGACGAAGATCTCCAATCGTGAAAAAATCCTGCAGGCCGGCCTTCGCGTTGTGCACGAGCAAGGTTTTTCCGGCGCGAGTGTCCGTGACATCGTCACGGCGGCGGGCGTACCGCAGGGGTCGTTTACGAACAATTTCGTGTCGAAAGAGGCGTTCGGGCTGGAGATCCTCAATCTGTATTTCGCGGATGTCTGCGCCATCATCGCCCGGACATTGGCAAACGAAATGCTGTCGCCGCTGCAACGCTTGCGCGAATATGTCGAAGCCATCAGGCAGAGTGTGATTTCGGACGATCTGCGGAGCGGCTGTATGCTCGGAAATTTCAGCGCCGAGGCGACTGGCCAGAACGAGCCGATCCGCCGGCGCCTGGTGGAAGTCTTCGGCCAGTTGCAGGCCGCGCTGAGTGCCTGCCTGAACGCCGCCATAAAGGAAGGCGAACTGCCGCGCAGCGCGAAGCCGAAGGAACTGGCCGGATTTATTCTTTCCGCCCTGCAAGGGGCGATTCTATTGTCGAAGGCGACGCGCAGCATCGCACCCATGGAGCAGCTGGACACCGTCTTGTTTTCCAGGCTGCTGCAGAAACCCGAGCGCACCGGCGAGGTCGACCCGCACGATGGAGGCCTGCCGCTCGGGGATGTCACGCATGCTTTATAGGACCTGAGACGCGAAGCCTGGTAGAGTGTGCCCTGTGCCCTGTGCCCTGGGCGATGAGCTTGGCGAGCAATGCCGTGGTCCCACCATTGTAAATCCATCGCAGGCCAGGCGGTCCCGAAATCGGCCGCTCCAATATATAGCGATAACGGTCGGCCGCTTCATTCATGGCGGTTTCCCCATTGCGGGGATCGCCGTAGGGAAAGGACAGTTCGTCCCATTGCGTTCCCAGCGTCATGGTCAGCGCGTGCCTGATGGTCAGGATTTGGCGCTGCTCGGCATCAGGAAGGTCGCGATATTGCGGGAACTGGTCGAGCAGCTTGGCCTCAGGGCCCGGCACCAAGCCGGCCTGGAGGGCGATTCCGTAAAGCAGCCCGACGATGCTCTTCGTGATCGAGCGCATGTCGTGCAACGTCTCGGGCCCGAAGCGCACCACACCGCGCGGTCTTCCGCCGCCAAAATCAGGCCCGGCCAGATATCGTTCGAAAACGATTCTTCCGCCGCGTACCGCCACGACACCGTGGATGTTCGGCAGGGTCCCGGCCTGCCGCGCCATCTCGAAGTTTTCTTCAAGAGCGGCCGCAAAGCCAACGTCCGCCAGGGCTAACCTACCCCCTGAATTTTTCGGCTGATCAGGTCGTGCATCGCAACCACCGAACCTCCTGATTTCTTGTTGTTGTAGGATCTCATCGCGCGATCGATACGTGCATCTTAAGCAAGCGCCGCGCAACGCGTCGATTCGCGCAGCACCGGGCGGCGCCCGATCACAGCCCGACGGCCGGAATACGATCTAGCATTTGCAGCCCTATCCCGTCGTCGAGCTGTTCCGAACCCCGAATATCTTCTGACGGCTGTCTACGCTGACTCGGGTTCGGCTTCGTTGGTTGTGTCTTTGGGCATAATGGCCGGGATCGACAGCACGCTGATGATCTGCTTGTCGCGCATGAGCAGCCCTTCGACATAGTCGCGGGAGGCAGCACTGCCGGTCTCCGGCGCGACCTGGCGCATCTCCTCGGTTGCGGTGATGATGTCGGACACCGCATCGACCAACAGGCCGATCACGCGCGCCCCCTCTTCAATCACGACGACCACCGAGGTCGTGTTCGGCGGCACGCTCGGCAGGCCCAGACGTTCCGCCAGATCGATGATGGCCAGCACGCTGCCGCGCAGATTGATCATGCCCTTGATGTAGGACGGCGCGTGCGGGAGGGGGGTGGAAGAAATCCACCCCCTGATTTCCCGAATGGCGCGGATGTTCAGGGCAAATTCCTGATCACCCAGGCGCACGCACAGCAACTGATTGCTTTCGCCCATGGGACGAGACAGGTCATTGGCCATCATCAGAATTCGCTCCAGTCATCAGCCGCACCGGCTGGGGCTGGGTGCCGCGCCCTATCCTGGCTCGGCAGCATGACGACCTTGCGCGCGGACGTGGTCACGACGGTGCGCGGCTTTGGCAGCACCTTGGGCACAGCCCGCTTGAGCACCGGTGCCGCAACGCTCTCACCGATGTCGAACTGCCCGACGAGACGGGCGAGTTCCTGGGCTTCGCCCGAGAGGCCGTGGCTCGCCGCGGTCGCCTGCTCGACCATCGCCGCGTTCTGCTGCGTCACCTGATCCATCTGGTTGACCGCAGCGTTCACCTCGCCGAGCCCGGTTGCCTGCTCCTTGGCCGAGGCCGCCAGCTCCACAACCAGCCCGTTCAGCTGGTTCACCTGCGTGACGATACGGCCCAGCGCCTGGCCGGTCTCGCTCACCAGCCTCACGCCGACATCGACCTGTTGCGTCGAAGCCGAGATCAGCGTCTTGATCTCCTTCGCCGCATCAGCCGAACGCTGCGCCAGCGCCCGCACCTCGGTCGCCACCACCGCAAAGCCGCGGCCCGCATCGCCGGCGCGCGCCGCTTCCACGCCCGCATTGAGCGCCAGAAGATTGGTCTGGAAGGCGATCTCGTCGATCACGCCGATGATGTTAGCGATCTGCTTGGACGAGGATTCGATCCCGTCCATCGCTCCCACCGTCTGGCGCACCACGTCGCCGGAACGTTCCGCATCGGTCTTCGAGGTCGACACCAGATCCCGCGCCTCGTTCGCGACTTCCGCGGTGCGGCGCACCGTCGCGGTGATCTGATCCAACGCCGCCGCCGTTTCTTCCAGGTTCGCCGCCTGCTGCTCGGTGCGGCGCGACAGATCATCAGAAGCCTGGGTGATCTCCTTCGCCCCCGACCGCACGCCCTGGGTGTTGGCGGCGATCGCCTGCATCGTCTCCTGCAGTTTCTCCATTGTCGCGTTGAAATCGCCGCGCAGTTTTTCGTAGTCGCTCGAGAACGCCGCGGTCAGGCGGAACAGCAGATCGCCGCCGGAAAGTTTTTCGAGCCCCGTCGCTATGGACTCGACCACGAGGCGTTGCTGCGCCGCCGCCTCGGCCCGCTCGGCCTCGTTGAGCGCCCGCTCCGCCTCGACCTGCGCCGCCGTCGCTTTGGCTTTCTCTTCCAGCCGCAGCTTCTCCAGGCCGCCATCCTTGAACACCTGCACGGCCCGCGCCATGCCGCCGATTTCATCCTTGCGTTCGGCACCAAGCACCATCGCCTGCAACTGGCCACCGGCAAGCTTGCTCATCGTGCTTTCAAGGGCTTTGATCGGCGAAGAGACCCAAGCACGGACGGCAAAATACCCGCCCAGCAGAACCGCCATCAACCCCAGAATGGCCGCCATCAGGGCGACAAAAATCGTGTGATTCGCGGTCGCGGCGAGATGGGTTTGATCAGCCTGCGCCTGCGCATGTAGCGTATTCGCTTCGGTTCTCATGTCACCGATAAGCGGGGCAAAAACAGGTTGGCAGTTGGTAAGGTATTCAGTTTCTGAGGCCTGGATTTCGGGCAGGGTTGTCGCGGCCACTCCAAGCTTGATCGCCAGGGCGCAGGACGTATCGACGACGGCGTCGCCTTGGGTATGCAGGGATTCGAATTCAGACGCCTGAGCCGGCAAATCCAACCCGGCAGAGACCGTCGCGGTATCAAAGTTCTTGAGATTGAAACCAATCCTGGAGGCTGCGGCATGACGCTCTTCTGGGGAGCTCGAAACCAGCACCCATTCGATATTCGATTCCACCCCAGTTATAGCTTGGCCGGCCCGCGTCATATCGATCTCGGCGGAGATCGACGTCTTTGTATCCCGCTGATATCCGCTGTTGATACTCTGCATCTGCAGCGCGTTGTAGATGACGACGCTAATAACAAAGACGCCGAAGACGCCAAGGACCGCCAGGATTTTACTGGCAATGGGAAGATTTTTCACGCGCAACCCCCTGCTGATCAAAAGATGCTCTTGAGGCATCCGGGTGAAACCGACCGAGGCGTTATCTCTTGTGAAGATTACACCCAAAAATATGGAGGTCCTATAACCTTAGGTTTAAAAAACTACCACCGTAATCGCTTTAAGATATAATAATTGTGCTAAATGTAAATAATGCGACTCCCGAAACTTATGAGCGGACTTGCCCACCCGCCTTTTGATGTGTGCGGCCAGCTTAAGGCCGCCAGGTGCGGGAAGGTGTTCCGGGCGGCAGCCTTCCCTCGGCCGACCATCTTTCTTCAAGCCGCCCACCTGACCGTACAAGATTTTTCTGGAAAAGGCCTGATCTTGTCTTTCGCGGCATTTGCCGTGATTGTGCCCCCATCATCCATCCGAAGCCTCACCCAAAGAAGGAAAAGCCGTGACAACTGAAGCCAAATGCCCGTTTTCAGGTGACTCCTCCAAATCAATCGCCGGCGGCGGCACTCAAAACTCCGGTTGGTGGCCTGAGCAGCTGCGCGTCGACCTGCTGAACCAGCACTCGGCCAAATCCGATCCGTTGAACCAGACGTTCAACTACCGTGAAGAATTCAAGAAGCTTGACTACCAGGCGCTGAAGAATGACCTGCGCAAGCTGATGACCGACTCGCAGGATTGGTGGCCGGCCGATTTCGGCCATTATGGCCCGCAATTCATCCGCATGTCGTGGCACGCCGCCGGCACTTACCGCCTGAGCGACGGCCGTGGCGGTGGCGGTCGCGGTCAACAGCGCTTCGCCCCGCTCAACAGCTGGCCGGACAACGTCAACATCGACAAATCGCGCCGCCTGCTGTGGCCGATCAAGCAGAAATACGGCCAGCAGATTTCCTGGGCCGATCTGCTGATCCTCACCGGCAACGTGGCGCTGGAGACCATGGGCTTTCGCACCTTCGGTTTCGCGGGCGGCCGCGAGGATAGCTGGGAACCGGACCTCGACGTGAACTGGGGTTCCGAGACCACATGGCTGGCGCACCGGACCCTCGAGACCCTCGGAGAGCCGCTCAGCGCCACCGAAATGGGCCTGATCTACGTCAATCCGGAAGGCCCCGGCGCCAATGGCGACCCGGTTTCCGCGGCCAAATTCATCCGCGAGACGTTCGCCCGCATGGCGATGAACGACGAGGAAACCGTTGCGCTGATCGCGGGTGGCCACACCTTCGGCAAGACCCACGGCGCCTCTGCCGAGTCCCATAAGGGGCCGGAGCCTGAAGGCGCTGGTCTGGAGGCGCAGGGCTTGGGCTGGATCAGCAACTTTGGCACTGGCAGCGGCAAAGACGCCATCGGCAGCGGCCTGGAAGTGACCTGGACGCAGACGCCGGCGCAGTGGAGCAACTTCTTCTTCGAGAACCTGTTCAAGTACGAATGGGTGCAGACCCGCAGCCCGGCTGGCGCCATCCAGTGGGAGGCCAAGGACGCTGAGGCCGTCATCCCCGACGCGCACGATCCGTCCAAGAAGCACAAGCCGACCATGCTCACGACCGACCTGTCGCTGCGCGTCGACCCGGCCTACGAGAAGATTTCGCGCCGTTTCCTGGAGAACCCGCAGGCTTTCGCCGAGGCGTTCGCCCGCGCCTGGTTCAAGCTGACCCATCGCGATCTGGGCCCGCGCTCGCGCTACATTGGCCCGGAAGTGCCGAAGGAAGAACTGATCTGGCAGGACGTGGTGCCCGCCGTCGATCACAAACTGATCGACGAGGCAGACATTGCCGCCCTCAAGGTCAAGCTGCTGGCCACGGGCCTGACCGTGTCCGAGCTGGTCGGCACTGCCTGGGCTTCGGCCTCCACGTTCCGTGGCGGCGACAAGCGCGGCGGCGCCAACGGTGCGCGCATCCGCCTCGCACCGCAGAAGGACTGGGAGGTCAACCGGCCCGCACAGCTGGCCAAGGTGCTCAAGGCATTGGAGGGCGTCCAGGCCGAGTTCAACCAGGCGGCGAGCAATGGCAGACAAGTCTCGCTGGCCGACCTGATCGTGCTGGCCGGCAACGCCGGTGTCGAGCAGGTGGCCAAGGCCGCCGGCCACAACGTGACGGTGCCGTTCGCACCCGGCCGCACGGACGCCTCACAGGAGCAGACGGATGTCGCCTCCTTCGCCGGACTCGAACCGGTCGCGGACGGCTTCCGTAACTACCAGAAGGCCGGACTTACGGTGCCTGCCGAGGTGGTTCTGATCGACAAGGCGCAGCTGCTGACCTTGACCGCGCCCGAGATGACGGTGCTGATCGGTGGCCTGCGCGCCATCAACATCAACGCCGACGGCTCCACCCACGGCGTGTTCACTGACCAGCCGGGCGTGTTGACGAATGACTTCTTCGTCAACCTGCTGGATATGAGCACGCAGTGGACGGCGGTCTCTGAGGCCAAGGACGTGTACGAGGGTCGCGACCGCAAGACCGGCGCGGTCAAGTGGACCGGCACCCGTGTCGACCTGGTGTTCGGCTCGCACTCGGTGCTGCGCGCTCTGGCCGAGGTTTACGCCAGCGCGGACGCGAAGGAGAAGTTCGTCAAGGACTTCGTCGCCGCCTGGACCAAGGTGATGAACCTCGATCGTTTCGACCTGAACGGTTGATATGAAAACGGCCCTGCGCAAGCAGGGCCGCGTAAGGGAAAGAGAAGACTACTTTTTGTGAACAAAAAGTAGCAAAAAAACTTTGCTAATTTGGGCCTTGGGCGTTGTCGTGGACAACGCCCAAGGCCCAGCATTATAAAAATTTTTGCGCCGCTTTTTTTAAAAAGCGGCCGCTTACTTTCAGAAAATCCGCATATGCCCGATTCCGCTCAACAGGCCGAACGCGGCGCCGAGGCCAATGAGCCAAAGTGGATTGGCCTTGGTTCGGAAAATAATGATGGCGCTAATGACGGTCAGGATGAGTCTCGGCCACGAGACATCTGTTGTCCGTGCCAGAACGAAACTTCCGGAAAGGACGAGTCCGACAGTGATCGGGGCAAAACCCTGACGAATGGATTTAACCCAGGGAACATCCCCATGCCGGTCAAGATAGGCGCCGCCGTGATAGGCGAGTATGGAAGACAGCACGACCGTTGCGATCAAGGCGGTGAGAGCCCCCAGCAGGCCGGCGGCCTTTTGACCGATGAGGACGAGGGCCATGCCGTTTGGCCCCGGGGCTGCTTGAGATAAGGCAAAGAACGCGACGAATTGCGCGCCGGTCAGCCAGTGCCGAACATCCACGGTATAGTGTTGAATTGCGGAAAGAACCGCCGCATTGCCGCCCAGGGCAAGGAGGGACCAGAGTATGCAGTGTAGGGCGAGATCGCCGATGGTGGCGGTCATGAGGGACGCCCAGCGTCATGGTGCGCACGGCGCCAGGCGATCATGAGTGAGGCCGGGGCAAGTAGGACCAAAACTAACCAGAGAGGCCATGCCAATAACGCCATCATACAAAAAGCAAGAAAGATGAAGATGAATGTATGCGCCGTCGCCGGTAGACTTCTTCCGAGGCGCAGCGCCGTACCGATCACCAGACCCGCAGCGATCGGCATAATGGCACCGAACATTTGTTCGACGACCGGGATCCGCCCCCAACGCGCATAGAGGCTCCCCAGCAAGATCGTGATCATCGTTGGAAAAATATAGAGGCCAGAGATCGCTGAGATGGCTCCCCGTGCGCCTCTTTGGCGCCGCGCGTATATAACGACGAGGTTTGCGATATTCGGCCCCGGCATGAGTTGTCCGAGTGCAAGAAGCTCCGCGAATTCCCACTCGCTCAGCCAACCGCGCCGGTCGACGAGTCTGCGCCGCGCCCAGGGCAGGACGCCACCAAAACCGCAGAGACCAACGAGCGCAAGATTCCAGAACAACTGCCAGCTGGTTGGCCTCGGCTTGAGGCTTTGATCTGGATTGTCAGAAAGGCCAGTAACGCCCTCATTGTGTACGTACAATGACGCCATGTCCTTTCCTCATCGCGTCGCGACGATGAAGAACCGCGGGAAGGGCAGCAGCACGGTGCCGTCCGGTAGCGCGGGGTAGGCTTGGGCCACCGCCGCGCGGTAACGATCGAGGTAAGCCGCCTGTTCGTCCGCTGCCAGTGGTGCGAGGAACGGCCGAAGGCCGCTGCCCTTGAACCACTCCACGATGGCGTCAGCTCCGCCGGTGAGCGGGTGATGATAGGTGGTCCGCCATATGTCGACGCGGCTGCAATGCTGCTGCAGGAGCCCGAAATACCAGGCCGGGCCTTCAATCGTGGTGCGTGCGCCGGCCGCGTCGGCGAGTTTTCCGGCCCAGGGGCCGTCCGCCGCGACATCACGCATCAGCCGATGAGCGGGTTCATCCAAGTTGTCGGGCATTTGCACGGCGAGGCTGGCGCCGGGCGCCAGTTTGCCGATGAGGCGTGGCAGCAACGTCGCATGCTCGGGCAGCCATTGGAGGACGGCGTTCGCCAGGATGGCATCGAACGGCCCCGCCTCGTTCCAGGCCTCGATCGCCGCGACCTCGAACCGCAGCGCCGGCAGCCGCTTGCGAGCGGCTTCGATCATGTCGGGGGAGCTGTCCAGCCCGGTAACGGTGGCACCGGGGAACCGCGCGGCAAGGACCTCAGTCGAATTGCCGGGACCGCAACCGAGATCCACCACGGAGCGCGCAGCGATGTCCGGAACGGCACTCAGCAGGTCCCGCACCGGGCGGGTGCGCTCGCTCTCGAAGGTGACATACTGCTTGGACGACCAGCCCATTTTACCATGCACCCCACTGTCTTCGGTCATCATGAAACTCCCCTCCGTTGACACTGCCATGGATATGGGGACGGCCCTGGTATGATGTCCAATGCATTATGAGTACAATTCTGATACTCTGTGGGTATGATCGAACTTCGCCGGCTCCGCGCCTTCGTTGCAGTCGCTGAGGAGGGCCACGTTACCCGTGCCGCCGAACGGCTCGGCATGCAACAACCGCCGCTGACGCGGCTGCTTCAGGGCTTGGAAGCCGAACTGGGCGTTCGGCTGCTGCACCGGACACCGCGCGGCGTGCGTGCGACGGAGGCCGGCCTGGTGTTGTTAGATGAAGCGCGCGCGGTGCTGGCGCGATCGGAAGGCGTGGCGGAAGCCGTGCGCCGGGCTGCCCGTGGCGAGCAGGGGCGGCTGGCGATCGGCTTCACCAGCTCGGCCGCTCTTCACCCCTACGTATCGTCGGCAATCCGCAAGTTTCGCGAGGTCTTTCCTGGCGTTGCCGTCGTGATGGAAGAGGCCGGCACCAGCGAGCTGGTGGACGCGCTGCGACATAAGCGGCTCGACGCGGCTTTCGTGCGGTCTCCCGTGGGAAACGTCCCCGACCTTCTGGTGGATGCCGTGCTGGACGAGCCGATGGTGGCGGCCCTGCCCGTCGGGCACGCCCTCACGGCGGACAGCGCAACGCCACTGGCACTTTCCGACTTGGCCAGGGAGGCCTTTGTCCTCTATCGCCGTCCGGCCGGGCCGGGCCTTTATGACGCCATCCTGGCCGCCTGCCGTGCCGCCGGCTTTAGCCCGGCGCTGGCGCAGGAAGCGCCGCGGCTGACCGCGACCCTAAGCCTGGTCGCGGCGGGCCTTGGCGTCTCCGTGGTGCCGGCCTCCATGCAGCGCCTGGGCGGGGAGGGCATCATCTACCGCACGCTGGCCGGCTGCCCTGGATTGTCCGCGCCGCTGAGCTTTGCGATGCGCCGCTCAGACCAGCTGCCCCGACACTGATGCGCCTTCGGGAAATCATGCGGCAGTTAACACCGTGAGTGGTCGTTTTTTTGGCGTTTCGTTGCTTCGTGCCTTAATGCATCATTTTGGGAATCATATCGTTCTGAATAATGGCCGCGGCCGCCAGTTGTGCGTTGGAAGCGATCGCCATTGGTGTTCCATCCGCCGCATGAATGGAGAAAGCAGGGCCGTCGTTTGTTATCACAGGCTTCACGAACGCAATTTCATCCACCCCCAAACTTTCCAGCTGCGCGGTTGAAATGAAATAGTGAGCCAGGCTCGTCCCAAGAACAGCACAGTCTGTGCCGTCATGTCTCTTGATGGCCATGAAAAAAATTCCTTGTCTAAACGGAAAAACATGCCGCGCAAGCCGATTAGAGGCGACTGGTTTCTTTAAGTCGGGAAAACGACAGTTCTCGCCGATGGAGTTGCGTGGATTTATCTTCGATCATATCTGCACCCTTATTTCCTATGCCACACACTTGCTGGTCGTTGTTTAAGTAACAGCCAAGGCTCAGTTGGTTCTGAGGAAATCGTTTTTTGAAAAATAAGGTCTTTGGGTGGGGTACAGCAATGCTGAGGGCCGGTTACTTTCGGCCAAACTTCAGCTGATTCGGGCCAACATTGCTGATTTCGGATCGTAACCTAAAAAGACGGGCCGAGCCTGACGGCTCAGTGCAGCGCAGGCAGCCGGATCGTCCAGGATGCCTGCGGGGCCCGTTAGCGTTGCATCATTTTTGAAATTTGTTTTGAGGAGATTTCACCTCGCGGGAATCGGCCCTGCTGGGGTCTCCCGTAAAATTCTACGGGATCATCCGCGATGCGGTGCGGCGGCTGAGCGCCTGAGACACTCGCCACGACAGCTGTCGCAATTCCCAAAATGTCCCGGGACATGACGGCAGCTATCGTTGAACTTGGCGGGCGAGTCGTTCGGTCAAGTCACAGACATTTGGAAAAGTCTGCGATCAGATTCGGCCTGAATATGAAGGCCGAAGGATCGGGAGAGGGTTGGTTACCCGCCGAAGGAGTCGGGGAACGCGTGGTTGCTATAAACGGGCGTCGGGTTGTCGATGGTGGCGGAGCTCGGCGTGACGGCATTGGCCTGCGCGGCCTGATAGGCCTGGGCCTGGCCACCCTGCGCATTGCTGTGCGCGTAAGCCGCCACCGGGGACAGAGCGACGGCCAAAGCCAAGGCCGGCAGGAATTTCGAAGTGATAGACATTTGAGGAACCCTTTCTGGATTACGGCCCAGACAAGTCCTAGGTCGTGATTGAGTTTAAAAAACCGACGAAAATTTAGCCGCCGACGGAGTCAGGAAACTGCTGGTTGGCCGGACCGCTCTGCACGAGGGTCTGGTTGCTGCCCTGAGCCTGCTGGGCGGTATGCGCTTGCGCAGCCAGCGGGGACAGAACGACCGCCAGAGCGATGGCGGGCAGGATCTTGGTGAATTTGAACATCGGAAACTATCCTTGAAGCAGCCGGGGCATGATCGTTCCGGCATGACCAGCGATATATACGTACGTACGTACATCGTCAACGACAAAGAGCCATTCTCTAGCCGCGCAGGTTCAGTGCCTGATATGTGGAAACGGAATGAGCCCTGGCGTTGAATTTGCTCTCTCTTGACGTTCAATACGTACGAACATATTTATCGATCATGGCAAAAGCATCGAACCGCAGCAAGATTCTCACCGAAGGCCTGCGCATCGTGCATGAGCGGGGCTTTGGCGGCGCCAGCGTCCGGGACATCGCCCAGGCCGCGCAGGTGCCGCTGGGCTCGTTCACCAACCATTTCGCGTCGAAGGAGGCGTTTGGCCTCGAAATTCTCGACCTGTATTACCGCAATAGCCGGGCCCACATCGCTGAGACACTGAGCAACGAGGCCCTGCGGCCGCTCGAGCGCATTGCCGCCTATATCGATCATAACATCGCCGTTCAGAATGGCGCCGACATGCGCCGCGGTTGCCTGTTCGGCAATTTCGGTGCGGAGGTCGTCGATCAGTCCGAAGCCATGCGGCTGCGCCTGGTCGAGATGTTCGAGAATATACGGCAATCCTTCGCCGACTGCCTGAAAGCGGCGGTGGCTGCAGGTGAGTTGCCGGAAGATTATGATTGTGAGGAGGCCGCCGGCTTCCTGTTCGCGGCGCTGCAAGGTTCCATTGTCATCGCCAAAACCCAGCGCAGCGCCATCCCCTTGGTCCGCTACAAGCGCATGATTTTCGAAAAAGTCCTGAAATAGACGGGGGCTGACGGAGATAAGGGACGGGGATTTTCATCGCCTCGACCTGCCACCAGCCTGCCACCGTGCTCAATCTCGTCAAGGACGCTACCGCGCCGCTGCGCGGTGGCCTCTGAGCGAGGCGATCTCTGACAAGATTTCCGCGCGGCGGCTTGCCGATGGCAGATCGGGACGAAGGAGCAGGCGCTTTGCAGGTCGAACCAAGGAACATTCGACGATGACAATCGGAGCGATCTCTAAGCGCTAAAGATTGGCGGTTTTCCCCTGGCCTTGTGCGCTCTGGATGAACCGTTCATCCCCCTGGTCATGAGCAACGTCGATGTCCCTGAGCCTCTTGGCGCCGCTGCTGGCATGAAAGAGCGCATCTCTGCTTCATTCTCCGCCCGCGCTGCGGATTATGATCATGTGGCCAGCGTGCAGCCGTGGGTTGCGCACCGGCTTGCCACGCGCATCGCCGCAGCACTGTCCACCCCGCCCAAACGCATATTGGAAATCGGCTGCGGCACCGGGCTGCTCAGCACGCATCTGGCTTCGCTCTACCCACTGGCCGAACTGGTCGTCACGGATATCTCCCCCGTCATGTTGGAACGCGCTCGCCTCCGTCTTGGCTCTCGCGCCAGCTACCGGCACATGGACGGTGAAGCCCCAGACACGACGCTTGGCGGATTCGACCTCATCGCCTCATCGCTTGCCATGCAATGGTTTGCCGATCTGCGCGGCGGTATCGCCCGGCTGGCTGATCTGCTGAGCCCCGGCGGCAGGTTTGTCTTCGCCACGCTCGGCGCGGAGAGCTTTGCCGAATGGCGCGCCGCCCACGAAACCCTCGGCTTCAGGCCCGGGCTACACCCTTACCCGTCGGTGGATAGCTTCCCCTGGCCAGAGCATTGTGCCGGCACGATCGAAGTCGAGACCATCCGGGATCACCACGTGACTGGCCATGCCTTTGCCCGATCTTTAAAAGACCTCGGCGCTGGACAGCCCGCGCCAGGCCACAAACCTCTCACCCCGGCTCAGTTCCGTCAGGTGCTGAAGCCGTTTCAGGCTGGCTGTACCGCCAGCTATCAAGTGGTCTACGGCATGCTGCATGGCCCTTGAGGCGGCACGGGGCCTGGCCGGGCTGGCCACGATGGTTATGGCGCAACAGCGCAAATTTCGGTCGGGTGAAAGCCTTTTGGCTAATCGTGTTCATGCTCATCGCCCAATCGACCAACGTCCCGCACGCCATCAATCTCGCTCAGCCGGGCAATGAGATGTGAAATTGGCCGCTTCCCTTTGACGAGCATTCTAAGGGAGACAAAACCTTTCGGTACGTTTCTTTGTTCACGATGTTCATCATCAGCGAGGTCCGAAACCTCTTCGAGGTCCGCCATAAAAAAATCCTCCTGATCAAGCTGTACGCGGTCGATCCCAAATCGGAGTTCGGTACATCCGATAAGAATTTTCCGCAGCAAACCTCTTCCGGCCGCATAAGAAATGTGTATTTCCGTGGCGAGTTTTTTTGATCTCGGTAGAGATTCTGCCAATTTTGGAAACACCAACATAATCACGAAATGACCAAGGGTCGTTGCCAAAGCCAGGATGGGCAAGCCGGCGCCACAAGCCATTCCCAGAGCAGCGGTGAACCAGATCGATGCAGCGGTGGTCAGCCCTCGCACGACGTCGCGTCGCATAAAGATGACGCCTCCGCCGATAAATCCGATGCCCGACACAACCTGAGCCGCTACTCGAGAGGGGTCGAGAACCACTCGGCCATAGGACAAGATGTTCATGAACCCGTATTTCGAGATCAGCATGAACAAGGCAGCTGACACACCGACCAAAGTATGTGTTCTTAACCCGGCGCTCTTTTGGCGGATTTCTCTCTCTGCGCCCACCAATGCCGATAAGATAAAAGCCAGCGTCAGTTCGCTCAGTTGCAGCCATCCCTGCCCGGCCAAATTGACCAAGTCCTGTTTCCCCCTTTCTCCACGAATCTCTTTGCGCAAGCTTGGGAAGTCTAGACGACCAAACAAGGGGATGTATACTCAAAATTATGGACATCACCCGTAAACAGGCTGGGATCATAGCTTATCTGCATCGAGGGAGGCGTGGCCTAACGCAACCGCAAGGAATCTCAACTGCTTTTGGGAGAGAAATTTCCATTTGCAAATTATGGCTCTAGGGTAAGCGGCATGAGCTCTTCGATGGCGCAAAACCCCACGCAGTCCGCCAAACTACTTGAATATTTCGACAATCCCCATCTTCACTCCCGTTATCTCTCCTTTGGAGAAATGGGGGCCTCGGGGTGCTATGACGGCCTGCAGCTGCGCAGCGTGTTCCAGCCCGTGCTTCTGGCCTCCACCATGAAGCCGTTCGCCTTCGAGGCTTTGCTGCGGGCCAGCAATGAACAGGGACTCGCCATTCCTCCGCACCGGGCGTTCAGCCTGCCGAAAAAATCGAAGGAGATCGTTTTTTTCGACCGGCTTTGCCGGACCATCCACGCGGTCAATTTCGCCCTCCAGGCCGAGCCGGGCAATGTGCTGTTTCTGAACGTAGACGGGCAGCATTTGCTGCATGTAGACGGCGGCGCCCACGGTGACGCCTTCGAGACTCTGCTCGGTTATTGCGGATTGAGCCCGAGGCAGGTGGTGCTGGAAATCCTTGAGTCGCGCATCAACGACCTGGGACGCTTGATGGAGGCCATCGCATCTTACCAAAGCCGCGGCTTTCGCATCGCCATTGACGATTTTGGCTGTCAACATTCCAATTTCGATCGGCTGTGGCAGCTGACACCGGATTTCGTGAAACTGGATCGCAGCTTCATGGTCCAGTCAATGGTCAGTTCCAGAGCGAGGCTGGTCCTGCCGATTGGAAATCATCCGTGACCTTGGCGCGCAGTCCGTATGCGAAGGCATCGAAACGGCAGAGCAACATACATTGGCCGTGGAATCCGGAGCAGATTTGCTGCAGGGGTTCCTTTATGCTCATCCCAGCAGACTACTTTTTGTGAACAAAAAGTAGCAAAAAAACTTTGTTATGCTGGGCTATGGGCGGTGTCTCCGACAACGCCCATAGCCCAGCATAACAAAAATTTTTGCGCCGCTTTTTTTAAAAAGCGGCTGCTTTCTTACTTCAGCCGTTAGACGCCGCAATCGGGTAGATGAGACGGCGTCCGCCGGACACCTCGATGATATTGCAGTCAATACCGTAGATCTCGGCAAGCCTTTCGCGATTCAGCAACGTCGCGACCGGCCCGAAGGCGGCGACTGTGCCGCGGTCGAGCATCAGTGCGGCATCCACGAAACGGTCGGCCAGGTTGAGATCGTGCAGGATCATCACGGTGACGACGCCATGACGGGCGGTGTAGGCACGCACCATCTCGAGCAGGTGCAATTGGTTGGCGATGTCCAGCGCCGAGGTCGGCTCATCGAGCAGGAGAAGACGCGGCTTGCGGATCAGCGCGAGCGCGAGCCCGACCATTTGCCGTTGGCCGCCGGATAATTCCGTGGGCATGGCCCGCGCCAGAGCGGTGAGGCCCAGCTCGTCCAGCAACGCCTCCGCGGCGTTGATTGTGTCGGTGCGTGCGCGCCAGCCGACGACATGGGTATTCTGCGCGAGCACCAGCAGTTCAAGCACGCTGAGGCGCGCCGAGAGCGCGGCAAGATCCTGGGCCATGTAGCCGATCAGCTGGCCGCGCGCGGCGGGGGCCAGGGCGCCGAGATCGACATCGCCAAGCCGGATGCGGCCCTGTGCCGGCAGGATGCCGGCCAGTGCACGGATCAATGTTGTCTTGCCAGCGCCATTGCGGCCGAGTACCGCAACGGAAGTTCCCGGTGCCGCGGTGAAGGCGACATCGGAGACAACCCTCTTGCGGCCCAGCGACACGCCAAACTGCTCGACCTTAAGCATGTGATCCCCGCGCCCTCAGAATCTGGACAAGAAAGAACGGCACGCCGAGCAGGGCGGTCAGCATCCCGATCGGCAGCACGGCCCCGGGGATGATGATCTCGCTGGCGATCGCCGCTGTCGTCATGATCAGAACGCCGCAGGCCGCGGCGGCCGGCAAAGCGAAGCGCTGGTCCTCGCCCACGAGCATGCGCGCGATATGCGGGCCGACCAGGCCGACGAACCCCACGATCCCGACCGTTGCCGTTACTGAGCCGGCCAGCAGAGCGGCCGCGAACAGCATGAGGAAGCGCACCCGCTGCACCTTGATGCCGAGCACCGCGGCCTCGTCTCCGAATCCGCGTACCGCCGTCAGCATCCAGGCGCGCGCCAACAAGACCGGCGCGATCAAAGCGAGCAGTACCGCATCGATTTCGACCTTGGTCCAGCTCGTCCGCTGCACCGAACCCAGGAGCCAGAATACGAGGCTCTGCAGCTGGTCGGCATTGGCGAGATATTGGGTCAACGCGAGCAGGGACGAAAAGGTGAAATGGATCGCGATTCCGAGCAGAGCGATCGTATCCGGTGTCATGCGCTGCCGGTGCGCCAGCACGCCGATACCCAGGATAACAAGGAGTGAGAAGGCGAAAGCGCTGACGAAGATCGTCAGGTCCGGCGGCAGCCAGTTGAAAACGGCCACGGTTCCGGAGCCAAAGACGATCGCAAGGGCAGCGCCGAAGCCGGCAGCCGAGGAAAGGCCCAGCGTGAAGGGCTCGGCTAACGGATTGCGCAGCGCGGACTGCATCAAGCCCCCCGCAATCGCGAGCCCCGCGCCGGCAAGTGCTGCCGTGCAGACGATCGGCAGGCGCAGCTGCCAGAGGATCACGCGTGTGGATGGATCCACATCCCCCGGCCGGAGCAGCCCGTGCAACACGTCCGGCAGGGACAGCGTGCCGGCGCCGATCATGAGTTCCGCCAGCATGCCGATGACGCAGGCGACACCCAGCGCCACCAGGATGAAGCCGCGCCGCGTCGTGCCGCGCCGGTAGGAAGCGGCCAGCGAGGTGGCTGCCATGTCAGCCGCCAATAGCGGGCGCCTGGAGACCGAACTGCACTGGCGCCGCGGGGATGTCGGTGAACTGGGCGAT
This sequence comes from Acidocella sp., assembly GCF_036489515.1. Lineage (GTDB taxonomy): Bacteria > Pseudomonadota > Alphaproteobacteria > Acetobacterales > Acetobacteraceae > Acidocella. The sequence continues at coordinate 27,842 of NZ_DASXFO010000040.1, forward strand.
CAGCGTCTCATAGGTCGCCGCCGGATCGAGCGCGCGGAACGCTTCGGGGTAGATGAACTTCGCCAGGTATTCGAGCCCGATGATGTTGAACACGCTCGAATAAAACGGATGATAGATGCCGTACACGCGGTCGTCCTGCACCGCGTTGAGCGCGGAGAAACCGGGCCGCAACTCGAGCGACCGCAGCCGCTGTTCGATCTGCGCCTGGTTTCCGCCATAGCCGAAGCCCGGCATCGGGCCGCCCGGGCCGCGGCCGGTCATCACGAAGACATCCGGCTGCTTGGCAAGCAGCGTTTCCGTGGACACCTGACCGGCCGGCGTGCGCAGCAAGGTCGAGCCCAGATTGCGCGCCCCGACGGCCTGCACGAGCAGGCCCCAACCGAAATTACCGTGGGTGAAGCAGCACCCGGCCGACCCGCCCTGGCCGGCAAGCGCCTCGATGAACACCAGCGGATGGGGTTTGGGCAGCGCATCGATCGTGGCGGTCAGATGCGCCAGATGGGCGTTGTAAAAATCCGTGTATGCCTTCGCCTCGGGTTCGCGGTTCAGGACTTGCCCGAGCAGGGTCACGCTTGCCGCGGCACCCGGCACCGGATTGACGGAATCGTCCACGAACACCACCGGAATGTGGAGGCTGGCCAGGGTGCGCATGGCGCCGTCCTGCTCGAGCACCGGGCGGGCCCGCAGTTCGGCGATCAGGAGCTGTGGGTTACTGGCGACGATCTCTTCGACATTGACCGCGCCGTCGTCACCGAATCCCATATCGGGAATCCGCGCCGCATTCGGCCAACGGTCGGCCAACACAGCCCAGGTCGCGGGGCTGAACCGGCGGATCAGGTTGTTCCAGACGACGACCCGCTGAAACGGATCTTTCCGATCCAGCAGCGCGAGGTCGAGCGCAACCCGCCCGTCCTGCAAAGCGATGCGCTGCGGAGGGCTGGTGATCGTCACCTGCCGTCCGGCCATGTCCGTCACCGTCACCGGGTAGGCGGGCGTCGCCGCGTCAGCAGCCCCCGCAGAACCCGCGAGCGCGCCCACGACCAACATAAAAAACCCAAGCCGCTTCAGGTCGCCCCACATCGCAGACCTCCAATTCTTCATCCGCATCCCGACCCGAACGTCGCGAGGGGCGAATAAGGTGGCCTCGCTACTGCAAATGAAAATCTTTCGCAATTGGAGGTGAAGCTCGCGCCCCGGCGCATCCGCAATACCAGGGATGTCATAAGCGCGGGCTGAGCAAGCGGAAGAAGAGACAGCATCCCTGTCTAAATGGCGGGCTGGTGCCTTCCCATAGGCGGTTTCACGTTGGCTGCGCGGGGGCTACCTTCTGGCCGATCGAATCAATACAAACCGGCTTTTGTGCGCTCGGGTAATTCCCGGTCGTACGTGACCGCGTCAAACGCGCCGCCAGTTAGACGTTTATGCATTGCCCCCGGGCTGGGCAGGAGGCTGCGTTCAACATGTTTTTCCGGGTTCCAAAGGTCGGAACGCATAACTGCCTTCGAGCAATGAAAATAGGCCGCGTCGATCTTAACAACGATGACCGTGCGCGGCAGTTTGCCATCGACTTTGAATGTCGCGAGGAGTTCAGGGTCGACCGTGATCTCAGCGTGTCCGTTGACACGCAGCGTCTCACCCACGCCTGGCACCAGAAACAATAGCGATACCCGAGAATCAACCACAATGTTACGTAAATTATCGATCCTGTTATTGCCCGGCCTGTCGGGGACGGCGAGGGTCCGTGCATCCAGAATTCTAACGAAACCGGGAAAATCCCCCTTCGGAGAGCAATCGGTGCCGCCGTCACCTACTGTCGCCAGAATAATGAGAGGCGAGGCCTTCACAAAGGCCTGATAGTCTTCGTTCAGAAAGTCGATTTCCTTCCACAGAGCCCGCTCGTGTGGCGTTCCATAGATCTTTTCCAGTTGTTCCACATTTGTGACCGTATGTGGCATTCAGGACGCTCCTCGGTGTACGGTGTAAGAGATTGTATCTTAATGTTAACAATGGTGTCGCAAAAGGGAAGGGTAGGAAGGCTTCTTTTTGTGAACAAAAAGAAGCAAAAAACTTTACTAACCTGGGGCATGGGCGATGTCGGCGCCAACGCCCATGGACCAGCATAACAAAAGTTTTTGCGCCGCTTTGGCTCGAAAAGCGGCCGCTTTCCTCGGCCTCACGCCGGGGCCTGGTCGAGTTCAGGATAATGCCGGAAAATGCCTGTCAAGTTGAAGGCGAGCCGGCGTTCGGATTTCAGATAGGCGGCAATCCGCGGCCGGCGGCGCACCGCGTCGTGGCATTTCGCAAGCGCCGGATAATCGTTCGCGTAACCTCGCATGGCGCGCGGAAATGCGTAGCGCATCCCTTCCACCAGCTGGAACAATGACAGGTCCACGTAAGTGAGCGAGGGCCCGAAAACATGCGCCGGCCCATGCGGGTTCTGCTGCAGCGCGCGTTCGAAATAGCCGAAATATTTAGGGACGCGGTTGGCCAGGAACGCGGCGGTGCGGGCTTTGGCTGGCTCTTTCTGGTCCTCGTAATACAGCTCGCCCGAGATCGGGTGATGCGTGTCATGCACCTCGGTGACGAAATCGGTGATGGTGAGTTGCATTCCGTGCAGGATATGCTGTCCGGCTTGGTCCTGAGGCACGAGGCCGAGTTTGGGGCCGAGATACATCAGAATGTTGGCGACATGCGAGACGATGAGGTTGCCATCTTTAAGAAAGGGCGGGGCGAAGGGGGGAGGCGGCGCGGTTTTGCGCTGCATGATTTTCAGCATCGCCGCGTCGCCGTCCGGACGGCGGGCGACGTCGACATAGTCCATGCCGGCCTCCTCGAAGGCGAGGCGGACGAACTCGCCACGCCCTTGCAAGCCGCTCCAGTAATAGAGTTCATACGCCATGCCGCGCTGCCTCCAAGAAAGTGGCCATAGGCATTGTCGGCGCCCACGCCCATGCCCCAAACCAATAAAGTTTTTTTGCTACTTTTTGTTCACAAAAAGTAGTCTTCCCTTCGCTTTAGCTGTGCGTCTGCTTGAATCTGGCCTTCGCTTCGGCCGGATCGGCCAGGGCGCAGGCGCAAGCAAGGCGCAGGATCAGAAGGCTGAACAGCGCGATGACCACCGGGCCGGATACGGGTCCGAGTGTGTGCGTGCCGTGCAGCGGCCCCAGAAAAGTGATCAGCCAGAGGCCGAAAAAATAGGGGCCGAGCCAGAGCGCGCCACGCCAGTGCAAATGCTCCAGCGTGCCGTGCCGGGCGAATTGCCAGCCGACATAGAGCAGGAATGCGATCAGCAGCCCGCCGAACAGATGGTTGGTGACCGAGGCGCCGGCCCAGAACACCACCAGATTGGCGACGATGAAGGCGAGTGCGGCGACGAGATCGCCATGGCGCAGCCGGAACGGGCGCGGGAAATCCTGCTCCGGCAGGGTACGGCGAAAGGCATAAAACACCACCGGGCCGACGCCGTAGGCGAGCACGCCGATCGAGGAGAGATAGGTGACGAGGCTGCGCCAGGACGGCAGCGGGGCGAGGAACAGCAGCCCGACCAGGAAAGCGAGGATGAGGCTTGGCACCGGCACGCCGGCGGCGGACAGGCCGGCGAGGCGGCGCGGGGCCAGGCCCTCATCGGCGGTGGCATAGACCACGCGGGCGGCGGTGGTGATGTAGATGATCCCGGTGCCGCCCGGGGAGATCGCAGCATCGGCATAGAGCGTGGCGGCGAGCCAGGTGAGGCCGAGCCCGCCGGCCAGCCCCGCGAACGGGCCGGAAATGCCCGGAAAGCTGAGATGCGCCCACCCGTTGGCGAGGTTGCTGGGGGTCAAAGCGCCGATAAAGGCGATTTGCAGGCCGAGATAGAGCAGGACGCAGAGCAGCACCGAGCCGAGAATGGCGAAAGGCAGGTTGCGGCTGGGATTAGCGGATTCGCCGGCGAGCTCGATCGCCTGGCGAAAGCCGAGATAGGTGAAGATGATGCCCGAGCCCGACACCGCCGCGAAGGTGCCGCCAAGGCCGGCCGGCGCGAACCCGTATTGAAAGAAATTCTGCGCCCGGAAATGCACGGCGATCAAAGCGATGACGGTGAGCGCCGGCACGGCGAGCTTCCACCAGGTGATGGCGTTGTTCACGTGGAGCACCAGCCGGATGGCGAGCAGGTTGATGACGTTGAACGCCGCCATCAGCACCGCCGACGCGATGACCCCTTTCAAGGTGAGCGTGCCGGCGCTGGGGTTGACGAGGCCGGGGGCGAAATTGTTGGCGTAGGAGACGATGGCCACGGCCTCGACCGGCGCCACCGCGATATAGGCCAGAAAATTGATCCAGCTCATCACCTGCGCGGTGAGGGGGCCGAAGCAGAGCTTGGGGAACACGATAACTGCGCCCGGGCGCGGGAACATGGTCGACAGCTCGGCGAAGACGAAAGCCAGCAGGAGGACGGCGATGCCGCCGATGACCCAGGAGATGAGCGAGGCCGGGCCGGCGATCTTCGCCGCGTTCAATGCGCCGAAAAGCCAGCCGGAACCGATCATGCCGCCAAGGCTGGCGAATAACAGGCCTGTGCGTCCGGCTTCACGCCTCAAACCCCTTGCCGACATGACTTTCTCCACGGTGTCGCGCGGATGTGAGGGCAGGATGCAGAAAAGGCAAGGGAAGCCTGCGGGACCGGTCATTTGACGGGCGCGGATTTGGGCTTACATCTTGGCCGGCAAACACAGGCGGTATTTTCCATGCGCAAGACTGAAATCGTCAGGCATCCAGAAGGGTTTTCCGAAGCTTCCCAAGAATTGCCGGTCTGGGATCTGGGCGATCTTTACGCCGGCGCCGCCGATCCGCGCATCGCGGCGGACCTGGCCCAGGCCGGGGACGAGGCAAAAAAATTCGAGCAGGACTATCGCGGTCATTTAGCCGGGGTGAGCGGCGCGGACCTGGCGCTGGCGGTCCAAAAATATGAGCGGATCGAGGAGAGCCTCGGCCGGGTGATGTCCTATGCGCAGCTGCTGTTCAGCGCTGACTCCACCGATCCCGCGCACGGGAAATTCTACCAGACGATGTCCGAGCGGGTCACGACGATCAGCACGCATCTGCTGTTCTTCACGCTGGAGCTGAACCTGATCGGCGAGGCGGAGCTGGCGGAGAAACTGCGGGACCCGGCGCTGGCCCGCTATGCGCCCTGGTTCCGCGACCTGCGCGTGTTCCTGCCGCACCAACTTTCCGACGAGCTGGAAAAGCTGCTGCATGAGAAAGAGGTCACCGGCCACGCGGCCTGGAGCCGGCTGTTCGACGAGACCACCGCCGCCCTGCGCGTGACGGTGAAGGGTGAGGAGTTGACGCTCTCGGCGGCGCTGAACAAATTGTCCGATGCCGACCGCAGCACCCGCCAAGCCGCCGGTCAGGCGGTCGGTGAGGCGATGGCGCGCCACGAAAAACTGTTCTCGCTGATCACCAACACGCTCGCCAAGGATAAGGAGATCGTCGACACTTGGCGGAAATATCCGGCGCCGGCCTCGGCGCGCAACCTCTCCAACATGGTCGAGGACGAAGTCGTGGCGGCGCTGACCCGTGCGGTCGTGGCCTCCTACGGCAAGCTGGCGCACCGTTATTACGGCATGAAGGCGAAGTGGCTGGGGCTGGAGACGCTCGAATACTGGGACCGCAACGCGCCGCTGCCGGACGACGACGACACGGCGATTTCTTGGGAGCAGGCGCAGTCGCGGGTCTTAAGTGCCTATGGGGCGTTCGACCCGCGTCTCGCCGCGACGATCCAGCCGTTCTTCGAGAAAAACTGGATCGACGCGGCGCTGCGGCCGGGCAAATCCGGCGGCGCGTTCGCTCACCCCACCGTGCCTTCCGCGCACCCCTATGTGCTGATGAACTATCACGGCCGCACGCGCGACGTGATGACTTTGGCGCATGAGCTGGGCCACGGCGCGCATCAGGTGCTGGCGGCCGAGCAAGGCTATCTCATGTCCGGCACGCCTCTGACTTTGGCCGAGACCGCCAGCGTGTTCGGCGAGATGCTGACCTTCCGCGCGCTCCTGGACGCGGAAACCGATCCGCGCCGGCGCAAAATCATGCTGGCGCAAAAAGTCGAGGACATGCTGAACACGGTGGTGCGGCAGATCGCCTTCTACCAGTTCGAGCTGAAAGTGCATGAAGAGCGCCGCCAGGGTGAGCTGCTGCCGGGGCGGATCGGCGAGCTCTGGCTGGAGGTGCAGACCGAGAGCCTGGGGCCGGCTTTCAATTTCGCGGAGGAATACCGGCTGTTCTGGGCCTATGTGCCGCATTTCATCCACTCGCCGTTTTATGTGTACGCCTATGCCTTCGGCGACTGTCTGGTGAACGCGCTCTACGCCGTGTTCCAGGAGACCGAGGACAAGGCGGCCTTTGCGGAGAAATATCTGACGATGCTGAAGGCCGGCGGCACGCTGCGGCATAAGGAGTTGCTGGCGCCGTTCGGGCTGGACGCCTCGGATCCGCAATTCTGGCAAAAAGGGCTGGATGTGATTTCCGGCTTCATCGACGAGCTCGCCGCCTGATGGCCGATCGCGAGAGCAGCAGCCTGTTCGGCGAGATGCGCCGGATGGCCCGCACCTCGGGCGCGGTCGGCGGCATCGCCGCGCGCATCACCGGTGAGCGTGTGTTCGGCATCAAGACTGACAAGGCCCGGCATGCGGAGGACCTCAAGGCGGTTCTCGGCAGCATGAAGGGGCCGATGATGAAGGTGGCGCAGTTCCTCTCCACCGTGCCGGACGCGCTGCCGGAGGAATACGCGGCGCAACTGGCCGAACTGCAATCCAACGCGCCGCCGATGGGCTGGGCCTTCGTGCGCCGCCGCATGCAGAGCGAGCTGGGGGCGAATTGGGAGACGAAATTCAGCTCTTTCACCCGCGAGGCGGTGGCCGCGGCGAGCCTCGGCCAGGTGCACCGCGCCACCTTGCCGGACGGGCGCGAAGTGGCGTGCAAGCTGCAATATCCGGACATGCCGAGCGTCATCGAGGCGGATCTGCGTCAAGTGAAGCTGGCCATGGCCGTGTACAAGCGCATGGACAACGCCATCATCCAGGATGACATCTATGTCGAGCTCTCCGCGCGGTTGCGCGAGGAACTGGATTACCACCGCGAGGCGGCGCAGATGCGGCTCTACCGCATCATGCTCGACCATGTGCCGGACGTGAATGTGCCGGAGCCGGTGGCGGAGTATACGACCGGGCGGCTGCTGACGATGACCTGGCTGAAGGGCGTAGGCTTCAAGAACTGGCTGGAGGGCAATCCCAGCCAGGAGCAGCGCAACGCCTTGGCGGCGGCGTTGTTCCGGGGCTGGTACATTCCGTTCTATCGTTATGGCGTGATCCATGGCGATCCGCATCTGGGCAATTACCAGGTGAGCGAGAGCGGCGGGCTGAACCTGCTGGATTACGGCTCGATCCGCGTGTTCCAGCCGCATTTCGTCGGCGGCGTGCTCGAGCTTTATGCCGCCGTGCGCGACAGTGACCTGGAGCGCGCCCGCCACGCCTATGACATCTGGGGCTTCAAAGGCATCACCGCCGAACAGATCGAGGTGCTGAACGACTGGGCGCGGTTCCTGTATGAGCCGCTGATCCAGGACCGGGTGCGGCCGATCCAGGAGGATGGCGACACCCAGTTCGGCCGGGCGGTGGCGCAAAAGGTCCATAGCGGGCTGCAGCGCACCGGCGGGGTGCGCCCGCCGCGCGAATTCGTGCTGATGGACCGCTCGGCGATCGGGCTCGGCAGCGTGTTCCTGCGCCTGAAGGCGGAGCTGAACTGGAGCCGGCTGTTCCACGAGACCGTGGCGGAATTCGACGCCGAAGCGCTCCGCGCCCGTCAGGCGGCGGCGCTGCTGGAGGCTGGGGTGCCGGATGCGCAGTAAGGAAGTAGCCGCTTTTTAAAAAAAGCGGCGCAAAAACTTTTGGCTATGCTGGGCTATGGGCGTTGTCCCCGACAACGCCCATAGCCCAGACTCATAAAGTTTTTTTGCTACTTTTTGTTCACAAAAAGTAGCCTTTCCCTTTGCTTGGCTTCGGGGCTGGCGGTAAGAGCCGGACATGGCCATTTTCAAACGTGGGTTCGGCGAGGGGTTCTTTGCCCGCGCCTATCGGAAATTTTTGCACTCATTCTACGCGAATGATTTGTGGATCGATTTGCGCCTGCATGCCAAGCGCGAGGCGGTGGACTACATCATCGCGCATATGGGCGAGGCGATGGTGTTGCAGGACCGGCTGGACCTGCTCAAATTCGCTCTCTCCCGCGCCCCGGAGCGCGGGCTGGTGCTGGAATTCGGCGTCGAGAAGGGCGCCTCGCTGCGGCATCTCGCCAGCCTGACCAAGCGCGACGTGCATGGGTTCGACAGTTTCGAGGGGCTCCCCGGCGATTGGGGCGGCACCAAGGAAGGGGCGGGGGCGTTCTCGCTCAAGGGCAAGCTGCCGAAGGTGCCGGCGAACGCGAAGCTGCATGTCGGCTGGTTCGACCAGACCTTGCCGCGCTTTCTTGCCGCCGAGACAGATAATTGCGCGCTGATCCATGTCGATTGTGATATTTATGTCTCAACCACCGTGATTTTTGAACAATTGCGTGCGCGTATTGCCCCGGGCACGGTCATCGTGTTTGATGAATATTTCAATTATCCTGGATGGCGGGCGCATGAGTACAAGGCGTTTCAGGAGTTCATCACCAGTTCCGGCCTATCCTACCGTTATCTCGGCTTCTCCGCGGAGAAGGGACATGTCGCGGTAATGATTATCTAATTCCCGCATCTTGGGGTGCTGGCGGGTTACGCAAGAGGGGGGAGTGCTGCGCGTGAAGCGGGGCGCCATGTCCGTGAAAGGGCTTCCCTTCTTATGCTTGAATAATTAGGCGGGGTCCCTCATGGTGACCCTAATTTGTTACGATCTAAGGGATGTTTAGATGCGTCTAGCGGTTTTGAGAGAACGCCGGGCGGGCGAAGCTCGCGTGGCGGCGACGCCGGATACAGTGAAAAAGTTGATCGGATTGGGTCTGGCCGTTGCGGTTGAGGCTGGCGCCGGTCTGACTGCCTCGATTTCCGATGAGGAATTCAAGGCGGCGGGGGCGGAGATCGCCGCCGATCCGAAGGCCGCGCTGAACGGTGCGGCCATTCTGTTCGCTGTGCAGGCGCCGGAACCAGAAATCCGCGCGCAGATGGCGCGTGGCACGCTGCTGGTGTGCACGATGAACACGTTCGGCGACCCCGAACTGGTGCCGGCTCTGGCCGCCGCCGGGATCGACGGCGTGGCGATGGAAATGCTGCCGCGCATCACCCGCGCGCAGAGCATGGACGTGCTGTCCAGCCAGGCGAACCTGGCCGGCTATCGCGCGGTGATCGAATCCGCGAACTCGTTCGCGCGCGGCTTTCCGATGATGATGACCGCCGCCGGCACCGTACCGCCGGCCCGCGTCTTCGTGATCGGCGCCGGCGTGGCCGGGCTGCAGGCGATCGCCACGGCGCGCCGTCTTGGCGGCATCGTCTCCGGCACCGACGTGCGTCCGGCGGCGAAGGAAGAGATCAGGTCGCTCGGCGCCACCTATGTGGGCGTCGATGACGAGGAGAGCGCCAAACAGACCGGCGCTTATGCCACCCAGATGTCCGACGAGTTCCGCAAGAAACAGGCGGAACTGATGGCGACGACCGTGGCCAAGAATGACATCGTCATCTGCACCGCGCTGGTGCAGGGCCGCAAGGCGCCGGTGATCGTGACGTCCGAGATGGTCGCCTCGATGAAGCCGGGCAGCATCGTCATCGACCTGGCCGCCGATGCCGGCGGCAACTGCGCCGACACGGTGCCGGGCGAGGTGATCACCACGGCCAACGGCGTGACCATCATCGGCCACCGCAACTGGCCGGCGCGCATCGCGGTCGCGTCCAGCGCGCTGTATGCCCGCAACCTGCTGACCTTCCTGACCACCTTCTGGGACAAGGAAGCGAAGGCGCCGAAGCTCACCGAGAGCGACGACATCATCAAAGGTGTGCTTCTGACCAAGGGCGGCCAGGTGGTTCACCCCGCCTTCCAGCCCAAGTCTGCTTGAAGGAGTTCCAGACATGACCCCAGCCGATTTGGCGGCACAGGCCGCCAACCTCGCGCATCAGGCCTCGATCCTGGCGCAGAACGCCGCCGGCGTAGCGGCGGTGGTGGCGCAGAACGTGCATCCGGCCGCGCCCTTCGTCTATCTGTTCAGCATTTTCGTGCTGGCGATCTTCGTCGGCTATTATGTGGTGTGGAGCGTCACCCCGGCGCTGCACTCGCCGCTGATGGCCGTGACCAACGCGATCTCCTCGGTGATCATCGTCGGCGCCATGCTGGCGACCGGGCTGCATGGCAGCACGGTGGCGCATGTGTTCGGCTTCATCGCCGTGGTGCTGGTCAGCGTCAACATTTTCGGCGGCTTTGTGGTGACCAACCGCATGCTGTCGATGTTCCGTAAGAAGTAAGGCAAGCCGTACATGGATCAGTCTTTTACGTCGTTAGCCTACCTGGTCGCGGCGGTCCTGTTCATCCTCGCGCTGCGGGGCCTTTCCCATCCGACCACGTCGCGCCGCGGCAACCAGATGGGCATCATCGGTATGCTCATCGCCATTTTGGCGACCTTCGCGCATGGTGACATGACCATCGGCGGCAGCCTGCTGATCATCCTCGGCGTCGCCATCGGCGGCGCCATCGGCACGGTCGTGGCCCTGCGCATCAAGATGACCGCGCTGCCGCAGCTGGTCGCGGCCTTCCACTCGCTGGTCGGTCTCGCCGCGCTGTGCGTCGCCGCCTCGGCGCTGAACGCGCCGCAGAGCTTTGGCATCGGTGCGCCGCATCACATCCATGTTGAGAGCCTGATCGAGATGTCGATCGGCCTCGCGATCGGCGCGATCACCTTCACCGGCTCGCTCATCGCCTTCGCCAAACTGCAGGCGCTGATGTCGGGCACGCCGATCATGTTCCGCGGTCAGCACAAGCTGAACATGGGCCTCGGCATCCTGATCGTGGTGCTGATCGTCCTGTTCGTGATTTCCGGCGGCAGCTTCATTCTGTTCGGCCTGATCGCGCTGACCGCTCTGGCGCTCGGCCTGCTGCTGATCATCCCGATCGGCGGCGCGGACATGCCGGTGGTCGTCTCGATGCTGAACTCCTATTCGGGTTGGGCGGCCTCGGGCATCGGCTTCACCATCGGCAACCTGGCGCTGATCGTGACCGGCGCGCTGGTCGGCTCCTCCGGTGCGATCCTGTCCTACATCATGTGCAAGGGCATGAACCGCAGCATCATCAACGTGATCGCGGGCGGCTTCGGCACCACCGGCGTGGCAGCGGCCGCTGGTGGCCCGGCTGGCGACAAGGCGGTGAAGATCGGCTCCGCCGACGATGCGGCCTTCATCATGAAGAACGCCTCCAAGGTGATCGTGGTGCCGGGTTACGGCATGGCGGTGTCCCAGGCGCAGCACGCGCTGCGCGAAATGGCCGACATCCTGAAAAAGGACAATGTCGACGTCAAATACGCCATCCATCCGGTGGCGGGGCGTATGCCCGGGCACATGAACGTGCTGCTGGCGGAAGCCAATGTGCCGTATGACGAAGTGTTCGAGCTCGAGCAGATCAACAACGAGTTCGCCACCGCGGACGTGGTGTACGTGATCGGCGCGAATGACGTGACCAACCCGGCTGCCAAGACGAACCCGGCCTCGCCGATCTTCGGCATGCCGATCCTCGAAGTCGACAAGGCCAAGACAGTGCTGTTCGTGAAGCGCTCCATGTCCTCGGGCTATGCCGGCGTGGATAACGAGCTGTTCTTCCGCGACAACACGATGATGCTGTTCGGCGATGCGAAGAAGATGACCGAAGAGATCGTGCAGGCGCTGAACCACTAAGGTCAGTCAACCTGCCAAATAAAAACCGGCGGCCGTGAGGCCGCCGGTTTTTTTATCTAAGAAAGGAAGGCTTCTTTTTGTGAACAAAAAGAAGCAAAAAAACTTTGCTAATCTGGGCTACGGGCGTTGTCGGTGACGACGCCCATAGCCCAGATTAGCAGAAGTTTTTGCGCATCCTCTTAGTGCAGGATCAGATTGTTCGCGGTATCGCGCGCGGCCTGGCTGGCGACGGGCTTTTTGCCCTTGAGCAGGCGGGCGAAGAAAGCGACGATCGCACGGGCGATTTCGCGTTCGCCTTCAGCGGCCAGGAGGCGGGCTTCGCCGGCGCGGGAGAAAGTGCTGTTTTCAAACTTCATGTCAAAATTCCTTCATCTGACGGGGTGAACCCGAGTGAAGGACGTTCCCTGTCCTAAGTCTCGACGTGTGAAATAAGCCCGCTGGGATGCTGGTGCAATTGGATTTTGCGACCTGCATGACTGGGTTGCTTGATCGGAACGTTACGGTTGCATGTTAGTTTTTGTGTCTGCACTATTGTGCGTAAAAGTGGCCGCTTTTCGAGCCAAAGCGGCGCAAAAACTTTTATTATGCTGGGGCATGGGCTGTGTCGGCGACAAAGCCCATGGCCCAGACTCATAAAGTTTTTTTGCTACTTTTTGTTCACAAAAAGTAGCCTTCCTCTTCGCTCACCTATTTGGCGGTGCGACCAGGTGATTAACCGGCCCGTGTCCGGCCCCGAAGCCCGGAGCAGTGCGGATCGCCTCGTGCAGATAGGCGCGGGCGCGGCGTACGGCGTCGGGCAGCGTCATGCCCTGGGCGAGGCCGGTGGCGATCGCCGAGGCCAGGGTGCAGCCGGTGCCGTGGGTGTTGCGTGTGGTCAGGCGCGGCAGGCTGATCCGCTCCACGCCGCCCGGCGTGACCAGATAGTCGGTCAGCGTCTCGCCCTCGCCATGGCCGCCTTTGATCAACGCCGCCTGGGCGCCGCGTGCCAGCAGCGCGCGGCCGGCGGCGATGCATTCCTGCTCCGTGCCGACGGGCAAGCCGGTGAGCTTTTGGGCTTCCGGCAGATTGGGGGTGACGATGCTGGCGCGGGGCAGGAGGCGCAGGCGCAGGATGTCGATCGCCGCGTCGGGCAGCAGCACGGCGCCGGAGGTGGCGACCATCACCGGGTCCAGCACCACGGGAATGTTGTCCGGCAGCGTGTCCGCGACGGCGCTGATGATGTCCGCGTTGGTCAGCATGCCGAGTTTGATGGCATCGGCGCCGAGATCGGCGAGCACGGTCTGCATCGACAGGCGCACGAAATCCGCCGGCACGCTGTGCACGCCCGCGACGCCCAGCGTGTTCTGGGCGGTGAGGGCGGTGATCGTGGTGCAGGCATAGGCGCCCAGCGCCGAAATGGTCTTCACGTCCGCCTCGATGCCGGCGCCGCCCCCGGAATCGGAGCCGGCGATGGTCAGGACGCGGAACATCATTCCGCGGCTTCGGCGGTGGTGGCGTGCGCGATGGTGGCGCAGAGCTCTTCGACGATGCCCTGGATCAGCGCGCGGTCCTCGCCCTCGGCCATCACGCGGATCAGCGGCTCGGTGCCGGAGGCGCGGATCAGCACGCGGCCGGTCGCCTCCAGCCGGGCCGAGGCGGCTTCGATGGCGGCCTGGATATGCGGCAGGCGCAGCGGCGAGGCGCCGGCATAGCGCACGTTGCGCAGCAGCTGCGGCAGCGGCGCGAACACGCGGCAGGCCTCCGACGCGCGTTTGCCCGAGCGCACCAGCACCGCCAGCACCTGCAGGGCCGCGACCAGCCCGTCCCCGGTGGTGGAGAAGTCGGAGAGGATGACATGGCCGGACTGCTCGCCGCCGAGATTCTTCTGCTCCGCCCGCATGGTTTCGGCGACGTAGCGGTCGCCGACCTGGGTGCGGCGCAAGGTCAGGCCGAGGCCGGCGAGGAAGCGTTCCAGCCCGAGATTGGACATCACGGTGGCGACGATGCCGTCACCGGTCAGGCGGCCGCTGGCCTGCATGTCGCGCGCGATCAGGCCGAGAATCTGGTCGCCGTCGATGATCTCGCCGCGCTCATCGGCCAGGATCACGCGGTCGGCGTCGCCGTCGAGCGCGATGCCGATATCCGCGCCATGCTCCAGCACCGCGGCGCAGAGATGCTGCGGCACGGTGGAGCCGACCTCCTTGTTGATGTTGAAGCCGTCGGGCTCGACCCCGATGGGGATCACGGTGGCGCCCAGCTCCCATAAAGCGGCGGGGGCGACCTTGTAGGCGGCGCCGTTGGCGCAATCGAGCACGATGCGCAGGCCGTCGAGGCGCAGGCCGCGTTCGAGCGAAGATTTTGCGGCTTCGATATAGCGTCCGGCGGCGTCCACCAGGCGCGAGGCGCGGCCCAGCCGGTCCGGCCGGGCGAGGCGGGCGGAGAGGTCGCTGTCCATCAGCGCCTCGATTTCCCGCTCCGTCTCGTCGGAGAGTTTGTTGCCGTCGGGGCCGAAGAGCTTGATGCCGTTATCCTCGTACGGGTTGTGCGAGGCGGAGATGACGACGCCGAGATCCAGCCGCAGCGAGCGGGTCAGCATGGCGATGGCGGGCGTCGGCAGCGGCCCGGCCAGGGTGACGTTCATGCCCGCGCCGATGAAGCCGGCGGTCAGTGCCGGTTCCAGCATATAGCCGGAGAGTCGCGTGTCCTTGCCGATGATGACGCGGTGGCGGTGATCGCCGCGGGTGAACAGCAGCCCGGCGGCCTGGCCGAGTTTGAGGGCGATTTCCGCCGTCATGGGCGCGGTATTGGCGGTGCCGCGGATACCGTCTGTGCCAAACAGACGGCGCTTAGGGTTCTGGGTCATCGTCTACCGCTACCAGCCTTTCCCAAACGCGCAAAGCCTGGAGCGTTTCCGCCACGTCGTGCACGCGCAGGATGTGCGCGCCTTGTGAAAGCGCGTAGAGCCCGGCCGCGAGCGAGCCCGGGAAGCGTTTTTGGGCGTCAGATTCAAGACCGGCCTCGCCGATGAATTTTTTTCGCGAGAGGCCGATCAGCACTGGGTGGCCGAGTGCCGCGAGGCGGCGCGTGGCGCGCAGGACCGAAATATTTTGGGGGCCGAGCTTGGCGAAGCCGAGACCGGGATCGAGCGCGATGTTGTCGGCGCGGATGCCGGCTTTAAGGGCGCCGTCGCGGGTGGCGGTGAGCTCCGCCAGCACGTCCTCGATCAAATTTGCGTAATGTGCCTGGCAGTTCATGGTTTGCGGCGTGCCGCGCATATGCATCAGCACCACCGGGCAGCCGGCTTGCGCCACCAGGGCAGCGGCGCGCGGATCGTGCTTCAGGCCGGAGACATCGTTGATGATGCGCGCACCGGCTTGGAGTGCGGCTTCCATGGTCGCGGCATGGCGCGTGTCGGCGGAAATCACCGCTCCTTCCTGCGCCAGAGCGGCGATCACCGGTTGCACGCGGGCGATTTCCTGGTCCAGCGTGACGGGAACGGCGTTGGGGCGCGTGCTTTCGCCGCCGATATCGATGATGTCGACGCCGGCCGCCAGCATCGCCCGGCCGGCTGCGATGGCGTCGGTCGCCGCGTGCTTGCCGCCATCGGAGAAGGAATCCGGGGTGACGTTGAGGATGCCCATGACCAGGGGACGGTCGAGGGACAAGCCGGCCCAATGCGCGGGTGCGTGTGTCATGCGGCTGGCTAGCACGAAGTTTTTATCTGCCAAAATTGTAAGGAACTTCCTTGTAGATCAGGAAACAGCGTGCTTGTGCGGCGGGGCCGCTGGATTATATCTGGATCATGAGGTTGTTGCCGCGACCGATCGATTGGCTGAACTGGACGGTCCGCCGTGCGGGCGTCGCGGTGTCGCGCGGCATTGCTTACGGCGGGCTCGATCGCCAGCTTCTGGACATCTACACGCCGGAGGGCGCGCTCGGGCAGTGCCCCGTGATCGTGTTCTTTTATGGTGGGTCGTGGCGCTCCGGCGCGCGCGGCGATGTCGCGTTTGTGGCGCTGGCGCTGGCACGGCGGGGCTTTGTCGTCGTGGTGCCGGATTACCGTCTCTGGCCCACGGTCGGCTATCCGCATTTCGTCGAGGACTGCAAGGCGGCGACGCAGTGGGTGGCGGCGCAGATCGGTGGTTATGGCGGGGACGCACGGTCGCTGTTTCTGATGGGCCATTCCGCCGGTGCCTATAACGCCGCCATGGTGGCGCTGGCGGCCGACGCGCCGGCCTTGGCAGGGATGATCGGCCTCGCCGGCGCCTATGATTTTCTACCGCTGCAGGACCAGACGCTGCAAAAAATCTTTGCCGGGCCGGACGATCCGCTCACCACCCAGCCGATCACCTATGCCCATGCCGCTGCGCCCCCGATGCTCCTGTTGACTGGGGCTGTCGACCGGGCGGTGCTGCCACGTAATACCGCAAGCCTCGCCGCCAAACTGCGCCAGTTCGGCGCGCCGGTGGAGACGCGGGTCTATGCCCGGATCGGCCATACCGGCCTTCTGGTTTCGTTGTTCCCCTATCTGCGCTGGTACGCGCCGGTGCTGCGGGATATTCTGGCGTTCATCGAGGAATGCCGCGCCGGAGGGTTTGCCCGGAGTGGTTCCGACGACGAGATTACCGTGGTACGCCGATTCCCGTAGAGCATGGTTGCTGTGCAGCAACCATGCTCTACTCTATGTTTTGACGAGCGATTCCATTGCTCAATCGCATCGCTGCGCGATGCGGTTTCAAGCAATATCGCTCTAGCGAGGGAGCGTACGGTAATCATGGCGAAACTGTATCTGGGAACAAGGCGCTATTCGTCCTGGTCGCTGCGCGGCTGGCTGATGGTGCGGCTCGCGGGTCTGCCGGCGGAGGAAATCTTCCTGCGGCTCGAAGGGGGAAATTCCAAGGCCGTGAAAGAGGTCTCGCCCAGCGGCATGGTGCCGTATCTCGAACATGACGGCGCACGCGTCTGGGAGAGTCTGGCGATCGCCGAATATTGCGCAGAGATCGCCCCGGCGCTGTGGCCGGAAGAACGCATCGCCCGGGCGCATGCGCGTGCCATCGCCGCCGAGATGCATGCGGGGTTCAGGGCGCTGCGCATCGCCATGCCGATGATTCTCGGACGGGATTATAGCGGTCTTGGCCAGACGCCGGAGAGCCTCGCCGACATCGCCCGCATCGAGGCGCTCTGGGCCGAGACGCGGCAGACATTCGGCGCCGGCGGCCCTTATCTGTTCGGTGCCAGCTTCAACGCGGCGGACGCCATGTACGCGCCGGTGGTGGCGCGGCTGCTCGCCTACCGACCGCCTTTGGGCGAGGCGGCCCATGCCTATTGCGCGGCGGTGCGCCGGCATCCGCTGATGGTGGAATGGTATGAGGGCGCGGCGCGCGAGCCTCAGGAATGGCTGGTCGAGAAATATGAAGCTTTAGGCCAGTAAAAGGAAAGTAGCCGCTTTTTGAAAAAAGCGGCGCAAAAACTTTTGTTATGCTGGGCCATGGGCGTTGTCGGCGGCAGCGCCCATGATCCAAATTAGCAAAGTTTTTTGCTAATTTTTGTTCACAAAAAGTAGCCTTCCTTTTTGTGCCTTAAATTTCTTGCGAAATCGAAAGTACGAGACTACCCCATATTCGTAATGATTCGTTAACGAATGTGGGGTGGCATGGAGGAGGCGCGCTTCGACGAGGAGACCTATCTGCGGCTGAATCCGGATGTGCGGCTGGCGGTCGCCGCCGGGGCGTTCCGCTCGGGTCTTGAGCATTTCCAGCGCTTTGGCGGGAACGAGGGGCGCTTGCTGGCCCGGCCGGAACGCCTGAAGCGGGATTGTGTGGTGTTCACCGCCGCTCCCGAGGCCCGCCGCGGCACGGTGAAGGCGCCGCTTTGCGCCATCGATGTGGTGAAACTGTCTCCCGCCGGCGGCGTGTTCCTGCTCGGCTGGGTGGATGACGCGGTCGACCGGCTGGAGCGCGTCGATCTGTATCTCTCGGGCTGGCTGACCTCGTTCGACGGCGCTTCCCTGGCGCGGCTGCGGCGGCAGGATGTCGAGGCGGAGTTTCCGGGGGGACGGCACTCTTGCGGTTTTTTGGGGTTCCTGTTCGCCGCGCGCGGCCTGACCGGGGGCGCGTGCAGTGTCGTGCTGCGGTTGAAATCCGGCGCTGAGGCGCATTTTCTGCTGGCGGCGGAGCCGATCGCCGACCACGAGCTGCGGAAACTGGTGCTGGGCCACATCGCCAGCGCGCAATATCTGGGCAACCCGTATTTCGAGGCGGTGGCGGCGATCGCGCCGGTGATCGGCGCGCAACTGGTGGATTTCAACAAACTGCTGAGCCGGCGGGCGGTGGCAGCGCCCTATGTCGAGCGGTTTGGCGCGCGCGGGCGCTATAGCGGCTCCATCATCGTGTGCCTGTATGGGCGGCCGGAATATGTGTTTTTGCAGGCGGCGATGTTTTCCGCGCAGCCAGGCATCGGCGCGTACGAGTTCATCTATGTGGTGAACAGTTTCTGGATCGCCGAGGCGGTGCTGAAGGAGGCGCGGCGCGCGGCGCGGATTTATGGGCTCGACATTACCGTGGTGGTGCTGGCGGGCAATGCCGGGTTCGGCGCCGCCAACAATGTCGCCGCTGAATATGCCGCCAGCGACCGGCTGCTGATCGTCAACCCCGACGTGTTTCCGCGCCAGGCCGACTGGATCATCGCGCATGACGAGGTGGTGGCGCAGCGTGCGGAAGCGGAAGTGCGGATGTTCGGCGCGCCGCTTTATTACGATGATGGCTCGCTGATGCATGCGGGAATGTATTTCGAGCTCGATACGCTGCCGGCTCTGGCCGGCGGGAGGCTCGGTAGCGCCGGGCTGTTGCGCGTGGAACATTCCGGCAAGGGCGCGCCGCCGGAGACGGCGGCGCTTCTGCGGCGCCGGCGCGTGCCGGCGGTGACCGGGGCGTTCATGTCCGTGGCGCGGCCCTGGTTCGAGAGCTTAAGCGGGTTCAGCCAGGATTATATTTTCGGGCATTACGAGGACGCGGATCTGTGCCTGCGCAGCCTGGCGGCGGGCTGTCCGGTCTGGTTGCAGGATCTGCGGCTCTGGCATCTGGAGGGCAAAGGTGCTGTGCGCAAGCCGCAGCACGAGGGGGCTGCGGTGGTGAACCGCTGGCTGTTCACCACGACCTGGAAAGACACGGTGCAGAACGGCCTGCTGGGCCCCGCACCGGAGCACGCAGAGTTGCACTCATGAAGGTGCTGCTGGTGAGTCTGTACCATCCGGAGCTGGTGCGCGGCGGGTCGCAGACCGTCGCCTACGAGCTGTTCCAGGGCTTGGCGGAAGTGCCGGAGATCGAGCCGGTGCTGCTCGCCTCCGCCGACCAGACCACGCCGGCGATGTTCAAGAGCGGCGCGCGAATCACCGGCTTCGACGGACGGGAGAACGAATTCCTGTTCCTCGCCCAGGAATACGACCATGGCTGGGAGAAGAGCGGCAGCGCGCTGCTGGCCGAGGCGTTCGAGGCGTTTTTGCGCCTCGTCGCGCCGGAGGTGGTGCATTTCCACCATTTCATGACGTTCGGGATCGATTTTCTGACCCTGACGCGGCGGGTTCTGCCGGCGGCGCGGATCGTGTTCACGGCGCATGAGTTCCTCATCATCTGCGCCGCCAATGGGCATATGCTGCGCCGGCACGAGGATGCGCTGTGCAGCAAGGCCTCGCCGGTGCGCTGTCATCAATGCCTGCCCACGCTGCCGCCGGAACATTTCTTCCTGCGTGAGATGTGGATGAAGCGGCATTTGCAGGTGGTGGACGCTGTCACGGTGCCGAGCCGCTTCATGATCCGGCATTTCGTCGACTGGGGGATCGCGGCGCACAAGCTCAGCCATGTCACCAACGAGGTGAGCCTGCCGCCCGCTAAACCCAAGCTGGCCAGGAAGCGGCGCAACCGCTTTGGCTTTTTCGGGCAATTGGTGGACGCGAAGGGGCTGCAGACTCTGCTCCGCGCCGTCAGCCTGTTGCGGGCGGAAGGATTTTTGGGTTTTCAAGCGGAAATCAACGGCGATAATCTCCGCTTCGCCTCGGCGGAATGCCGCGCCGAGATTGAGAAATTCCTGGCCGAAGAGGAAAAGCTGCCGGTGGCGGAGCGGCTGGTGGTGTTCAATGGCGCCTATCATCCCGAGCAGTTGCCGGCGCGGATGGCGCGGATCGACTGGTGCGTGGTGCCTTCGCTCTGGGGGAGGCGTTCTGCCTGGTGATTTCCGAGGCTTGGGCTTGCGGCCGGCCGGTGATCGCCGCCGATGCCGGGGCGCTGGCGGAGCGTGTGACCGATGGGGGCGACGGGCTGCTGTTTCCGCGCGGCGACGCACGGGCCTTGGCCGAGACGATGCAGCGCGCCTGCACGGAGGAAGGGCTCTGGGACAGTCTGGCCGGGGGGATCAAAAAACCGGCGCGGCGGGAGGAGATGGTGCGGGGGTATTTGCGGGTTTATCGGGGGAAGGAAGTGGCCGCTTTTTAAAAAAAGCGGCGCAAAAATTTTTGTTATGCTGGGTCAGGGGCGTTGTCGCCGACACAGCCCATGACCCAGCATAACAAAGTTTTTTTGCTACTTTTTGTTCACAAAAAGTAGTCTTCCTTACTTCCTGTCCGGCACCGAGCGGTGGCGGAACAGCACGCCGCCTTCCGCTGCCAGCACCACGGCGAGGCCGAGCAGGCTGCAGAGGATGAAGCCGGTGGTGAGTGGCTTGATCGTGCCGTCGAAACTCTGGCCGATCAGGAAGCCGACCAGGGCGGCGCCGAGCATCGAGACCGTGCCCAGCACCGAGGCGGCGGTGCCGGCGATATGGCCGAGCGGTTCCATGGCGATGGCGTTGCAGTTGCCGGCGAGCAGGCCGAAGCAGAACATCATCATCCCCTGGAGCACGGCGAAGCGGAGCAGCGTGTCGTGCCCGGTCAGGCCGAGCGTGGCCTGGACCACGGAGATGGCGATGAAGCCGAGCAAAGCGGCGTGCGAGAGCGGGCGCATCCCCAGCCGTTCCACCAGCCGCGCATTGGTGAGCGCCGCCACTGCCATGCACATCGCGCAGCCGGCGAAAATCAACGGAAACAGTTTGGGCACCAGGAACACCTGGGCGAACACCTGCTGCGCGGAGTTGATGAAGCCGTTCCAGCTGCCGAGCAGGGCGGTCATGGCCAGGGTGTAGCCGAGCGCCATGCGGTTGCTGAGGGTGACGCGAAAGGCGGCGGTGATGTCGGCGATGGAGAGGGCGCGCTCGTCCGCGCGGTTCAGCGTTTCCGGCAGGCGCAGCGCCACCCATATCCAGATCAGCGTGGCGTAGGCGCCGAGGCCGAGGAAGATCACCGGCCAATGCGCGACCAGCAGGACCGCCTGGCCGATCGAGGGGGCGATGATCGGCGCGCCGAGGAACACCATGAAGGTGAGGGAGCTGACCTGCGCCATGCGGCGTCCGGCATAGCAGTCGCGGATGATGGAGATGGAGATTACGCGGGTGCCGGCGGCGCCGATGCCCTGCAGGAAGCGGGCGGCGAGCAGCCAGGTGAAGTCCGGCGCGGCGGCGGTGAGGAGGCTGCACAGCACGTACAGGCCGAGTGCAAACAGCAGCACGGGCTTGCGGCCGAAACGGTCGGCGGCGATGCCGTAGACGAGCTGTGCCGCGGCGAAGCCGAGCATGAAGGCGGTGATCACCCATTGCCGCTGGTTCGCGGCTTCGAGATGCATGGCCGCGCCGATTTGCCCGAGGGCCGGGACCATCATGTCGATGGCCAGAGACACGATCGCCTGCATCAACGCGAGGCAGGCGACGAACTCGCGAAAGCCCATGCCCGGATGCGGGATTCTGGCGCCGGGGGAGGCGGCCGCAGAAAAGGGGGCAGAGCCCACCGGTTGATCGAGTGCCAAGGGTGAAAAAAGCTTTACGAGCTAGAGTAATGGAGCTTGGCTCGTGGGCTGTGTCAGCGACAACACCCATGACCCAGCATAAAAAAGTTTTTGCGCCGCTTTTTTCAAAAAGCGGCCGCTTTCTTTTAGTCCTTATGCGCCAAGGGCAGGCCGGCGGCGGAGCAGAACCAGGCCGAGCAAAGCGGAGACCGCGAACATCGCGCCGCCGAGCAAGAGCATATGCGCGTGGCTCGGCGCGCTGCCCTGGCCGAAGACGGCGAAAATCACGGTCTGCGGCAGGAAGCCGATGGTTGACGCGAGCAGGAACGGGAAGGCGCGCACCGAGGAGAGACCGGCCGCGAGATTGAGCAGAATATTGCTGCCCACCGGCAGCAGCCGCAGCGTGAGCGTGGCGATGAAGGGCTGGGCGCAGAGCGTGGTGTCGATCTTCGTCATCATCTTGCCGAAGCGGCGGCGCACGAAATCCTGGCCGATGGCGCGGGCCCAGATGAAATCCAGGCTGCAGGCGAGCACCTGGCTGACCAAAGCGATGGCGGTGCCGTACCAGGGGCCGAAGGCGTAGCCGGCGACGAAAGCGGGGATCTGTCGCGGCAGGCCGATAGCGGTGAGGAAGGTGGCGAGGAGGAGAAACATCGCCGGGCCGCGCACGCCGCCTTGCGCGATCATGTCGGTGAGCGTGCTCTGTGCCGAGCCGCCGCCGAACAGCGGCAGGGCGGCGGCCACCGCGATCATGCCGCCGGCCATCAGGGCCGGCTTTAAGGCGCGGGTGGCGGCAAGAGCGGGTTTCGGGCGGTTCATGTCGTGGGGCTCACGGATTTGGGTCAAGTTGCGGTTGCTTCCAACGACGCTGCAGCCAGGCGACGCCGAACAAATCGACGATGCCGACTTTGAGCCGGTCCCAGGTGCCGTAATGCGAGGCGCCATGCGCGCGCGCATGGTGGCGCACCGGCACCGAGACCACATGGCCGCCGGCGCGGATGAACAAAGCCGGCAGGAAGCGGTGGATATGATCGAAATGCGGCAGTTCCAGGAACGCGGCGCGGCGGAACAGTTTGAGGCCGCAGCCGGTATCGGGCGTACCGTCGTTCAGAAGTTTGCCGCGCACCTTGTTGGCGATGCGCGAGCCCCAGCGCTTCGCCTCGGAATCCTTGCGGGTGGTGCGGTGGCCGGCGATCAGCACCGGGTTGGGCCCGGAGGCTTCGGCCTTGAGGGCGGCCTCCAGCATCGCCGGAATGTCGGCCGGGTCGTTCTGCCCGTCGCCGTCCAGCGTGGCGATGTAGGTGCCGCGCGCGGATTTTACGCCGGTGATGACCGCCGCACTCTGGCCGCAGCTCTGCTTGTGGCGCACCCGGACCAAAGTGGGGAGAGAAGCAGCGATTTCCGCCAGTACTTTCGGACTCGCATCAGAGCTGCCGTCATCGACATAGACGATCTCGTGGTCGATGCCGGCCAGCGAGGCGGAGATCGCGCTGATCAGCGGCGCGATGTTCGGAGCCTCGTTATGCACCGGGACAACGACCGAAATCAGCGGCGTGTCGGCGGCGGTTTCCGGTTTGCTCTGGAATTTGGGTTCGATGTTCATGCGCTTCATCTAGCCGTTTCATTAAGGCGTATGTGTGGCTCAAATCCGTCAAGGAAGAGATCGCGGCCGCCAAACCCGCCGGGTTTTGGTAAAAAACTGTAACCCTTTGCATGAAGCCAGCGGAGGCCGGCGGCGGGTGCGCCGGTGTCGAGCATGGTGACGCCGAGTCGCGCCAGGATTGCGCTGGCGGTGTCGTTGCCGTTGAGCACGAAACGGCGCCAGCCGGCGGCGGCAAGGTCTGCGGCGATTTCTGCGAGGAGGGCGGTGCCGCTCACGCCAGGGGCGAGCCGGTCCGGCGGGACGGACGTGGAAATAATGATTTTTTGCGCCGTCTGCGCGGCGGCCCAGAGGCGGGCGGCGGGCAGGGCGTCGGGGGCGGCCGGGTCGAGCCGCAGGAGCGGCAGCACCGCGGCGGCGGCGCCGAGCTGGAAGAGAGTCTGGCGGTCCAGCGCGCCGGACAGGATGGCGGCTTTTTCCGCCGCCACCGTGCCAGGTGAGATGGCCGTGTCCTGCGTTTGGGGCAGCAGCCAGGCGGGGCCGCCGATGAGTGGCTGGGCGCTGATTGCCTCGCGGATCGTGGCCTGGGGGCTTAAGTCGGCGGCGTCGATCAGCGCCAGGGCGACACCCTGCTCGCGGGCGGCGGTGACGCGGGCGCGGATCGCGGCCGGGCCGGCGGCGGTGACGTCGTGGGCGATCAGCGCGACCCGGCCGCTCAGCCGCTCGGACAAAGCGTGGACGAGGTTCACCACCAGTTGCCCGTGCTGGAACAGATGCCCCTGGAACACCGTGCGGCCATAGGCGGGATTGGCGAAGCTCGTGGCCATGAAGCCGCCCTGGGCGGCGATGACCATGTCCATGATCGGCGCCAAGGCATCGAGGTCCGGCGGCGCCGCCTGATTGCCGAAGGCGAGGAAGGCAATGGGCTGACCCAGGATGTTCCGTGCGGCGTTAGGGGACAATGAGCTGCTGGCCGGCGTGGTGACGTCGGCGGGCGCGAAAACGGCGGCCTCGTCGTGCAGGCGCAGGCGGCTGCCCGGACCGAACCGGTCGCATACGGACACGCCGTCGGCGAGGGTCATGGCCAACGCGGTGGGGATCATGGAAGTCATTTTGTCGTGATTCTGTCGCCAAATATGACGTCGAAAATGGCACGCGCTCCCTGATTTCGCCAGATGTTGCACCGCAAAAAGGCGTGAGCGACAGGTAGGTGCTTGAAATTGGTATGACAAGGGGCAGGCAGTATTGCACGGCGCTTGGCTTGGCCGGGGCCGGTCGCTATAAGCCGGCACAAAACGGGCCGTCGGTCATGATCGGCCTGAAAGCAATGAAGGATACGGACGGCATGCTCATTTCGTTGCCACCGGATTACCGGCCCTCCGACGACGAGGCGTTCATGAATCCGATGCAGACTGAATATTTCCGCCAGAAATTGCTGCGTTGGCGTGCTGACCTCGTCAAGGAAGCCAACGGGACGCTGGCTTCGCTCGGCGAGGGGGGGATTCTCGAAGCCGACATCACCGACCGGGCCAGTGTCGAGACCGACCGGGCGCTGGAGCTGCGCACACGGGACCGCGCCCGCAAGCTGATCGGCAAGATCGACCAGGCGCTGCTGCGGATCGAAAACGATACTTACGGCTATTGCGAGGAGACCGGCGAGCCGATCGGGCTGAAGCGGCTCGAGGCGCGGCCGATCGCCACGCTGTCGATCGAGGCGCAGGAGCGCCATGAACGCATGGAGCGCGTGCATCGCGACGATTAGGGAACAAAAGGGCCATGGGCGGTGTCAGAGACAACGCCCATGGCCCAGCATAAAAGAAGTTTTTGCGCCGCTTTTTTCAAAAAGCGGCCGCTTTCTTCTGAGGTCTTAGGCCATGCGGGCCTGGACCGCCTGGCGCTGCTCGGCGACCTGGGTTTTCATCGACTTTTGCAGCTTCTCGAAGCCGCGCACCTCGATCTGGCGCACGCGCTCGCGCGAGATGTTGTATTGCTGCGAGAGCTCCTCCAGCGTCGTCGGGTTGTCCTTCAGGCGGCGCTCGATCAGGATGTGGCGCTCCCGGTCCGACAGCGTTTTTAATGCCGTGGCGAGGAGAGCCTTGCGGCCGGTGAGTTCCTCGCGATCGGCCATTTCGGTTTCCTGGCTGTCGCTGTCATCGACCAGCCAATCCTGCCATTCGCCCTCGCCGTCCATCTTGATGGGGGCGTTCAGGCTGTTGTCGGGAGAGGACAGGCGGCGATTCATGTTCACCACGTCCTGTTCCGGCACGTCGAGCAGATGCGCGATTCTGGCAACCTGATCGGGTTTGAGGTCGCCATCTTCGATCGCCTGCATCTGCCCTTTGAGCCGCCGCAGGTTGAAGAACAGCTTCTTTTGCGCGGCGGTGGTGCCCATTTTCACCAGCGACCAGGAATGCAGGATATATTCCTGGATGGCGGCGCGGATCCACCACATCGCATAGGTCGAGAGGCGAAAGCCGCGATCGGGATCAAAGCGCTTCACCGCCTGCATCATGCCGACATTGCCTTCGGAGATCAGCTCGCCGACCGGCAGGCCGTAGCCGCGATAGCCCATGGCGATTTTCGCCACCAGCCGCAGATGCGAGTTGACCAGCGTATGCGCAGCACCCTGGTCCCCCTGGTCGCGCCAGGCCCGGGCCAGGCGTTCCTCTTCCTCGTGCGCCAGCATCGGATACTTGCGGATCTCCTGCATGTACCGGGTGAGGCTGGCATCGGGGGCGGGGGAAGAAACATTGGAGGCCATGAGGTGGAATCTCCCAAAAAATTGTCGAATTTCGCGATGATCGAAAAAGCGAGGAGCATAGCGAAACGCGATTCAAGCCAAGGTTGTCGTCGGGACCCGTCCTGTGTAGCACCGTGAGCCCGGCATGCCGCTTAAAAGGCAGTAACGAACCGGTTAGAAGAGAAACGGAGTGAGACAACACGTTGGGCGCAGTTTATGGGGAGCGGTCGCGCAGGGTCAATCAAATTGGGACAATAGCAGTCCTGTTTCACGCGCATGTGTCGAGAGCGGCTTCCAGCGCCAGGAAATCCGCCGGCGGGGGCGCCGTGAAGCTGAGCTTTGCGCCGGTAATGGGGTGAGAAAACCCAAGCATTTCAGCGTGTAAGGCTTGGCGGGGGAAATCCAGGGCGAGCCCCAGCGCCAGCGGAGGGAGGGTTTTGGCGACCGCCGGGCGGCGGCGCAGATAGACCGCGTCGCCCATCAGAGGATGGCCGATATGCGCCATGTGGACGCGGATCTGATGCGTGCGGCCGGTGCCCAGACGTAGCGCGATGAGTGCCGCGGCGGTCCCGAAATTACGGATTATTCGGTAATTGGTTAGTGCCGCCTTGCCGTTGCGGGTGACCACGGCCATGCGTTTGCGGTCGCGCGGATCGCGGCCGATATCACCCTCGATCGTGCCCTTGGCGGGGTTGGGCAGGCCCCAGCAGATCGCCTTGTATTCGCGGTCGAGGTTGCGGCTGGCGAAGGCGGCGGAGAGGCGGGTGTGGGCGAGCTCGGTCTTGGCCACCACCATCACCCCGGATGTGTCCTTGTCCAGCCGGTGCACGATGCCGGGGCGGCGCTCGCCGCCGATGCCGGTGAGGCTGGCGCCACAATGGGCGATGAGGGCGTTGACCAGGGTGCCGTCGGGATTGCCGGGGGCAGGGTGGACCACCAGCCCGGCCGGCTTGTCCAGCACCAGCAGCGCATCGTCCTCGTAGAGAATGGCCAGAGGTATCTCTTCTCCCTGCGGGGTCGCGGGCTCAGGCGCCGGCAGAAGCAGCCGGTAAGAGGCGCCGGGTTGCACCGTCGCTGAAACGTCGGTGGCGACGGCGCCGTCGCGGCTGAGCCGTCCTTCCAGGATCAAACACTTGACGCGGGAGCGGGAGATGGTGCCGATGCGCTCGGCCAGGAATTTGTCGAGCCGAGCGCCGCCGTCTTCAGGGCCGGCGGTCAGGTCTATGAGGAGCGGGGATGCGGGATCAACCACAGGGTGATTTGCGAGGGTTGAAGGCGTTGGTCGGGATACTGGGCGTGCTGATCGTCATCGGCACGGCGGTGGTCATCGGCACGGTCATTCACCGGCTTTATGCCAGGAGCGACGCGCCGTCGATGGCCCCCCTGGCGGTGCCAGCGGCGCCCGCGCTGCCGGCCGGCGTGGTGGCGCCGAGTTTGGCGCCGGGCGAGCATATCGCTGGGATCGCCGCGGCAGGGGGGCGAATCGCCGTCTGGGTCAGCGGGCCGCACGGCGACCGGCTGCTGCTGATCGACCCCGCCAGCGGGCAGACCAGTGTGCTTTTGCGCACGGCGCCTTAAAGCGTAGGGAAAGCGGCCGCTTTTTGAAAAAAGCGGCGCAAAAACTTTTGGCTATGCTGGGCCATGAGCGGTGTCGGCGACAACGCCCATGGCCCAGCGTGATAAAGTTTTTTTGCTTCTTTTTGTTCACAAAAAGAAGTCTTTTCTTCGCTCGGCTTTTGCAGGTTCCCTGCCCAACGCATGAAATCGTCCGCCAAGAGATAAGTTCGAGCTTTCAGCGTGGCGGCGAAGGCCCGAGAAAAACGTAGAAATCTGCGCCGGGGTGGGTTGTATTAATTTTGGCGCTGGCCTAATGCCCTCCTGCCTCGTCCCGTTCGTCTAGAGGCCCAGGACACTGCCCTTTCACGGCGGCGACAGGGGTTCGAATCCCCTACGGGACGCCATTTAAATCAATGGCTTACAGGCTCTCCCCAAAAATTTGTCTAATATTTGTCCAATATACGGACGTGAGCATCGCTAGATGCCGGTAGCGAATCGCCACGCGCAGCGTAAAACTGCTCAATAAACAAACGGGGAGGTTTCATTGAAAAAGTTCATGGACGAGGCGGCTATTCTTCAGGCTGCAGCAACGCTTGCGGCCGCAAATTACATGGCAGATCGTGCGGCTGAGCCAGCTGCCATCCAGCGTACAGGAGTAGGACGCCAGACGCCAACTGCTTACCTGACGTTCACGCTCCGACAAATGCACGAGGCAGGGCTGATTACCGAGGATCATGTTCCAGAGCGGATGGAAAAACTGTCCTCGTAGAGCGCAACAGTAACAGGCGATCATCCGGTACGTTACGGTGTCTGGGAGAAGGGGCTGCTTACTGTGCGCCCCCTTGGCGCATCAGTTGAACAGGCAGGGGCGGTTTAGCTTCGGGACCGCCTCAGCTTTTGCGCGATTCTAGCAGCCCGTAGTGAAGCGTCGCCGCTGGTAATAAATGTGCCAGGCTGTTTTGCCGGCGACGCGACAGAGGCGGGGGGCGTCTGTTCTTGGCATTTTGCCTCAAAAGCTTGGACGGCTGTGGCGGGAATTCTGACCATTGTTTCGAGGCGCAGGCAAGTCAATTCGCCCGATTTGATCAGGTCGTGGACCTTTCCGGGCGAGCAGTCCCAGCGTGCGGCCAGGGACGCGACGCGGTAGCAGGTGGGTTCGGGTGTGGGGCGATCAGCCATTCTTGGTCCCTCCTCCGAGGCTTACTTCCCCAAAGGACCAGCCATGATAGTCGGGATTTTTACGGATCGCCTCGAGTGCCGAAGGGGACGGGACGCCCCCGCCAGCGTCCAGCGTTGCCTCAATCCACGCCGCAGCCGCTTCCTCGGCGTTGGCAATAGCTTCGTCCAGAGTGTCGCCCGCAGAGAAACAGCCGGGTAGATCCGGCACGACCACGCCGTATGCCGTGTTGTCGTCGCCGATTTCGATAGCGATGGGGTAGCGCATTTTACGTTCCTCATGCTGCCAGGGTGAAATATGGCACTAGCGGTCGTTTTGTAAAATAAAACGAGGGCTGAAGCCCCCGCCGGCTAGTCTGCAACCCACGCTCAGCCAAAGGGCGTGCATACTCCGCACACCCTTCAGGGGAGCTCATACCGTGAGCACCCTTGGCGGCGGGCGCCCTCAATACTGAGGACACCAGCGCAATTTTGCGCCGTTCAAAATCAACGACTTAAAGATAGATCGGCACCGTGTTGATACCCTCCGAACGAATTTTCGACCGATTAAAATCAACGGGTTAGAATGGCCCTCAACAGTATTGAGGGTGCCAACATCAAAGACTTAGCCAACGGTCGCCGCGACTTTCCTACGTCGGCGCAGTTTACGCAGACCTCAACTGAAAATGGCGTCGCGTCCCCAGATCGTTCCAGGGCCTTTTCGCACTAAAGAAATCCACGACCATCCTATTTTGAATTTGAAGTGCCGCCCGTCGAGCCAGAGCTCTGACCGGAGCTGTTGGGCGCAGTTTGGACGCCGCCATTCCCCATGCCTGTGCCAGGTGGTCGCGTTCCCTTCCCCGCCCCCATGTAAGGTGATGGTGTTGTGGCGCTATTATTATTCAACTGGCTGTTCATTGTGCCGGAGGTAGTGCCCGAAGTGCCGTGAGTGCCGCCCACACTACCGCTGCCCATGCTGCCGCCAGTGGTGCCGGAAGTGCTCCCGCCGGGGCCGGAACTCGTCTGAGCAAAAGCCGCGCTCGAACACAGGACCGAGAGCCCGAGCACGGAGGCAAGAATAATCCGCAGTGACATGTTGTTTCCCCTTTTATGTGGTCGCGGAGCGCGACGTAAGCCGGCCAACGGCGCTTCTCCAGGCCCCGGGCGTGAAATCAACATGTGAAAAGGTTTAAGCTTGCGGCAGGTGAAGGCGCCCCTGGTTGGGAATGAGTTTGTTAGGCCAATAAGTCCGGATTGCTCGCCGTGCGGGCGCGCTCTTGCATAGAGAGCTCGAGAAGGATGTCGTTTAGCGCGTCAGCGTCGGACTCCATCTTGCTTGAGGTCCACATCAAGGCAACGCGGGCTTTGTCCGCCTCGATGCCATCCGAGTCATGCTTAACCATACCCTGAATGGCATAGATTGCGTCCCGCAGATCGGCCGCATACCCGGCCATGGCCTTCAAAGGCCGGCTGTCTTGTGCCGCTGGGGCATCGCTCATGACGTTCATGCCCGGCCCTCCAGGCTGACCAGATCCTGCAGGAGTTGGGACACGTTCTCCGCCTCGAGGTCGGCGAAGCCCTCCTCCGCTGCCAGCACCCGAGCCTTGGCGATGATGCCTTTAAGGGTATTGGCCGGCGTGTCGCAGGCATCCGCAAGCGCATCAAGTTGCCGGTTCATCAGGCGCTCATCCTCAGCATGCCATGCATTATAAGCCGCCTTGTCAGGATGGCTGGGGCTCGGCTCAGGCATCTTAGCGTAGAACTCTTTCATCGCGGCCAGCGCCCGGTGATATTCGGAGCAGAAGCCCAGGAGGGCGCCGTCGCTTGGCGCGGACATGGTGGCCGCTGTGGCGCGATGGGCGATGGCACCGCCAGCCAGCAGTGCGGCGGTGCCGGCGAGCAGTCCGCGGCGGGATGGTGTATGTGTGGATGTAGCCTCAGTCATGGTTGTACTCCATGGTTTGGGTTAGGCCGGGCGCGGGAGCTTCCACCTTCCCGCTCGGCCATTCTGTCTTACGTGACAGATCTGGAACACTGTGCCAATATACGCCGCCTGTCAACAAAGTTGTAACGAGGTTCCAGTTTGAATTCTACTCAGTGCCGCATGGCCCGCGCTGCACTTCAGTTGGGGGTGCGTGAAGTCGCTAAGGCGGCTTCGGTTTCTCCGACTACGCTCGCCGATTTCGAGAACGGGAAGCGAATTCCCCATCCACGCACCGTCGATGCCATCCGAGCCGCCCTTGAAGCCGCTGGCGTTCTGTTCGTTGCGGAGAATGGCGAGGGGGCCGGGGTGAGGCTACGGAAGGGAGCGCGAGAATGACCGACCTCATCCCCAGATGATATCGTCACGCGTGATGTTAGATATCCGCCGCTGAGGGCGCGTCGCACTGCTTTTATTTCTTAGACATCATGTAACTTAGAGTTACATAGACGATAATTGAAAATTTCGCTACCGAACCGTTGATGACTCTCCGTCACGCTCGTGGCACGCTCGGCCGCAAACAGGCTTAAAGGGCTGGGATGGTGTTTTTACGGACTGCCTGGAGGTGGCGCATTCCAGGGATTTTGCTTTTTGGCAGTCTTTTTCTGCTTTCCGGATGTACTATTGGCCCACAAGGGGGCGCCGGAGTTCCTTTCGGACCTTTTACAATTTATCCCGCTCCATCGCATGTCTATTCATCTGATGCGGTATCAGCATCGTCTCAGGAATATGCTCAGCCCGGAGGCATGGCGCGGGGGCAGCCATCTGCCGATGCATCTGCAGATCCGCCGTGTCCGGAGGATATGTATTGTCCAGCGCCTGGACAGGTATATTCCCCAGGCACCTACTGCCGTTGGAACCGAACGGGATTGCCTCCAGCGCAACTGCAGATATGCCTGGACCAAGACAAAGCGAATCCACCAAAAATCTATAAAGCGAAACCAGGAGAGATTCTCACCTCACTTTTAAGCGGCTGCAAAGTTGGGGGTGCCGTTAGTTGCAACGAAGACCTGTTTCTTCCTGTTTGGCTGACGATCACTGCCGACAGTGGCGAGGCAACTAAGATTGACATGAACTCCATCCTAGGGGGCGGGAAAAGTGGTGCGGCGGTTGTCGTTTACACGTACGTCCCTGGCACTTCGTTTGATCCAACGCGCATGGAGACGCTGCACTTTGACTGTGCCGGTCACGTCATGGAGATGAATCCATGGCCTCCGGTCGTGACAGATGCGCCGCCTAATTCTGTTGCGGGGGAAATCGCCGATATCGTATGTCAAAATACTGCAGATTAGGGTGGTGACTTTACTTAAGTGCGGTCGATGCCGAGGTCGCGGACGGCCTTGCTAATTGCTTTATCTCTCGGTTGCGCACCACCAGATAAAGGTGCGTCACCGTGACGCACCTTTTCGGCCGTTAGTTTTACCCACTCATCGACGTGCTTTCGGAATTCGGTCTCGGTCAGCTCCGAGCGGTGCAGGTTCTCGGCAATCTCCCCATAGGCTCAGCTACGCAAATTTGGTTGCGCCCCACATTATTCGTCTCGGCTTTATCCCCACGCGTCGCCTCCCGTTGCACAGCACGCTCGCTCTGCCCGGTGCGGGAAGCGGTGTCGCCTGTGAAGCGGCTGCCTTAGACGTGCTCCAGATGCCGTTCGTGCTCGGCAGTGATTTTTTTGAGGGTTGTGATGGGCATCGCACGAGAAACTTTACGGGCGACAGCTTGCACGAGAGCGTCCGAGGCGGGCTGTTTGAATTCCTGCGTGATAATCTCGCGAGCAAACGCTTCGGCTTGTTCGGCAATTTTCTGTTTTACGGTCATGACGTTTCCCTTATGGTGTCGGCTGTTGGGTTGAGATCTCATCCCATGTCCGGTCGATGACAAGGTCGGCGAAAAATCCAATCCAGAGCTTTTGCTTAAGCTTTTTTTTTCAAAAAGCTCCGGAGCTCTTCGTTGACCTCGACTAGAGGCGTAAGTTCCTTTGCAACATCGTCTCGTCTGATGGCCGTCCCAGATGGGAAGCCCGTACGTACGAAAGTATATGTTTTCCGCGCCGTATTCGTCCACACCTGAATGTGGCGATTGAAAAAATCTATCAGTCCCGCGTCTTTTAAGCGGTTTTCAATGGGAAGTGTTAGCGACATTAGCTGATCTCCCGTACCGTCTCGACGGTCACCCCGACGCCCCAGGCCAAGGTAATCAAGAGCAAAATGACGGATACCCCAACTGCGGCACCGCAAGACGCCCATTTTCCTAGAATTGCTGCCGCAGCAGAAAGAGCAGCGGCAATCACCCCAAACATCGCTAAGGTAGCCTTGCGACGGAATTTGGCCCTCACAGCGCCCTGCGATTCGCTATCATAGCCGGCATAGGCTGTGGATAGAAGAACGATGGGGGTTAAAGCCTCAGTGGGTGGCTGCTGACAGCGCCTATGGTTCGGCCTCGAAC
Organism: Acidocella sp.; assembly: GCF_036489515.1. GTDB lineage: Bacteria > Pseudomonadota > Alphaproteobacteria > Acetobacterales > Acetobacteraceae > Acidocella. The sequence goes on from NZ_DASXFO010000040.1 coordinate 61,043, forward strand.
CTCGCCTGGCTGGTGAAGGACAAGCAGATCGCGCCGCACATCCCGGTCTTCGGCAAGTCACAACGCACCGATGGCACCTGGTCGCGCGAAGACTTCACTTGGGATGGCGAGAATAACCGCTACATTTGTCCGGAAGGTAAGGAACTCGTCCAATACCATAGGACCTATGCCACGCCCCGGACGGGCGTAGACAAGGATGGTTGCAGCCGCTACCGCGCCACCAAAAAAGACTGCGCGGTTTGCCCGTCAAAGCCCGTCTGCTGCCCGAACGCACCGGCCCGCAAGATCCCACGCGATTTAAACGAGGACAGCCGCGACGTGGCACGTGCGATCGCCAAGACGCCAGAGTATGAACGGAGCCGGCATCGACGGAAGAAAATTGAAATGCTCTTCGCCCACCTCAAGCGCATTCTTCATCTTGGTAGGCTGCGACTACGAGGACCTTCAGGCGCCCGCGACGAGTTCCTGCTCGCCGCGATCGCTCAGAACCTTCGAAAACTGGCAAAGCTCAGGCCGCTGAAAACCGGCAGCATGATACCAGCGACCGTATAGGCCAAGCCGCCGCGCCGTGAACGCGGGAACACGGGCGCCGCGGCTTTCTAAGATGAGAGAAACAGCCAATTGGCCAGAGAGGGGCGCGCCACTTCGCCCGACTAAATCAACGGTATCTATACAGACCGGACATCGGGCCAGATCTGCAGGCCAGTCTCGCAAAGCTATTATATGTCGGGTCATCAGCCCGTGCAGGGAGAGACGGGCAATGTCTGCCGCACTTCAGGTGGGGACTGGAATATGCAGGCTACCGCTTCTACGGGCAGTGCCACTTCCTAAATATGCTTGAAGTTTGAGGTTTTTAGTTGTTAATATTTTTCACGAGCGAGGAGGGAACTCGATGCCGGGAATGTTGAGTTCTTTTTCACAATAGTTAAACTTAAACTTCATAACCACGAAAGACGAAGCGTAATGCGCCTCGCCTCTGTCGCCTTGCTGCTTTTCACAGTTTTGCCCGGTCCTGCTGTCGCACAAACCGAGTCCGGTCTGCCAGATCCGGCTTTGACGCCCGGCGCGATTAATCCCCAGATTACTCAGGCCAACATCGATCGGACAATCTGCGTCCGCGGCTGGACGCGCACGGTGCGGCCGCCGAAGGCATACACGGAGGACGTCAAGCATCATCAGATCGACGTTAGTTACCGCTACTTCGATAAGCGCCTTCGCGCCTACGAGGAAGATCACCTGATCCCGCTCGAGCTCGGCGGCTCGCCCACAAACCTGCAGAACCTCTGGCCGGAGCCGCACTATGTCTACAGCGGCTGGGGCAGCTTCGTCAAAGACCGCCTCGAATACCGCCTGAACCGAATGGTATGCGACCACAAAATTTCTCTGGATACCGCCCGCCAGGCGATCGCGACGAACTGGATCACGGCTTACCAGGAATACATCGGACCGACGCCCGAAGGGGAACGCTAACTTTTCGGGCCCGAGAATGGTACGCTACAGACATGCCTGGGCCCTAAGAAAGATACGTTCTGCGCTTGAAGAGCGTCATGCCCATTTGCTTCCCGGGAGAGGGTATCGAAAACTCTATTTCAGAAATGGATAACGGCCGATCGGAGCCTAACCGCTTTGTGGCATTTGGGCTCTGAAACAGACGTTCGCGTCCGCACAATCTGGTGGCTGCGCCCGACGCAAAATGACCTGCGAGCCAGACGAAGTGAATCGCCTATTTTCAATGTGTTCCAGTTATCACTTTCGAAGCATTTGGCTGGCCATAACAAAAAACACTTTTTCAATGAGTTGGTGTTTTTCTGCGGACCAAAAGTAATAACGCCTCCTTCCATTCGAGGACGCCGATCCGCGGACCTGCTTGTCCATTGCCGCGAAATCCACCCGCTTGCACCTAGGCGCCGTCGCGCAGGGTATGTGTCATACAGCGCGATGCGATGATCCTGCGCCGCGGCAACGGGGCCATGAACGGCGGACCGGGTGGCAGCAGAAGACACAGGTATCGAGGCCGTCATGGGACAATCGTCATCGCTGGCATTGGGGACCGACCTACCCTGCTCCATGCCAACCGCCTAAACCACCGTGTGCTTGGGTTGGGAAGGCGCCTGACCGAACCGCCTTTGCCCATAGCTGCCTCCATGATCCGTTTTGTTACCAGGCGCCCCCGCCCTTTCGTCCCGGGCATCCTCATATCTGTCGAGTATTGAATTCATCTGCCGTGCCAAAATCACGGCATTATCCTCGATCACCATCGAGTGATGGTCTCCTGTGGTTTGGACAATTTCGAGCCCTCGGGCGAAGAGGCCAGCCCATCCATGGGCAGGATCGCTGCCAGGCAACATGTCCTCCGAATTATCCGCGCGAATGAGCACACCTGCGGCATCCAGCGGGCGTGGGTGCCATAACCTCCCAATGACGCGCCCCAGCCGATCGATGACCAACGTGTCGATCGGCACGCCCTGCTCATCAAAATAGCCCGACGGCAGAATCGTCGCCGGCGGGTGGTTCGCCACTTTATCCAGGAGGCTCTTGAGAGAATTGAAGCGATGCTTCACGCCGGTCGGGACCCGCGAAAGCACAAACCGGATTAAGGTCCCGGAATCGCCGAGCGATGTGCTCATTCGTTGCATGGAAAAGGCACCATCGGCATTCTCGAAGAAGTCCGAAAGCGATAGCAGAACCGAGGCTTTTTCACGGAGGCGCGAGAGACATTGAATGGCCTGCAATGATTGCCCGCCCAGCGCAAAAAAATTACTGTCAGGGCCAATGTGCGGCGCCGCGAGAAGGTCGACCCAGATGTCAATGATGATCCGCTCCAGCGGCAAGCCGTCGCCGGACTCCCCGCCTGCGGCGTTTGCGGCCGATGCGCCGGATCGCTCCTGTGCCAGCGCGCCGGCGGCCGTCAGTCTTTCCGCCTCTTCCGTCAGGCGCAGCCGCCGCACTTTTCCCGAGGGGCCTTTCGGCAGATCCGCAACAAAATAAATGCGCGCCGGAGTCTTGAAATAGCCCAGATGGCTTTCGCAGAAGCTCAGCAGCTCCCGTTCGTCGCAACGCGTCCCGTTCCGCAGGACGGCGAACGCCACCACATCCTCGCCGACATGCCGATCAGGCACCCCGACCGCGGCCGCCTCCAAAACCGCAGGATGGGACTCGAGAATTTCGTCGATCTGTTTGGGCGCGATGTTCACGCCGCCCTTGATGATCAGCTCCTTGGAGCGACCGATCATGAAGAAGTAGCCGTCTTCATCGCGATAGGCGAGATCGCCCGTGTGCAACCAGCCTTCACTGTCAAACGCCGCCGCGGTTCCGACGGGGTCCTTGTAATAACCCTGTGTCATCCCGTCGCCGCGCAGCAAAACCTCGCCCGGTTCCCCCACCGGCACATCCAAACCCTCGCGGTCGACGATCCGGGCCTCAAACCCCCAGGGCAGACCCGGCGAGCCGATCTTGTTTTGGCCCGGCGGCACCGGGTTCGAGAACACGTTGCCGGCTTCCGACGAGCCCATCGCCTGGATGAGCGGCAATTTGAATTTGTCGATGAATTCGCGGTGCAGGGAGGGCGACAGCGGCGCCGAGGAGCTGCGCAGGAAGGGGATGCGCTGGAAGGCCGCGGCCCGGCTGTCCGCCTTCGGGTCCTGCCAATCCAGGAGTTGCGAGATGATCGTCGGTACCACCGCTGTCTAGGTGCAGCGATAATCCTCCATCTAGTTCCAGAATTCCGCGATCGCGAACCCATGCGGCACGACCACGGAATGAACCCTAAAATTTTCTACAGAAAATTATTTAATCCGGATATTAAATCGAAATGTTAGTTTTGCTGTAATAAAGATGTGGCTTTGTTGTGGCTTTAAGTATTTCATAAAATTACTGAGAAATGAAACAGTTTTTGATGCTCGCGCAAACACATCAAGGTTATCCGCTTCCCTGTTCTAATGTGCTTCAGCGCGCAAAAGTGATTCTATTGGTTTTTTCGGATATTTTGACCTGTTCTGCCGCGGCAAATTAGCCCGTACTGCATATGCATCCCGCGCATCCTGCGACGCTCCGAGGCGCATTGGAAACATCAGGAAAAATTATTTGCGATAAGCGCCGATGCGGGCGCGGCAACCAGACACGCCGTCCGTTGGCTCAGATGCCGAAGCCACTACGCCATTATTTTTTTCTCGCAATTTTGGCGTTTTCCGCATCCGCCTAAGCGGGTAGGCCGATCGCCCGCAATGTCGCCGCGGTGAGTGTCTGCCTCAGCCCTTCGTAAGCGCTCCAACCGTTCTCGTCGGCACTGATGGCTTGCAGCGCCCGCGTGATTGTCATGGCTTGAGCAGACTCATGCTGTTCAAGTTCCGCCCAGCTGCAGGGCCAGGCCACCGCGCCGGTCGGCCGGGCGCGCGGTGAATAGGGCGCGATCGCGGTGGCGCCAACGTCGTTACGGAAATAGTCAATAAAAATTCGGCCCGTGCGCTTGGCTTTGCTCATCGCGGCGACGAAGCGGCCAGGCGCATCCGCCGCCATTCGCCGCGCGACGGCGGCGCTAAATTGCTTCACAACCGGAAATTTATGCTGACGCTGAAGCGGTACGACGACGTGGATGCCCTTGCCGCCGCTCAGCATCGGCAGGCTGGTAAGCTCTAGCGCCTCCAGCACGTCGCGCAAGCGCTTGGCCGCCTGCTTTACGATGTCGAAGCCGAGTGCAGGATCCGGGTCGAGATCGAACACAATATGGTCAGGCTTTTCCGGCGCATCGCGGCGCGAGCCCCAGATGTGGAACTCCAGCACGCCCATCTGCACGGCAGCCAGCAACGCCGCGGCGCTTTTGCAATAGACGTAGGTTTCATGCTTGCCCTTAGGGTTAAGAAAATCCTGCGACAGCCAGGCTTTGCCGAAGCCCGCGGTGGGGTGGCGCTGGAAAAAGCACTCCCCGGCGGCCCCCTCCGGGCAGCGTACGAGGCTGACAAAGCGGTCCGTCACGTAAGGCAGCATCAAAGGAGCGGCGCGCTGGATATAGGCGGCCAGATCGGCCTTGGTGAGGCCTGAGTCCGGATAGATCACTCGGTCCGGATGGCTGATATTCACCACCGCCAACGGTTTGGGCATTTCAGTTCCCACCTCCGTGCTGGGCTTGTCTTCCCTGAGCCCTGAAAAACGTCCGTGCCGGATCAATCCATCTGGCGTCCATCCGGCGAAGGCGATCTGCGCCACCAATTCCGGTTTTACCCAGGTCACGCCACGGCGCATGGCTGCCGGTACATCGCAAGCCGGGGTCGGGCGCCGGTGCGCATCGCGCCAGGCGGCGAGGCGCGCCAATGCGGCATCGGAAAACCCGGAGCCGACGCGGCCAGCATAACGCAGCGCGCCATTCTCCCGCAAACCCATCAGCAGGGAGGCGAAAGGGCGGCTTTTCCCCGATGCGGAGAAGCCCAGAATGACGAATTCCTGCCCATGATGGCATTTGATCTTCAGCCAGTCGGCATGCCGCCCGCTACGGTAGGGCGCGGTGGTGCGCTTGGCGATGAGCCCTTCCAGCCCATGCGCGCAGGTGATTTGCAGCAGCGCCTCGCCGTCGCCCGAAAAATCCTCGCTGATCTGCAAGGGGGCGCTGGTCGGTTGCGTGCCGATGAGGCGGCGCAATGCCGCCTTCCGCGCCTTCAACGCGTGTTTGCGCAGATCCTTGCCGTCATGCGTTAGAATATCGAACAAAAAGCAGGAAAGCGCCGTGCTGCCGTCTTCCAGAGCCGCGACCAGGGCGCCGAAATCCGTGATGCCATTTTTGCCGATCACGACGATCTCGCCATCGAGCAGCGTGCCTCGTAACTTCAGCGCCGCGACGGACGCAGCGATGTCGGGGAACCGCGCCGTCCAATCCAGCCCCGAGCGTGTGTAAATCCGCACATTTGCCCCATCCGTCGCGATGAGCGCGCGATATCCGTCATATTTGACCTCAAACAGCCAGTCTTTACCGTGCGGCGGTGTGTCCACCAATGTTGCCAGAGCGGGTGCGATGAAGGCGGGCAGCTTGGTCGCATCATCCTTGCGCGCCCAGACGCCACCGGCATGCGCAATCTGCTCCATGGTGCGGCCCGAAACGATGGAGCTGGTTCCGGTTTCCAGCAGGTCGGCATGCGTGCCCGCGAGCTCGTCACGCTCCTTGATCAGCAGCCAGTTCTCCCGTTTCTCGCCGGCGCGCGGACGCATCCGCACGAGCGCCCAGCGCCCACGCAATCGCTCGCCATGGAGCCGGAAAGCGAATTTGCCCTCTGCCAAGCCTTTCCGTGGATCGCCGATCGGCTCCCAACTGCCCGTGTCCCAAAGCATCACGGTGCCACCACCGTAATTTCCTTTGGGGATGGCGCCTTCAAAGCTGCCATATTCCAGCGGATGGTCCTCCGTACGTACGGCGAGCCGCTTATCCTTCGGGTCATAACTCGGACCGCGCGTGATTGCCCAGCTGAGCAACACCCCATCCAGTTCCAGCCGGAAATCGTAATGCAGCCGCGTCGCGTCATGTTTTTGCACGAGGTAGCGCGCGCCCGCCGCCGCCGTGCCGCCGCGTGGCTCGCGGGTCTCGTCGAAGCGCCGCTTCGCTCGATAGGGGGCGAGTGAGGGGGCCCCATGCACCTGCCTATTTGGCACGTTTCTTCTTCGCGGGGGGCGCTTCGCCCGGCTGGCTTGCGCGCACGCTCTGGCGCAGCGCTTCGACCAGGTCGATGACGTTGCCGCGCTCTCCTCCCGCGTCGGCAGGTGCTTCATCCACCACGACTTTGTTCTTCGCTTTGGCCTCAATCAAGGCGCGCAAGGCCTCGGTATAATGGTCGTGGAACAAATTTGCATCGAATGCCTTGGTTTTGCGTTTGATTAAATCCCGCGCCATGTCGAGCAATTCCGGGGCGGGCGCTGTCTCATCCACATCACGGAAAAACGGCGTCGCGGTACGCACCTCGTCGGCAAAGCGTAAGGTCTCGAGCAGCAATCCATCGCCGTAGGGCTTTAACGCCGCGATATATTCACGCCCTCGCATGACGAATTGCCCGATGCCCATCTTACCGGTCGCGCGCATTGCCTCGCGCAGCACCGCATAAGCCTCGTTGGCGAGCTTGTCGTTGGCCACCACGAAATAAGGCTTGTCGAAATATATGGGATCAATTTCACAATGATCGACGAATTGCACGAGATCGATCGTGCGCTTGGCTTCGAGTTTTACCTGGTCGAGATCCTCGTCGGTGATCAGCACATAGTTACCTTTGGAAAGCTCGAAGCCTTTGACGATATCGTCCGCATCCACACGGCCAACACCGGGGGCAATCTTCTCGTAGCGGATGCGCTTATGGGATTTAGCGTCAATCTGGTGGAAAGACAGGCGCTCACCGGATGCTATCGCCGAGACAAGCTGCACCGGGATCGTCACCAGAGCCAGGCGCAATTGCCCCGTCCATAGGCTCCGTCCCCCCGTGATCTTCGAGGGTGGCTCAGACCTGGCCGGGGCGCGCCGGTTTTTTGCGGACGCGACCATGAATGCTCCATCTGCCGTGGTTTTGTGCTATTGGAAGATGTGGCGCCGAGGCGCCGCCTGCAACGAGCCATATGATTGTTAATGCGCCGCTTACCTGGTGGGATTCTGGGGTCAGTGAGTGCTGCGGGCACTGCCTTGGCCATGTCGGCGCTCTGAGGAGGGGGGACAGAGGGGATGGGCAATGAAGCGATGCCGCTGAGGGTGGGAGCGGCCCTGCCAGACCCACCCTTTGAGTTCACCACCGCTGCCGGCCCGGAGGGCTTCGACGTCGCGCTCATGCGGCGTATCGCTGAGCAACTCGGCCATACCTGGCAACTGGTCCGCTTCACGGGTGCCGACTTCAACGGTATTTTTGCCGGGCTTGACGACGGCGCCTACGATTGCGTCGCCTCGGGTACCACGATCACGCCGGGCCGCGAACGGATCGCGGATTTCTGCGCGCCCTACGCGGTTTCTGGCCAGTCGCTCGTCGTCGACCCGAGCCGACACCCGAACGTCCATGGGATCGCCGATCTCAAGGGCTTGGTGATCGGCGTACAACGGGGGAACACCAGCCAGCCGATTGCTGACAGACTTGTTGCCGAGCACCGCGCCGCGCGGGTCCGGGTGTATGCATACGACGAAATTGAACAGGCGCTCGACGATCTCTCGACCGGCGGTTGTGACGCGTTCATGAAGCTCGCGCCTGTCACGGAATGGTTTGTCCGCGATCGCCATAGGCTCAGGGTCGTTGAGACGGGGATCACCCGCGAGCGCCTCGGCGTCTGCGTGCGCAAGGGCAACATTGCGCTCAGGGAGGCTATCGACAACGCGCAGGCAGCACTCGTGCAGGATGGCACGCTCTCCACGCTGATAGGGCAGTGGCTCGGGACGGAAGCTATGGCGCCCCCCACGAGGGCCACCGTAGTGCCGGACCGTGACACAGCGCGAGGAAGCAGCCGCTTTTTGAAAAAAGCGGCGCAAAAACTTCTTTTATGCTGGGCCATGGGCTGTGTCAGCGACAACGCCCATGGCCCAAAGTAGCAAAGTTTTTTTGCTACTTTTTGTTCACAAAAAGTAGCCTTCCTTTTTTACTTTTCCACCTGGCTGACATCCCGCACGGCGCCGCGCGCCGCATTGGTGGTGAGCGCCGCGTAGGCGCGTAGTGCTGGCGAGACGTTACGCTTGCGGTCCACCGGCTTCCAGGCTGCGGCGCCCTTGGCCTGCATCGCTTGCTGGCGGGCGGCGAGAACATCCGCGTTCACCTCCAGGCTGATCGCGCGGTTGGGGATATCGATCAGGATCGCATCGCCGGTCTCGACCAGGGCGATCAGCCCGCCTTCGGCCGCCTCGGGCGAGACATGGCCGATGGACAGGCCCGATGTGGCGCCGGAGAAGCGGCCATCGGTGATCAGCGCGCACGCTTTGCCCAGTCCCTTGGATTTCAGGTAGCTGGTCGGATACAGCATCTCCTGCATCCCAGGCCCACCCTTCGGACCCTCGTAGCGGATGACGACGACGTCGCCCGCCTTCACCTGGCCGCCGAGAATGCCGGAAACGGCATCGTCCTGGCTCTCATACACACGTGCCGTGCCGCGGAAAGTGAGGACGGATGGGTCCACCCCCGCGGTCTTCACGATGCAGCCCTCCGGCGCCAGGTCGCCGAACAGCACGGCCAAGCCGCCATCCTTGCTGAAGGGGTGCTGTGCCGAACGGATCACGCCATGCTCGCGGTCGGTGTCGAGTTCGTCCCAGCGGGCGGATTGGCTGAAGGCCACCTGCGTCGGTACGCCGCCAGGTGCGGCGCGGTAGAATGTGCGCACCTCCTCGCTGGTGCTGCGGCCGATGTCCCAGCGTGCCAGCGCGTCGGCCAGCGTGGGCGCATGGACGGTCGGCAGGCTGGCATCGATCAACCCGGCGCGTTCCAGCTCACCCAGAATGGCCATGATGCCGCCCGCGCGGTGGACGTCTTCCATGTGCACGTCGTTTTTCGTCGGGGCCACCTTGCACAGGCACGGCACGCGGCGGGACAGGCGGTCGAGATCCGCCATGGTAAAATCAACCCCACCTTCCTGCGCCGCGGCCAGCAAATGGAGCACTGTGTTTGTGGAGCCGCCCATGGCGATGTCGAGGCTCATGGCGTTCTCGAAGGCGCCACGGCTGGCGATGTTGCGCGGCAGGGCGGAGGCGTCGTCCTGCTCGTACCAGCGGCGGGCGAGATCAACGGCGACACGCCCGGCTTCGCGGAAGAGCTTCTCGCGGTCGGCATGGGTCGCCAGCACCGAGCCGTTGCCGGGCAGCGAGAGCCCGAGTGCCTCGGTCAGGCAGTTCATCGAGTTGGCGGTGAACATGCCGGAGCAGGAGCCGCAGGTCGGGCAGGCCGAACGCTCGATGCTCTTCACTTCCTCGTCGGAGTAGCTGTCGTCGGCGGCGACGATCATGGCGTCCACGAGGTCGACCGCGTGCTTGGCGCCCTTCATTACCACCTTACCGGCCTCCATCGGCCCACCCGAGACGAACACGGTGGGGATGTTAAGGCGCAGTGACGCCATCAGCATGCCCGGGGTGATCTTGTCGCAGTTGGAGATGCAGACCATCGCATCGGCGCAATGCGCGTTAACCATATACTCGACGCTGTCGGCGATCAGCTCGCGCGAGGGCAACGAGTAGAGCATGCCGTCATGCCCCATCGCGATGCCGTCATCCACCGCGATGGTGTTGAATTCCTTGGCGACACCGCCCGCGGCTTCGATCTCGCGCGCGACGAGCTGGCCGAGATCCTTCAGATGCACATGCCCGGGCACGAACTGGGTGAAGGAGTTCACCACCGCGATGATCGGCTTGCCAAAATCACTGTCCGTCATCCCCGTGGCGCGCCAAAGGCTGCGGGCCCCGGCCATGTTGCGGCCGTGGGTGGTGGTTCTAGAGCGGTATTGCGGCATGTCCTGACTCCCCAAGGATATGTAACGTTGTCGATGCTGGAGGGGCTGGTACGCCAGGATTAGAAAGATGTGAAATATACTATTATACGACAATAAAGTCTTTGGAGATATGAGTGGACGTTCGCCAACTTCGGCATTTCGTGGCAGTGGCCGAGACCCTGCATTTCGGCAAAGCCGCCGAGCGGCTCGGAATGACGCAGCCGCCTCTCAGCCAGTCGATCATGGCGCTCGAACATGAGCTCGGGGCGCCGCTCTTTGTGCGGACCAAGCGGAGCGTGGCGCTGACCGCGTTCGCAGCGCAGTGGCTGACCTATGTCCGGACCGCGCTCGACGGTGTGAAAGCCTTGCCGGAAGCCGCCCGGCGGCTGCGCGATGGCGAGGTGGGCCGGCTCGAACTCTCCTTCGTCAGTACCGCCGACTATAACATCCTGCCGGCACTCGTGCGCCGTTATGCGTCCTTGTATCCCGAGGTCGAGATCGCATTGACCGAGGCAACGAGCGACCAGCAGATCGCGGCGCTCCTGGACGGCAAGGGGCAGGCCGGCATCATCATCCCGCCGGAGCATAGCGCGCTGCCTGAATGTCTCATCTATCGGGAGCTGGTCTCGGAGCCGCTGATCGCCGCGGTACCGGAAAGCTGGATCGAGGAGGGGCGCCTGCAGGTCGCCGGAGGCGTCCTGCCCCCTGCGGCGGTGATCGAATCCCCGTTGATCGTGTTTCCCCGGCGCTCCGCGCCAGCCTTCTATGATCTGGTGATAAACTATTATCGCTTGCATGGCGGGCAAGCCCGCATCGTGCAGGAGGCGATTCAGATGCAGACGATTATCAGCCTTGTATCCGCGGGCATGGGCATCGCGCTCGTGCCCGTATCGTTGCGTCATTTGGCACGTACGGGCGTGCGTTACGTAAATCTTCAGGATGCGCCGCTTTCATTGAAAACGGGCATCGTATGGCGCCGTGAAGATCACGCCCCGACGCTGGAACGCTTTCTTGGCGTGATCAGGGAAACGCTTGAGTCGTTTTGAGTTGAAACCAAAGAGGGGTGCGCCCGGGCGCGGGCGATAGACGTCCCTGTTCCGCCGGTTCTGTCGATCACGGCGCGGCGTTGGGGCTGGCATAGCGAATGGTCGAGGATTTTTTCCATCGCCTCGACCGCCATCAGCCTGCCTCCGTGCTCAATCTCGTCAAGGACGCTAACGCGCCGCTACGCGGTGGCATCTAAGCGAGACCATCCCGGCAAGATTTCCACGCGGCGGCTTGTCGATGGCAGGTCGGGACGAAGGAACAGGCGCTTTTCGGATCGAACCAAGGAACATTTGACGAGTATCATCGGGGCAATCCCACGCATCATGCGATGCTTCGTGTCATGCGATGGCCTGATGTCCTAATCGGCGATGCCCTCGGCCCGGAGCGGCACCAGAACGCGGGCGAAGCTGGCGGCGCTGGCGGCTCCGGCGAAGGCGGCGCCGAGGGCCAAAGCGATGATCGGGGCGTGCCCGACGGCGACGGAGAAACAAAGGGCGACCAAGGCGGCGCCGAGGGTTTGGCCCATCAGCCGCGCGACAGTGACGATGCCGCTGGCCCCGCCGGCGCGGTTGGGCGGGGCGCTTGCCATGAGCAGCTTCAGGTTGGGGGATTGGAAGAAGCCGAAGCCGATGCCGCAGATTGCCATACGCCAGACGATATCAAAGTTGCTGGGATGGGCTGGCAGCAATGCCAACAAGATCATGCCCAGGCTCAACGTGGCAAGGCCAGCGCCGCCCAGCATGCCGGCGGAGTAGCGGTCCGAAAGCCGGCCGGCCACATTTGCCATCACGGCGACCATGATGGGCCAGGGGGTGATGAGGAAGCCGGTTTCGATCTGGCTGCGGCCCAGAGCCTGCTCCAGGTAGAACGGCAGCGCGACGAAAGCGAGGCCCTGCGTGGCGAAGGAGCAGATCGCGGTGATGGCGGAGAGGGTGAAGATGGGGATCTTGAACAGATCGACCGGCAACATGGGGGCTGTGTGCTGCGCCTGCCGGCGGAGCAGCAGGGCGCCGAGGATGAGGCCGAGGATAATTTCTGGAATGGCGAGTTTCAAGGCATCGCCATGAGCGGCGCCGCTCAAGCCGAGAACCAGAAAGCCGAAGGCGCCGGCATTGAGCCCGGCCAGAATGACATCGAAGCGGTGTTTGGCACGCGGCGTGGCGGGCAGCGCGCGTATGCCCAGCACGAAGGCGAAAATGCCAAGAGGAACGTTGATGGCGAACAGCAACGGCCAGGTGCCGATGGACAGGATCAGCGAGGCGGCGGTGGGTCCGACGGCGAAAGACGTGGCGACGACCAGCACGTTCATGCCCATGCCGCGGCCCAATTGGCGCTCCGGGTAGATGAAGCGGATGAGTGCGCTGTTGACGCTCATCATCGCGCTGCCGCCGAGGCCCTGAAACAGACGGGCAATGGTCAGGCTGGGGAGAGAAAAAGAGCAGGCACAAGCCAGAGAGGCAACCGTGAACAGAACCAGGCCAAAGAGGAAGACGCGCTTGTGGCCGACGATATCGCCGAGGGCCGCAAAGGGGAGTGCGGTCGCGATGAGGGCCAGCTGGTAGGCGTTGATGATCCAGATCGAGGCTTCCGGATTGGTGTGCAGGTTTCCCGCAATGGTGGGCAAAGCCGTATTCGCGATGGCGAGGTCCAACGTGGACATGCCCACCCCGAGCAACTGGGCGGTGACCGCCCAGCCGCGGCGTCCGGGCGGCAGGCCATCGAGCGGGATCAGGCTAGGCATTTGGGAGCTCCGCAGGAGGATGCGAGGAAGACCGTGGCGAGGGAAAATGCGGGAACCAGGTTTGCCGCATCGGCGGGGATAGAAACTTGCATGACATAGCCGCCTTTGGGCGCGCTGAGAGCCACGCCCGTTGAGAATGGGGCCGTG
>NZ_DASXFO010000075.1:0-5344 GCF_036489515.1 Acidocella sp.
CCACGGTCTGGGACACATACGACGATATCGTGGAAGCCTGCAAAACCGCATGGAACTGGTTCATCGCCGATCCAGACCGCATCAACTCAATCGGTAGCCGCGATTGGGCATGTGTCAGTCTTTAGGCGGATTGGTATTACACGACCAAGAGCGATGAAGCGGCGCTTGCACCTGCCATCGAAGCTCTGTCTCTCGTCGCTGACGTCCGGCTCGAACTCATGGCCCCATCCGAAAATAAGGATGAACTCATCAGGGCGTGTCATCAGGATGCGTCGCGGAATGCTGCGCAGGAGGGCGCCGCGCTTTTTATGCTCAATGCCGACATTCATCTCGAAGGTGGCTTCGTGTCTTCCATTCAGAGGTCGCTATCTCGGAGCGCTGGCTCGCGGCGCGGGCTCGCGGAACCCGAGTGATTCCGCGATAACTGGATAGAAGAAAGCTGCCGCTTTTAAAAAAAAGCGGCGCAAAAATTTTTGCTCCTCTGGGCGATGGGCGTTATCGCCGACAACGCCCATGGCCCAGATTAACAACGTTTTTTTGCTTCTTTTTGTTCACAAAAAGAAGTCTTTCCCTTCGCTTCCTAAGGCTGCGCCTGGGCGATGCGCTGTGCGTCGAGCGAACGCCAGCTTGCGTTCGCCGGGGCGTTGGCGATGGATTGTTTGAACAAAGCCAGCGCTTCCGGCGTGATGGTGCCGGCGCGCTCGGCCAGGGCCTCGGCCAGGTAGGCCTCGCCCTGGCTGGCATCGACGGTGTTCGTTGGTTCGCCCGCCAGCCGCCCGCGCAGCAGGGCGATGAGTCGGTCGAGCTGCGCGTTCGCCGCCTGTTGCTGGGCCAGCCATTGGGCATGCGGCTCGGAGGGCACGTCCGGCGTGCTGCCGGGCAGGTAGAGCGCGAAGGCCGCCAGCGGGATGGCGATGATTGTGACGATCAGCAGGAAGCGCGCATTGCCGTCCAGCGCGCGCTCCTTGAGGCTGTCGGCGGTGAGCAGGCGGCGCTCCACCTCCAGCCTGGCGGCGGCGTATTCGGGTGCTGCGATGCGCTGATCGGCGAGGTCGCGGGTGAGTTCATCGAGCTGCGCGCGGTGCAGAGCGAGCGCGGCCCCACGGCGGTCGCGGGTGCGGCCCCCGCGATAAGCGAACGCCAGGGGCGTCATCAAGACCAGGGAGAGGCCCAGCATGTACAGGAAGATCATCGCAGCAATTCATCCAGACGTTTGATCTCGGCGTCGCTCAGCGGGGTGGGGGGAGGCACACGGATGCGCCGCGCCAACCAGAAGATCAGAAACCCCAAAGCGAGCGCGAGTGGCGGAGCAAAGTAGAGCAGCCAGGTGAGCGGCATGAAGGGCGGCTTCAGCAGCACGAAGATGCCGTAGCGCTGCACCATGAACTGCATGATGCTCTGGCTGCTGTCGCCCGCCACCACGTGCTGGCGGATGATGACGCGCAGCTGTTTGGCCAGGGTGGCGGAAGAGCCCTCGATGCTCTCATTCTGGCAGACCAGGCAGCGCAGCTGGTCGCCGATGGCTTCCGAGCGGGTTTCTTGCGCTTGGCTCAGCGTCACGCCGTCGCGCGTGACCATCTGCGCCTGGGACAGAGCTGGGAGCAGCGCGAGGAGGAACAGGAGCAGAAAACGTTTCATGAGTAGCGCTGCAGCAGCTGGCGCAGCGTGCCGTTGACGATGTCGTCTGTCAGTGGCCCGGCATAGCGCCAGCGCACGATGCCGGTCTTGTCGATGAAATAGGTTTCCGGCACGCCGTAGACGCCCCAGTTGATCGCGGTGAGGCCGGAGGTATCGGCGGCGATGCGGGCATAGGGATTGCCGTTCTGCGCCAGATACTGCGCGGCCGCGTCCGGCTTGTCCTCATAGTTGATGCCCCAGATCGGCAGGCCGGTTTGCGCCAGCTGGTCGAGCGTCTGCGCCTCCTGCAGGCAGGGAATGCACCACGAGGCGAACCAGTTCACCAGCATCGGCCGAGGCGGCGCTAGCAGATCGGTGTCGGTGAAGCCGGGGCCGCCGTTCAGGCCAGGGAGCGAGAAGGCGGGCGGGCGTTTGCCGACCAGCGGCGAGGGCAGCGCGTGCGGGTCGTAATCGTTGCGCTGCATCCGGCGCAGGATGATGTAGAAACCTTCGCCGCCGGTGACGGCCAAAGCGAGGGGGACGCCGAACAGCAGGCGGCGGCGGATGGGCGACATCGCTCTAGGCCGGCCTTTCGGAAAAAAGGAAGTAGCCGCTTTTTAAAAAAAGCGGCGCAAAAATTTTTGTTATGCTGGGCCTGAGGCTTTGTCCGCGACAACGCCCATGGCCCGAAGGCGCAAAAAACTTCTTTTTGTTCACAAAAAGAAGCCTTCTTCTTCGCTTCCTAGAGCTACCACTTCTTCGGGCTTTTTCTGTTTCGCGCGCGCCGGGGCGCCGACGCGCAGGCGTCGGTCGGAGAGCGAGATCATGCCGCCCAGCGCCATGATCAGCCCGCCGAACCAGATTTCCGGCGCCAGCGGGTGCCGGTTCAGGCGTAATTCCGCGCCGCCGCCGGCGGGTTCGTCGGAGAATACGGCGTAGATGTCCTGAAAGCCGTTAGTGTTGATCGCGGCGTCGTTGGTGGTCACCCCCTGGGCGGCGAAATTTCTGCGTGATGGGTGCAGCACGAGCAGCGCGTGTCCATGCGCGCTGAGTGTGATGTCGGCGATGCGCTGCGAATAGTCGGGGCCGGGCGCGCTATGGATGTCGTTCAGGGTCCACGCATAGCCGCCGAGCTCGGTGGTCTGGCCAGGTTGCATGACGATGACTTTCTGGGTCGCCAGCGTCATGCCGGCGATGCCGAGCACGGTGACGCCGAAGCCGAGATGGCCGAGCGTGGCGCCGATCGCGGCGCGCGGCAGGGTCATCAGCCGGGCGAGGGAGGCGCTGAGCGGCACGCGGAACAGGCGCAGCCGCTCCGCGAGGTCGGTGAGGGCGGAGAGCACCACCCAGATGCCACCGGCCAGGCCGAGGGCCGTGACCACATGGCGCTCCGCGGTCGTCACCAGAAACACCACCAGCGCCACGCCGGCGGCGAGCCACAGGCGGGCGAGCGCCGGGGCCAAAGCCGCGCGCTTCCAGGGCAGCAGCGGGCCGACGGCCATCGCGATGATCAGGGGGGCTGTCAGCGGCAGGACCGTCTGGTTGAAGAACGGTGCGCCGACCGAGAGCTGGATGCCGAACAGCAGGTTGGCGAACGGCGGATAGAGCGTGCCGATGAATACCACGCTGGCGATGGCGCAGAGGAAGATGTTGTTGAGCACCAGCGCGCTCTCACGGCTGAGCGGTGAGAACATGCCCGTGGCCGCCAGCACCGGGGCGCGCACCGCGAACAGCAGCAGCGAGCCGCCGATGGTGAGGCCAAGCAGCACCAGGATGAACAGGCCCTGATCCGGCGCCGCGGCGAAGGAGTGCACGGAGTTGAGGATGCCCGAGCGGACCAGGAAGGTGCCGGACAGGCTGAGCGAGAAGGTGGCGATGGCGAGCAGCACCGCCCAGGCCTTCAGCGCTTCGCGCTTCTCCACCACGATCGCGCAATGCAGCAGCGCCGTGCCGGTGAGCCAGGGCAGCAAAGCGGCGTTCTCGACCGGGTCCCAGAACCAGAACCCGCCCCAGCCCAGCGTGTAATAGGACCACCAACTGCCGAGCGTGATGCCGGCGGTGAGAAAGATCCAGGAGAGTAGCGCCCAGGGGCGCACCCAGCGGCCCCAGGCGGCGTCGATCCGCCCCTCGATCAGTGCGGCGATGGCGAAAGCGAAGGCGACCGAGAAGCCGACATAGCCGGCGTAGAGCACCGGCGGGTGGAAGGCGAGGCCGGGGTCCTGCAGGATCGGGTTGATGCCCGCGCCCTGCAGCGGTGGCGGCCAGAGCCGGGCCAGCGGGTCGGAGACGGTGAGGGTGAAGAGCAGGAACCCGCCGGAGACCAGGCCCAGCACGCCGAGCACACGGGCGCGCAGCGAGGAGGGCAGGTTATGCCCGAAAACGGCGACGGTGGCGCCGCAGAGCGAGAGGATGAAGCACCACAGGACCATCGAGCCATCATGATTCCCCCAGGTTCCGGTGATCCGGTAGATGAAGGGCACGGCGCTGGAGGAGAAGTCGGCGACGTTCTCGACCGTGAAGTCGGAGACGATGCCGGCATAGATCAGGCACAGGAAGCAGGTGCCGATCGCCAGCAGATGGCTGATGGCCAAAGCCGGTGCGGCGCGCATGGCGCGCGGGTCGCGCAGGCCCGGCGCGAAAATGCCGATCACGCCCTGGGCGAAGGCGAGCGCCACGGCCAGAGCGAGGGCGAAATGTCCGAGTTCGGGGATCATGAGCTGGTGTTCTTCACTGGCATCGTGTTCCAGGTGTCGGCGGCCGGGGGTGGGCCGTATTTGGGGTTCCACCTGCCGGCATTCTTTAGTGCCTCTTCCACGTCCTTGGGCATGTAGGCGGACCCGTGCTTGGCCAGCACCTCGTCGGCGGAGAAGGTGCCGTTGGCGGTCATGGCGCCGATCGCCACCACGCCCTGGCCCTCGCGGAACAGGTCCGGCAGCACGCCGGTGAAGGACACCGGCACCGAGGCCTGGCCATCGGTGACGCGGAACGAGGTGGTCGGCGCATCCGAGCCCCGGGCGATGCTGGTGGCGACGGTGCCGACCTGGACGATGCCGCCGAGGCGGAAGCTCATGCCCGGCGCCGGGTCTTTGGCGAGCACCTGACGCGGACTGAGAAAATAAGTGAGGGTCGAAGAGAAGGCCGCGAGCATCAGACCGGTCGCGGCGCACAGGCAGATGCCGCAGGTGAGGACGAGGTAGAGCCGGCGTTTTTTGCGCGCGCGCATCAGCGCGTTTCCACCGCGCGCAGGCGGCGCACGGCACGGCGATAGCGGACGAAGGTGAGGGCGCCGATGGCGGCCAGGAACAGCACGGCGACGCCGTAGCTGCCGTCGATGAAAGGGGCCGCGTTCACGCTTGACGCTCCGCGGCGGCGAGCAGCAAGCCGCGCGTGCGCCGTTCCATGATGGCGGCGCAGACCCGGGCGCAGACCAAGGTCACAAAGCAGAGATAGAAGCCGAGGGTGGAGATGATCAGCGGGTAGAGCATGGTGATATAGATTTTCGAGCCGCTGCCGAAGGAGATGGTGTTGCCCTGGTGCAGCGTGTTCCACCATTGCACGGAGAACACGATGATCGGCAGGTTGATGGCGCCGACCAGCGCCAGAATGGCGGCGGCGCGGTGGCCGTGCACCGGGTTATCGAAAGCGCGGATCAACGCGATATGGCCGAGATAGAGAAAGAACAGGATCAGCATGGAGGTGAGCCGCGCTTTCGATAACCCGGTGCACG
>NZ_DASXFO010000087.1:0-17991 GCF_036489515.1 Acidocella sp.
CGGTTCATCACGCCGGTGCCGCGGGTGTCGGTGAGGAACTCGCCGTGATAGCCGATCAGGCCGCGGGCGGGGATGCGGAAGGTCAGGCGCTGCTTGCCGCCGCCGGAGGGGCGCAGGTCGGTCATCTCGCCCTTGCGGCGGGACATCTTCTCCACGACCGCGCCGGCATAGGGCTCGTCGACGTCGATCAGCACGTCCTCATACGGCTCCTCGCGCTCGCCCGCCTCGTTGGTGCGGGTCAGCACGCGCGGGCGGCCGATGGTGAGCTCGAAGCCTTCGCGGCGCATGGTCTCGATCAGCACGCCGAGCTGGAGTTCGCCGCGCCCGGAGACCTCGAACGCGTCGGTCTCGGAGCTGCTGGAGATCTGGATGGCGACATTGCCTTCCGCCTCGCTGAACAGCCGATCGCGGATCTGGCGGGACGTCACCTTCTTGCCCTCGCGCCCGGCCAGCGGGCCGTCATTGATGCGGAAGGTCATGGACAGGGTCGGCGGGTCGATCGGGGTTGCGGCGAGCGGGCCGGTGACTTCCGGGGAGCAGATGGTGTGCGGGATGGTGGCGTCCGTCAGGCCGGCGACGGCGACGATGTCACCCGCGCTCACCTCATCCACCGCCACGCGCTCCAGGCCACGGAACGAGAGCAGCTTGGTCAGGCGGCCGGTTTCCACCACGGTGCCGTCCAGGCGCAGCACTTTCACCGGCATGTTGAGGGTGGCGCGGCCCTGCTCGACGCGGCCGGTCAGCACGCGGCCGAGGAAGGTGTCGGACTCGAGGATCGAGGCGACCATGGCGAAGGGCGCTTCGACATCGAGTTTCGGCGCCGGAACGTGGCTCAAGATCAGGTCGAACAGCGGGTTCAGGTTTTCGCGCGGCGCGTCCAGGTCGGCCACTGCCCAGCCCTGGCGGCCGGAGGCGAACAGCATCGGGAAGTCGAGCTGCTGCTCATTGGCGTCGAGCGCCGCGAACAGGTCGAAAATCTCGTTATGCACGTCGTCAGGGCGGGCGTCGCCACGGTCGATCTTGTTGACGATGACCATCGGGCGCAGGCCGCGGGCGAGTGCCTTGCCGAGCACGAACTTGGTCTGCGGCAGCACGCCTTCGGCGGCGTCAACCAGCAGCACCGCGCCGTCCACCATGTTCAGGATGCGCTCCACCTCGCCGCCGAAATCGGCGTGGCCAGGGGTGTCGACGATGTTGATCCGCGTGTCCTTCCAGACCACCGAGGCAACCTTCGCCAGAATCGTGATCCCACGTTCCTTTTCCAGGTCGTTGCGGTCGAGCGCGCGCTCCGCCACGGCCTGATGCGCGGCGAAGGCGCCGGACTGCTTCAGCAACTGGTCGGTGAGCGTGGTCTTGCCATGGTCAACGTGGGCGATGATGGCGATATTGCGGATATTCGGTACGGACATAAATGCGCCTGACTGTTAACAGCAAATATGGGCCTGCCGACCCGCAATCAGGGGACGGCCGATCCATGGGGATGCCTGGACGAAAATTCTACGGCCTCCGCATAGCGATATTGCGCTGCAAAAGCGAGGGGGCAAAACGGAATGGGCGCCCTGCGGCGCCCATCCCAGGACTTTTTTTCCAACTTTTGCAGGGCTACTGCACGGTACTGCCGCCCATTCCGTTGTTCATCATGCCGTTATGATGCATCGCCATGTTGGTATCCTGCGCCGCCTGGGTCCAGTTGCCGCTGCGCAACGCGGCGCGGGCGTTCTCAACCGCGGTGATGCGCGGTGAGCTGTCGCGCGTCCCGGCGTTGGATTGCGGCACCGAGCGCGTCAGCATGAGGGTCTCGGCGTGGCTCAGCATGTTGTCGGCCTGGGCGCGGTGACGCTGCTGGATCGCCATGCTGGCGCGGTGCAGATACATGCCGGCCTCGTCATTCCCGGTCCCGGCGTGCGGCTGCATAGGGGACATCGCTCCCGGGGACGACATGCCTTGAGATGGAGCCATGCCCGGAGATGGAGCCATGCCTTGAGATGGAGCCATACCGGGAGACGGAGACATACCCTGAGATGGAGCCATACCCGGAGACGGAGACATGCCCGGGGACATGGCGCCGGGCGGTGTGGTCTGAGCGAAAGCCATGCCGGTGGTCACGATCAAAGCGGCTGAAGCCAGCCAGAGGGAGCGCATTTCCAATCTCCTTGTTTTACGAATCGCCACGTGGTTTCCGAAAGAAACGTGGGCGGCGGGAGGGTGGGAGCAAGACGTTTTTACCTCTCTCCAATATTAAACACTCGTCATGACAACCTGCGCGCGATAAGGAAGCTCGCGGGGGTAGCGTGAAGGCTGGGATCATAGTGGGGGCGGTGCTGGCGCTGGGATTTTGCGCGCGCGCGGCGGCGGACATTCCGCCCGTCCAGGCCTGCGCCGCTGCTGGGCGCGCCGCCGAGCAGGCCGCCGCCTTGCCGGCCAATCTGCTGCTGTCGATCGGCCTGGTGGAGAGCGGCCGCGCCGACACGCTGACCGGGCATGTCGCCTCTTGGCCCTGGACCGTAAACGTGGATGGCGCCGGGCGATTTTTCGCCGATGAAGGGGCGGCGATCGCGTTCGTGCGGCTGGCGGAATCCTCCGGCGCGCGGGATGTCGATGTCGGCTGTTTCCAGATCAGCCTGCAGGACCACCCGGACGCTTTCGCGACCCTGGCCGACGCATTCGACCCGGTGCGAAACGCCGGCTACGCGGCCGGTTTTCTGGCCCGGCTGCAACGCCAGACCGGCTCCTGGGTCAGCGCCATCGCCGATTACCATTCCGCCACGCCGGATCTCGGCCTGCCTTACGAGCGCCGCGTGCTGGCGGTGTGGCACGGCCAAAGCGGGGCCGTGCTGGACTCCCCGGACCCCTTCGTGATCCTGCAAACATCGGCGGCGCGGCTTGTGCACGTGTACACCATGGACGATCCGCCGAGCGCCGGTTTGCCCAGGGGGTTGCCGCGAGTGATCACGCCGTAAGGCAAGATAAAAAGGAAGCGGCCGCTTTTAAAAAAGCGGCGCAAAAATTTTTGCTATGCTGGGCCATGGGCGGTGTCGCCGACAACGCCCATGGCCCAGGTTAACAAAGTTTTTTTGCTACTTTTTGTTCACAAAAAGTAGTCTTTCTTTGCTTGCCTGAGCCATAAAAAAGGGGGCCGAAGCCCCCTTTTCATCAGATCGCCAGCAGCAGGCGGCGCGGGTCTTCCAGGCTTTCCTTCACGCGGACCAGGAAGGACACGGCCTCGCGTCCGTCGATGATGCGGTGGTCGTAGGAGACCGCCAGGTACATCATCGGCCGGATCTCGATCTTGCCGCCGACCACGACCGGGCGGTCCTGGATCTTGTGCATCCCCAGGATGGCCGATTGCGGCGGGTTGAGGATCGGCGTGCTCATCAGCGAGCCGTACACGCCGCCATTGGTGATCGAGAACGTGCCGCCGGAGAGTTCCTCCAGCTTCAGCGTGCCTTCCTTGGCGCGCTTGGCGAAGCCGGCGATCTCGGCCTCGATCTCGGACAGCGATTTCTGGTCGGCGTCGCGGATCACCGGAACCACCAGGCCGTTGGCGCCGCCGACGGCGATGCCCATGTTGACGAACTTCTTGTAGACGATGTCGTCACCGTCGATCTCGGCGTTCACCGCCGGGAATTCGGCCAGCCCGGCGCAGACGGCTTTCACGAAGAAGCTGTTGAAGCCGAGACGCACGCCCTTGTGCTTCTTTTCGAAGGCTTCGCGATACTCGCTGCGCAGCGCCATGATGGCGCTCATGTCGACCTCGTTGAACGTGGTCAGCATGGCGGCGGTGTTCTGGGCCTCCTTGAGGCGCGAGGCGATGGTCTTGCGCAGGCGCGTCATCTTCACGCGCTCTTCGCGCACGTCCGGGGCGCGCGGCGCCTTGGCGGCCGGGGCCGGGGCCGGGGCCGGGGTGGCCGGCTTGCTGACGAAGGCCAGCACGTCTCCCTTGGAGATGCGGCGGTCCTTGGCGGTGCCGGCGCCGACATCGGCGGCGGAGAGATTGCGCTCCTCCATCAGCTTGGCGGCGGCGGGCAGGGCAGCACCCGGGCGGGGCACCGGGCCGGGGGCGGCTGGCGGCGGGTTGACGCCGACGGTGGGGGCGGCGGCATGCGCCGGCGCCTTCGGCGCTTCCGCGCGCGCGGACGGCGTCGCGGCGCCCGCGCCGTCGACGCGGCCGAGCAGGGCGCCGACTTCGACTTCCGCCCCTTCAGCGGCGATGATCTCGGCGATCACGCCGGCTTGCGGCGCGTTCACCTCGACGGTGACCTTATCCGTTTCCAGCTCGACCACAGGTTCGTCGGCGGCGACGGTTTCGCCGGCTTTCTTGATCCAGCGCGCGATGGTCGCGCTGGTGACGCTTTCGCCCAGCGTCGGGACGGTGATGTCGGCAGCCATAGATGCTCCTCAGTTTTTTACGCCACGTCAAAGAAAAAGTCTGGTGTGCGGTGTGGGCGGGTTAGAGCATGATTGCTTGCATCAATCATGCTCTATTCTTGTTTGCGCGCAATTTCAGGGCTCGATCGAACCGTTATGCGGTTCGATCGAGCCCTATCGCGCTAGACCGTCAACGCCGCGTTCACCAACGCCGCCTGTTCGGCGGCATGGGTCTTGGCGAGGCCGGTGGCGGGGCTCGCCGCGGCCTTGCGCCCGATATAGCGGGGCCGCTTGGCGACGCCGTCCAGGCAGGCGAGAACGGCTTCGATCCGCCGGTCCACGAACGTCCAGCCGCCGTTATTCTCCGGCTCCTCCTGGCACCACACCACCTCGGCCTTGGTGTAGGCCTCGATCGCGGTTTTGAGGGATTTGGCCGGGAATGGGTAGAACTGCTCCATCCGCACGAGGGCGACATCCTTGATGCCGCGCTCGCGGCGCTCGGCCACCAGGTCGTAATAGACCTTGCCCGAGCAGATCACGACGCGCTTCACCTGATCGGGGGCCGCCAACTCGTCGGTCTCGGGGATGACGAACTTGAAGCTGGAGCCGTTGGTCATCTCGTCCAGCGTGGAGACCGCCAGCTTGTGCCGCAGCAGCGATTTCGGCGTCATCAGCACCAGCGGCTTGCGGAAGTTGCGCTTCAGCTGCCGGCGCAGGGCGTGGAAATAGTTGGCCGGGGTGGTGAGGTTGCAGACCGTCATGTTGTGCTCGGCGCAGAGCTGCAGGTAGCGCTCCAGCCGGGCGGAGGAGTGCTCCGGCCCCTGGCCTTCCTGGCCGTGCGGGAGCAGCAGAGTGAGGCCGCACATGCGCAGCCACTTGGTCTCGCCCGAGGCCAGGAACTGGTCGATGATCACCTGCGCGCCGTTGGCGAAGTCGCCGAACTGCGCTT
This sequence comes from Acidocella sp., assembly GCF_036489515.1. GTDB lineage: Bacteria > Pseudomonadota > Alphaproteobacteria > Acetobacterales > Acetobacteraceae > Acidocella. The sequence continues at coordinate 5,318 of NZ_DASXFO010000087.1, forward strand.
CCCAGAGCACCAGCACGCCGGGGTCGGCGATGGCGTAGCCGTATTCGAAGCCGAGCACACCGGCTTCCGAGAGCAGCGAGTTGAAGATCTCGATGCGCGACTGACCTTCGCGGACGTTGTTCAGCGGCACGTATTCATGCTGGTTGGACTGATCGATCAGCACCGCATGGCGCTGGCTGAAAGTGCCGCGCTGGCAGTCCTCGCCGGAGAGCCGCACGCGGTGGCCGTCGAGCATCAACGTGCCGAAGGCCAGCGCCTCGCCGGTCGCCCAGTCGATGCCGGTGCCGGAGTCGATCATCTGCTTCTTGGCTTCGAGCTGGCGCAGGATCTTCGGATTGATGTCGAAATTCTCCGGCGGCTTGGAGAGGGCGGCGCCGACCTCGCGTAGCTGCGCGATGGGGGCGGCGGTGGCCTCCTCGACCTGCTCGCTCTCCTCGCCGGCCTCGTTCAGCCCGGACCAATGGCCTTCCAGCCAGTCGGCCTTGTTCACCTTGTAGGACTGCGCGCCCTTGTAAGCTTCTTCCAGCGTCTGGTTGTAGTCGTCGGCCAGTTTCTGGGCGGTGGCGGCGGGAATGCTGCCTTCCGCCGCGAGACGCTCGGCATACAGCGCCCGCGTGGTTTTTAACGCGCGAATCGACTTGTACATTAGGGGCTGGGTGAAGGCAGGCTCGTCATTCTCGTTATGGCCGTGGCGGCGGTAGCAGACCAGGTCGATGACCACGTCCACCGCGAATTCCATGCGGAAGTCGGTGGCGAGGCGGGCGGCGAACACCACGGCTTCCGGATTGTCGCCATTCACATGCAGGATCGGCGACTGCACGGATTTCGCCACGTCTGTGCAATACAGGCCGGAGAAGGCATGGGCGGGGATGGTGGTGAAGCCGATCTGGTTGTTCACGACCAGATGGATCGAGCCGCCGGTGCGGTAGCCGATCAGCTGGCTCATCGCCAGGGTTTCATAGACCAGGCCCTGGCCGGCGAAGGCGGCGTCGCCATGCATGATGACGCCCATGGCTTTGCGGCGGGTCTTGGTGTCGCCCATCATGTCCTGGCGGGCGCGGATCTTGCCGACCACCACCGGGTCCACCGCCTCGAGATGCGAGGGGTTGGGCTGCAGCGACAGATGCACCTGGTTGCCGTTGATGGTGACGTCGGTCGAGGTGCCGAGATGGTATTTCACGTCGCCGGAGCCCTGCACGTCCTCGGGCTTGGCGCTGGCGCCGCCGAATTCGCTGAACAAGGCGGTCAGCGGCTTTTTGACGATGTTGACCAGGGTGTTGAGGCGGCCGCGATGCGGCATGCCGATGGCGATTTCCTGGACGCCCTGATCGGCGGCGGTCTCGATGATGGCGTGCAGCGCCGGGATGGTGGTCTCGCCGCCTTCCAGGCCGAAGCGCTTGGTGCCGACATAGCGGCGCTGGCAGAAGGTCTCGAAGCTATCCGCCTCGGTCAGCTGGCGCAGGATCTTTTCCTTGTCCTGCGGGCCGAAGGTGGTGAGCCAGGGCGCGCCTTCCAGGCGCTGCTGCAGCCAGGCTTTTTGCGTCGGGTCCTGGATGTGCATGAATTCCAGGCCGATCGGGCCGCAATAGCTGGCGCGCAGGATCTCCAGGATCTCGCGCATCGTCGCGGTTTCGTGGCCGAGCACGCCGTCGATGAAAATCGGCCGGTCCATGTCGGCTTCGGTGAAGCCGTAGGTCGCGGAGTCGAGCTCGACATGATAGGCGGGCTGCTTCAGCCCCAGCGGGTCGAGCTGCGCCTGCAGATGGCCGCGCACGCGGTAGACGCGGATCAGCATCAGCGCGCGGATGGAATCCAGCGTCGCGGCGCGGGTGTCAGTGGTCAGGGGGGCGGGTTTGGCGGCGCCGGGTGCGGGCGCCTGGGCCTCGAAGACGACCGGGCGGGGCGCCCAGGAGGCGCCGGAAGCGTCGGTCAGGACCGACTTGGCCTCATCGTCGAGGGCCGCGAACAGGGCAGCGAAATCGCCGTCCACCGAATTCGGGTCGGTGACCCATTTGGCATAAAGCTGGGCGATAAATTGCGCATTCGCGCCATTCATTGCAGTTGCGATGACGTCTACACCGGCCATAGCGAACCTATCCTCCGTTGAGCATACAGACCCGCCGGTTTGTGCGGCGGTGGGCGGGGCACCCGTTTTGACGTTGCGCGGGGCACTCTACCCATGCGCGCATATAAGCCAATAGGCTGAGGCAATCGCGGCCCAACGAGAAGGGGGCAGGGTTGTTACGCATGCATGAGTTGTTCATGAACTGCGTAAAACCCTGCCCCCTTGTTAGGCCCCGACTAGGACGAAAAAACTACGCCTGCAGCGCCTTCACCATGGTGCTGCCCAGCGCTGCCGGGCTGTCGGCGACGAAAATGCCGGCTTCCTTCATGGCGGCGGTCTTGGCCTCGGCGGTGTCCTTGCCGCCGGAGATCACGGCGCCGGCATGGCCCATGCGGCGGCCGGGCGGGGCGGTGACACCGGCGATGAAGCCGACGATGGGTTTCTTGATCTTGTGCCGGGCGAGGAATTCCGCGGCGTCGATCTCGGAGGGCCCGCCGATTTCGCCGATCATGATGATCGCCTGGGTCTCGTCGTCATGCAGGAACAGGTCGAGCACCTCGATGAAGTCGAGGCCCTTCACCGGGTCGCCGCCGATGCCGACGCAGGAGGACTGGCCGAGGCCGGCCGCCGTGGTCTGCGCCACCGCTTCGTAGGTGAGGGTGCCGGAGCGCGAGACGATGCCGATCGAGCCGCGCTTGTGGATATGCCCTGGCATGATGCCGATCTTGCATTCGTCCGGGGTGATGACGCCGGGGCAGTTCGGGCCGACCAGGAGCGATTTCGAGCCGGAGAGGGCGCGCTTGACCCGCACCATGTCCAGCACCGGAATGCCCTCGGTGATGCAGACGATCAGCTCCACGCCGGCGTCGATGGCTTCCAGGATGGAGTCGGCGGCGAACGGCGGGGGCACGTAGATGGCCGAGGCGTTGGCGCCGGTTGTTTGCACCGCTTCGCCGACCGTGTTGAAGACCGGCAGGTCGAGATGCTTCTGGCCGCCCTTGCCGGGGGTGACGCCGCCGACCACCTGGGTGCCGTAGGCCAAAGCCTGCTCAGAGTGGAAGGTGCCTTGCGCGCCGGTAAAGCCCTGGGTGATGACCTTGGTGTTCTTGTTGACGAGAATGGCCATTACGCGGCTTCCTTCACGGCTTTGACGATTTTTTCAGCGGCGTCGGCGAGGTTGTCGGCGGGGATGATCGGCAGGCCGGATTTGGCCATGATGTCCTTGCCGAGCTGCACGTTGGTGCCTTCCAGGCGCACCACCAGCGGCACCGAGAGCGAGACTTCGCGCGCGGCGGCGATCACGCCTTCGGCGATCACGTCGCAGCGCATGATGCCGCCGAAAATGTTGACGAGGATGCCTTCGACATTCGGATCCGAGAGGATGATCTTGAAGGCCGCGGTGACGCGTTCCTTGGTGGCGCCGCCGCCGACATCGAGGAAGTTCGCGGGCTCGGCGCCGTAGAGCTTGATGATGTCCATGGTCGCCATGGCGAGGCCGGCGCCGTTCACCATGCAGCCGATATTGCCGTCCAGCGCCACGTAGGAGAGGGAGTGCTTGTTGGCTTCCAGCTCCTTCGGGTCTTCCTCGGCCTCGTCGCGGAGTTTTTCGATCTCCGGATGGCGGTACAGCGCGTTGTCGTCAAAGCTCACTTTGGCGTCGAGCGCAAAAATCTCGCCGGCGCCGGTGACGACCAGCGGGTTGATCTCGATGATCGCGCAGTCCAGCGCCACGAAGGCCTGGTACATGGCGGCGACGAACTTGGTGAAGGTGGCGATCTGCTTGCCCTCGAGGCCGAGGCCGAAAGCGAGCTTGCGCGCATGGAAGGAGGAGATGCCGGTGGCCGGATCAACCGGAGCACGCAGGATCTTTTCCGGGCTGTGCGCCGCGACTTCCTCGACCTCCATGCCGCCCTCGGTGGACGCCACGATGACAATCTCCGAGACCGAGCGGTCGATCAGGAGCGAAAAATACAGCTCGCGCTTGATGTCGCAGCCGGCTTCCACATAGACGCGGCGGACCATGCGTCCGGCCGGGCCGGTCTGCTTGGTGATCAGCGTGTGGCCGATCATCGCCGCCGCGGCTTCGCGCACCTCGTCGAGGGACTTGGCGAGACGGACGCCGCCTTTGCCATTGGGATCGTTCTTGAACTTGCCGGCGCCGCGCCCACCCGCATGGATCTGCGACTTGACGACATAGATCGGGCCGGGGAGTTTTTTGGCGGCTTCGACCGCCTCTTCAGGCGTCCAGGCGACGTGACCGTCGAGCACTGCGACGCCATAGGTCTTTAGAAGTTCTTTGCCTTGGTACTCATGTATATTCATTTGGACTGAGCCTACCTTGTTTTGTTGAACGTTAGCGTGGCGTCGCTGGGCGTGCTACTCCAATCGCCGCGGCCGGGCAATAACCGTGTTGCATCGCGGCATACTTTTCATCGATCAAACATGCAGTCCAATGCATGTTTGGCATGCGGTTCCGCGGCGTGGTGCGGCTGCCAGGTTGCGTCGCGGGTGCGGCGATCACGTCAAATGCGGCCTCTGCAGATAGGTCTCGCTCTGCATTTCTTCGAGCCGTGACGCGGTGCGCTCGAAGATTTTCGCGCCTTCACCCGCGCGGTACAATTCGTCGGGCAGCGCCGCGGCGGACGCGTAGAGTTTCACGCGATGCTCATACAGCGCGTCGACCAGCGTCACGAAGCGCCGCGCCTCGTCGAAATTGTCGGGGGAGAGGCGCGGGATGCCGTCGATCAGCACCGTGCTGTAATGCGTGGCGATGGCGAGATAGTCGCCCGGGCCGAGCGGCTGGCCGCACAGATCGTGAAAGTCGAAGCGCGCGGCATCAGCGGTGCTAAGCTTCACGGTGAGTTTCCGGCCGGAAACCAGCAGCTGTTCGGGCCGCGGTGGCGTATCGCCGGCCAGTTCGGCGAAAACACGGTCCAGTGCGGCGTCGGCCCGATGGTCGGCGGGCGCATACCAGGCTTTCAAACCGTGCAGCCGGTCACGCCGGTAATCGCGCAGCGAATCCAGCACCAGCACGTCGAGGTTGTCTTTCAGCAGCGCGATGAAAGGCAGGAAGGCGTCGCGCCCCGGTTTACCTTTGTACAGATCGTCTGGGAGCGTGTTAGAGGTGGCGACGACCACCACGGCGCGGGCGAACAAGGCCTCGAACAGCCGGCCGAGGATCATCGCATCGACGATGTCGTGCACCTGGAATTCGTCGAAGCAGAGCAGTGCGGCTTCCTCGGCGATCTCGTCGGCGAGGGGCGGAATCGGGTCGTCGATCTCCGGGTTGTCACGCTTGAGGGCATGGAAGCGGCGATGCGCGTCCTGCATGAATTCGTGGAAATGGATGCGCTTTTTGCGCGGCACGTCGGCGGCTTCGAAGAACAGGTCCATCAGCATCGACTTGCCGCGGCCGACATCGCCGACCAGATACAGCCCGTGCGGCCGGTCCTGCACCTCCTCGACCGGCTTGCGGCGCAGCAGGCGGCCCATCCAGCCATTCGGCGGCGCTTTCGGGGGCGGGTTATAGCCGCGCAATTTGGCCCACAGGGCTTGCAGCCGCTCCGCGGCGCTGGCCTGGGCGGGGTCAGAGATGATGCTGCCGGCGGCGATGCGGGCGCGGTATTCCGGGATAACCCCGGGTAGCGGGGAAGAAACGCTGGACATGCGCGATTTCGATACCGCAGAGGGTTGTGCAGCGCAATAATGGGCATACTTTTGGACCATTTGACGGCAATGGCGCCGTCCAATACGGATTGACCACCATGGACATTTTCGATTTCGACTCTCTGCGTGCCACGCCGGTCTCGAACGACCCGTTCACGCATATCGTGTTGCCCCGCTTCATCAAGCCGGCGGCTTTGGCCGAGGTCGTCGCAGCACTGCCGGCGATGCGCGCCCGTGGCAGCTTCCCGACCGGGGCGCTGAGCCTCAAGCCGGCGGCGAAGGAAATGGTCGCCGGGCTGGAGGGCGCCACCTTCCGCAGCATCATCGCCGAGAAGTTCGGCCTGGAGCTGGACGGCGCGCCGGTGATGACCACGCTGCGCGGCAATTCCGGGGAGAAGGATGGGCAGATCCATACCGACTCCTCGGCCAAGCGCGTGACCATCCTGCTGTACCTGAACCCCGGCAACGGTGAGGCCTGGGCGCAGCAGAAAGGCTGCCTGCGCCTACTGCGCAACAATACCGACCTGGAAAACTACGTGGTGGAAGTGCCGCCGGTGGACGGTACGCTGCTGGTCTTCCCGAACGGGCCGACCACCTTCCACGGGCACAAGCAGTTCGTCGGCCAGCGCTATGTGATGCAGATGAACTACATGACCACCAGCACCAAGGCGAAGGCGGAAATGCGCCGCCACCACGTCTCGGCCTTCATCAAGCGCCTGACCCGGGCTGCCTGAGAAGGAAAAAGCAAGGCTACTTTTTGTGAACAAAAAGTAGCAAAAAAACTTTACTATGCTGGGCCATGGGCGTTGTCGATGACACAGCCCATGGCCCAGCATAGTAAAAGTTTTTGCGCCGCTTTTTTTAAAAAGCGGCTACTTTTTTCCTTTAGCTTCGAAGCCTTCGCAGCTTGTCCGGCGCGATGTGCAGGCACAGCGTTGCGCCAGGCGTAAAAGCCTCGGCCGTATTTTCTGTATGCACGATCACCGGCTGGGGCATGGCGCAATCCAGGCGCAGCCCGCTCCCATGTGCCCGGACCCGGACGATGCGGGCCTCCCTTCCGGCGGTGGCGGGGCGAAAATCCGTGCTGCGGGCGGCGAACCAGCTCTGTTCCTCCTGCCAGATATTCTCGAAGCCCAGCAGCTCGGCGGCGGCGACGCTGCCGGGGGCGGCGAAGAGGTCTCGCGGCGTGCCCTCGCGGATGATTTTCTGCTCCGAGAGCAGCACCATCCAGTCGGTGAAACCGGCGAGGCCGGGATCGTGCGTTGCCGCCAAGGCCGGCACGCCGCGCGCTGCCAGCGTGTCGATCAGCCACGTGAAGGTGGCGTCGCGGGTGGTGGCGTCGAGCCCGCTTGAGGGTTCGTCCAGCAGCAGCAATTTGGGCCGGTGGGCGAGGGCGCGGGCCAAGGCGACGCGCTGCGCCTGGCCGCCGGAAAGCTGCGTCGCCGGGCGCGGGGCCAAATCCAGCAGGCCCAACTCATCGAGCAGGGTTTTCGCGCGCTCGAACCGGTCGCGGCCGCGCAGCGGATAAGCGACGTTTTCCAGCGCCGTGAGGTGCGGAAACAAGGCGGCGTTCTGCGGCAGATAGCCGACCTCGCGCAGCTCCGGGGGCAGCCCCGCCCAGGGTGTGCCGGTGGCCTGGACGAGCCCGGCCAGGGCCTTGATCAGCGAGGATTTGCCGGCGCCGGAACGGCCGAGCAGGGCGGTGAAGCCGCGGATCTCGAAGGCGACATGCAGGGCGATCGGGTGGGTCAGGCGGTAATCGACCGCGAAAGGGGTCACGGGCTGATCCGGGCGGTGACTTCAATCTCGATGCGCATGCGCGGGTCCATCAGCCCGGCGGCGAGCATGGTTGCGGCGGGGCGGATGTCGCCGAGATGCTTTTGCAGGACCGGCCAGCATTGTTCGAACGCTGCACCACCTTCGGGCACGATGTAGCGGATGCGGACGATGTCTTTCAGCCCCGCGCCCGCTTCGTGCAGCGCCGCGGCGATGTTGCGGAAACATTGTTCCGTCTGCGCCGCGATGTCCTCGGCGATGGCCATGGTCGCATAATCGAAGCCGGTGGTACCGGAGACAAACACCCAGTCGCCATCCCGTACGGCGCGGGAATAGCCGATGAGACGTTCGTATTCCGATCCGGAGGAGATGAGATGTCGCATGGCAAAGTCTTGGAGCCTGAGCGCAAAGAAAGGAAGTAGCCGCTTTTTAAAAAAAGCGGCGCAAAAACTTTTATTATGCTGGGCCATGGGCGGTGTCGCGGACAACGCCCATGGCCCAGCACAGTAAAGTTTTTTTGCTACTTTTTGTTCACAAAAAGTAGTCTTCCTTTGCTCTACGCGGGCAGGCGGCGGGCTCGTAAACCGAGCCAGAGCGGCACCGGCAAGGTGACCAGCAGGAAGGTCGCGACCAGCGGGAACACCGCCTGGATGCCGAGATCCTGTACATCGGTCCATAGCTGGACCGGCATGCCGGCGGGGAAATAGGCGATGATCAGCACCACGCCGAATTCGCCCAGCGCCCGCACCCAGCACAAAGCCAAAGCGGCGGCGAGGCCGCGCTGCGCCAGCGGCAAAGTGACGCGGAAGAACACGCGCATCTGCGTATCGCCGAGCGTGCGGGCGACCCGCTCATATTCCACGGGCACCTCGACGAAGGCGGAGCGTGCCGTCAGCACATAGGTCGGCAGCGCCCCATACAGCGACGCCAGCACGAAGGCGGCGGGGGTGTTGGTGAGCGTCAGCCCGATATGGCTGAAAAATTCTCCGGCCGGGGCGGCGGGGCCGTAGACGGAGGCGAGCAGGATGCCGAGCGCCAGAGCCGGGGTCAGCATCGGGATCAGCACCAGCGCCTCGGCGACAGCGCTGAGCCGGCCGCGCGTGCGGGCGAGATAGAAAGCCAGCGGCGTGCCGAATAGTGCGACGATCGTCACCGCAGCGGCGCCGCCGGCAAGCGAGGTGACGATGGCCCAGACATCCGTGCGCGACAGATCAGCAGGGTTCCAATCGCCACCGGTCAGCAGGCCGAGCAGGGGCGCCGAGAGAAAGGCCAGCACCAGTAGTAGCAGTGCTGGCCTCGCGTAAGACCAAAAAATCAGGCCGAGGGTCCCTTGGCGGGGCCATAGCCGTATTTGGCGAACAGTGCCTGGCCCTGCGGGCTGAGCAGGAACTTCATGTAGGCCGCAGCGGCTTTCGGGTGCTTCGCGTTTTTCAGCACGGTCGCGTAATAGACCAGCGGCGTCGGATGGATGGTCGTGACCTTGCCGGCGATGGGCAGTGTCAGCGTGGCCTGAGAATACCAGTCCTTCTGGTAAGCCGGGTCGGAGAAATTGATCTCAGGGGGAAGGTTGATATAGGGCAGGTGCAGCGAGATCACCGCGCTTTGGTAGCCGATGATGTAGTCGATCTGGCCATCCTGCAGCCGTGCCAGCAGCGAGGGTTCGGTGAAGATTTCCGCCGGGTTGACGATCGGGCCCGTGATCTTTTGCGCCAGGCCGGGAAGTTTATAGTATTTCTCCGCGAGCTGCAGGGCGAACAGCACATACTGACCCTGCGGGTCGACCCGCGGGTCGGTGCGGCCAATGCGCACGCCCGGGAGGGTCAGGAGCTGCGCGATGTCAGGATTCGGTTTGGCGAATTGCGCGGCGAATTTCGACGCCGGGGAATAGGCCAGAACCAAAGCGGAGCTGGCGACCGGCGGCGCGTTGTGCGCCAGGCCGGCGGCTCGGACGACCTTGATCGGCGGGGCGGAAACCGAGACAAACACGTCCGGGTTGATGTCCTTGCCGGTGATCAGATGGGCAAGCCCCATCGCGGCCTGGCCAATGCCATGCACGGTCGTGCCGGTTTTGGCGGTGAAGGCGGGAGCAATGCCGTGATCCATCACCGTGCCCATCGAGCCGGCAAAAGCGACGGTGATCGACGAGGTCTGCGCCTGCGCTGCGCCGGTAGCGGCGCCTACGGCGAGCAGAGAGATAGTGGCGGCGATGAGCCAGCGGCGCGATTTAGGCATGGATACTCTCCGATATGTTTGTTTAGCGATATCCTTGGCCGTATATATCGTCAATGCGCCGTGTTCGTGCTTCTGCTTCTGACATGACAAGGAAACCAAAAGAGAGCGGCTTCACTTTACGCATCCGGCTCGTCCATGGCGGGGAGCTGGTGATGGGACCCGGACGCGCCGATCTGCTGGAGCAGATCCAGGCGACTGGCTCGATCGCCGCCGCGGGCCGCGAGTTGGGCATGAGCTATAAGCGTGCCTGGGCGCTGGTGGAGGCGATGAACGGGCTGTTCCGCACGCCGGTGGTGGAGGCGGCGAAAGGCGGGGCCGGCGGCGGCGGCGCCCGGCTGACCGCGACCGGCTTGCAGGTGCTGGGGGCCTATCGCGGGCTGGAGGCGGCGTCACAGCAGGCGGGTGAGGCGTTTTTGGCGGAGTTGGGCGCCGCTTTGCCGGTTTCGCACGCGAAAAAAAACGCGTAGGGTATTGAACACATGATCAGTGACCTGCCCAATATTCTTACTCTGTCGCGCATCGCTGCGATTCCGCTGTTGGTGCTGCTGGTGGCGATCGGCGCGCCCTGGGCGGATCTGCTGGCGGCGCTGTTGTTCGCCGCCGCCGCGGTCACCGATTATCTCGACGGCAGGCTGGCGCGCGAGCGCCTGCAACTTTCCGATTTCGGCCGCATGCTCGACCCGATCGCCGACAAGCTGCTGATCGGCGCGACGCTGATGGCGCTGGTCGGATTCGGACATCTCCCGACCGGGGGCATCTACCCGGCCATCGTCATCATGCTGCGCGAGATCCTGGTCAGCGGCCTGCGCGAGTATCTCGCGGAGATCCGCATCGGCCTGCCGGTGACGCGCCTCGCGAAATGGAAGACCGGCGTGCAGATGGTGGCGCTCGGCCTGCTGCTGCTGGGGCAGGGCGGCGCGCATATCATCGGCCTGGGCGGCCTGCCGATGGCCTGGATCGGTGGCACGCTGCTCTGGGGTGCGGCGGTACTGACTCTGGTGACCGGATGGGATTACCTGAATGCCGGGCTGCGCCACGTTACCACGCCGCGCCCGACGGTCTGAGGGGTTTTGGTCCAAGCGCTCGGCATTGTCGGCTGGTCGGGCAGCGGCAAGACCACGCTGCTGACCGCGCTGATCCCGGTGCTGCGCGCGCGGGGGCTGAAAATCTCCAGCATCAAGCACGCGCATCACGATCTGCCGCTGGACAAGCCGGGCAAGGACAGCGCGCGCCATGCCGAGGCCGGGGCGGAAGAGGTGATCCTGGCTTCGGCGCGCGGCTACGCTCTGTTCTCGTATCAAAAAGATACGGCTCTGTCGGACATGCTGGCGCGGCTGCGCCCCGTGGATCTGGTGCTGGTGGAGGGGTTCAAGGGTTACGAGATCCCGAAACTTGAAGTGCACCGCCCCAGCGTTGGCAAGCCGCCGCTCTGGACCTCGATGGAGGTGATTGCCGTGGCCTCGGACGAGAAGCTGCCGGACTGCCCGGTCCCGGTGCTCGACCTGGGGGATGCGCAGGGTGTCGCCGATTTCCTCATCGGCGCACTTGGTCTAAATGAGGGGCGGTAGACTAAGGAGCGGTGATTTGCGGCACTATTTGACCATCGGCCTGATCTTGTTGCTGTCAGGCTGCGCCAGTGAGCGGCAATTCGCGGGTGCCTCGCTCTGGCCCTTCGGTAATCCCAACGCGCCGGCAGCCACGAGCGAGACCGCGCAGCGGGTGACGGGCCATCAGGCGGCGGTGGCCCCGCTCCAGCCGCAGGCGGGCGATGTTTGGCCGGGAGCGGTGCAGCCGATGCCGACGCTGAGCGAGGTGCAGCGCAACGCCAACGAGCCGGTTGGTAAGGACTATCAGCCTTCTCTGCCGTCGCCTTATCCGCCCGGCCAGGGGCCTGCGGATAACAGCAGCACTGACGATCTCGGCTCGTCGCTCTATGCCACCACGCCGGGTGGCGGGCAGGCCGTGGTGCCGGCCGCGCCGGGCGATGCGCGGTGAAAATTCTCTACTTCGCCTGGCTGCGCGAGAAGGTTGGCGCCGCTGAGGAGGAGCGGGACTTGCCCGAGGCGTTGCGCACGGTGGCAGATCTGGTGGACTGGCTGAAGCTTCAGAGCCCGCGTCATGAGGCCGCTTTCGAGAACGCGCGGCTGGTGCGCTGCGCCGTCGATCAGGAATTCGGAACGCCGGACACTTCCATCGCCGGCGCCCGGGAAATTGCCTTCTTCCCGCCGGTGACCGGAGGATAGGATGCAGCGGATCCTGGTGCAGGAGGAGGATTTCGATGTCGCCGCCGAGAACGCATGGCTTGCCACTCCGGATGTGGGCGGCATCGCCAGCTTCATCGGCACCGTGCGCGCCGACCGCGATGGCGCGCACCGGGTCACGGCGCTGCGGCTGGAACATTATCCGGGCATGACCGAAAAGGCGCTGGCCGCCATCGCCGCCGAGGCCGAGGCGCGCTGGGAGCTGACCGGCTGCACTATCATCCATCGCGTCGGCCGGCTACTGCCGGGTGATAATATCGTGTTCGTCGCCGCCGCCAGCGCACACCGCGCCGCGGCGCTGCAGGCCACGGCCTTCCTGATCGACTGGCTGAAAACCGGCGCGCCGTTCTGGAAGGCGGAGGAGCTGGCGAATGGCGAGACCGCCTGGGTGGAAGCCCGCGCCAGCGATGACGCGGCCACGGCGGCGTGGAAAGGCTGACGAAAAAGAAAGCAGCCGCTTTTTGAAAAAAGCGGCGCAAAAACTTTTGTTATGCTGGGGCATGGGCTGTGTCGCGGCCAACGCCCATGGCCCAAACTACTAACTGGACGGGCAAATAGGTATCATAATAGGACGTGGGCTGCTATCACATAGGCATGCCCATCGATCGTGATTTCCGCAAACTCCCTGCATCGACACAGGCCGAACTGCGACGCGTCGCCGTGAACATGGTACT